>CANMCE010000002.1 GCA_947496235.1 uncultured Glaciecola sp. | reverse complement strand
ATTTTTGTCACCTAATCCTGATATGCTAAACAGCATACCATCTCTTGTTAGGTGGCCAAACTAACTATGCCACTACAAGGAGCTTAGGTTCAGGTTAGAGCTTTTTAAAAATAGATTTTCATTAAACTGAGAGAAAGGTTTTTATGATGGTTATTGAACGCCTCGTTGCTAAGCGGACAATTAACTCCTAAATATCGGGCACAAACAGGCAATCGATAATGGAGAAGCCTCATGCAGGGTGTTGTGGGGGCTGAGGGTTAGAGACCCTTGGCTACCCGATTATGTTTTGGTGTTTGCGCATTACTTATTTCCTGAAGATTTCTGGAGTGGCCCACTTACTAGCACAGTGCCAATCTTTAGGAATCTCCGCTATTGCTTCTTCGGGACCTTCTAAATCCCATGTATGCTCCCAGCCTCCAGTAGAGTAATCCTCTATACGCACTGAACCCTTCCATTTTTCAAGCCACTCGTGCATGAAAACGAAATCGGTATCATCGTCTACGTGGTCGATGTATATAGTTACTCTCTTCATGTCTCTCTTGAAACATAAAGCTTGTTTGTGTGGTGAACGCAGTGAATCCAGCAAGCTTTGCTTGCGAACATAAAACACTTGTTATGGCATTTTTGGCGATACATTTAGCTCCCTCAACTTTCCCCTTGAGTTAACATAAAATATTGCAGTCCCCTCACCAGTAGGGCAGCATTGAGGGTCGCCAGGAAGCGAAAATTTTGACGTAAATTCGATTAGTGAGTTGCCCATTGACTTAAATGACAATGTACGTGAACCTTTTCCACCAACCAGACTATCAGATAAAAAAGCTAGCCCACTTTCAGTACGACTAAATACTACCAAGAAAAAATAGTAGTTATTTCCCTTTTTAAACCCTTCTAGGGTATACAACATAGCTAGTATTTTTTCATTCTTCTTTGAAAGCGATCCTGACAAAAACTCCCTACCACCAGCATATTCAACTGCCTCTAATGTAGATGCTCGCTCTGCCAAATACTTATTGATAGATAATTTCTCTCGCTCCGTAAGTTCTTCAGCTTGCAAAGAAAGAGATAAAACGGATAACAATATCATTATAAATTTCATTCTGAACTTTCCATATTGGGCCATAACGCTTAGTTAGCGAATTATCAGATTATGGCGTGACGGTTGCTAATGCAAGTGACATGACATCAGCTGATAATCTCTATTCAACATCTTGTTAGGCCTACCTACAATTTAGGGTCATGCAACTTAAAAACCAACGAGCCGCCGACTCTTTGTAGCTCAAGAGGCTTATTATGAGCTATTTCGATACCCTTATCATTAAGTGCCATTTGTACTAATGAAATCTGATGCAAATCAGTAAGTGATGACGTCTTTGTAGTATCTTCCGAGTTTTTGTTAATCTTTAATTCACAAACCGATGATTTGCATTCTATTGACTCTAATATGAGGTCGCTCAAGTATTCATGAGTGTAAAAAAGATCACTAATAGTAGTCTCGGTAGAATACTCCCACTCATCATCGTAGATAGGTGGTTTATCATAAACAGAGTCATCGGGTTGCGTCATCTCTAAAACATTTAATGCATCACTACTATTTTCGATTTTTTTAACTGAATCACCCCAAATTTGTTTAGGTTGCAAATCAGCATCGTTAGAAGCACTCAACTCTGCAATCACAATTGAGTCAGTCGAGTTGACTTTGGCTTTGTCAACAGCTCCCTGACTAATCAAAGAATCATGATTCGCCTCCTGTATTTTCGAAATATCCCGTTTAATCTGGGTGTGTTTGAACGTTTGCCAAACCAACAAACTTGACAGTAACGCGATGATTGTTAACAAAAACGTTTTTGACTTTATCAATGTAAATATTCCCTTATTACAATAAATCCTTCTGACTCAAAAATAGGCTCAACACTTTGAACAGCGGAAAACGGGAGCGCAGCGAGTGGTTTTCCGCGGCTTTAACTTGTATGGATTTCTTAGAGGCAGTCACCATTAGCGCAAGCTGTTAATAGACTACCCCAAAATACGATTTGGGACATTAGTATTAAGTACAGGAGCCAAAAAAATACCTTCTTGGATTTGGGCTCAATGATTAATTTGTTGAAACACAGAATACCAGCAATAACAGCGGCAAAGATGTAAAGGAATTCTAGATCTCTCAATGAACTTCTAACAGAAAACCAATAAGAGCTCTGAACTCCCAATACTACTATTAATAATGGGACAATGATTGATATCACCACCCACTTTAAATTAATCACTCAGATCTATCCCTGAAAACATAACAATTTAATAGTGACCCAATGGGTCGTTTTTCTACCAAGCCTTGGGTCGTTTATCTGTTTGTACCAGTTTTATCATAGTTTGTAAGGTGTTGCTACTGAATGACTTTTCCGTCATTGCTTAAAATGATGAAGCAGCAAAACAAGCGAATGGGTCATTTTCCTGGCTATAGGAGAAACTGTTCAAAGTACACAAGCTTTTGTAAGTTGTACTTTTGGCTAAAGGCATCTACTTGCTTGTTTTTGTGTTGGTTTTAATTAATTTCATTATGTTCCAAGGGGGTCGTGGCCTGCGCCACGATGACGATTCTTCGTAGCTAGTTCAATAGCGATTCTTCCATGCTTACTTCCGCAAAACGTAAGAATGTAACGTTAATTTACAAATATTTGAACGGCAGCTTATGGCACATCGCAGAAATCCAAAGTCATAAGCCTGACTGGCTGCTCCTTCTCCTAGAAGACAAATAGCGTTTTTTAATAAATAAGGTTTTGTTTTTAGCATCCGAATTGCTTGTAATAACAATGCTGTTAACATTAGCCTCCACCCTAAATAAGTTTTTACTGCCATGAATTACATCAAAGTTCTTCTTCTTTTTATCTGCATGCTTTCAAGCTCAGGAATCGTTCAAGCGTCTATCCCAAAATCCAGTGATCAAGCTATAAGATTGATTGGTCGTTTCCAACCAGTAGAAAATAACGCTCTGGCTTTTACTTGGCCTGGATCTGCTTTTGAGTTTCGCTTTTACGGTACAAAGGCATCTATTCCATTAGCAGCTACTGAGCGCCTAAGATTTATAGTTAAAGTTGATGATAAAGAATCAGATTTATGGGTTGAGGGCCCCTTTAAGTCATACACCTTAGCGAGCAATTTGCCTTTAGGTGAGCATGAAATCAGAGTCACCCGAGTAACTGAATCTTTTACCGCAGTTTCCTCTGTTCAACCTGAGCCTAGTGTAGACGGTAAGTTACTTGAAACTCCACCAGCGCCTGCGCGTAAAATATTAGCGATTGGCGATTCTATTACAGCAGGCTACGGCATAGAAGGGCCAGACAATGCTTGCGGCTATAGCAAAGAAACTAGCAATCAATTATTAACTTATGTTGCCCTTGCCGCTGAAAAATTTAACGCAGATTTACACGCGATAGCATGGTCTGGCATAGGCGCTTGGCGTTCCTATGGTGAAGAAACGCCTAACAGTCCTACTATTCTTGAGCGTTACAAGCGCACGCTTGCAGACGATGCTACAGCGCATTGGAACGGAGATGACTACCGTCCAGATGTAATCACCATTTTAATCGGCACTAACGATTATTGGACTGGCAGTGTGACCGAAGAATATAGAGATGGGGTAACGGCTTTAGTAGAAGAAGTCCGTTCAACTTATCCTGAACAGCCTATATATCTAATAGTTAGCCCCATGCTTGTTGCAGATGTACGCCAACACCATAAACAAGAGTTAGAAAAAGTGAGATTCAACAATCTCAAGGTTATCGATTTAGGAAAAATCGAACCTCAAGATGGTTATGGCTGTCATTGGCATCCAAATATCATTACCAATAAACGTATGGCGAAAAACTTAGTTAAGGTGTTGCAACAAGACTTAGAATGGTAGTCTATTTAATGGCTTCTAATCGTTTTTTTAACTCCACAGCTTGGGTACGATATGCTAGTGCGTTTGAATGCTGGGGATTGACATAAAGTACTAGATCCCATTTTTCAATGGCTTCATCAAGGGCTTGTTGTCTAAACGCGATAGAAGCTTCACGGTGATAATGTTCACTAATTTGTTCGCGTAATTGCTCAAAGCTTTTCGCCGCGTTTGAGTTAGTTGGATCTACTTCTTTAGCTGACTTAAAAGCTTCAAAAGCTTTGATTTCATCACTGTCTGTTAGATAAAGGTCGCCCATTTGGGTAAGCAACTCAGCAGCATTTTGTGGCGCAGTTTCAATCAAGCTCTCTGAGCGTGCTTGCAAATTGACTATTAAGGCTTGGCGGATTTGTTTCTGCATTTCGCTCGGCAAACCGGTTCTTTCGTTTAATTCATCGAATACAAAACTCGCCTCAACATAGTCGCCTGAAGTATTCAGTGAAATAGCCTGTTGCAATAATTCTAATCCTGACAATTGTACATATTCATCCACTTCAGATTGCACTGGCGCAGGTGCTACATCTTCCGCTTCCACTTCTTTTTTTGTTGGCGCACTGTCAACTTTTAAGGTTTCTTTTTTCGCAACGGGCGTAGGCTTTATTTCTTGGTTTCTAACCTGCTTTGCCAACTGTGTAAGGGGAATTTTTACTTCTGCACCTATATGTATTTTACTAGGATTGGAAATTTGATTGTATTTTGCCAATGCATAAAAATCCCATGGTGTGCCTAAGTATTTTTTCGCCAAGGTTGATAAACTTTGACCCGATTTTAATTCAAGGGTGAAATAATCTGATGGGTAATAGTCCCTTGACGGTGTTCTTATCTGACGCAAGAGATTAGCAGCACGGTGGCTATTAGGTTGTGACTTTTGATATTCAATCAACTCAACTTCAGCAACTTCTGATTCTCCGTTTTCCAAACTGCGAACGGCTTTTGACATCCGTTGCTTTGGTGTTAAGTTAGCTTCTGCAATAGGCAGTGGTACTTTGGTTACTGGTGCATGCTCAATGGGTTTATTGTTAGCTACCGCATCCTTTGTCGACGTTTTTTGAGTCATGCCACAAGCAGAAAGCCCCAACATACATAACACAACTAGTATCGACTTAATTTTCAACTTATGATTACCCATGGTTTTATACTCTTATATCGTCAAATCTTCGATATTTAACTAAACGACAACCTTAGTTAAAAAGTTGCACTAACCTCATAATTTTTAATCGCTTATTCAAAGACTTCACAGTCTTGATTTCGAATCGAATTTGCGCCGCGTCTGAGCCAAGACTTTACCGTATTAACGTTAGTGTTAAGCATATCGGCAAGTTCATTTCTGGAATATCCATGCAGATAGGCTAAGCGTAAGCTGATGCTTTGATCCTTTGGTAAACGCTCAAATTGAGTAGCAAAAAAATGATGTAGTTGAATTCTAACCAAGGCCTCATCTGGCTGGGTGTCTAAATCACTTTGAATTTCATCAATATGCTCTTCGCCATCGGCAAAACGCCAGCGTAAGTGTTTGTTTTCAGCTCGAAGCTTATCGATTGCTTTGTTGCGAACTATAGTGCGCATCCATGAAAGTGGCGTTCCACGTTTAACATCAAAGCTGTCGACGTTTTCCCAAATTTGAATGAAACTATCCTGAATGATTTCGCAACTGAGCGCATCGTTATGCACTATTCCCATGGCAAAATGATGCAACAAGGAAGACACCTTGATGTATAAACTGGTCAGTGCAGCTTTTTCGTTTTTTTGACATCTGACCAAAATTGCGGCAATCTCATCCTCATTAATCTTTCGAGCTTTCATGGTAATCCCTTCATATCCGTTGACGATATGGAGAGATTAAAGTGGCAATGTGGTCACAAACGTGGTTAAAAGCGTGGTAATTTGAAAATTTATCGTGGTTTTTTGTATTTCTATGCAAAAAAATGCATATTTTTGAGAATAATCTATTCTAGCTGTTGAGTTTTTTTAGCAAATAGAGATCGCGCAGAAATTTAGATTTTAGAATTATCCTAAGTGTTCAATCGCCGATTTTGCAGCTTTCACATCGAACTGCTTGGCATCTACCTTCAAATAAAAGACGTTAGCATCCGTATCAGTAGTAATGTCTTTAACACCATCAAGTGCCATTAAAATGTCCAATTGCTGTTGAATATTATATTCGTTGTATTCACCAACTTGCGCTAGCGTTATCCGTTTGACTTTTTCGACTTTCGCTAGACCTCTAGATACTAAACTAGCTGCAAAAATAAGTACTAAACAAGCGATAAGGCTAACTTTAGGTTCGTAGTAAGTATTTACCAACCCTGAAAGAATGCCGCCTAAGAATGCGCCAAAAAACTGATAACTGGCGTAGATCCCCATGGCACTACCCTTTTGACCGGCAGGGGCAATAGACGAAACCATCGCGGGCATCTTGGCTTCTAAAAAGTTAAATCCAACAAAAAAGCTAATACCTGCGGCAAGCACTAAATAATAACTCGGTACTTGAGTAAGTAATACGAATCCTACTGCCATGAATAAAATGGCCAAGTTGAACATATTGCCGACTGGGAATTTATCGCTCATGCGGATGAAACCCACTAACAATATAACTGACACTACCAGAATAATGCCGTAAACCTGGTAATGATCAGCTAATTCAATTCCTGTAGCTTCTAAAATAACCGGCACTTGCACAAAGAAGCTGGTAATTAATAGATGTAGCACTAAGACTAGAAAATTCAGACGCCATAGATATTTGTTTTTAAGAAGAGGTTTTAACAAATTTGCTCTAGGCAAAGAATCACCTGACGCATGATTATTTTGTGCGTTTGGTACACCAAATTTTACCAACGGAAAACAAAGTAAGGCTAAAGCAGCGGTCAAAAAGAAAATCCCTGACAGCCCAAAACCACTAGCGATTATAGGGCCAACCAATAGAGCAATGTAAAAGGAAAATCCAATTGAAACGCCAATGATGGCCATTATTTTAGTGCGTTGAGACTCCCGCGTAACATCGGCGGCTAAGGCCATAACGGCTCCGGCTATAGCACCAGCTCCTTGAAGAATTCGACCAAGGGTAAGCATTGTCATGTTCTCGGCCAAACCGGCAATTAAACTACCTATAGCAAAAAAGGTGAGTCCGATAAAAATAACAGGTTTACGACCCCATCTATCGGAAAGAATACCCATGGGGATTTGCAATATTGCCTGGGTAAGTCCGTAACCACCTATAGCTAAACCTACCCACAGAGGAGAATAATCAGGATATTCCACAGCCGCAACGGCAATCACTGGAATTACCATGAATAACCCTAACATTCTGAACACATAAACAGCCGCCAAGCTAAAGCCAGATCGAAGCTCTTGTGATGTGAGTTTAGTGCTATTCATTGCTGCCTGAATTACCTCTGATTAAAACGGGCTCAGAGTGTACTGTTTTTCGATGGTTTTGATAAGTAAAAACACTTATTTTGCTGAGCCGCCCTTGTGTTTGGTGAATTTTTAATCAGTCTGATCTCTTACTTTGAAATGACGTAACTAAATACTCATTTCCGATTCATTTATGGCATAATAGCCGATTAACCCGTTTTTCGTCGATCATAGGATTTATGGACAAGATAGAAGTTCGCGGAGCCCGCACCCACAATCTCAAAAATATCAACATTGAATTGCCTCGTGATAAATTAGTGGTCATTACAGGTCTATCAGGTTCAGGTAAGTCTTCCCTCGCCTTCGATACTTTATATGCCGAGGGACAACGTCGATATGTTGAAAGCCTTTCTGCTTACGCGCGTCAGTTTTTATCTATGATGGAAAAGCCCGACGTAGATCATATAGAAGGCTTATCTCCAGCAATTTCAATCGAGCAAAAGTCTACCAGTCACAACCCTAGGTCTACCGTGGGTACCATTACCGAAATTTATGATTACCTTCGGTTATTGTTCGCAAGAGTAGGTACGCCAAAATGTCCTGATCATAATGTAGCGCTAGACGCACAAACCATCTCGCAAATGGTCGATAAAGTGCTAGCAATGCCAGAAGGGACCAAACTAATGCTGCTCGCACCTGTGGTCCAAGAGCGTAAAGGTGAGCATGTTAAAACCCTCGAATCTCTTGCTGCGCAAGGTTACATTAGAGCTCGTATCGATGGCGAAGTCTGTGACCTTTCCGATCCACCAGAATTGGATTTACGCAAAAAACACAGTATTGAAGTAGTGGTAGATCGATTTAAAGTGCGTGACGATTTACAGTTGCGCTTAGCGGAGTCTTTCGAGACTGCACTAAACTTAGCGGCGGGCAATGCAAAAGTTGCCTACATGGATGAGCCTGATAAAGAAGAAATTGTTTTTTCTGCAAACTTCGCTTGTCCTCACTGCGGTTACAGTATATCTGAACTCGAACCAAGATTATTCTCTTTTAACAACCCTGCAGGTGCTTGCCAAACCTGTGATGGTTTAGGCACTAGACAGTTTTTTGATCCTGCACGCGTTGTTAGCAATGATGAACTTTCATTGTCAGGCGGCGCAATTCGAGGATGGGATAAAAGAAGTTATTATTATTATCAAATGCTATCTTCTGTGGCTGAGCATTTTGGTTTTAGTTTACAAACCCCGTTTCAAAAGCTGGATCCTGAACACAAAGATATTGTTCTGAATGGCTCGCGCGGTAAAGACATCAAGTTTCGCTACATTAACGAACGCGGCGATATCATGGAACGCAAACATCCGTTCGAAGGCATTATTCCAAATATGGAAAGGCGATTCAGAGAAACTGAATCCAATACAGTACGTGAAGAATTATCTAAATATTTAGCTCAACAGCCCTGCTCAAGCTGTTCAGGCTCACGTTTACGGTTAGAAGCTCGGCACGTCTTTATAGAAGATGTAAATTTACCAAGTGTCACTGTTCGTTCTATATCTGATTCACTAGCATTTTTTGAAAATCTATCCTTAACTGGTCAAAAAGCGGCTATTGCGGAAAAAATTCTGAAGGAAATTATTGAGCGGTTACAATTCTTGGTCAATGTAGGCTTAAATTATCTATCTATGGATCGCAGTGCCGACACCCTCTCTGGTGGAGAAGCACAGAGAATTCGTCTAGCAAGTCAGATTGGTGCGGGTTTAGTGGGTGTTATGTATGTTTTAGACGAGCCGAGTATTGGCTTGCACCAAAGAGACAATGAGCGTTTGTTAAATACCTTACGCCACTTGCGCGACTTAGGTAACACAGTAATCGTAGTAGAACATGATGAAGACGCCATTCGAGAAGCTGATTACATAGTTGATATTGGCCCAGGGGCTGGTGTTCATGGTGGTGAAATCATTGCTCAAGGTGATTTAAAAGCCATAATGGATTCCGAAGCTTCCCTAACAGGCAAATATCTGTCGGGAAAAGAATTGATTGAAGTACCGAAAAAGCGAACACCGACAAAAGGATGTCATTGGCTAGAGTTAACAGGTGCCACTGGGAATAACCTCAAATCGGTTGATTTGCGTGTTCCGGTTGGCTTGATGACCTGTGTTACTGGAGTATCAGGTTCAGGCAAATCAACACTTATAAACGATACGTTTTATCAAATTGCGCAAACTGAATTAAACAGAGCCACCACCAACGAGCCTGCACCATATAAAGCGATGAAAGGCTTAGATAAATTAGATAAAGTGGTAGATATTGATCAAAGTCCAATTGGTCGTACACCCAGATCTAATCCAGCCACTTATGCTGGCATTTTCACTCCTATTCGTGAAATCTTTTCAGGCACCCAAGAAGCGCGTTCTAGAGGCTATAAACCAGGTCGATTTAGTTTCAACGTAAAAGGTGGTCGATGCGAAGCATGTCAGGGTGATGGTGTAATTAAGGTAGAAATGCACTTTTTACCAGACGTTTATGTACCTTGTGATGTATGTGCTGGCAAACGTTACAACAGAGAAACCTTGGAAATACGGTTTAAAGACAAGAACATCCATGAAGTTTTAGAAATGACGGTGGAAGATGCCCGTCAGTTCTTTGATGTGATACCGGCAATTTCAAGAAAACTGCAAACCTTAATAGACGTAGGTCTGTCTTACATTAAGCTCGGTCAGGCCGCGACAACACTCTCTGGTGGTGAAGCCCAGCGCGTGAAATTAGCCAAAGAGCTGTCTAAACGAGACACCGGCCAAACCTTATATATCTTGGATGAGCCAACCACCGGATTGCACTTCCATGACATTAAACAACTCTTGGTTGTTTTGCACAGGCTAAGAGACCACGGAAATACAGTGGTAGTTATCGAACACAACCTAGATGTCATAAAGACTGCGGATTACATTGTAGATCTAGGCCCAGAAGGTGGTTCTGGTGGTGGTACTATAGTGGCACAAGGAACTCCGGAAGAGGTGGCAAAAGTTGAAGGCTCTCACACGGCTCGTTTTCTTGCCCCTATGTTAATACAACACAAGGAATAACCGATGTTAAGTGAAAGCTTTGACGTTAGGTTTTACGAAACCGACGGATTGAAACATGTTAGCAATACAGTTTTAGTGGGATGGTTTGAAACCGCTAGAATGCCCATTTTCAGAGCTTTCACACCAAATTTAGACTTAGATAACTGGCCTCTGATCTTAGCCAATTATCATGTGGATTTTTTACTGCAAATTTATTTGGGTAGTCCAGTGGAAATAAAAACTTGGATATGTCGATTGGGCAAAAGCTCCTTTGAGGTGTATCAGGAAGTTTGGCAGCAAGGCAGTCTGAAAGCAAAAGGCACAACTACTTTGGTGCATTTTGACTACAAACAGCAAAAATCTGTACCAATTAATGATGAAATTCGCACCCAATTAATGGCACACTATATTGACCTAACGGAAAATTAGTCAGCAACGGATGTCAGAAGATTTTATACAAGTAGTTGATAACGCTATAACCCCAGATACGTGCCAGCAAATTATTAATATTTTTGAATCCAGTAAAAATCTTGGTATTGGAAAAACTGGCGGCGGCGTCGATAAAACCATGAAAAATTCGGTGGATGTGTCTATAAACCGCCATGCCGAATTTGAGCCTATTCGCCAACAAGTATTTAAAGCCACTACAGAACGCTTAATCGACTATTTCAGATCCTATTACTTCGCGCTTATCGCCCCAATAGGGTTAACCATGAAAGACCCAAAAACCGGTAATCCGGTAAAGTTAACCCATGAAAATTTTGCTGAGTTAGGCGAACCTCAACTAGAACACCTGATGAAATATGTGTTTAGATTGGGGGAAATCAACGCCCAACGATATACTGCGGGCGAAGGCGGCTATCCTTATTGGCATTCTGAGACCTATCCGCAACCCAAAAGTGTGGAAGCTCTGCATAGAGTCTTGTTATTCATGTTTTATTTAAACGACGTTGAAGAAGGTGGCGAAACTGAATTTTTTTACCAACAAAAGAAAATTCGTCCTAAGGCCGGCACTATGGTGATTGCGCCAAGTGGCTTTACCCATACACATAGAGGAAATATCCCTGTGTCTAATGATAAATATATTCTCACCTCTTGGGTATTGTTCAATCCGGCAAATGCTTTATTTGCCGCGGGTCAATAATAAGATGCTTACCATTACCCCTTCTTTGACTATAAGTGAAAATGAGATTGAATTTGATGCTATACGCTCAATGGGTAAAGGCGGACAAAATGTCAATAAAGTCGCAACAGCAATCCATCTGCGATTCGATATTAATCAATCAAGTTTACCCGACATCTACAAAGCACGACTGCTTGAACTAAGCGATACCAGAATAAACAAAGACGGCATTGTAGTAATTAAGGCGCAAAGCTTTAGAACCCAAGAAAAGAATAAGGACGATGCACTTCAGCGCTTACAAGCGCTTATTTTGTCGGTTACTAAAGAAAAAAAACCACGCAAAGCAACTCGCCCCAGCCTATCGGCTAAGAAAAAGCGCGTAGATAATAAAAAACACACCGGCAAAATTAAGGCTCTAAGAGGTCGTATTTACTAAACCCCCACAAAATGCTTGTGTAATAAGTTGTAATTTGGTTAATTTTGTGCAATTTTTAAGCTAATAAAATCCCCATTTCATAACGACTCACTCGCGGAAGTTTGTTAGTTGCCAGTACACTCGTTTTTGTATGACTTCGGGCTGGCGACTAAACAGGATGTTAGATGACACCGCTTAAACGAAATATCAACAGAGTTGTTGTGTTTACTTTGGTACTTTTGCTTGGCTCGGGTATTTCAGGGCTTATTTATTATTTAAAAATAAAAAACAATGAATCCTCTTTTAATACTTTGCAATTGCGTGAATTAGAACGGGTTGAAGTAGCCTTAAAAGAATCATTTCAGAAGATTAAGTCAACTACAAAATTCCTACAAAGTGCTTCTGAATGTCGCTTTGCAGCAGCTTCTGAGCGCTGTAACAAGGTGATTGAAACTCGGCTTAGTCAAATGCGTCAATCACCAGAACTGGAAAATATAACTTTATTAAAACGCACACCTTTCACTATCTATCAGGGAGAAGAATTAGATAATCAATCATTTGCAGAAAAGGGAGAAATTCATAAATTCGACGTCATACTAGATCGAAATCTAGAGTTTCATAGCCAGTTGTATAAACTGGGATCTGAATATACTCCTGTTATTACCCATTCAACCTTGCATCTAATCTCTGATGCAGGCTCTCTGCTGACCAATCATGTGACCAAGTTTCCACTAGTTTTAATTGCCAATAAAGAAGGCGTAATTATTGGTCAAAAACGTTTTTTACATAAAGATACCAGCATTTTTGAAGCACAATTCCAGCAAATAGAGCATATTAACCAAATAGATGGTAATCCTATAGCCGGAAGTCAAATACGTGACATGTCGATTAATAACACTGATGTTCGCTTGTATATTAAGCCGGTGTCCGGTGACAACTTTTTTAAAGGAGACGACCAGTTATATTTAGTTGGCGTTGTACCAAGTCAGTTAATTAATTTGGCTAAACTAGAAGTTTCCCCCAAATCTCTCATGTGGCTGATCCTGATACTTTTACTGATTATTGCATCAACCCCTTTATTAAAACTCAGATTTGTTAGCAACAGATATGCTTTTACTACAGGTGATAAGAGTCAAATAGCCTTAGGCTTAATTCTCGCTGTTGGCATTTTAAGCATCGCTATTAATCAACACTTATTTTTTAGTTACCTTGAGTCAGCAAAAATAACCCAGTCCAAACAGTTGTTTAACGATATCAAATCTGAATTCAATCAAGAAGTCGAAAGTATAATTTCGACGATTTTAACTAATGCCAAGAATATGGGCGTTATACAGCCAAGCACAGAAACTGAAAATAACTCCTATTACCAGAATCTCCTGAAAACCCAAGACTTAGTATTCGACTTGAAAGACAAGGATAAAAACACAGCGAAAAAAGGCGTGATTGAACAAATCGCAATAGTGGATGCTAGTGGCTTTATGAGCAATCAATACCCTGCTTATTACGTGTCTGAAAACATTTTTATTACTGGTAAGTTAGATTTAAATCATAGGAAGTATGTTCAAGCAGGTTTAGCAAAAAACTATTGGCAGCATAAAAACAGTGATAAAAACGTTCAACCCTTTTATCTTCAAAGGATTAACAACATTGAAGATGGACGCAAAAATTCAATGTTTGCATTACCTTTTGACGACAAAAATGAATTTATCATTGCGGGAACTCGCATTCGTAGTCTGGTAGATAAAATTTTACCCCGAGGATTTGGGTTTGCGGTCATAGACCAAAACGGCGTTGTGCAATATCACAGTGACGAACAACTCAGTTTAATTGAAAATTTTATTGTTGAATCAGCTAACAATCCCGAATTACAAATTGCCAATAAAAATGCAGAGATAACCACAAATCCAATTACGATGAAATTAGCTTACAAAGGTGATGATCATATTATCACCATTGGCTCTCTTAGCTCCGCCGGTGAAAAAGGTCCAGCATTAAAAAATCCGCTACCTTGGCGCTTGGTAATTTTTTACAACCCTTACGAATTATCACTCAACAATATGCTATTGGTATTTTTAGCCGTTATCACCTTGTTGATCATTATTCTGCCTTCTTTTGCTTTGCTGCGTGCCATTACCCAACAAAAATTTTGGACTGAGGTTTTATTTTTTCAAGAACTTAAAGCACTACGATATCGAAAATGGGCACTATTTATTCTTAGTGTGTCCGTATTTATCATGTTTTCCATTGGTATTTTTACAGAATTAAGCCTTCGTTTGCTTGTATGGGCGACCCTTTGTTTAGGTGTCGTTGCATTTTTACATAGACGAATGAAGGTTGATTTGCGGCCTTACAGCAGATTAACTTACCCGCAAACAAGTGTTTTATGTGTTATTTTCGTCTTGTTTGTTTTGCACTTAGGCCTCTCTCAATCTATTCATTTAGATTACATCATGACCAATTACGCTTCCTTTATAATTGGCTGTATCATCCTTACGGGTTGTTATTTTCTGGTTATTCGCCGCGCTAAACAGCCGCAAACACTTGCCCCTAGTGAATGTCTGATTCGCCCTAAACATAAAGTTGGTGAATATCGCTTTACCAGAGGTTATGTGTACTTTTTAGTTGCCTTAGTTTTTCTGGTAAGTGGCGTACCTGGGGTTATCATTTCCAACAGCACAAATGGGTATTTGTTGCAACGTCAAGCAGATTTGCAAATTCAGCACATTAATCAAGAGATCGAAACCAAAGACAGCAAGATTAAGTCGTTTGTTAACATTTTCTTGATGGATGCATCCTCTAAGAAAGAACAAAATGACGTCTTGATGTCCTTGGTTGAGAAGAAAAATAGCAAAGATATCTTTCTTAGTAGCTTCCCATCAGAATTCATAGCCGACGAAACCCCAACTGATACTCAATGGATTCAATTTGTAAATGCGTCTAATGAAGCTAACTATACCGACAACCTAATAGACCACATTTTTAGGAAAATGGCATTTCAAAGTGATTTCGGTACGCAATTAAGCTATTTAGCAAAAATCGAAGAGTTGAGTACAGATAAATCAGAGTCCAAATTGATATATCGGCCCGATGGGTTAATGCTAGCCGCAAGTAATAATAATTTGGGGTTTGTAATCCTGAGTTTCATCGGGCTTTTTGTGCTGTTATTCCAAATGTTAAAGCACCTAGTGGTTAAACGGATGATGGGAGAGCATATTCCAGAGCATTTCAGGGTTGTAAGACCATGTGACAACTTTGCAGGCAAGGGTATGAGTTATCCTTATTTGCTTAAACTTTCTCGCACTGTGGATTGCCAAGGGGTTTTATTGCTGAATGCAACCACCAAATTGGCAAGCAATATTTTCAATGAGCTAAATTTACAGCTGTTTAATAACAAACTTCATCATATTAATGATTGCTTAGAACGGGTTAACGATCTCTATCTATTTGAAGAAGAAGTTAAAGTGGCCTTAGATAAAACAGCACCTGAGCAAGTGCTGATCATCGCAATTTATGGACTTGAACAGGTCAGTGGTGATCTTAAATTGTCCTCCCAAGCGCTAAGTCTGCTTAACTCATTACACGTTAATAAGCGAATTAAATTGGTAATTGTGGCTGACACATCTCCATTATACCGCCTAATGCACCAACAGGCGTATTCTGGAAAATTTGACCCAGAGATTGAGCCCAATATCGATTTAATCACCGGCTGGACACGTTTATTCTCAGAATTTGATAAGGAATATGCTTGGTTACCTCAGCAAAAAAATCGTCTCAAGAATCCTGTGGATATCAGAAAAGTTGTCGAATATGAGGCTAAAGGCTGGCAATCGTTAGCCCAAGTTAAAGACAAATTTTATGAGTACCACAACAGAGTCAAACAGCAAAAAGAAGAAAAAGACTTAGCGCATTATTGGATGCCAGAGCAAGTAATTGAATTCTTTTTGGTGCAAGCAGGGCCCATTTATCGTCGTCAGTGGGAACTTTGTACCATTAACGAAAAGCTGGCCTTGTGGCAAATGGCCAGTGGCGCAAGTCTAAACCCAAGCAATGCTGGCGTGCTAGAACATTTAGTTAGACGAGGTTATATTTATCGAGACAAAGGATGGAACATCATCAATGAAAGCTTTACTCGCTTTATTTTGTCTGCTGAATCGGAACGCACTGTGGCTTCTTGGTTGGATAAGTCTTCTGCCGGCATATGGCCGATATTACGCATTCCAATTTTTACAATATTTATTGTAATTGTTGTAGTGCTGTACTATTCAAGTGGAGATTCGCTAACTTCCTTTATTAGCATAGCTACAGCCACATTGGGATTAATACCCTTGGTACTGAAAAATCTTAATTTGGTGAAAGGCGAAGCGCTACCGGAGACAGACTAGGCTAGATTATCTCCGGTTTAAATTTGTCGTCATCGCCACATTAATATTGTCGTCATCCCGAACTATTATTGTCGTCATCCCGAACTATTATTGTCGTCATCCCGAACTATTATTGTCGTCATCCCCGCGAAAGCGGGGACCTAACTTAATATTTAAACTGACGCATAATTTGACTAAAATCTTCGGACAACTGTTCAAGTTCTTGGCTAACCAAAGTAAGTTGTTCCGAGCTAGTTGCGGTATCCACTGTGCGAGCATTAATATCATCAACGTTTTGACTGATAGATTTCGCCACCGTTTGTTGTTCACCTGTTGATCTGGCAATCTGATCATTCATTGCTGTTATACGAGCAATGGTTTCTGTAATTGCATTTAAACTAGTGCCAGCTTTATTAGCCTCATCTACTGAATGCGTCGCTTGCTCAGTACCTGTCGCCATTACTGTTACCGCAGAACGTGCCGCCGATTGCAATTGTTCGATAGTAGACTGGATTTCTTCCGTCGATTGTTGAGTTCTTGACGCCAAGGTTCTAACTTCATCTGCTACCACAGCGAATCCTCTACCTTGTTCTCCAGCTCTAGCAGCCTCGATGGCAGCATTGAGTGCTAACAAGTTAGTTTGTTCAGCAATACCTTTAATCACATCTAAAATCACGCCAACTTTATTAGAATCTTCTTCTAACTTTTTAATCACTACAGCCGTTTCGTCTACCCGCGAAGCTAAAGTTTGAATACTGGTCACTGTGCGATTAACTACCCGTTGACCTTCAGAAGCGGCTGATGAAGCTTCGGTTGCCGCAGAGGCTGCATCATTTGCGCTTAAAGCAACAGCGTCTACGCTTGCAGTCATGTCATCCACAGCGGTTTTTGCATCACTGGCTGACAATTGTTGGGCGACTATGGTTTGTCGCGCATTACTTGATACGTCATTTAGGTTATTTGCCAAAGCAGCAAGTGGCTTACTTGCATTGCCGATATCGGTGACAACACCTTGTAGTTTTTCCACAAACTGATTGAACCAATAAACGAGATCGCCAATTTCATCGGTATTTTTGGTACTAATACGAACAGTAAGATCGCCATCTTCTTTGGCGATATCTTTAAGTGAATTGACCACGTTTTGAATACTGCTTCTCAAGTTGTTAACAATTGGAATAGCTACGGCTATTAGGACTACAGCTACTACGAGACCTAAAATTAACCCTATGGTACTCAATTGGCTAGCTGCAGCATTTGATTCTTCAATCGCTGATTCGAATTTTTTTAATTGTTCTGCACTAAATTCAGACAAGTCGGCATCTGCTTTGTTAAAAGCGTTGTTCATTGCTTCAGAGCGTTCAGCTAAGGTTGAAAAGTCGGCCGTACCTTTAATCATGGATTCACTAACGTCGAAGGCAGTGGTGAAATAAATTTCGAAATTTGATCTAATACTGTCGACTTGTGGCGCTAAATCTCTGTTAAGTTTTAGAATGGAGGCTAAATCGCTATCCGCTTTTTTCGCTTGGGTTTGGGCGAAACTTAAGGCTTCTTCATCCCCTGTTGTAACCGCGGAAGCCAAAGCAGTTTTGGCATTTTCCATTGCAACAAGGGCTTCCCTTGATGCTAACAAAGCGGGAAATTGCTCGTTTTGTGCTTGCTCAAGTAATGCTACATTAGTACTAGCGGTTGAATAGGTAATACCCACGTAAATAAAGAATGCAATAATTCCAAACGCTGGTATGAGAAATAACTTTTGAGCAATACTCATTTTTGCTAACACGTTCATTTCAAAACAAAACTCCGTATAAATAATTTAGCCTTCAAACGAGTCTATTTTTATCCCCGTTAGTCGATAGCCAACAGAAGCAATGTCACCTTTCCACCCTTCAGTGGACAAAGTGCCTGTCACCCATATAGCATCATTTAAATTACTTATCGGCACACCTTCGGAAAATTTTACATAAACTATCTGATTTGAAGGCGGTGGCGGCACATGAATGCAAGCCCCAAAGAAAGGAACCAGTAAAAATTCAGTAATCGCTGTGGAATCTCCTTCAAGAGGTACGACAAAACCGGGAATTTTAACTAGCGTATTATTCAGTTCTTCAACCACTGGTGCATCAGGCTCAGCTTGGGACATGTTGCCATTGTGATTTACATTCACCTCTGGTACTACAAAGTCAATTGGTACTAAATCTTCCCAAAATAACTCCCTTGGCTCTTCGGCACATACTGAACACGACAATAATGAAAATAAAAACAGCCAATATTTCATTCCTAACCTCTCATTCAAGAATCATCAAAAAAAAAGCTCGCGACTGCGAGCTTTCATTATATTACAAAATACCCTTTAAGCGTCTTTGGCATATCTTTCAGCACTTGACACAATTTCTTGTTTAGCTGCGTCAATATCACCCCAACCATCAATTTGTACCCATTTGCCTTTTTCTAGATCTTTATAATGGGAGAAAAAGTGCTCAACTTGTTGCTTAGTTAACTCAGGAACATCTTCGATATTTTGAATGTTGTCGTATGCTGGAGATAACTTAGCAACTGGTACTGCGATAACTTTGGCATCTTGACCAGACTCGTCAGTCATATTTAATACACCTACTGGTCGACACTTTATCACAGAACCCGCGACTAAAGGATGCGGGGTCATCACCAACACATCGACTGGGTCACCGTCATCAGATAAGGTGTTATTTACGTAACCATAGTTAAGAGGGTATTGCATGCAAGTACCCATAAAACGGTCAACGAATAATGCTCCCGTATCTTTATCAACTTCGTATTTTACTGGTGCAGAAAATGCTGGGATTTCGATAATGACAAGAACTTCATCTGGAAGTTTGTCGCCGGCAGGGACGTTACTAAGGCTCATTATTTTTCCTTTAAGATAAGTTTGTGATAATTGAGATAAAAAACAAAGATTGCGCAAGTATAGATAATTTTCACTTGCGCATAAAGTAGATTCAAATAGTCAAATAGGCGTAGATGCCTTAATTAGACGCTAAATTACTTCTTATCTTCCTTATAACACTTGAGACAATATTCAACTTCCTCTTTCGAGCCAAGAAGGGTTGGC
Source organism: uncultured Glaciecola sp. (assembly GCA_947496235.1). Lineage (GTDB taxonomy): Bacteria > Pseudomonadota > Gammaproteobacteria > Enterobacterales > Alteromonadaceae > Glaciecola. Next base: position 519,068 of record CANMCE010000002.1, on the reverse strand, counting down.
ACTCTTTGATGGATTTCATGTGGCATGACTTCCATGATTCTACCTTCACCAGTTGACGCCAATCCACCTGCTTGCTCGATCAAAAAGGCCATAGGATTTGCTTCGTATAACAAGCGCAATTTACCTGGCATAGATGGATTTCGTTTATCGAACGGGTACATAAAGATCCCGCCTCTGCACAATACTCTATGTATGTCACCCACCATGGCTGCTACCCATCGCATATTATAGTCTTTCTTTCTTGGTCCTTCGCTTCCAGCAATCAACTCGCTAACATAACGCTGAATAGGTGCTTCCCAATGACGTTGGTTAGAGGTATTTATTGCGAATTCAGCGGTTTTTTCTGGAATTTTCACATTTGCTTGAGTCACTAAGAATCCACCATGGGTTTTATCCAAGGTGTATAAATGTGTGCCTCGACCCGTTGTCATGGCCAACATTGTTGATGGTCCATATAGCACGTATCCGGCAGCGACCATTTGCGTGCCAGGCTGCAAGAATGCTGACGGATCGTCTGGCTCCATCCACTGCGGCGCATGGGCGATTGAGAAAATTGTACCAATTAAGCTGTTTATTTCAGTGTTTGAAGAGCCGTCCAATGGGTCAAAACTAACAAGGTAATTACCATCAGGGCTACAAGGAACTACCGACTCTTCTTCTTCAGACGAAATAGCCTTCACGTAACCGGATTCTCTTAATGTATCTTTTAAGATTTGATTGGAGATAACATCAAGCTTTTTTTGTTTCTCACCTTGTACGTTTTCAGAAAGTGTAGACCCTAACACTCCCGCTAATGCACCCTGACTCACCCGGAAAGATATTTCTTTACAAGCAGCCAACAATGTCCTTATAAGCAGTATTAATTCTAATGGCGCGCCATCCTGTTGTAATTGAGAGTTTAGCCGTTTCATGTAAGCAAGGGTCCTTTTATTTGTTAAAGATATTGAAACTCTGATTGTAAACATCCAAAACAAATTTCACAATGCAACCTTTGTTTTATCTGGATGTCCTAAGCCATTGTAGCCGTCTGAGCAATTTAATGAAATGAGTTATTCGGCTTACATATAACCTTCTGATACACTTCAGCTATAAAATTATGAATGAGAAAAAGAACAACAACATGACACACGTGCATATTTTAGGGATTTGCGGCACTTTTATGGGCGGCATTGCAGCTATTGCTAAAAGTTTGGGCTACAAAGTCACCGGATCTGATCGAAATGTGTATCCACCAATGAGTACTCAGCTTGAACAATTGGGCATTGAATTATCGGAGGGATACGATACTTCTCAATTTTCGCCTGAACCTGATATGGTAATTATTGGCAATGCCATGGCCAGAGGAAATCCTGCGGTAGAATATGTACTAAGTAGAAATCTACCCTATACCAGTGGTCCGCAATGGTTACTAGATCACCTGCTCAAAGACCGCTGGGTACTAGCCGTTGCAGGTACTCATGGTAAAACCACCACCACAAGCATGCTAGCTTGGATACTTGAAGAAGTGGGACTAAAACCGGGGTTTTTAATCGGTGGTGTACCTGAAAACTTCGGGATTTCAGCGCGTATTGGTGAAACGCCTTTTTTTGTCATCGAAGCCGACGAGTATGACAGTGCTTTTTTTGATAAGCGCTCCAAGTTTGTCCATTACCGACCTCGGACATTGGTGTTGAATAATCTCGAATTTGATCATGCAGACATTTTCGATAATCTTGATGCCATCAAACGTCAATTTCACCACTGTGTGCGCACAGTACCGGCAAATGGTTTAGTGATTTCTCGAGCCGCAGATGTAAACGTTGAAGCAGTCTTAGAAATGGGTTGTTGGAGCGAAAAACAATTTATCGGCGATGCTAAAAAAGCAGCATGGCAGGCATACCCTTCTAAATCAGATTGCAGTGTGTTCGATGTGCATCATATGCACCAATTCGCAGGCACAGTAAACTGGTCAATCATAGGTGAGCATAATATGCATAATGCTCTCATGGCTATCGCCGCGGCTCACCATGCTGGCGTTTCTGTTTCAGATGCGATTAACGCGCTTTCAAGTTTCAAAAACGTAAAACGTCGAATGGAAATTAAGGGCGTAGCAAATGGCATTACTGTCTATGACGATTTTGCACACCACCCTACGGCTATACAGACCACAATAGCAGGCTTACGCAATAAAGTGGGTAATCAAAAAATTGTCGCGGTATTAGAACCTAGATCCAATACTATGCGTATGGGTGTACATAAAAATCAGCTGTCACAATCTTGGCAACTTGCTGACGAAGTACACATTATGGAGCCTAAAAATCTCGATTGGTCACTGAATGATGCCGTAGATAACAGTGTAGCTCCGGTAGAAATTCACAGTAATACAGATGATATTGTGGCGACTTTAGTACCTAGATTGCAACCAGGAGACCACGTGCTTATTATGAGCAATGGTGGATTTGAAGGCATTCACGGTAAACTATTAACTGCTTTGGAGAATGCATAGTTATGGCTACATCTATAACGCTGGCAATCACAGGTGCTTCTGGGTCTCCTTATGCCCTAAGGTTGTTAAAAGCTCTAGTCGCCGCTGACTTCCATGTTTTTGTGTTAATTTCTTCTGCGGCCAAGGTTGTTCTTGCCACAGAAGAAAATATTAAGCTCCCCTCACAACCAGAACAAGCACAAACTTTCCTATGCGAGCTTACAAAAGCAAAACCTGATCAAATAACCTTGTGTGGAAAAGAGGAATGGTTTTCCCCCGTAGCTTCTGGTTCCGCCGCACCAAAACAAATGATCGTATGTCCATGCTCGACAGGTACTTTATCCGCCATCGCCTGTGGTGCCAGTGATAATTTGATTGAACGCGCCGCAGATGTGGTTATTAAAGAAAAAGGACAACTGATTTTAGTCCCCAGGGAAATGCCTTTTTCCAGTATTCATTTAGAGAACATGCTAAAACTGTCAAATATTGGAGTTACTATAATGCCAGCGGCTCCCGGGTTTTATCATCAACCTAAAAGTATTGACGATTTGGTTAACTTTGTCGTCGCCAGAATTTTAGATCATTTGAATATTGATCAAGGGTTAGTAGAGCGATGGGGCTATAAGCCAGCGAATAACTAACAGGAAACCTAAAAAGCATGAAAACCAGAATTTTATTACCGGCATTACTTCTATTAGTTACTTCTCAACAAGTGATGGCATGGGGATTAACCGGTCACAGAGTGACTGGCAAGATAGCGGAAAACTATCTAACACCTGAAGCCAAAGCTATGGTGCAACAAATATTACCGAACGAAAGCTTGGCGGAAGCGTCAACCTATGCCGATGATGAAAGATCAAATCCTGCAGAATTCTGGCAAAAAACAGCTAATCCTTTTCATTACGTTACCGTACCACCGGATACTCTTTATGGTGAAAGCGAAATTCCCGCTGAGGGAGATGCGGTAACAGCTTTAGCTATGTTTACCAAGACACTAAAAAAACCTACGTCTACCCTAGAAGAAAAGCAATTAGCATTACGCTTTATTATTCATCTGATTGGTGATTTGCACCAACCCTTGCATGCAGGGAATGGCTCAGACAGAGGCGGTAATGACGTCAAGTTAGAATTTTTCTGGAACAAAACCAATCTTCACAGTGTATGGGATTCAGGCATGATTGGTCGACTAGATTTATCTTATACCGAACTTAGTGAGTGGCTAATTGCCAAAATTAGTGAACAAGACGTAGTTGCTTGGACAACAGCCGATCCTTTAGTTTACATAAAAGAAAGCACTGAAATCCGTGACACTATTTATCCAGAGGGTGATCAGATATCTTGGCAATATCTCTATGACCATCGCCCGACGGTTAAACACAGACTGCAACAAGCTGGTGTGCGCATTGCAGCTTATTTAAATACTCTAGCTGCCAAATAAACTTTTTGGCAGCACGTTAATATTTTATCAGTCCGCGTCTATTGAAAGTGGTTCTGGTGATAACACTATACCTGTGCCATCTGCATAAACGAAATCTTCAGGTAAGAAGGTCACCCCAGCAAAGTTAACCGCAACATCTAGGTCACCAACTTCTCTGGCATCAGCGGCACAAGGAATAGAATTAACGGCATGTACGCCAATATCAAATTCCTCTAATAAATCAATTTCACGCACAGCGCCGTAGCATATAATGCCTTCCCAGCCATTTTCTAATGCAAGCTGCACGTTATCAGCGTCTAATAAGGCCCGTCTAACAGAACCACCGCCGTCGATTAATAGCACCTTACCTTGTCCATCTGTCGCAAGTACTTTGTCAACAAGTCCTCTATCTTCAAAGCACTTAATAGTAGTAACTTCCCCCGCATAGGAATAGCGACCACCATAACTGGTAAAAATAGGTTCGAGTACATCTATTCTATCGGCAAACAAATCACATAACTCAGATGTGTTATATTCCATAGCATGAAATCCAAAAGTTATTTAGCGCCCGTATACCCTAGTCCAAATTCATATCAAGCTCAATGACGGAAGTCAAAAATCCATGATTTTTTTGAAAAATACGAGTTTTGATACATTGTCATAATGTTTTCATAAATCTGTCGCGTTATTTTAATACTTACTGCTTAATCTTTGCTCAAATGCACAAAAGATGACAGGTAGAATATGAAGCGCCTTGCACATCTGGATCAACAGCTGTTTCAATGGATTGCTAAACAAACTACAAATCAGTATCAAACTTCTGTTATGAGACTATTTAAAACCGTCTCCAAAACAGGGGATGGTCACCTGTATTTTGTGCTCGCCGCTATTCTTTATTATTTAGATACTGAGCACGGTACAGTATTTTTTTATACTGCACTACTGGCATATAGTCTAGAAGTGCCCATCTACCTAATTTTAAAACATTGTTTTAAACGTCGACGACCTTGTGATCTGTTTACTAACTTCTCCTCTGTAATAGTACCTTCTGATAAATTTAGCTTACCTTCGGGTCATACTGCAGCGGCTTTCCTAATGGCTACAGTAATTGCTCACTTTTATCCTGCGTTGGGTTTAGTGGCATATGTGTGGGCTAGTTTAGTCGGGCTTTCACGCATTGTTCTGCGCGTACATTTCCCATTGGATGTGCTAATTGGCATGGCATTAGGCGTCACATTTGCTCTTACAAGCATTAGTATTTTAGGATAGTAGATGCGCATATTGTACGGTATTCAAGGTACCGGTAACGGACATATCACTCGCGCTCGCCATATGGCAAAGGGCTTTGACGAACGTGATGATGTGGTTGTCGACTATTTTTTTAGTGGACGACAACAAAATGGCTACTTTGATATGCAAGTATTCGGTGACTATCAAATGGGTCGTGGTCTAACCTTTGTCACTCAAAATGGTAAAATTCATTACAGTAAGACCCTTACTCAAAATAACCTTTTTACCCTAATCAAAGAAATCAAAACCATGATGGTGAATGATTACGATTTAGTGGTAAACGATTTTGAACCCATAACGGCTTGGGCTGCTAAATTAGCGGGCATACCGTCAATGTCTGTTTCTCATCAAGCAGCTTTTATGCATCAAGTTCCAAAGCATAAACAGGGGCTACTAGATAAGGTCATTACCAATTACTTTGCACCAACAAGCCATTGTTTGGGTACCCATTGGTACCATTTTGGCTATGATATTATCCCGCCTTTCGTGTCTGCAGATCTGTGCACGCATCAAACCACCAATGCATTAGATAATACCCTTTTGGTGTATTTACCCTTTGAAAATACGCAGTTAGTGCGTGAACAATTACATATTCTCAGTGAGTATTCTTTCAATTGTTATCATCCAGAAATAAAACAGCCCGAACAAGACAGAAATATTAATTGGCAACCTTTATCTAGTGAAAATTTTAAACGAGATTTAAAGAAATCCAGTGGGGTTATCAGTAATTGTGGCTTCGAACTTTCCACTGAATGCTTAAGCTTAGGTAAACCACTTTTAGTTAAACCCTTAGATCGTCAATATGAACAACTATCTAATGCCTATACCCTTAAAGAAATTGGTGCATCTCAGGTTATTCACTCTCTGGAAGCTGAAAATATTGATGAGTGGTTGCAACAACGTGAAGGGGTAAGAATACAATACCCCACCAATTGTCGATTACTCATCGATTGGATTGCTAACGGCAATTGGCAAGATAAAAAAGAGATTTGTTCGACATTATGGCAGCAAGTCACTTTTCCCTTGCCTATGAAAAGGAAACTTGAGGGAATCTAGGATTAATGCTTAGTCAATGTTTAACCGCATCGCCTTTAGGAATCTTATAAATCGACAAATGCTTTCGCTTTTGAATCTTTTTCAGAAATTGTATAGCCACCCACTGAAGGCCAATTTATATTTAAATCGGGATCATCATATCGAATGGAGCCTTCGTCAGAGGGATCGTAATAATCTGTACATTTATATTCGAAATCTGCGAAATCTGATAAAACGACAAATCCATGAGCAAACCCCGGCGGTACCCAGAATTGCTTTTTATTTTTGCCAGTTAACAAAACGCCTTCCCATTGTCCGAAAGTAGGAGAATCTTTGCGAATATCTACAGCAACATCAAAGACTTCCCCACTAACTACTCTGACTAATTTTCCTTGGGGTTTAGTAATTTGAAAATGTAGCCCTCTTAAAACACCTTTACCGGAACGAGAATGATTATCTTGTACAAACTTCAAATCGATACCGACTTGCTCTCGATACCTATCTTCTTGAAATGTTTCAACAAAAAAACCTCTTTCGTCTCCAAATACCTGGGGTTCGATAATTTTTAGATCTTTTATACTAGTTTCAATGACTTTCATAAATTGCTCGAATAATGTTTTAAGTTTTTTAGCGCCAACCTCCAATCACTAGGATATACATTAAAAGTATTTCGGATTTTACGGTTATTCAGTCTTGCATTAAGTGGTCTTTTCGCTGCTGTGGGATACTGGTCACTTTTTATGGCTCCCAATTTAGGAATTTGGTCTAGAACACCTTGTTTGTTCGCTTCGTCAAAAATGGTACCAGCAAAGTCATACCAACTAACATAGGGCTCACCTGAAAAATGATAAATTCCCCAATCATTAAACCCTTTTTCAACTACTTTATTTGCTACTAGATGAATGGCTTCGGCTAAATGTCCTGCATATGTTGGGCCACCAAATTGGTCGGCAACAATATTTAATGATGTATGGGATTGACCAAGTTTCAACATAGTCTTTACGAAGTTGCTACCGTATTCTGAAAATACCCAAGCAGTTCTAAGGATAATATATTTCGCTGTAATCTCTTGAATACTGATTTCGCCTTGCAGTTTCGAAAGACCATACTGACTGATAGGTGAAGGTAAATCAGTTTCTTTATACAGACTTTCTGAATCACCTGAAAACACATAATCAGTTGAGACATGTATCAAAGTGGCGTCATATTCATTAGCAGCCTCAGCGAGTAATGCTGGACCTGTATGATTAATTAAATCTGCTAGCTCAAATTCTTCCTCAGCTTTATCCACTGCAGTATACGCGGCAGCATTAACAATGACATCGGGGCGTATTTGTTCTATTGTAGTAAACAACAAATCTTTGTTTGTGATATCCAAACTATGTTTGTTAAAACCGTGCAACTCAACATTGTGAGGTATAACTTCAGCAATCTTTCTACCTAATTGTCCATCCCCTCCAGTTAAGAGCATTTTAATAGGTCTAGTCATTTTTTAAGTAAACCCATTAAATATTGACCATACTCATTTTTCATCATTGGGCTCGCTAACACTTCCAATTCTGAGTTTGTTAACCAACCATTTCGCCAAGCAATCTCTTCCAAGCAAGCTACCTTTAGTCCCTGAATATGTTGAACCGTCCTAACAAAAGAAGACGCATCCTGCATACTGTCATGGGTTCCTGTATCTAACCAAGCAAATCCCCTACCTAATATCTCTACATGGAGTTTATCTTGGTTTAAATAAATTTGATTTAAATCGGTTATCTCAAGTTCACCTCTAGCGGAGGGTTTTAGTGATTTTGCCATTGAAATCACGTCATTATCGTAGAAATACAACCCAGTTACTGCATAATCAGATTTAGGCTTTAAAGGCTTTTCTTCAATTGATATTGCTTTTTTATTTTTATCAAATTCTACGATTCCAAACCTTTCCGGATCCTTCACAGCATAACCAAAGACTGTGGCCCCTGAGGTTCTATTAATTGCAGATTGAAGAGTAGAGGAAAACGACTGGCCGTAATGAATATTGTCGCCAAGTACAAGGCACACATTATCGTCCTGTATAAAGTCCTCCCCTATAATAAACGCTTGAGCTAAGCCGTCAGGACTTGGCTGTTCAGCATAGCTAAAATGAATCCCAAATTGACTACCATCCCCCAGCAATCTTTGAAAAGCAAGCTTATCTTCTGGTGTGGTGATAATTAAAATCTCACGTATACCGGCTAACAAAAGCGTCGCTATTGGATAATAGATCATAGGTTTATCGTAAACGGGAATGAGTTGTTTCGATACTGCTCTTGTAATGGGAAATAAACGCGTCCCAGATCCTCCAGCCAGCACTATACCTTTACACTTGCTCAAATCAGCCTCCTTGTCCTAATCGTTCCATTTGATACTTAGAATTTAAAATGTCTTGCCACCATTGTGTATTATTTAAATACCAGACGACGGTTTTCTTTAATCCCGTTTCGAAAGATTCTTCTGGCGTCCAACCAAGATCTTTTTGAATTTTGCTAGCGTCAATGGCATAACGTTGGTCATGACCGGGTCGATCATTGACATAGGTAATCAAATCTCTATAGAAATTAACCCCTTGAGGTTTATTAGGTCGCAGTTCTTCTAACAATTCACAAATTTTCAACACTACTTCGATATTTTCTTTTTCGTTATGCCCACCTATATTGTAGGTTTGGCCAACTTCTCCTTCACAAACTACTCTGTATAGTGCTCGGGCATGATCTTCAACAAATAACCAATCCCTTATTTGTTTGCCGTCGCCATATACAGGCAAAGGTTTACCATGGATAGCGTTTAATATTATCAGTGGTATTAACTTTTCTGGAAAATGAAATGGGCCGTAATTATTTGAACAGTTAGTGACTAAAACAGGTAGATTAAACGTTCGATGCCAAGCTCTAACTAAATGGTCAGAACTTGCTTTACTGGCTGAATAGGGGCTACTGGGATCATAAGGCGTTGTTTCTGTAAAAAAGTCATCTTTACCAACCAGATCACCAAACACTTCATCCGTCGAAATATGGTGGAAACGAAAGAGTGCCTTTTCGTCATCAGAGAGTTCTGAGTAGTAGGTTCTAGCAGCTTCGAGGAGTGTGTAAGTGCCAACTATATTTGTTGAAATAAAATCAGCAGGACCGTCGATAGATCTATCAACATGGCTTTCGGCAGCCAAGTGCATGACTACATGTGGGCGAAAACTCTGAAATATTTTGTTAACTGCCTCATTGTCACAAATGTCAATTAGCGCGAATGAGTATCTTGAACTATGCTCTATACTTTGCAGAGAAGCCAAATTACCTGCATAGGTGAGCTTATCAATATTGCACACCTCATCCTTGGTGTTCAAAATAATGTGTCTCACAACTGCTGAACCAATAAATCCAGCTCCTCCAGTAATTAAAACTCTCATAATTTCCCTATCTATTTTTACATAAACTGCGTACTAACCCATTATTACATCGATAAATAAAGAATTTCTATACTGAATGTCTTAAAATTGAACAATTAATATCTCAAACTATCGCTCTTTTTGCGATTATATTTAACTTTCATTAAGGCGCAATGTGTTCATCTTATAGTTGGACTTCAAAATATTAAACTTTTGCATTGGGTAAATGCATAACTATTTACAACATCACCGCGGCCCCCCCGATCTGTTTTTTGATTATCAGCGTAACTATCAACAGCTCGCAAACGTTAAAAGTGTAGAAAAGTAAAGTTCTTATCTACACCATATTATTTTCAATTAGGTAGAAGGAGCTTTGCCATGCAAGCGAATTTTGTAAAAGGTGTTTCGTTATTTTTAATGCTTTTGATGTTAGGTGCTTGTGCCTCATCTGGTGATGGTACGCCAGCACAAAAGCGCCAAGCTATTTTAGACATGCAGGAAGAAGTTTTGGCCAAACTTTATCAGAAAAAAGCAGCGGCGAGACAAGAGATTGCGGCGTCTCCAGGCTATGCCACATTTTCTAATGCGAATTTAAATATATTTTTCATAGCAGCAGGGACAGGCTATGGTGTAGTAAATAATCAAACTACTGGGCAGAAAACCTACATGAATATGGCCGAAGGTGGAGTTGGTCTGGGCATTGGTGCTAAAGATTACCGTATTGTTATGGTTTTTCACACCGAAGAAGCAATGAACGATTTTGTCGAAAATGGCTGGACGTTTGGTGGCAATGCTGACGCATCTGCAAAAGCAGCTGACAAAGGTAAATCTATTGAAGGTGAAGCATATTATGGTGGTGTCACTGTTTATACATTTACCGAAACAGGTCTTGCTTTACAAGCGACTGTAAAAGGTACTAAATTCTGGCCTGATTCAGAACTCAACTAATTCAAATCTAACCCAACCATCATATTCTGCGCTCGGTTATTGTCTAGAAAGCAATTCGGCGCAGAATTTTTTATTCTAATCAAAGCATAGCGCTTGCATTTTCGTTGTTTGACGTGCATCTTTAGGGCATTCGTAAATCGAGAAAATTACATTGTTATGCAGTTAAAAAAACGGCTAATAGGCATTCTATTGTTAAGTGCTTTATCAGCCTGTGGACAACGTGGTCCGCTATATTTGCCCGATGAGGCACCGAGTAATCAAGAACAGACACCAGAATCAACACCCGAGCAGGAGGAGCAGTAATGGACTTTTTTAATGTAAAGGACCAAACCCTGTATGCGGAGTCTGTGGCTGTTACTGATATAGCAAATGAATTTGGCACGCCAACCTATGTGTATTCAAGAGCTACCCTTGAGCGCCACTGGAAAGCGTTTGACGATGCAGTGAGTAATCACAAACATTTAATTTGTTATGCAGTTAAAGCAAATTCGAACATAGGTGTTCTTTCTGTTCTTGCAAAATTAGGATCTGGTTTTGACATTGTTTCAGGAGGCGAACTTGCTCGCGTTTTAGCCGCTGGCGGTGATCCTCTCAAAGTAGTTTTTTCTGGCGTTGGTAAAACCGCAGACGAAATCAAATTTGCATTAGAACAAGACATTTTTTGTTTTAACGTGGAATCGATTCCTGAATTAGAACGCATCAATCAGGTAGCAAAATCTTTAGATAAAGTAGCGCCTATTTCTTTGCGTATTAACCCTGATGTTGATGCTAAAACACACCCTTATATTTCAACTGGGCTTAAAGCTAACAAGTTTGGCATTGCCCACGAAGATGCTATCGAAACTTATAAAACCGCCCATCAGATGTCACACCTTGAAGTGAAAGGCATGGACTGTCACATAGGTTCGCAATTAACAGAGCTATCACCTTTTGTAGACGCGTTAAATAAGCTGTTAAAACTCATTGATGACCTAGCTGTCCAAGGCATAAAAATAGCGCATTTAGACGTCGGTGGCGGGCTTGGTGTTACCTATAGTGGAGAAAAACCTCCTCACCCACAAGAATATGCCGAAGCTATGGCTAAATGCCTAAAAGGTCGAGAACATCTGACCCTGATTTTTGAGCCGGGAAGAGCAATAGCAGCAAACGCAGGAATTCTAATCACCAAAGTGGAATTTCTTAAACAAGGGGTTGAGAAAAATTTTGCCATTGTAGATGCTGCCATGAACGATTTGATCCGCCCTGCCCTTTATAGTGCTTGGCAAAAAATTGAAGAAGTCAATAAAGCATCTGAAGCCGAACCTGCAGTATACGACATAGTCGGGCCCGTTTGTGAAACAGGTGACTTCTTAGGGAAAGACAGAGAGCTGCGTATTCAACCCAATGATTTACTTGCGGTAAGAAGCGCTGGTGCCTACGGTTTTGTTATGGCCAGCAACTACAATACTCGATGCCGCCCCGCTGAAGTTATGGTTGACGGAGAGATTAGTAGATTGGTTCGAGCTCGTGAACGCGTTGAACAATTGTTTGAAAATGAGTTTAAGGTCGAAGACTAATGGCCCAACAACAACGTCAAAAACAAGCAAAAAAATCCACTATTCAGTTTAGTAAAATGCATGGACTTGGGAACGATTTTGTTGTCATTGATAACGTGACCCAAAATGTATTTTTTTCGAAAGAAAAAATTATTCAGTTAGCAGATCGGCATTTCGGCATTGGCTTTGACCAGCTATTATTGGTTGAACCTCCTTATGACCCTGACCAAGATTTTCACTATCGAATATTTAATGCAGACGGCTCAGAAGTGTCCCAATGCGGAAATGGCGCCAGATGTTTTGCTCGATTTGTGAAAAATAATGGTTTGATTAACAAAAATAAAATCGTGGTCAGTACTAAAGCCGGTCGCATGGTGTTGTATATCGAAAGAGATGGTTTAGTAACGGTCAATATGGGCAAACCAAATTTTGAACCGACAGAAGTACCGTTTAAAGCTCAAAAGGAAGAAAATACCTATATTATTCGCGACAATGACCAAACGTTTTTCTGTGGTGTCGTTAGCATGGGTAACCCACACTGTGTGCTTAGTGTGGACGATTTGAACAACTTTGATGTCAAAGGTGTAGGCACTATTCTAGGTCAACATGAACGGTTTCCCGAAGGCGTCAATGTGGGGTTCATGCAGATAATTGATCGTTCAAATATTAAATTAAGAGTTTTCGAACGAGGCGCAGGTGAAACTCTCGCATGTGGCAGTGGGGCTTGCGCAGCAGTCGCCATTGGTCAGAAGCAAGGTCACCTTGATGAGGAAGTTAACGTTGAATTACTCGGTGGAAAGCTTAAAATTAAATGGCAAGGTAAAGATACAAATTTAAAAATGTCTGGCCCCGCTGAACATGTTTATGATGGACAATTTCAACTATGAGTAACAACGCATCTTTAGATAAAACACTACTAGAAAAAGCAGGAATTGATGCTCAAGATGTTGCGGATTATTTGGTCGCACATCCGGATTTCTTTCTACGTCATAAAGATGTGCTCGCTGATATGCAAATTCATCATCAAAATCAGGGCATAGTGTCATTAACCCAGATTCAGCTTGAACAATACAGAGACAAAGTTAAGCATCAGAAGAAACAGCTAGAATCTTTGATTCACAATGCCAAACGCAATGAAGTGATATACACCACTTATGCAGATTTAAATTTCGCTATATCTAAATGTCAGCAACTAGCTGAACTCGAAAGTGTTTTGCAACAGCATTTATGCGAAAAGCTGGGCATGTTGGAAGTCAATTTAGTGCTCCTAAATGATAATGAGCGATTACCGGAATTGCCGCAAAAGAGTCTATTAGAGAAAAAATTGTCCAACAAAGGCTATTATTTTGGTCGCTTAGGTAAACATGAAAAGCAAATGTTGTTCAATCAGGACGAATTAGGCTCTGTGGCACTAATACGTATTGGTGACAATCCAGCCATTGCAGTCTTAGCTATCGCCAGTGACGATCCTGTGCACTTTACCCCTGAAATGGATACTACATTGTTACAATATTTAAATGAGTTTTTGGCATTTCATTTAGATCGCATTTTGAACAATAGCCAATAATTTGGAAGCCTAGCCGCATGCATACAGTCGACGAAGAAGCATTGGAACATCGCCCGATTTATGCTTCGGTGGTCGACTTCATCACTGAACTACGGATTCAACGACAACTATCTGCACACACAGTAAATAATTACCAACGACAGTTAGTGGCAACAATTGAGTTGTTAGATCTTCAAACAGTGGAAGAGTTAACTGTAGCTAAAATCAAAAAATTAATTCAACAATGTAGTTTAAGTGGTCTCGCTTCGCGCAGTATCAATTTACGCTTAACTGTGATTCGAAATTTTTGCCAACATCTTGTAAGTAAAGGTTTACTTACCAATAACCCTGCAAAATCTGTTAAATCTATCAAACAAAACAAACCTTTACCCAAGCAACTGAATGTTGACGAAATGGCTGCTTTACTGGATTTTGAAGGTGACGAATTTTTAGTCGCCAGAGACAAAGCTATTTTTGAATTATTGTACGGTTGTGGAATACGGCTTTCAGAACTTACCGGATTAAATGTAAAAGACATTCTAGATTCTGGTGATTTAAGTGTGGTCGGTAAAGGCAATAAACAAAGGCGAATTCCAATTGGTGACAAGGCAAGAACTGCTCTGAAAAATTACCTTAAAGTACGCCAAGCTTACAACCCAGACACTGATCCTGAAGCCTTATTTGTCAGCAAACAGCGCAATCGATTATCCAACCGTCAAGTTGCGAATCGATTATCCCATTGGGCTAAACAGCAAACTCTTTACCAAAAGATAAGTCCTCATACATTGCGTCATTCATTCGCCACTCATGTATTAGAATCCAGTAACGATTTACGCGGCGTACAAGAATTATTAGGCCACGCTAATTTGTCGACCACGCAAGTTTATACACATTTAAACTTCCAACATCTGGCGCAGGTATATGATAAGGCCCATCCAAGAGCGAAAAAGAAGTGATAGTTTACAAATCTCTGCCCCGTATTAGCGCCATTACCTTTGATATTGACGATACTTTCTATGACAACACACCGATTATTCGAGCGGCAGAAAAATCGTTATCCAATCACATAGAGAAAACCTATCCTGCAGCGTCTGCACTAAACAAACCCGATTGGCTAAGGTTTAAAAAGGATGCTCTAGCATCCGATCCGAGTTTACAACACGATATGGGCTCCCAAAGAAAGGCCGTTTTAACCAAGGCTTTTATGCATATTCAAATGAGTCCTGAACTTATTCCAAACGCAGTAGAAGATTGCTTTACTACTTTTTATAACAAGCGAAGTGATTTTTCAGTACGCCAAGAAATAGTTGATGTACTCTCCGCGCTTGCACAACATTTTTCATTAGTTGCTATCACAAATGGTAACGTTGATTGCGAAGCTATTGGCATCAGTAACTACTTTAAACATGTTTTACATGCGGGTAAGGATGGTCGCATGAAACCAAACCCAGACATGTTTGATAAAGCCAGTAATCTTTTAGCCGTGCCACCAGCAAATATTTTGCATGTAGGTGACAATTTAGAAAAGGATGTAAAGGGTGCAATTAATGCAGGCTACAGCTCAGCTTGGTATGCAGATGATCGAAAGATGCTAATCAGCAACGAAGTACTAACAGTGTTGCCACACATTCAACTTAGATCCCTCAGCGACCTGATTCAACTTATACCTAGTTAAAAACTGCTATTGTCTGCCCGAATAATCAATGAGTCCGCTCGTTGGGTTAATTCAAGGTAACGCAAAGCGCTCATACCCAACAGAATTTCATCTTGTGGCATACCTGGATTAATTGCAGCCTCAACGTTTCGCAGAGTAATATCTCCAAGACTAAGTTCAGATATCACGGTTCGAGCGACAGTCACCGTACCATTTGCTGTTTGGGCTTGAAAACGTTGCCCTGGCACCAATCCTAGTTCATCCGCCAAATGGGAACCTACGGTAACCGAAGTTGCTCCTGTGTCGAGTAAGAAAGTGACTTCTTTGCCGTTAATCGTGCCATTGCTGACATAATGACCATAACGATTTGCTTTTAGTGTTACTTCCGCGCTGTTACCCGATACTACGGTAGTGGGATTTTGATTGGGATTATACTGACTGTCTAACATGCCCGAAAAATACATAATTAACAGGCCAAAAATAACCACCCAAGCAGCTATAAACATGCCCTTTCCCATCTTGCTTACTTCATCTTGCATTCTGTTTCAATTCCTCTCTAATTCGCAATGCGACCTAACTTCATACGTAAGTTCTTAATTTAATGACCATGAATGTCGTATTGGGTAGTGAACTCCCTGTTTTCCTGATACCGATTCAAAAAGATGCATCATGGAAAATTTACATTCAAAGCTAGGATCAATTAAAGCGCACGGCGGATTATTTTTAACTTTTCTTACCAAGGTTACATGTGGTCTGTATTCGCCCTGACGCACGTCTATATTGCAACTTCTAGCTACGCCGCTCAGGCGCTTGGCTAAGGCCTCTAATTCAGCGGTTACAGTTTTTGTTCCCAAAAACAATATCTGTGGCTTTGACCAAAAACCAAGGGTATCTAAGATTATTTCTACTTTGGGTAACTGCAGATTATCAATGCCTAAGATTAAATTTTCCAGTTGCCTTGGTTCCACACTACCCAAAAATGCTAATGTAATATGAAAATTGGCTGCTGGCACTACTTTAGGAAATTCAGGTAAGACTTTATGACGCCAATGATCAATTTGCATTTTTGTGCTTGGTGCTAAATCTAAGCCTAAAAATAAACGCATCCATTTCTCCCGATTTGTTTCGCATTGATCACAGTATGAAAAAATTCTCAGTGTTTCAACTTCTCACTGAAAACACTAGTTACATTCTTTGATTGTAGTTTTTAGGATAAGTTGCGATAGTTACATTCGACAGAATAATCCAATAAAAGAGTATAAAATGAAAAAATTGATCGCTATCTGCGCTCTCCTTTTAAGCTGGCATTTACAAGCGCAAGTTGCCTTAGATTATCAAACCCCTCCCGAGGAAATTAATAATCTTGTGGATGTCAAATTAGCGCCCGCAACTTTGATCGACGATAAACGCGAATACATGGTCTTACTCTATCGTAATACCTACAAGTCTATCGCAGAATTATCAGAAAAAGAGATGCGTCTCGCAGGTTTACGCATTAATCCTAAAACCAATATTGGAAGCCGCGTAACATTTTATAACGATGTGCAAATTCAAAAAGTAGGTGAAAGTAAAGCAATCGATGTTAAGGGCTTACCAGAAACACCTAGGTTGACTAATTTTAGATGGTCACCTGACCAACGTTATATAGCATTGACCAACACAACATCAACCGGCACTGAGCTTTGGTTGCTTGATATTCATAACGCTAAAGCCAAGCGACTGTTAAAACAAGCCGATATCAATGCAAATATGGGAGACACCATTAATTGGTTTGCCGACAGTAAAGCATTATTAGTTAAACGTATTCCAGCTAAAAAACAGGGATTGATTGACACTGCTGAGTCAGTTCCTCAAGGCCCAACAATCTCCGTAAGCGATGGTAAGAAAGCGCAAAACCGCACTTATCAAGATTTGTTGAAAAATAAAGATGATGAATTTAATTTTGAGCAACTTGCACTTTCAGAATTACATCGCGTTACGCTTAAAGGTAAAAGCAGTAAATGGTTAGATGTGGGAATGTATGGTGATGTCAGTGTGTCTCCTGATGGGGAATATGTGTTGGTCACCCAATATAAAAAGCCTTTTTCTTACTTGGTACCTTACCGACGTTTTCCTCACGATATAAACGCTTACACCAAAAATGCAAAAATGGTCAGTACCATTGAATCTGTGCCACTTCTTGAAGATTTACCCAAAGGCTTTATGGCTACCCGCCAAGGAAAACGCAATATTCAGTGGCGACAAGATATGCCAGCAACATTGGCTTATGCAGTAGCTCTGGACGAGGGCGATCCTGAAAAGCAAGTTGATTACCGAGATGAGTTTTTTATTCTTGAAGCACCTTTCAATCAAGCACCCACTAGTTTGTTTAAAACCATTAATCGGTTTTACAGCGTGACTTGGGGTAACGACAACAATGCCATAGCCTATGATTATTGGTGGAATACCCGTAATACCAAAACTTATTGGTTTGATCCTTCAACGCCTGAAACCCCGGTAAAAGTCATTAATGACCGTAATTATCAAGACAGATACAGTGATCCTGGTAATTTTGTTACTTCACCCAATAATTTTGGTCGTGATGTTCTAGCAATGAAAGATGAAAATCTGTTTCTACTTGGAGATGGATATTCTGAAAAAGGCCAATTTCCCTTTGTCGATAAATTCAATTTGGACAGTGGTGAAACAACAAGGTTATATCAATCAAGCTATTCCGATAAAATTGAAAATCTGAATGATTTTGATGTTGAAAATCAGCAATTGTTGGTGCGAATTGAATCTAAGAACGAATATCCTAATTACTACTTCCGTAATCTAGAAAAAGGTACCCTAGTACAATTAACCGATTTTGAGAATCCGTTTGAAAGCCTAGAAAGCGTTAAAAAAGAAGTGATATCTTATCAACGCGAAGATGGCTTAGACCTATCGGCTACCTTGTATTTGCCGTTGGATTATGAAGAAGGTAAGCGTTATCCAATGATATTGTGGGCTTATCCTCGCGAATATAAAGATAAATCAAGTGCTGGCCAAAACACACAAAATCCAAACGAATTTACTTATCCATTTTGGGGGTCGCCTATTTATTGGGTAACTCGTGGATACGTTGTACTGGATGACGCTTCATTTCCTATCGTCGGTGAAGGTGACGAGGAGCCCAATGATAGCTTTAGAACCCAGTTAGTTGCCAACGCCAAAGCCGCTATTGATACTCTAGATCAACGAGGAATTATTGATCCCGAGCGTGTAGCGGTTGGAGGACATAGTTATGGCGCTTTCATGGTTGCAAATTTGCTCAGCCATTCAGATTTATTTGCCGCAGGCATAGCCCGAAGCGGTGCTTATAACCGTACCTTGACCCCCTTTGGTTTCCAATCTGAAGAGAGAACCTATTGGGAAGCCCCCGAAGTCTATTACAGCATGTCTCCTTTCATGCATGCGGATAAAATGAAAACGCCTTTACTATTGATTCATGGCGAAGCAGACAATAATTCTGGCACTTATCCACTGCAAAGTGAGCGTTACTTTAATGCTCTTAAAGGATTGGGTGCAACAGCACGTTTGGTGATGCTACCAAAAGAATCCCATGGCTATAGAGCCAAAGAAAGTATCTTACACCTGTTATGGGAACAAGATGCTTGGTTGGAAAAATATGTGAAGAACAAGGACAAAAAGGACGATTAAATTTGAGCTATAAAGTCCCTGATGTAGCCAATGAAATACTATTTGAAGAGAAAAAAAGTAAATTTCATGGCTATGCCAGTTTAGCTAAATCGCGCGCTGAGGCACTTAATGCAGTGTCTCTCTGCCAACAGAAATATCCAGACGCCCGACATCATTGTTGGGCGTATTTGTTGGGCGATCCTAAACAGCCTAAAAGTGTCGCAATGTCAGACGATGGCGAACCCTCTGGCACAGCGGGAAAACCCATTTTAAATGTGCTCCAACACAATGACGTGGGTGATATCGTTATTGTTGTAAGCCGATATTTTGGTGGCATCAAATTGGGTGCCGGCGGCCTAGTGCGCGCCTATTCGAACACTGCAAACCAAGTACTACTGAGTTTATCTACCGCCAACTTTGTGGCCACAGAACTCACAAAAGTCGAGGTGGATTTTAGTCATGAAAATGATCTTCGCCACTGGTTACAACAACATAATTGTGAAATTGATCAGGTAAATTATTCATCTAAAGTACAAATCGCAGCGTATATACCTGTAGATTTAGTTAAGGAGTTCAATGCTTTTGCCCAGTTTCACCACCGATAGAAATCTTTTATTCAAATTCCTTTGTTTGGTCACTTTAATTGTTTTAGCTTTATCACTCTCATCTTGTGCAAACAATGATTGGCAAACAGCCTCCAGAGAGCCCGCTGGAATCGCACCAGATCCAGAGAAAGTGAAAGATGCAGTGATCGAATTCTATGCCGCAGATGCCTTTAGTTGGCGTGGTTGGTTCGCGATGCATACTTGGGTTGCAATTAAGCGAAAGAATGCAGAAGAATACAAGGTCTATGAAGTAGTAGGCTGGCGAGTTGATCGAGGATTGCCAGCGTTGCGGGAATATACGACGAAATATCCAGATAGATATTGGTATGGTGCAAAACCAGAAAAGTTTGTATCAATCATAGGTAAAGATGCAGAAATTTTATTACCTCAGATTGAAAAATATGCCGCAGAGTATCCTTGGGCCAATGAATATACCCTAGTACCCGGCCCAAATAGCAATACTTTCCCTGCTTGGTTGGGTTTGAAAATTCCCGCCTTAGCCGTAGATATGCCGTTTAGTGCTATCGGTAGTGGCTACGCAGATTCAGAAGAATAAATGGAGAAAATTTAAAAATGTCGAATGATACTTATACCCCACCTAAAATTTGGACGTGGGATAAAGCCAGCGGTGGAAAATTTGCTAATATCAATCGCCCCATATCAGGCAGTACTCATGAACAAGAACTGCCCAAAGGAGAGCATAAGTTTCAACTTTATTCTTTGGCGACCCCTAACGGTGTAAAAGCCACCATTATGTTTGAAGAGCTATTAGAATTAGGCATTTCAGAAGCTGAATATGACGCCTGGCTAATCAATATCTCCGAAGGTGATCAATTTGGTTCTGGTTTTGTTAGCGCCAATCCGAATTCTAAAATTCCAGCATTGTTTGATTACACATCAGGAACAGCTGTAAGAGTGTTTGAATCAGGTAGCATTTTAATGCACCTGGCAGAAAAATTTGGTCAATTTTTGCCTACTTCAGGGCCTCCGCGAACAGAAACTATAAACTGGTTAATGTGGCAAATGGGCAGTGCTCCCTTCCTAGGTGGCGGATTCGGACACTTTTATGCTTATGCACCAGAAAAATATGAATACCCGATAAATCGATATGCCATGGAAGTAAAACGCCAACTTGATGTGTTAGATAAACAACTTGCGAATAACGAATTTATCGCCGGTGATCATTACAGCATAGCGGATATGGCGATTTGGCCATGGTACGGTCTAATGGCCCAAAGTAAGCTGTACGAAGCAGGTGAATTTTTACAAGTTCAGGAATATACTCATCTTAAACGCTGGACCGATCAACTAGCCGCTCGACCTGGCGTCAAACGCGGAAAGCTGGTGAATAAAATATGGGGCGATGATGAGTTTCAACTTAAAGAGCGACATAGCGCAAAAGACTTTGAAGGCAAGGTCTAGTTCGATACAATTGAATACGCTGGTGATCACCAGCGTTGGCTTTGCGAGTAACCCAATATGAAGTTAATTTTAATTCCAATCAGCTTGTTGTTTTTATTTGCATGCTCGCAAAATACCGAAACATCCAAAAAACCTTTAAGCGTTGACGAAAAAGATTTAGCGCTATACTGGATAGCCGACAACAACGGCCACTTCCTCATAGACCGTAACGCATTATCAAATATAAGCTCGCCCGGCTGGGTTGAAGTCAGCTATGTCATAGACGAACAGGGCAACGTGCAGGAATTAACGTTAATTGCGTCTGATGAAAAACAGCAATGGAATAGTATCGCATTACAGGGCATCGAATCTTTGCACTATCAAGCAACCGAACAAAACCCCGAGCAACGGCAGGTTCAAGTTACTCGCAAATTAGTCTTTAACATGGCGTCGAAGTAGTTTTCCGCTATCCCTAGAGAACTATTCGTAATCCGTTGCTTAGCAGGGGATAGCGGCATTCGCCGCTATGACGTTTGGTATGATATTTCGTCTCCCCGTGTGAAACAGCCGTCATCCCGTGCGAATCAATCGTCATCCCGTGCGAAATAGCCGTCATCCCGTGCTCGACACGGGAACTCCCAACAAGACATTAGCAAATTACAAATTACGTGCCGTACCTGAAACCGACACCGGACTACCTTTCTCATCGGATAAACTTACATGGATGATAGACGGAGCACCCATATCTTCTCCTTGGCGAATAGTAAACTTGCCACCATGAGGCCAATCTATGTCTCGCAGGTAGCCAGCAAAAGCTGCCGCTGCTGCGCCAGTTGCGGGATCTTCCAATACGCCACCCGAGGCAAACGCATTACGCACTATAAATTCTTGGGGATTTTCTATGTAGACCAACATCACAGTTACAAGTCCTAACTTATCCATTAACAACTTACCCGCTTGCAACGAATAATCTATATTGGCTAGTGTACTTCTGTCGTTAAGTGCAAGCACAATATGGTTAGATCCACCGTGAATAAAAGCAGGGGATAATGTTTCTGATAAATCAGTCGTTGTAAGAGAGAATAATGCTAAAACTTCAGTCAATTCTTGTTCAGTGACATTTCGACTGTTAGTCGGGGGAGAGGTTAGCGTGGCAGTAATTCCACTTGACGTTTTTTCAGTAGTAACCGAAATTTGTGCATCGTTGATGGTCAGCTGATATTCACCAGGACCAGCTTCTTCACCGAGCGCCGCGCCCAATGCAATAGTAGCATGACCACAAAAAGGCACTTCAGATTCAGGCGAGAAATACCTTACCCGCCACGCAGATTTATCTTCGTTTATCGGATATGCAAATGCAGTCTCGGAATATCCTACCTCGGCAGCAATCTTGCGCATACTCGCTTCATCAAGCGCTTCTTTACCTAAAACCACACCGGCGGGGTTACCTCCTTCCGCTCCATTACTAAATGCTGCTACACGTTGTACGTTCATCGCCTGTCCTCAAAAAAGTAAATAACTTAACAAGTTGACCTACGCAGAGTATCTAAACTTTCAAAAAGTTAAAAACATTGCTTCTATTTGCACCAGTTAGGAACAAAATCTTGATTTTAATTGAACCAAATTGGACCAGTTGGTCTGCTTTTTATTTGGTTTTTAAATTAAGCTATTGATTTATATTGAATTTAAATTTTGGCTTGTTTTGTGCGTGATTAATTTTTACTCGCATCACTTAGTAAACAAAGTAATGCAAAAAAATTCCTGACTAGATTACATTCAAAATAAGCGAGGAAGTATATGGATATAGGTGTATTTATTCCCATCGGTAACAATGGTTGGCTAATTTCCAAAACTTCACCTCAATACAAACCCACTTTCGACCTGAACAAAGAAATAGTCATCAAAGCAGAAGAATACGGCTTAGATTTTGCGCTTTCTATGATCAAGTTACGTGGTTTTGGCGGTGAAACCGAGTTTTGGGATTACAATTTAGAGTCATTTACCTTAATGGCAGGACTTGCCGCGGTTACTTCAAAAATCCAACTTTATGCAACTGCCGCTACCCTAGTTATGCCACCGGCAATTATGGCGCGAATGGCGACTACCATAGATTCCATTTCCCATGGGCGCTTTGGAGTAAATCTTATTACTGGATGGCAGCGTCCTGAATATTCTCAAATGGGTATGTGGCCTGGAGACGAATTTTTCGGTAATCGATATGAGTATCTGGACGAGTATATCCAAGTAGTCACCGAGCTATGGGAAACCGGTCAAAGCGACTTTAAGGGTGATCATTTCCAAATGGATGACTGCCGAATGTTGCCTAAGCCGTCACGTAAAATCCCCATTATCTGTGCAGGCCAAAGTGCTGCGGGCATGGCATTTACCGCTAAACACGCGGATTATAATTTTTGTTTCGGCAAGGGATTAAACACTCCAACAGCTTTTGCGCCTACGGCAGAAAGACTTATCGAGGCTGCTGATAAAGCGGGACGCAAAGTAGGTTCTACAGTGCTTATTATGATAATCGCCGACGAAACCGACGAAAAAGCTATGGCGAAATGGCAAAGCTACAAAGATGGTAAAGATCAAGCGGCATTAGATTGGATGGCTGAACAAGGCGCAGTAGATAAAAAGTCGGGGAAAGATACCAATGTGCGTGATATGACCAATCCAACGTCTGCGGTTAACCTGAATATGGGCACCCTTGTGGGTTCTTATGAAAGTGTGGCAGCTATGATGGATGAAATTGCCACTGTGCCTGGTTGTGAAGGCGTGCTACTTACTTTTGATGATTTTATTCAGGGCATGGATGATTTTGGCAATAAAATTCAGCCGTTGATGAAATCAAGACAACATCTGTATAGTTCTTCGGGAGCGGCTTAATGTCTGTAGGCAAGCCGTTAGATGTTGCGGGTTATTTTGCGGATGAAAATAAATCAAATGCTGAGGCATTGGTACTTCCCGCTAAACCAGAGCCCCTGTTATTCACTGCGTCTGAAACTGCATTAATCGTGGTCGATTTACAAAATGCCTATGCCAGTAAAAATGGGTATCTTGATAAAGCAGGCTTTGATGTATCCACTACTGGGCCCGTAATTGAAAGTACCTTAAAGGCTATTCAAAAGGCCCGAGAAGTAAACATACCCGTGGTATTTTTTCAGAATGGATGGGATCCGCAATATCAAGAAGCCGGCGGGCCTGGATCGCCCAACTGGTATAAATCAAACGCATTGAAAACCATGCGCAAACAACCTGAACTAGAAGGAAGTTTATTGGCCAAGGGTACCTGGGATTATCAACTTGTGGATCAATTAACGCCGCAACCCAATGATATGGTGATCCCAAAGACTCGCTACAGTGGTTTTTATAACACCAACCTCGACAGCATGTTACGCAGTCGAGGAATTCGCAATTTGGTGTTTACCGGTATCGCCACTAATGTTTGCGTGGAATCAACCATAAGAGATGGCTTCTTTTTAGAGTATTTCTGTGTGATTTTATCAGATGCTACCTATCAAGCGGGTCCTCCGGAGATTCATCTAGCTTCACTTTTTAACATCGAAACCTTTTTTGGCTGGGTCGCCAATGTTGAAGATTTTTGTCGCACTCTAACTAATTCGCATTAATATCAATTACAAATAAGGACAACGGATATGAGCAAAAAATCCATCATTCCAGAAGGTACAAGTAAACCTATTGCCCCTTATGTACCTGGCTCTATGGCTGATAATATTTTGTATGTTTCGGGCACTTTACCGTTTGATAAAGACAACAACGTTGTCCATGTCGGGGACGCCGAAGCCCAAACACGTCATGTGTTAGAAACTATTAAAAGCGTGATTGAAACCGCTGGCGGTACAATGGACGATGTTACCTTTAACTCTATTTTCATTACTGATTGGGCAAATTATGCCGCAGTAAACAAAGTCTACGCGGAGTATTTCCCCGGAGAAAAACCCGCTCGCTATTGTATTCAATCTGGTTTAGTTAAGCCCGACGCGCTTATCGAAATTGCAAGTATTGCTCACATTGGATAGAGGATATTTTATAGGTTGGCTAAATGTATTTTGAATGGCATGGCGTAAATGATCCTAAGGCGCCAGTATTAGCTTTTAGTTCTGGCCTTGGTGGGTCTGCAAACTTTTGGAAACCCCAATTAGATTCATTTAAAAGCCGTTTTAGAATATTGCTTTATGATCATTTAGGTACGGGCAGAAGTCCAGCTAAGCTACCCTCCGACTACAGCATAAAACATATGGCCAATGAATTTATTGGTCTTGTTGACAAGCTTGAGGTAGATAACTGTCATTTTGTAGGACATGCGGTTGGGGGGTTAGTAGGATTAGAAGCTGCCCTTTTGCGTCCCGAAATGATAAAAAGTTTAGCACTGGTCAACGCGTGGAGTAGTCCAAATCCTCATACTCTGCGTTGTTTCGATATTAGAAAAGCTATTTTGGCAAATTGTTCTCCATCAGTATTCTTGCAGATGCAAGCCCTATTGCTATACCCACCTGATTGGATATCAGAAAATATTGAGATGCTCCAAGAAGAAGAAAAGCATATGCTAACAAAGTTTCCTGACACTGATAATTTGTTGGCAAGAATTCACGCACTAAGTATATTTGATGTTGAAAATCAGTTAGAAAAAATCAATATAGACTGTTTGGTCTTAGCCAATAAAGACGACCTGTTGGTCCCTTGGCAGCGTTCACAAATTTTGGCCAATAAATTACCAAACGCCAAAATGATTGTAATGGAATATGGTGGCCATGCATCATCGGTGACTGTACCCGGATTATTTAACCCTATTATCGAATCTTATCTGGTTTCGCATGTAGCAAACCAATAAAGTTAAACTAAGAGAAATTTAGAAATGACAGAACCACTAAATGACGCAGCATTAGCACAATTATTCACTGAAGCGCATACTCATACCAGCTGGCTTGATAGAGCCATTCCTCAACAAATACTGACACAACTTTATGACTTAACCAAACTCGGGCCGACGTCTGCTAACTGCTGCCCTGCCCGTTTTGTTTTTCTACTATCCGAAGAATCCATCGAAAAACTCAAGCCCTGTTTGTCCAGTGGTAATCTTGAACAGACAATATCTGCACCTTGCACTGTGATAGTGGCATACGATAGCGAGTTTTATGAACAATTACCGACCTTATTTCCTTATGCAGACGCAAAAAGCTGGTTCACTTCAAGTCCAGAGGCGGCTCATGAAACCGCAATGCGCAATAGTTCATTACAAGGTGCCTACTTTATTTGCGCTGCAAGAGCGCTAGGTCTTGATTCAGGCGCCATGTCAGGATTTGACGCCGAGTTATTAAATAAAACCTTTTTTTCCGACAGTACTTGGAAAGTTAACTTCTTGATAAATTTGGGATATGGAGATAATGAAAAGGTGCATAAACGATTACCACGACTTAGTTTTGATGAAGCCTGCCAGATTTTATAACTGCCAGATATTATAAGTAATACAGAGATTTATTATGCCAAAAACCCTATTAACTGATGTAAATGAAACGCCTAAGAGCATATCACCAGAAGCCTTTCGAGATGGCATGGCCGGACTAGCTGGTGCGGTAAACATAGTCACGACTCAATGGGAAGGAACACCTGCTGGTTTTACTGCCACAGCCGTTTGTAGCGTTAGTGACAATCCTGCCACCTTGTTAGTGTGTTTAAATCGAAGTGCTTCTGTGCATCAGGTATTTAGCCAGTCTACACACCTTGCAATTAACACCTTAACCAAGGGCCAACAAGCGCTATCAAACGTATTTGGTGGCAAAGCTCCGATGCCAGACAGGTTTGCTTTAGGAAGTTGGGAAACCCTTGAAACAGGTTCACCTGTATTAGCCGATGCTGCGGTGACGTTCGATTGCATCATAACCGAGATTAAAAGTGTTGCTACCCATGACGTAATTTTCTGCCAAGTACAGGCAATAAAACAAAATCCCAGTGCCGGCGCCCTGCTCTACTTTCAGCGCAGCTATCGAGAGTTAGATTAAGCTTTAATCTCCACTATCCTGTAACACATTTTGTTGCATGGATTCACATGGCATAGTGCAATGGGGTTTGCCAACGATTTTCGCCGGTACACCTACCACGGTTACGCACGCAGGCACATTGTTTAGTACTACACTACCCGCGCCAACTTTTGAGCCTCTTCCAATCTCAATATTACCCAGTAGTTTAGCGCCTGAACCTATCATTACGCCTTGACGTACTTTCGGGTGTCTATCCCCTTGTTCGTTACCTGTACCACCAAGTGTTACATTTTGCAGAATCGACACATTGTCTTCTACCACTGCCGTTTCCCCGATAACGATACCTGTAGCGTGATCAAGCATTACCCCTTTGCCAATTTTGGCTGCAGGATGAATATCTACGGCAAAAACCTCTGAGCTTCTACTTTGTAGAAATAACGCAAGTTCTTTACGTCCCTTTTGCCACAGATAATAGGCTAATCTGTGTACTTGAAGCGCTTGATAGCCTTTAAAATGTGAGATCACTGGAAGATAGGTAGATACCGCAGGGTCACGCACCACAGAAGCCTGCGCGTCGATAATAGCAGCTTCTACCATTTCAGGATTGAGCAAGTAAGCTTCATCAAACATCTCACTTACCGCCATGGCTGGCATTACATCGTCACTTATTTTGTTAGATAAAATAAAACTCAGCGAGGTCTCGAAATTGTGGTGGCTCAACACACAAGCATGTAAATAACTGGCTAAAAGGGGTTCTTTGTCTGCAACTTCCTTTGCTTCGCTTTTTAAAGCTTTCCAAAATTCTTCACTACTGAGCGGCTGAGGCATATTGATCTTCCGATGGCGCGGTTTTACTGTTTAACCTTGACTAATAGTAGGCATATAAGGGTAAAGATCAAATTTTCAATGAGAATTGCGATGTTTAATAATCAATAAAAGATAAAACGCCAAGCATTATCTGATGGGATAATGCTTGGTTAGGAAGGAATTAACTTTTACTTTTATTCAGCTTCTGATTCACTTTTACCAAAAGTTGTTGAATCTCTTCACGGCGGTATTTGTCTGCTAAAGGACGAGTGGCTCTGTCTGGCGCAGCTAGCGCATTGGTGAGATGCTTAAGAGCTTTATCATATTGCTTTTCGTCAAACAAATATTCACCGTAAAAATAATTAGGGTCAATACCATCAGGATTTAATGCAATAGCTTTTTCTAGCATTTCTTTAGCTTCATCATCATCACCAAAGCCCAATGGCCATCCTGGAACCTTGTGATAAAGTGTACCTAAACTTGTATAAGCAGAACCATCTAACGCCTTTTCATCTAATTTAAGGGCTTTTTCTAGAGAATCTCTTGCGGCCTTCGCTAATGAAAGCGCGCCAAGTCCTCCTTTGGCCCCAGCATAACTAGATTGAATAATCCCTTGCCAAATAAGGGGTTCAGATTTGTTTGGATAATTCGCTACAAAACTTGAAGCTTGGGCTAATAGTTTTTCAAATGCTTGTTCTTGTGCATCATCTTGTAAGGTGTAATTCACCTTTGCCCATTGATGCTGAATGGTCAATAATTCATCGTCAAACGACACTTGCAATGAACCACCCTCGGTAGCTATCGCTGACAACGATAACCCAATTGATACAATAAACAAACTCAATAATTTTACAATTTTCATAAGTCTTTCCTCTTTCAAAACCTTAAACGATTTGGAGGTTTAAGGGTGCATGTATTGTTTGATAGTGGCTAATTTAGCCCCTATAGCGTTGTCGACGATTTTCGGTAACCAGGTGTTTACTTTCACAAAGAGTTTTTCAGGCCAACCGACAACAGCTTCGCGTTTTTTGGTGCGTAAAAAGTCAATAAATTGCTCAGCAACGTATTCCACAGAATCTACAGAGTTACCAAGTGCCTTATTCATCTCATCTACTTGCTTTGAATTTATGTCGGTACGAGTGGCTCGAGGCGCAAAATAACCAAAGGTAAATCGTGATCCTGAATATTCTCTGGCAAGGGATTCGGTAAATCCTCGTAGACCAAATTTTGTAGCACAATAACTGCTAAAACCTGGATAGCCGATATAACCGAATGCAGAACCCAAATTAATAATTTGCACCTTATCGCTGCTATCGTCATATGAAACTTTGTTGGCATGCTCAATAAAGCCTTGAGTAAATAGCATAGGTGCCAACAAGTTGGTTTCTAGCATTTGCTGCAATTGTTGATTCGAAGTAGTTTCAAACGCTGAGAATAAAGAAATACCAGCGGCATTAACTAACAAATCCACTGCCCCTTGTTTAAACACTTCTTGCAGCACTTTTTCTCTTTCAACTAAATCAGTTAAATCACCTGCGACGATTCGAGTTTCAGGGCCTAGCTGTTGCTTTAAAACACCCAATTTACTTTCGTTTCGACCTTGTAAAATAACCTTGTAGCCTTGCTTGTCCAAAGCTTTTGCGATGGCAGAACCTATACCACCAGAAGCGCCAGTTACTAAACATGTTTTGGTTTTCATAATCTTGGTCCTAAGCGGCCTGACTAACAGGAGCTGACGTTTCAAGGGTTCTAAAAATATTGCCGTAAAGTACATAGAATTTTTTAGCACTCTCAACAATAAAATCTTGCTCAGCAGGGTCTGTAATTTTATCCATTAAGGTTTCAAAAAATTTAACGTGCTCAATATCTAACGAACCATGAGAGCGTAAATAGCTAAATGCTTTTTTAGGTAAACCACATGCATTTTGAATCATGTCAGCGGCGTTATCAGCCATTGCTATGCTGGTGCCTTCCAACACGTGCACCATGCCAAAGAAACCTAGAGGGTTTACGCGATTAACTAAATCATAGGCATAGGCAACCATTAGTTCAGTGGCCATATTAGGCGTTGAATTGCGTGCGACTTCTTTATCAAAACCACAAGCCGCAATGTCATTTAACACCCATTCTTGGTGCCCAATTTCTTCTTCGATATATTCAGCAACGGCTTCGCGCAACCACTCCTTACTATCTGGCAATCGAGTACCTACAGCCATTAGCAAAGGCACTGTATGTTTTACGTGATGAAAAGCTTGGGTCAAAAATGCTGCGTAATTATCAACTTTAATGTCACCGGTAAAACATCTTTTAATAATAGGTGATGACAATAAATAGTCTCTTTGCTCTGTAGTTTCAGTTAATAAACGTTGATACAAACTCATAATATTCACTCCTATGCGCATGCTTTTGCATAAATTTGCGCAATTTGATGCTGAAAATGTTGTTGAATGGCGCCTCTACGTGGTCTGTGATTTGCTGTGTACAAACCGCTTTGGGTATCCATAGGCGCTGTTAACAAAATGGGATTTTTTACCTGCGCGTAGTCAGGTAAATTTTGATTCACTTGGTACAATGTTTTTTCAATTAAAGCTGCTGGAATGTTTGCTTCTACGGGTACAAGAATAGCTGAGCAAAATGGCTTAGCATCGCCAATAACAACGGCTTGGCTGAACATGCCTGTGGACAATAATTCAGATTCAATCCACTCTGGTGAAATATTGCGACCAAAGGAATTAATAATGGTGTTTTTAATACGACCTTGAATATACAGGTTACCATCTCTCACTTCCGCGATATCACCTGTGTGTACTTGACTTTGGTGCCAGGTTTCCGGCATATCTACATAGCCTAAGAAGCTATTACCTGACACTACCAATTCTTTATTGACCGTTTTCACTTGAACTTGTGGCAAAATTCGCCCCACGCTATCAATCTTATCTTTTGGCGTACATAAGCTGACTACAGAACCGCATTCGGATAGACCATAACCTTGAAATACGGGCAGGTTTAGTTCTCGAGCTGTTGCTAATAACTGGGGCGCAACCAAGCTTCCACCAACCGCAATAAATTGTAATGACGCGGGTGGCTGCCAACCTTTGTTCACCATAAATATCAATAACTGCAACAACTCAGGTACCAAAATCAAGGTGTTAGGTTGATGCTTTGAAATTGTGGCTACTAATGCTTGTGGTGAAACCAATCGGCTACCGCTAAAGCCTCTAGCTTCATCATTCTCTAATACAACTGTGCCTTCCACTAACAAAGGAGCGTAAACACCGGCAATATTTTCAAGCAGGGTGGGAAGTGGCAATAAACAAAGATGCTTAGGTTTTTGAATACCTATGGTTTGAACCAAAGCACTAGCCACTGCCAACTGATTTTGCGCACTTAAACACACACCTTTAGGCTCACCTGTTGAACCCGATGTATAGGTTATTTTTACCGTCAGTTCCGGTACCTCTGGTGATGAGATTAATTTCGTTTTTTGAACATCAAGGCTTATCCCGCAATCAGATACAGATAAGGCTTCACCTTTGTTTTGATCATTGAAGATAAGTTGCGGTTTTGCAGAATCGACTACCCTTTGTTTTTGGGTCCGAGTAAAAAATAATGGGATAGGTGTCAGCAAAATACCCTGTGCCTGACAAGCCAAATCTAAAATTACCCAGTCAATGCTGTTTTGGGCTTGCAATGCAACAGAAGAAACATTTTGCTTAGATAACCAATCTCTCAATTTGCTGATTCTAGCGTGTAATTCACCGTATGAAATAACTTCTTCACCTGATACCAATGCAGGGAAATCTCCCCTTGTATTGGCAATTTGTTGGATAAGGTTCATAGGGAAGATGCCTTATTCAGTTTCTCAGTAGTACGCGCAATTTTTTCATCTAAATCAGCGAATACTGAAGCTAAGCCTTTGTCATTGCTGATAGCCTGAACCACATCATAAAGAGAAACCGCTACTACAACCGGATTAGTGTCGTAGTAGCTTCCCCAATTATCGACGGGAGGTGTCAATTTTGATACATCAGCTTTTGCAATTTGTGAACAATTGATGCCTGCACGAGTAATTAAACTTAATACGTGCTCAGTGGCTGAAAACACCATGTACTCATAGTTGTTACAAAGTAAAGATATCGCAGTTACCATGAAAAGTGGGATGGTGAATCTATTAGAGTTACTGTACAAGTGGCCAATTTCAGCAATTTGATGTCGATTAACGTCTGGTGCAAGTACACTAATTGCCTGCTCAATGGGAACATCAATGTACTGCTCAATAAAAAGAGTAGATGTTGCAGGGCGAATACCTAATGCAGCTTTCAGGTCACCTTTACTAATAGACAATAGCCATGGCATAGAAACATTTACTTCAGCTCCGTAGGCTTTTTTAAAGCCCTGCTTAATGAAGTCTTCTACTCTGTCTCTGCCAATTTCATTGGCTAGGTGCAAGGCAATATCAAAGGCAAACTTAGTCGCATTCGCACACTTAGTCTTATTGCCAATCTGTATTGCTAAATTTGTATTCTGAAGCAACTGCATCATTACGTCTCCGCTCAGTTAATGATTTCAGAATACAATGTCAACCTTAGGCTAAACTTAAGACTAAAATTAAATTTAGGTTTTTTGCAACTTTTTCACTCTTCTGCGAGTAAATTTTTCACAATAGTGCAAATTTTTTCATTACTTAACCTGTCTAATATATTGAAATATTTAGATTTCTGTTCTGGTTTGGTCTTTGCATTGTCATTTCTAAGATGGATTTCTACATATCATGATTTAAAAGAGGCATCGGAAAATGGATAACGTCAGCAAATTAAAAAAAGAAGCAAAATCTCAAACTCATAACGAAGAGCAGTTAGGCAGTTACAATGAGAAATACGAGGAATACATTGATGATATTGCTGACATGATCGCCATTGCCAGCGGACATAAACATGATCCAATGTTTACTAAAAAGTCTTATAAAGAAAAGCAATCTTTAGTGTCTAAAATTGTTAACTACTTTAAGTCTGAGTTTAAGTTCAGCTAGTTTTTAACCGCGTTTTTACTTTTATTTATAGGTCACTAAATGAAGTCTCTTTTTTTGAAATCAGTTTTGTTATCACTTTTTCTTTTCAGGCACCTAGTTCAGACCATGCGTTTAGCCAATACTTAATAACTTTAAAGCAATTGGGAATTAATACACTCTTGCAGGAAGTTGTTGGGTCCAATAAAGTATCGCTAAACTAAAAGAATAGATAAGTACAATGGAACACAATTTTTGGCATGATAAGTGGGAAAAAAATCAAATTGGCTTTCACCAAAAAGATATCAACCCATTTTTAATTGAATTCTTACCGACACTTATACAAGCAGAAGCGATTAACTCGCCTACAGTTTTTGTGCCCCTGTGCGGTAAAACACTGGATATTGGCTGGATACTCAGTAAAGGATACGAGGTTGTTGCCTGTGAATTAGTTGAATCAGCAGTAATTGAACTATTTTCATCTTTAGATGTAAATCCAGAAATTATCCAACTTGATAATCATAAAAAATACTCTGTCCAAAGTCTCACCGTGTATGTTGGCGATATTTTCCAATTGGACGCAGAACTCTTAGGGCCTGTGGATTTCACCTATGACCGAGCCGCATTTGTTGCTATGCCTGAAAGTATGCGTGATGATTATGTGGTTCAGGTTGTCAAACTAACAAAAGCTGCCCCTCAGTTATTAATTACCTATGATTATGATCAAGAACTTATCCAAGGTCCCCCTTTTTCTCACAGCAAAAATTCAATACATGACAGCTATCAAGAATATTTTGCGCTCGATTTACTCACGGAAGTTGATGCCGATGGCGGCGTGAGGGGTGTACCTGCTAAAGAACACATTTGGTATTTAAAGCCCAATACATAAAAGCCTAGGTCACTTGGTGGCCTTAGAAAAGCTCTGCACTAAATTAATAATCCGCACTTTATCGCTAACTAAACTGACGATCGTCAGTTTAGTTACCTTTGTTATTTATCTATGACTTATTTGAACTATAAGTTATACTTATGGGTAACTAATTCTATATAACCAAATATTTATATTACATAAGAATCAATTCTTTCAACTTATTTAAATTATTTGCAATATTGGGCCTTAGCAGAGGTCTTTCCATACAAAAATAACGATAAACGGAAAATTACGTAATTATCAGGTATAAACAACGCTTATAGTACTTTATCCTTTCAATTATGTAGTAAATAGATCAAAAGCACCTATCGGTTAAAACAGAAACCCTTAACTGCCTTTATTGGCAGTTAGGATAATATTGCCCAATGGAAGGAGGATGCTTTTGAATCTCTTAGTATTAAATGAAGCAAATCACGCCAATAACGACAATTTCGTTGAGAAGCGTTGCGCGGTAACACCCGCTACTGTTATGCGGTTTAGCCGAATGGGATTAAACGTGCAAATTGAAAAAGGCGCGGGAGTCCTATCAGGTTATTCAGACCAGGAATATGCAGATCAAGGTGCAACCCTTGTCGAAGCTTCCAATAGTGTGATGTCTGATGCAGACATAGTTTTCTACGTCAACCGTCCCGCACCTGAGCATCTGGAACAATTTAAAAAAGAAGCCTTGGTCGTCGGTCATATAGATCCCTTCTTCCAACAAGAATTGGTTGAAACTCTAGCTCATAAGGGAGTTTCTACACTCTCGGTTGAAATGATCCCACGTTCTTCACGAGCACAAAAGATGGATGCCTTAAGTTCACAGGCTAGTTTGGCTGGTTATGTAATGCTAATGCAGGCGGCTAATAAGCTCCCCAGTATACTACCCATGATGATGACGCCATCTGGCACCATTAAACCTGCAAAAGTGTTTGTGATTGGCGCTGGTGTTGCTGGACTTCAAGCTATCGCAACAGCTAAACGTTTGGGAGCTAATGTGTTGGCCTATGATACTCGTGAAGTGGTGGCTGAACAGGTTGAATCTTTAGGCGGTAAATTTCTTAAAATCGACATAGGTGAAACCGGACAAACCAAAGACGGTTATGCCAAAGAACTAACCGAAGAGCAAAAGATTAAACAGCAAGAAGCTCAACAAGACGCTATCGCGGATTCAGATATTGTCATCACTACTGCTCAATTATTTGGTAGAAAACCACCGGTTTTAATCAGCAAAGAAACACTTTCTAAGATGCGACCCGGCAGTGTAGTGGTCGATATGGCGGCACTTTCTGGAGGCAACGTAGAAGGCTCAATTCCTGGTCAAACCGCGATAGTAGAAGGCGTAACTGTCGTTGGTGATGGCAATTGGAGCCAACAAGTAGCCAGAGATGCTACAGATATGTATGCCAATAACCTCTTAAATCTTATCGATGAGTTTTTTGATGCAGAAAATAAATGCTTTGCATTGAACCTTGAAGACGAAATATTAGCGCAGAGTGTTATCACTCACCAAGGGCAAATATCAAATGAAATGCTTAAAAAAGCCTATGGCAAGGAGTAAGTTATGGAAACTATTTATCTAATTTTTATCATTCTTTTAGCGGCATTTTTAGGTTTTGAATTAATACGCAAGGTGCCCGCTACTCTGCATACGCCTTTGATGTCAGGGTCAAATGCCATATCAGGCATAACCCTTGTGGGTGCTTTAGTAGCCTCCGGTGCTGATAACGACATACTCACAACCATTCTTGGCACCGCAGCTGTGGCATTAGCAAGTATCAATGTGGTCGGTGGTTATATGGTCACTGACCGTATGCTAAGTATGTTTAAAAAGAAACAAGGCAAGTAAGGGGACTATGCTGTGAATGATAACGCATTGATCATTAATCTTGCCTACGTTTTGGCAACTACATTATTTATTATTGGCTTAAAGTTACTCAGCCACCCATCTAGCGCAAAAAAAGGCAATCTAGTCTCTGCAATCGGGATGCTAATCGCAGTAGTAGTCACCCTTATCGACCAGCAAATTATTAGCTATCACTGGATCCTTCTAGGGTTTGTGATAGGTGGTGCTTATGGTGCTTGGAAAGCAAAGACAGTTGAAATGACCCAAATGCCCGAAATGGTATCCCTATTTAACGGTTTTGGTGGTGCAGCCTCTTTATTACTTGGATGGGCAACTATTTCAGGAATGAACACCATTAGCCTGCTTACGACGGATAAATTGGTATTTGTTACAGTCTTTTTGACCATCTTAATTGGCGGTGTAACCTTTTCAGGTTCTGTTGTCGCTTGGGGTAAGCTATCAGGCAAAATGTCGTCGAAAGCTCTTATATTTACGGGTCTAAGGGAACTCAGTGTATTGCATCTAATCGCGTTTATTGGGATCGGCTACCTCTTTGTAACAGACCCAAGTAACCCAATTTGGCTTTATATTGCTATTGCGCTTGCCCTAAGTTTTGGTATTTGGGCGACAGTTTCCATTGGTGGTGCCGACATGCCTGTGGTTATCGCGTTGCTAAACTCTTATTCGGGGGTTGCAGCTTGCGCTGCTGGTGTTGCAGTGGGAAATACCATCTTGATCGTTACTGGCCTGCTGGTTGGCGCATCAGGACTAATATTGACCAATATCATGTGTAAAGCCATGAATAGATCCCTGATGAACGTATTACTCTCTGGTTTTGCTAAACCTGTAGAAATGGGCGAAGCGATCGAAGGTGAAGTAAAGATCATGTCAGCTCAAGACGCCTTTTATGTGCTTGAAGCCGCTCAATCTGTTTTAGTTGTGCCCGGTTATGGTATGGCTGTTGCTCAAGCACAGCATGCAGTACGTGAAATGCAGACGCTACTTGAAGAAAATAATTGTACCGTTGAATACGCTATTCACCCAGTAGCGGGAAGAATGCCAGGGCATATGAATGTTTTACTAGCAGAAGCGGATGTGCCTTATGAGCTATTGTGTGAAATGGATGCTGTAAATCCTCGTATGGAAAACTACGATGTTGTTATCGTTATTGGCGCCAACGACGTTGTTAACCCTGCTGCCAAAGAAATGAAGGGAAGTCCAATTTACGGAATGCCGGTGATTGAAGTGTATCGCGCTAAAACCGTATTCGTCCTGAAGCGATCAGCAAATGCAGGTTTTGCTGGGGTCGATAATCCACTCTTCTTCAAGGATAACACTCGCATGGTGTTAGGTGACGCGAAGGATACTATTAACAGTATCATTCGGGAGTTTAGTGACGATTAATCTGAAGTATTATCTTAGGAAATCCCGCACAAAGTGCGGGATTTCCTAACCTTAAATATAGGTAGTCGAGCTTAATCAAACAATGCTTCAATATCACAACTAGGTTGTTTCCCTAATTTATCACCGTTTACTTGCAACCATTCTTCGGTAGTTTGCTCCCCAGCTTCTTTTAATTTTTTCAAAAAGCTTTGTCTATTGTCGTATTTAGTGGCACTTTCTAATTGGATGAAAAATAACCACTCAAAAAATGAGAAATGAGCAGGATACTCTTGAATTTTGAGCACAAAGGCGCCATTGTTGGGCTAGTTGGAAAGGCGAACCTATATTCTATGATCAAGATAAAGTTAACAAAACAACTGATGTTATGTGGCGTATCAGCTCTGGTTTTCGCCTGGCTTAGTTTTTTTGTTAGTCACTACCAGAATCACCAATATTCACACGAATCTTGGTCAAACTTTTCTCAATTAAACAATCAAGTTGAAGAATCACAACCTTTACTAAGCTCAATTGCGTCTGCTCATAAATTTGAACATCGAAAACAACAACCAAATTGGATATTTGATGACTTCATTCAAATAATTGACCAACCTGTAATGATGCTTGGTTTGGAAGTAGTTAATACCCCGCCAGACTGGCAATTAAATCGTAGTCGACATCAATATCGGCTCACCCACAATAAACAAGCCAATCTACTGTATAAAATAATCAACGCCTTTGACTAATGCTTTCGTTGCGTTTTATTTGTCTTAATCGCTTCTATAAAGAAGCGCTATCTCATTAATTTTTTCAAAGGTTTTATATGTATACACGAAATAACCAACGAGGCGCGTTTTTACGCTATTACTTTTTATTTGTTATAGCTTTGGTGAGCTTAAGTTTTACCGTTTTCAGTCAACAAAAGGGGATAAAATACATCGCAATTGGCGATGTGCCAAACCACACTATTCAACAAGTCAGTTCCATCGTAGAAGCAAACAACGAGCGCATTTTAACCCGTTACGAAATCCAAAATATGCCTCAAGTCACCATAAAGATCTGGCAAGATCGCCACTCGTTTGAGGCAAGTTATGGTGACAACGCACAATTCGTACAAGGCTATGTGGTACCTAAAGATTGGGAAGCTCGATTTTTCAATGGCAGGCCCGATATTGGTCTTGGCGTTGTGCATGAATATACACATTTAGTAACTTTAGCCATAAATAGCCAGTTTAATAACAACCCAAGATGGCTTTGGGAGGCTATTGCGATATTTGAATCTGAACGACCACCTGTGCCTAAAATCAATACGTTAAAGTGTCTAGCAGAAGACGTTTTTCCCACTCTACAAAATTTGGAAGAGCATCCATTTAATATCTATAAACTGGGTTATTACATAACGGATTTCATACTTTCCACTTGGGATAAGCAAAAATTGATCGAACTAGTCAAGACAAATGCCAATTTAGAGGCTGTTCTTGATGTAACCACCGCAGAATTTGAATCAATGTGGATTGATTTTTTGCGGCATCGCTATGGGATGGCGTTTGTGGAAAACGCTAGTCAGGATTGTTAAAACCAGGTATTTCAAAAGGAGTGATGTTTTCGAGTAGTGTCACTCCTTTTATTATGGTTATCCAGTTTGTTCGTCAACTTTGCAATTTAACGTCATTTCAGCCTCGTCAAAAAGATGTACAAAATCTTCTTTTGCGTTGGGCTTTATCCAAATAGAAAAGTAGACACTTTCGCCACATAGTTCATCATAAACAGATGCAGGTACTTGATCATTTGTTATCAAACTTAGATTAACTGAAACATCAAAGCTAGTTTTACCTTTATCTGTTCGATTGAGTATTTGTTTTTGCAAATTTTGTAAATCAAGCTTTCCTTCTTCAGATAGCTTAAAAAGAGCTTCATGCATATAACTAGCGCTACTAAACCAGCCCGCCTCAATTTCAGAAAACTCTTGTTCCAACAAACTCAAACTAAATGCAAATACTTGTTCCCCGTTTTCATCTTCAGAGGTTAAAACCATTCGCGTTTTATCCGGATTGATCATATAGCCGCCTAACAACTGAGCTTTAACCCTCATGTCTTCATGACTGAGCTCTTGCAATAGTGACTCATCGGCATTTCTATATTTGAGCATTGTGCTTATTGGAATACTGGTACAGCTGGCACAAAAGACTGACACCAGGAAAAAGAAAAATATCTTTGAAAAATTATCCATTTAAATAAGAACTTTCTAACTAAATTAAAAATTATTAGTACCACAATTAATCAAAAAGTGCATTCATGCTATCAATTGGCTGATTATTTATACACTGTTGGATACGCGAAGATAAGCGGTGTGCTGCATTATCTAAATACTCTGGTAAAAGTTTTTGCTCTGCCAGTGGTTTCAAAAGCTCCTCAGCTTTGATCAAACTCGTGCATGTATCTGCAATGTTATCTACATCTCTGTATAAATACGCCAAAATTATGTGGGAAAAAGCCAAGCTAGAAACTGACGAATTAATTGCTCCCTGCTCAACACTTTGAGTTATTTCCTCCACTACGCCTTGTTGAATCTCAATTGCTTTTTCAAAATCACCCGCATTTGCTAAGGTTTGTGACCAAGCTTCTCGCAGGTGCAAAGAAAAAACATATAACGAAATATCCCGTTCCTCCAATGCTTTTAAACGCTCGATATATTCATCGGTTCGAATCAAATATTGATTCACTTGTACTGCTTCTAAAAATCTTGTGGCTGATCCAAAAGCTAAATAATTGGTCCAAGCGAGTTGATATAAAAGCTTAGGGTCATTTTTTTGCTCAGTTTCAAGCTGTGAAAGTGCAGTATGAGCGCAATCAAAGGCGGCGACGGCCTGTTCGAACTCCTCTGCAACATAGTGAGCGACACCAATCCAATAAAAATAGATATTTTCATCTTGTTGTTTAATGTAACTTTGCTTTAGCTCGTCAGGCCATTGTTGGATATCTGCTAACCAAGCGTTGGCGTATCGATTAATTTCTTTCGCATCACTCGCTTGATCAGCATGTTCAAGCGATGCATTACGTAATTCTCTTAAGGTTTTGAACCAGAGTTGGTCGCGCTTATTATTCGGTATTGAATCTAGTGTCTGGTAGCTTTGTTCAATTACTTCTTTAGCGGCGCTTAAATCATTATCGTTATGAATTAGCATCATAGCTTGAGCAGCCAGTATCCCTGCTTTTACCGTTTTTAATGATGTATTTTCGGGAAAGACTAGTTCCAAATCTGATGCCAGCTTTTTAGCAGTTTGTAAGTGTTTTTTAGCGGTATCAAAGTCACCTAAATTTGGTTGTGCAGGAACGCCGTATATGTATGCTAATCTGAGATACCCTTGAACCGTCTCTAATTTAACTTCAAATGATGCTAGTGGCTGTTCTGCAAGTATTTTTAAGTAACCATGTGCATTATCTGCTAACTCAGACCTGGCTTGTGTAGTACCGGCTACGCGACTCAATTCATCGTACAGATCAAATAACTGATAGCCAGCTAATGTTCTAACTTGTTCAAATCGTTGATTGGCTTGAGCAAAATTCTTTTCTGCACGCTGGTATTGGGTTAATGAAATTATCAAGGCAAGAATAATAGCGGTTAGCGCGGCAAAAGATAAAAACACCGATTTTTTGTGTCGCTGACTGAATTTTTTAAAGCGATAGCCTGGACTAGAAGAGAATGCGTCTACGGGAAAGTGGCCTAAGTAATGTTGGATATCTTGCATTAGGGCGTTTACCGTTTTGTAGCGGCGTTCAGGTTTATCTGCACTGGCGGTAAATATTATTGAGGCAAGCTCATCGTCAATATCCCTTTGCTTGAGCATAAATTCTAAAAGCTTACCTAGAGAATAAATATCGCTTAAGGTATTGCTGATACCTTGCTGACTTCTTTCAGGGGCGGCAAATCCCGGGGTAAAACTCAAGCCTTGCAAACTTGGATGTTCACTTGCTGTTGGTGATGGTTGAGTTTCTAAAGGTTTAGCGATACCAAAATCAATGAGTTTTATTTGGCCTTCTCGTGTGACCATAACATTTGAAGGCGTAATATCTCGATGAATAACGAGATTTTGATGGGCATAACGAACAGCATCGCAAATATCTACAAACATTTTAAGCATCAATTCTAAATCTGGCTTCTCATTTTGAATCCAGCTCGATAAAGAACAGCCATTGATGTATTCCATTATGAAATAAGGTGTACCCTCTGGCGTTTGCCCACCATCATATAGTCGCGCGATATTGGGATGGATTAAATTGGCTAAAGTCTGACGTTCATGCTCAAAGCGTTGGATGATGGGGTCAGATAAAACTCCTTGGCGAATCAACTTAATGGCAACCACTAAGTCGAAATCAGCAGTCGCTCTCTCGCCTTTGTAAACAGCGCCCATGCCTCCCTGCCCGATGAATTCTGTCACATTATAATTACCGATTTTTTCGGGGTGTTTTACGTCACTGTCATCATGCAAATGTGAATCTTGATATGCTTGCCCTGTAATAAGTTGACCTGAAAGAATCTGGTCTTTGTCATACAACCGCTTAACCTTGTCAAATAATGCAGGATTGTCATTAGTTTTATCTTTAAGCCATTGTAGACGTTCGTTTTCAGGTAGATCCAATGACGCCTCAAACAACTGGATGGCTTCCAGATCCAGCGTATTTTTATTAGTCACAGATGGCACTCCTGATTTGCACTTTGCTTATTAACGCCAAATGATTTTACCTGACACTTAAAGTTAGACTTTCTTTGTTTATTCCGTTTTCTTTGTTTATACAATAATGGCATACTTAAATCATCGTTTATTTTTCAACCTACTTTTTAGGGACTTATCTGGTGCAGTCAGGGAAATCAGAATTAGATAAAGACCAAATAGAACAATGGTTGATTGAATGGCGTAACGGTAACGAAACAGCTAAACAACATCTGTTTTCCTCCTTATACGGCGAATTAGCTAAAATTTCTGCTGCTATGCTATCCCATGAAGATAACCTCACCTTGCTAACTACAGGCGACCTAATCAACGAAACTGCATTAAAGTTGCTCAATCTCAATCGCATTCAGTGGCAAGACCAAAGCCATTTTTTAGCGCTTTCAGCAAGAGTTATGCGCCAAGTGTTAATTGACCATTATCGCGAAAAAAACGCTAAACGCAGACAGCATCATAAAGTACAGCTAGTGACCAATTTTGCACCGGATATAGACGAATCTATCGATTACGAAAAATTGGAAACTGCACTGCAACAACTTCAACAAATCAAACCTGAAAGTGTCGAAATTGTTGAGATGCGATACTTTGGTGGCCTTTCTTTTGCCCAAATTGCCGATGTCACTGGTGTTTCAGAATCAACGGTAAAACGCAGTTGGCGAGCATCCAGAGCTTGGCTACTAGATGCTCTTGATGACCAAACTTAACACCGACGTCGTTTTAACCCTAACATAAAACATGCCATGCCAAGGCCAAGAATTCCAAGTCCAGCTGGACTTGACACATTGTTAGGGGCTGGCGGTGGTGTACGCAGTCCGAGAAATTCTCCAGAACTTGAAAATGCTTCTACCCCAGAATCAAAACTTTGACCGTAGGTTGCAGTGTGACTAAAATCAGATACGTAAGATTCAACACCACTTCCTAACGCAGGATCTACGATCATGTTTGTATAGGCAAAGATGTCAAATTGTTCGTAGTTCGATTCTAAGGTAATGCTTCCGAAGACTTCAGCAAATGCTTCAATGTAGCTGTAACCTTCATTACCATCTAAATAATCTATAGTATCTATGACATCAAAAAACACAGGATCATAGTCGGGGTTGTTGACAAAATTATCATAATTTACCTGACCGGCACGATACACAGCTATCCCGACGTTATAATAAAGGTAGGGATTTGAAGCAGCATCATTTATCGGACCTCCTCCATATACATCCAGATATCCCTCAACTGCGAAACCAAAATTCCAATCAGTACCTGCACCATTGGTGATTGTAATGCGCTCACCAAAGCTACCGAAGGTTTGCAAGCTTTGGTCGGTGTTATACCCCTCTGAATACATTTTCACCGTGCCATCTACCAGGCTCACCGTTGATTCA
This sequence comes from uncultured Glaciecola sp., assembly GCA_947496235.1. Classification (GTDB taxonomy): domain Bacteria; phylum Pseudomonadota; class Gammaproteobacteria; order Enterobacterales; family Alteromonadaceae; genus Glaciecola. Next base: position 476,054 of record CANMCE010000002.1, on the reverse strand, counting down.
GAATAGCCAACAGCGCCCTGTAGCATGGTTCTTTCAGTACCACCATTAACTGCTAAACCATCAATAAATTCGCCAACACCTATTCTTAATCCGGGTCTAACAAAATAATTTGATTCTGTTGTTACCAAAGCGGCACTCACCTGAGTAGCCGCAAATAAGGATGCAAGTAAACTCAATCCTATGGTTGTTTTCTTAATTAATTCCATAATAACTTCCCTTCAATCTAGATTTTTCATTTTTACGGGCAAGCTGAGCAAATTAACTTGGTATTGCCCGCTACATAGAAAGGCGTAAGAAAGATTTAAAAAGGGTCAAAACTGGTTAAAATTTTTTAACTACTGGTGATTAAACCCTGATAAGCTGAATTTTCGGTGCAAAATTCGGTATTCTGCTAGGGCAGTGAAAAACGAACAATTTATAAATGAGACTGCTAAAGGAAAAGGATAATGGGTAAATTCGGTATATTTTCAGTACTTTTGATCATTGCAGTTTTCTCATATGGACTATTTTCTAAAAATAGCACCCTGTTACCCATTTGGGATGGAGCAATACCTAATTACAAACCTTCGAACGAAAAAGAAGAATCCGTTGTTTCTGATATATTAAGAATCCATAAAGTACAAACCCCAACCATTGAGGTATTTCTTCCCCCAAAAAGAAATGCTACTGGTCAAGCGGTCATTATCTGTCCTGGCGGCGGTTACGGTATTTTAGCTTACAATTGGGAAGGTGTTGATGTTGCAAAAGCCTTGAATGCTAAAGGCATAGCGGCAATTGTCCTTAAATATCGCCTTCCATCACCTCAAAGCAGTTTAGAATTACATAAATCTCCCCTTTTAGACGGATTGCAAGCGATAAAGAAAGTTAGGGAAAATGCCACAGAATGGGGAATTGATAAACAAAAAGTGGGCATTATGGGGTTTTCAGCCGGCGGGCATTTAGCATCAACGATTGGAACCCATTATGATAAAGATTCTCGACCAGACTTTATGATTTTAATCTATCCGGTCATTTCGATGCAAAAAGATATAACACATTTAGGTAGTCGAAATAACCTATTGGGTGAGACCCCTTCAACAACCTTAATTAACCAATATTCAAACCATTTACAGGTAAATTCATCTACTCCGCCAACATTTCTGCTGCATGCGGCGGATGATCAAGTGGTGGTAGTTGAAAACAGTATAAGGATGTATCAAGCCTTGGTAGAACACAAAGTACCGGTAGAAATGCACTTATACCCTAAAGGCGGGCATGGTTTTGGTCTAGCCATTGGTAAAGAACCTCTTCAAAAATGGCCAGACTTATTGACTGATTGGATGGCTCAACTTGACTAAGCTGAGCTTAATACTCTATTGCTCGTTAACTTGGGAAAGGCTGGCAACTCTTGAAGATATGTCTTCAGCGCCTTTTTGAATACTGTCCATAACATCAGCCACTTGTTGGATTTTTGCATTTCCGTTGCGCACAGCTTCTGACATTTCATCCATTTGCCCGGTAACTTTAGACGTCAGCTGACTATTGTCCCCGACCACTTTTGTTATCTCGGCAGTGGAAGCGGCTGTTCTGGAAGCCAACTGTCTAACTTCATCCGCCACAACCGCAAACCCTCGCCCATGCTCACCTGCCCGGGCCGCTTCTATTGCAGCATTTAAGGCTAGGAGATTGGTTTGTTCCGCAATACTGGTAATTGTTGCAACTATAGCGCCTATACTTGAAGAGCGTTCATTTAACACTTCAACGCTTTGCTGGGCAGAGGTAACTTTCTTAAATATTGCATCAGAAAATGCCACAGACTCTTGTAATAAATTGCTGGCATCTTGTGCCGTAGTAACGGTTTCAATTGCCGTTTTGTTAGCTAATTCTGAAACTTTCTCAACCGCAAAATTGTGCTTTACTCGGTCAGTAATATCTGATGCAAATTTAATTATTTTATCTACTTTACCATTTCTGTCGATAATCGGCGTGTATGCAGCTTCAATCCAAACTTCATTTCCTGAGGAGGTTTTACGTTTGAACCTACCGGTTTTATTATTTCCTGCCGCAAGTTCCTGCCAAAAATGAGGATTCTCTTGATAAAATTGATCAAAACAAAAGAGCTTATGATGCTTTCCTTTTATCTGTTCAACCGACTTATAACCCAGCACAGATAAAAAATTCTGATTGGCCGTTAATATGTTCCCTTGAGTATCAAATTCAATTACCGCAAACGAATGATCTAATGCCGTTAGGATTGCTCGTTTATCTTTGTCTTTTTCATAAAGTTCGGTGATGTCAGACGCTATTTTAGCGACACCTACTACCTTACCTCTTTCATCTTGTATAGGAAAGTAGGTCGCTTCAAGGATTATTTTTTCACCCGATTTATTGATTCTCTCAAAGACATCTTGTTTAGTGTGGCCGGCCGCTAGTTCTTGCCAAAAGTTGGTATATTCAGACGAATTAGCAATTGCAGGGGAGCAAAAGATTCGATGATGTTGACCGATAACCTCGCTTCGAGAATATCCAACGACGTCTAAAAATAGATTACCGACATCAACAATAATGCCCTCAAGTGAAAACTCAATCCAAGCTGTATTACTTGTAATAGCATGGAAAACATTTTCTAAATGACTGTTTTTAGCCGGTTCTTCTGATTTCTTTTTAGTGAAAAACATTTATGTCCCCAAGGATAAATTCTAAGCAACGTTAAGCCAGTTTTTCCCTACACATTCAAACCAGCTTATTTTTTGTCCAACCTATTATATTATCGGACGAATTCCACAAAAAATAAGAATAATTCAGCTTTAAAAGGGTTTATCCTATAGACGTGCTCCTCACCGACTTACCTGAATGTGTTTCGATTACCCTTATTTTCTACTGTTATGAATAAGTTAGATACATAGGTTACAGGGCAAAAAAACACTTCATTAACTGGTGATTAGTCTAAAAACTGCTTCGATGATAGAGGTGGCCTTTTTTACAAATGTTTTAAAGAATGACCTATACGTTCAACTAAAAAATCAATGAATACTCTCATTTTTACTGGCATTTGTTGGCTATTGGCAAAGACGGCATTTATCGGTAGGCCAGCCGGCTGCAAAGTATAATCAGTTAAGATAGCTTGCAGTTTGCCACTGTGAAAATCTTGGCGGACAAGCCATTCAGGCACCATGATAATACCTTGCCCCAATAACGCTATGTTACGAATAAAGGATAAGTTATTAGCGTAGACTCGCCCTGCAACCTCTACATTGTAGGTTTGATTATTATCCTTAAATTGCCAAATACGTTTTCCTGCATCGATTTTGAAAGATAAACAATTATGATGAGATAAATCATCTGGTGTCTGCGGGATACCATGCTTATGCAAATAATCTGGACTAGCACAAACCAAGGATTGACTCTCTCCAATTTTTCTAGCAATTAAAGAAGAATCTTCCAAATGCCCCAATCGTATCGCCATATCAACCCCACCATTTATTAAGTCCAATAAATGGGTATTCATCATCAGGCGAATTTGTATATCGGGATAAATAGCTAAAAAATCCTGCAAAATCGGGGCTAAAAACACAGTCGCAAAGTCAGCCTCAGCTGTCACTTTTAAAACACCAGAAGGGCTTTTGGCGAGCTCCTGTAACCTGGTTTTAACTGAAGCAAGTTCATCAATAATACTGTGCGCATGATCGAGATAGAGTTTCCCAGCGTCGGTTAACTGTTGTTTCCGCGTGGTTCGGCTGAAAAGACGAATACTCAACTCTTTTTCTAATTGGGAAATCTGGCGTGATACAGCAGATGGCGAAATACCTAAAACTCTAGCAGTGGCTGAAAAGCTTCCTTCTTTCACTACGCGCATAAAGACCTGCATGTTAGATAGCTCATTTATTTGTGACATTTTTTCATAAATCCTTTGCCTGAAGACCTGTTTTTCTTGGATATCGCTTACCCGATAATGAATTTGTAATTACTTACATAACTACAGACCCTTAGCGTCGTTATTTTTTATTCAATTAAAGGAAAATTATTATGTCGAAAATTGTATTGATCACTGGTGCCTCTTCTGGTTTTGGTCGAGACACAGCTTGTACTTTATCTGCAAAAGGCTTCACCGTTTTTGCTTCCATGCGAGATATTGCAGGTAAAAACAAAGCGTCTGCGGATGCATTAATGCAACAAGGTATTAATGTTGTCGAATTAGATGTTACCGATACCTCTTCTATTGACAAAGCGGTAGCGCAAATTATCCAACAAACTGGCCGCATTGATGTACTGATTAATAATGCAGGTGTTGCAAGTGCAGGCGTATCTGAAGCATTTACAGATGAACAAGTACAGGCGTTATTTGATGTAAATGTGATTGGTTTGCACAGAGTCACCCGCGCTGTATTGCCAAATATGAGAGACAATAAAAACGGTCTAATAATCAATATCGGCTCTATTCTAGGTCGAGTGACTTTTCCGTTTTTTGGGCTTTACGGCGCAAGCAAGTTTGCAGTTGAGGCTATCTCAGATAGCTTAGGCTATGAACTATCTCAGTTTGGTGTAGATGTTACCTTAGTGCAGCCAAGCGCGTTTCCCACTCAAATGTACGCAAGTGCAGATCAACCAGAAGATTTAATGCGAGTAGTTGATTATGGTGATGTGGGCAAAATCCCAACAAACATGTTTAGCCACTTTATGCAGCTCTTTGAATCTGAAGATAGCCCGAATCCTCACGATGTATCTGAGGCGATCACCAAGGTTGTTCAGTTACCTAAAGGAACACGCCCAGCTAGATTAGTGGTTGGAGGAAGTTTTGGCGCAGATGTGATCAATGATGCTACTGCCCCTGTTCAATATGCAACAGTTAAGGCACTAGGTCTTGAACATTTGGATCCTCAAAACAAAACTGCGAAAGAGATTGCATAGTGTTTTGAGATGAGTTCTTGATGAAATTCCGCCAGAAATCCAGTGCTTTTTTAGCGCCCTCTGGCGGATACCAATGCCTGCCAATCAACCGCCATTTTTCCGATTTCCCTCGTGGTATCAGCAATTTGATTTGAGTTTTCTTCCACCTCTTTAGAACTATTTTTATTGGTAATGTTGGCTGGAAGAAAAAAGCGATAAAATTCTTTCATCAGTAGTTAATCTTTTTCCACTGGCTAAAAGGGTTTCCCTAAATTAAACAGCTTGTCTTTTCTCCCTGACACGTCCATGAAAAATTTTAGTCGTTTGCAGTTGTTCATTTCTTTATAACCGAAAATATCAATTACTAAAATTTAATCATTTTCAGCAGGTAAACTTCCAAAGCCAGGTTATAAAAACGCAATTTTACTTCTGTGAAAGTCGGCTAATCTGCTTATTTAGCTCGTAAGAGGGTTCTGTCACTATTGTCTCAAGAGTGGCGATACGCTCTTTTAATGTTTTTATTTCCGAATCGATATTGTTGCTTTCTTCGCTGACTTTTTCAGTGTTTTTGATAAAGGGGTTTTCTACCTCTCCGTTACACCAGGCACCAAATTGCATTTGATACTTTGCATCCAAAAAATAGCTTATTATTCCAAATGTTACTACTGTGCCCAATAGTAAAAATAACTGAAATTCTGACATTTACTTACTCCTTGAATTGGAAAAAATTATAATCTTCACCTCTGTAGTCTTAGCAAAAACGAATTTGTTACATTAAAAACAACCGATTGAAAACTACACTTTGACGCTTTAGCGCTTTCTTTATCAAATTCCCTGCGCTACATTGAATAAATAATGTCCAATTAAAGGTATGTCTATTAATGAGTCGTTTTATCGACGAACTAAAGCGACGGGAAATGATTAAACCCTTGCTGGCGTATATTGGTATTGCATGGCTTGTACTACAAATTATTTCTGTATTGAGTGGAACATTCGCTCTACATCCCTTAGTTGGATCGGGTGTATTCTTACTCTTTGTGTTTGGGTTTCCTATCCTTTGTTTTCTCACTTGGCATTTTGATATCAGCCTTTCAGGTATCACAAGAACTCCAAGCTCTGGAAACTTAAAGCATCAGCCTTTTGGCATTTTTAATTGGCTGGGGCTTGTGGTCATTGTAATTATTAGCGGCCTTGTGAGTATCAGGCTGTTTTACACCATTTATGACAGTCATTTATCGCAAAAAACTCAAGTAATACAAACAAATAGCATTAAATCAATTGCGGTATTGCCATTTGTCGACGAAAGCCCGAATAAAGACCAAAATTACATCGCCTTGGGACTATCTGAGGAAATCACCAGCTTACTAGGCGGCCTAGACAGCTTTCAGGTATCAGCTTCTCGTTCTAGCCAAATTTTAAGCGAAAAAGGCCTTTCGAACACTGAAATAGGTCAACGGCTAAATGTAGATGCTATTTTAACTGGAAGCGTTATCAATGACGGACAACGAATTAATATTCGCACAGAACTAATAGAAATAACTACTGGACGTGTGTTATGGAATGAAAGTTTTCAGCGTGATATGACGGATATTTTTGAATTGGAAAGTGAAATAAGCCGGACAGTGGTCAATTTACTGCAAGATAGCTATACCCAAAGTGGTGAACTAAGTGCCCTTTCGAAAACCAAAAGTGTAGACGCATTAGTGCTGTATCTTAAGGGTCGAGAAGCCTACCGTAAACAAACGACCGAATCCATGCAACAAGCCCGCTCGCTTTTTGAACAAGCGATTGCGATAGATCCAGAATACGCCCAAGCTTATGTGGCCTTGGCGGATACCCTGACACTATTAGCAGAAGGTGGTGGGCGCTTTGGCATAATAGATACCAACATTGCAGCCAATTTGGCAGAAGATAACCTAAATAAAGCCATGGTAAGAGAGCCCAAAATCGCCGATATTTATGCCGTCATGGGCCAAATTAATAAATTGAGAAATCAATATGAAGAATCTCTTAAAAATTATGATAAGGCTACTGAAATAAACCCTAGTTTAGCCATAGCATATATGTGGAAAGCTAACGCATTATATGCCTTGCAAAGGTTCGACGAAGCCATTGAAACACTTAAAGAATCTATAAAACTAGACCCGTTGTTTTCTGGAAGTGCATATAATTTAGGTATGATGCTCTCTTGGCAGGCTAGATTTGACGAAGCCGAAATAGTGTTTGAACAACTTAAAATTGATCACCCTGATTCAACCTATGCCTATCAAGGTCTTGCTGACATGTATTTTAGCCAAGGCAATTTTGTAGCTTCTATTGCACAAGCCAAAAAAGCTATTGCGCTATCTCCAGATAATCCAGAGCTGATATATAAACTGGAAGGACCTCTGATTCAGTTAGGGCTAGTCGATATTTTACAAAATATGGACTATGACCCAAGTTTAGAAGCCACGATTTTGATTTTCGAAGGAAAATTTAAGCTATTGTTTGAAAAAATGGATTTTGATACCGCGGCAAATCCTGACGACTATTGGACTGCTTTTGAGGCAGGTTGGTATCACGCAATGTTCGGCGATCAAGCACGGGCGCTTGAGCTTATTATTAATAATAGTCAACAACTTGATGATGCAGATAAATATTATATGCCTTATTGCTCTCCCGCCATAGAAATAGCCTGGTCTTATCAACAACAAAAAAAGCTTGATGACGCTGAACAAATATTAACGACCTGTGCTTCTTTGTTAAAACAACAGGAAGCATCATCCATTGCACAATCTGAACTTTTTTACCTTGGTGCGCGACTTAACGCACTAAATGGCAACAATGAAAACGCGATGACATATTTAAAGCAAGCTGTGGATTTTGGCTGGCGAGAATGGTGGACCAAACATGATCCTCTGCTCACCTCTTTACATAATGAAAATGACTATATAGAAGTTATTGACTTTATAGAGAAAGATCTGCAAAACCAAGCCAATGAGGCTCGAAAGATATTTCAAGAATAAGCTAAATAGATTTATGTCTAGGGGCTACACGCCCCTGACAGTTATGCAATTATGCTGCAGATTTCATACGCCGGCGCATATATAAAACACCGAGTCCAAATAGCGTCAATGATGTCCCCACCGGGGCACTCACAAAATTAGGGTCATTGGCTGCCGCGGTAATGCGCAATATCTCGTCTTCTGATCTGAATAATGTTTCTGTTGTTGGAATGTAATCAAACTCACTTTCATTCCTATACCCCACTATCGTCATGGGAGGTTCAGGAGTTGTGAATACCGGCTCTGGGCCAATTTCACCGTTATCTAGCCAAGGAAAATAAACCGTTTCTTCCCATTCAATGTATTCGTCCACCCACGCATCATATGCAGGGTTAAATTCTTCAAAACGAGTTAAAGTGACAACCTCCGCGGAATTACCTGTGCCCGTGTTAGTGCGCTCAAAAAAGAACTCGCCAAAATTACTGCTTATTTGAGCAGTCACATTTACATTGTAATCTCCAAGATCTAGTGCTGGTTGTGGAGTATTTAAAAAAACATTTCCATAACTTATCAATCCGTCCGGTGTTGTTATATCACCACCGTCATTAACTTCCCCCATCAAAATTTCGTTCCTGCCATTACCGCTAATTTCCCAAGTAATCATAGTGTCAATTAACGGGGAGTCAAAAAAGACGCTGAAAGGTCCAAACATCAAGAGATCTTCGTTTTGAGCAAACTCCCAAACGCAAGGATCTCCAGTTTCCAACTCGGCCAAAGCATCTTCAGCCAATGCTAAATTTTGTATGGCTTCTGGCGTGCCTATACTTGACCAGTAATCTATCAGATCTTGGGCAGCTTCTAGCTCTGACGTATCGTAACTTCCGTTACAATTTGTATCTTGTGTAGGTCCGGTAGTAGGAACCGCTGATATCCCCAAACCGGCACCGCCTATTATATTGGAAAAAGTATTCCGATTTAGATAGGCAGATTCGCTCATGCCAATAGTATTGTCGGAAAACCTCACTATATCAGCGTCTTCAATAAAAAAATAACGGGTCTCGACCTGTTCAGTGAGAGAACCTCGCCCCGAGCTTCTAACTAAACGAGCAGAGGCAATTTCGACAAACACAAACATTGATAAGACTGCTAATGTAAGCAGCGTAGTTAAGCGAGTCATACAAGTTCTCCTATGGTGTTATTTTAGTTCTTTAGTATTTTCTGGCCCAAGAACAAGAACAGCGGTGACTTGAGTTAGTTTTGATCGAGCATGGCTGAAGCTTGTATGCAAAATATACACCTCAAAATTTTTTAACTATTTTTCAGATAGTTAAGAAGCATTGTTTAAGTAAGACGCCAAGATGTGTAAAAATTCCTGACATTTTATTCACAATTGTTATTGCTCGAAACTCCTTCAATTTTTACAACTAAGGTTGTTGCAATTTATGGAAACATTCGCCTTGTAACTGTTGTGCTTTTCCGCCATTATTTATTTCAGTTTAAAAGGAATACAAAAAAGGAATTTTTGTATGATGTTTCCCCATTCGAGTGAATCCCGAATTCACTCCTTAGATGTCATTAGAGGATTTGCCGTATTAGGTATTCTCGCCATGAACATTCGTGCTTTTGGACTACCTGAAGGTAGCTATTTAGATCCATTTTCTTATGGTAACCCTAGTTTCTTAGATTTAATCATTTTTACTGTTACCGACGTGGTTTTTCGCGAGAAATGCATGGGTATATTCAGTTTACTTTTTGGCGTCGGGGTTTTGATTTTTACCCAAAAACCCGAGCAAAAACAATTAAATGCTTGGCAACTCCATAAGAGACGTTGCCTTTGGTTACTGTCTTTTGGTTTATTCCATAGTTACTTCATTTGGTCAGGCGATATTCTTACTCTTTATGCCGCGTGTGGATTTTTGATTTACGCCTTTCGTCACCAAAGCGTCAAACATCTTTTTATAATTGGCACTGCCTTTATTCTATTAGAAACCTGTTTAACCTTGCTTTTTGATCTAATTTTCATGTTTGCCGATGAGGCACTTCAAGGAGAGTTACAAGCTGAAATTTCGCCATCTAAAGAAGCTATTCAAATAGAGTTAGACGGCTATGAAAGTATGAGTTGGTTGGAAAAATTTTGGGTTAGGGCTGACAATTCTCTACAAATGCAACTTGGTTATATTATGCTAATTTTGGGCCGGACCACAGGCTTAATGTTATGGGGAATGGCGTTATATAAACTTGGTTTTTTCAATTTGACTTGGCAAGCATCTCGTTATTTCAAAATTGCAATCACTTCTCTTGTTATCGGACTGAGTTTAGAAGCAATTCACGCACAATTTGTGTTTTCCGATGGCGGATTTAGATACCTCCAATTTGTCGTATCCTTGTGGGCAAGTCTGGCTATGTTGTTGGCTTATATGAGTATATTTCTTTGGGTATTATCAAAAGGCTATTTAAAAACGCTTACCCTCATTTTAGCGAGCTGTGGTCGCATGGCGTTTACTCTCTACATAATGCAGAGTTTGATATGCACAAGCTTATTCTGGGGTTTAGGTATGTTTGCAGAATTTACTTATAGCCAGTTATTTTTAGTCGTAATGACAATTTGGGTACTGCAAATCACTTTTGCTCACTTTTGGTGGCAAGGATTTAAGCAGGGCCCACTTGAATACATGTGGCGCCGCCTCACCTACTTAAAATAATCTCGCTGTAAACAATGGAGCCGTGGTTCATTTAAACAATGGAGCCGTAGTTCATTCTCACCCTCAACCCGAGAACTTCCAAAAAAGGATGGGGTTAGTGAGAATGAACTACGGCTCCATTGTTTAAATGAACTACGGCTCCATTGTTTACGGTGGCATTGTGCAAACCGAGTAACCAGATTTAGATGTCCGCAATTTTTACAACATATCAACCTTCATTTCCCAAACTACACAAACAAGCAGATAATATATTGAAATATATAGAATATTAGTTTAGGCACGGTTTATGCTTTTACGAAAATTGATACAATTTGTGATTATTTATTCGTCGATGTAAAGGAAGTAACGTTATGTTAAAAATCATAGGAAAATCAGCGGCTGTAGCATTTCTCGCTTTAAGCTTCGCTTCTCAAGGTTCTGTCATTGTTGATACGGCATTATGGTCGTTAGAACGATCACCTGCTCGAAATAGCGGTCCATCTGGATTGACAAGTGCAGGTGGAAATCAAGCTGTTCAAAACAACAATTCTAATGCCTCTATAATAAGTGATTTCTCATTCACTGGAGATTTCAACTTTACCGGCTCAATGACACCTACCATTGTTGGTTTTAATGATGATGATATTCTTGGGCTTGTATTTGGATGGCAAGACTATCAAAACCATTATCGCTTAGGTTGGGAACAAGGGGGATATAATGATATCTCTAGCGCTAGCGGTATGTTTTTAGTGCGCGAAGTTGCAGGCGTTAGCACTATATTGTTCCAACAAGAAATTTTTTGGCAAGACAATGTTGACTACAACTTTGTTGTTGGCAGAAGCGGTAATAATATTTCATTTTTGTTAAATGGCATTTCCCAATCTTTTACCGACACCAGCTTTATGTCAGGTAAAGTAGGTTTTTATACTGAAAGTCAAACTGCAAGATTCGGCGGTTTAGCCAGTGCACCTCAGGCACCTTCCAATTCAGTTCCGGCACCAGCACCCTTAGCATTATTAGGTCTTGGCGTATTAGGTTTAGCCTACCGAAGAAAAAAGTAATCTAACTAAATATTGATAGAGGGGAAGCATATTTATGCTTCCTTTTTTAGTTGCCTTACCCTCAACAATTACGAGAAATCCTCAAATCACATACATTAAAATAAAATTCAATTCACTTAAAATTTCCTAACGTCGAGACTGATTCCTCACTTTTTATTGAAATGCACTTTCCAAATTAGTGCAATGATAATCACGGTTAAAAATAGTAAACCATTTCCCTTCACCCATAAATAATAAAGCACAAAGAGATAGTATGCACAAACTTACAGATCCTACCTCGTATACAAACGCACAGTTCTAGCGCCAATTTCGTCAGAATATTTTACATAGAAAATAGTACAATCTTCATTTTTAATAAATTTGCATCATTTAGCGTCAAATTTTTTAACATAAAAATAAATGTAAATTTAACTTATTGTTTTTAATGAGGATATTTAGCGGTTCGATTATTGCTTACAAATTATCGGCTAGTTAATAGCTAAATCCTGATGTGTGAGTATCAGGTAATTTTCTAAAAACAAAAAGGAATGTAGTTATGAAGAAATTTTCACTCTTCTCCAAACTTTCATTGGGCAGCTTGTTTTTTGCTGCCAGTATGATGGCGGGCACAGCGTCAGCATCATTAGTGACAATGGAGTTTAACAATGGAGATTCACTCGCTGATTGGAATGTGGATCGAGCAGCTCCACAAGGATTTGAAATCATCAACAACGAATTAGTAATGACTGTTGCTGGTGAATTAAATCAAGATAATTTCCGCAATACTCAGGGAATGATCATGGATATTGGTGAGTCCAATTACTTGAGTATCGATATGTATGTTGACTCAGCTTGGAACCAAGATGGTCGATATGGTGGTTTATGGGGTGTTGCCAATTTAGCCAACGGCGACAGAGCAAATGAATACCCGATACTGGAATTCCAACGCGACTCAACTGGCGTTACTGGAATCGCAAAGTGGGAATCTGGTCCAGGCTGGATAATTCCACCAAGCAGCTTATTTAATTTAGATGCTTTTAATACCCTAGTACTCTCTATTAATAACGGTATGTACGAGTACTTTGTAAATGGCAATATGATTCACCAAGCAGCAGCAACTGCAGATCATCTTGGTAGCGTCATTTTAAATGGTTATAACACGTTGTCTGCGCCTAACAATGATGGTTATCAGGTTCGTTATGATAATCTAACATATGGCACAACTTCTGTTTCCGCGCCATCAATGTTTGCTTTGTTATTAACCGCATTTGCGTTTGTAGCAAGCCGTCGTTTTTTAAGAAAGTAAATACATATATATAAAAGCCAGTTTTGACTGGCTTTTTTTTGCGTCCTCTAAAATCAAACTGTTATTGTGCGGTAGCCAATTGTCCTTCTATGTATTCATCCACTAACTTTTCTAGAATATCCAATGGCACAGCGCCATTTTTTAACACCACATTATGAAATTCACCTAGGTCGAACTTGTCGCCTAGGGCAGCTTTGGCCTTTTCGCGTACTTCTAATATTTTCATCATGCCGACCTTGTAGGCAGTAGCCTGCCCAGGGGTTACTATGTAACGTTCAATTTCGGAGGTAACGTCAGATTTCACCATACCTGTATTGGCCAACATATAGTCGATAGCTTCCTCCCGGGTCCAGCGTTTAGCATGAATGCCAGTATCAACAACTAAGCGCACGGCTCTAAATAGCTCAGCTTGCAAGCGTCCAATATTGTCGTAGGGATCGCGTTGAAATCCTAATTCCCAAGCGACACGCTCGGCGTACAACGCCCAACCTTCGATATAAGCAACAAAAGGAGCGACTGTACGAAATATAGGTAAGCCCTCTAATTCCATGGCGATGGCGATTTGGAAGTGATGCCCAGGAATGCCTTCATGGTAAGCAAGTGTTCGCATACTATAAGTTGGCGTTGCCTTTATGTCGTATAGATTGGCGAAGAAAACGCCTGGCCGAGAACCGTCAAATGCCGGCGGCTCATAGTAAGCCCCAGGTGCAGTTTTTTCCTTAAACACCGGAATACGTTTAACATCTAAACTAGCTTTCGGACGGAGTAAAAACGCATCGCCAAGGCCTGATTCCACTTCTTCAATGATGCGCTTATAATCGGCTAATATTTGCTCTCGGCCTTCATCAGAATCAGGATAATAAAAACCTTCTTGTTCTGCGAGAGCGTTTATTGCAACAGTAAAGCCTTGGCTAATATCAAAGCCTTCATCGGATAGAATCTGTAAAATTTCGGCCTGAATTCTATCGACTTCTTGCAACCCAACAGTATGAATATAGTCAGCGGAATAGTCAGTAGTGGTAAAAAAACGCAGCGCTAATTTATAAGCTTGATCTCCGCCGTCTAAACGCCATAACCCATCATCGGTCCCCGCCATTGCTTTGAGTTCTGTGAAATATTCAATTAGCATTTCATAGGCTGGATAAACTGTATTTTCAATCTCTGCTTGGGTTTGCGCTAAATAATCCGCGTACACAGACTCTGGTATTTCGACAGCCTCCTGCATGCGTTTTTCTAATGAGGTATAAAGAATATTTTCTGTCGCCGGCGTATCAACAAAACCTTGCATCTCATCAATAATGCGTTCGATTACAAATAAAGGGGGAATAATTTTTTTATATTCTCTTATTCTCATTCCTTCTAACATTTGGGTAAAGTAACGATTCGACTGACTTAAACGACTAATGTAATGCTCGACATTTTCAGTTGTTCGAATAGGGTGTTGCGCGTCCATGAAACTTGGAAAGTTGCTTTGGGCTCCTGACTGCTGATTGAAGGGATAACTATGGTATTGATAGGTTTCGAACTCTTCGGCAGTATTTAACAAATACAGCGCTATATCTTTTGAAAGTTGCTGTTCTTCGGATAAATCTTCATATTGCAGTAGAATCCGTTTGGTTTCTCGTAAATCTTTAAACATCTGGGCAGTGGCGGCTTCACTGGCATCATCCAAATAAGCATTGTGGCCAGTTATTCCAATACCATCAAACACACCTATTGAGGTCAGTGTTTGAGGACTATTCAGCGCCTGTTTGATTAATGCTCTATCTAAAAATATGCGAAATGAAAAGGGCTTTTCCGCTTTCCATTCATGCGTTGCCCAAGCGCCCATAACCACTAAAACAATAAGAACGCTAATCCCTAACCATTTAAAAAATGTTTTCATGACGATTCCCGATTTCCCTGTTCCTATTCCACTATAGATGGACAGTCCAACTAACTGCAAGGTCTCTAGTGAATAAACTCGGCTTATTCAAATAAAGCTGTATAAATGAACAGCTTTTTAACTTTCGATTTGATATAGTGCAGTTTTTATTTCAATTGCTAGCGGATAATCAAATTCAGAATGGATGTTTCTCGACTTTTAGACGAACTTAACGATAAACAGCGTGAAGCAGTTGCTGCTCCTAACGGCGATATGCTCATTTTGGCAGGCGCAGGCAGCGGTAAAACCCGCGTATTGGTGCATCGTATAGCTTGGCTGATGGAAGTTGAGAGCATTTCCCCTTTTAGTATTTTAGCCGTGACTTTTACTAATAAAGCCGCCAGAGAAATGCGTGGCCGTGTCGAGCGTTTATCCGGTGGTGCACTAAATTCAATGTGGATGGGCACCTTCCATGGTTTAGCACACCGTTTATTGCGATTACATTATGAAGAAGCTAATTTACCGCAGAATTTCACCATCATGGATTCAGACGATCAATATCGTTTGATCAAGCGATTACTCAAAGCTCTGAACCTAGAGGAAAAGCATTGGCCGCCCAAGCAAGTACAGTGGTTTATCAATGGTAATAAAGATGAAGGGTTAAGAGCGCGACACGTTGACACACACAACGATCCCAACCAGCAAAAAATGAAAGAGATTTATGCTGCATATGAAGAAACCTGCAATCGCTCCGGACTAGTCGATTTCGCTGAACTATTGTTAAGGTCATTTGAAACCATAAGAGACAATGAAGAGCTTCGTCATCATTACCAAAAGCGTTTTCGTGCTATTTTAGTGGATGAGTTTCAAGACACTAACAATATCCAATATGCTTGGTTGAAATTGCTTAAAACCAAACAAAATAGCATGATGATTGTCGGCGATGATGACCAATCAATCTATGGTTGGCGAGGGGCAAATGTCGCCAATATTTCAAACTTTTTGAAAGACTATCCTAGCGCCGGCACTATACGCCTTGAACAAAATTACCGTTCAACTAGCAACATTCTAAATGCGGCGAATGCCGTAATCGCCAATAATAGCGGTAGATTAGGTAAAGACCTGTGGACCGAAGGCCAGGAAGGCAACAAGATTCAATTATATTCTGGCTTTAATGAACTAGACGAAGCAAGGTTTATTGTCTCGAAAATTAAGCAATTTTTCGAAGACGGTCATAGTTTAACGGATTGCGCCATTTTATACCGAAATAATGCTCAGTCGCGCGTGCTGGAAGAAGCCCTTTTGCATCAAGGTATCGCATATCGAATTTATGGCGGCCTACGATTTTTCGAACGTCAGGAAATCAAAGATGCTTTAGCTTACATGCGATTAGTTAGTAACGCTATTGATGACGCAGCCTTTGAACGGGTGGTGAATACCCCAGCCCGAGGGTTGGGCGAAAAAACCCTAAGTAACATTCGCACATTTGCTCGTGAGAATAATTTTTCTATGTGGCAAGCCAGTGAAACTATGCTAAGTGAAAAGCGTTTATCCGGTCGTGCTGCAAATGCTCTGCAAAGTTTTATTGATCTTATTTATAAACTCACCGAAAAGGTCAAAGACGAACCCTTGGAAACCCTAGCTGATGATGTGATCAAAGGCAGCGGCATTTATGCGATGTATCAAGCAGAAAAAGGTGATAAAGCCCAAGCGAGAGTTGAAAACTTACAGGAATTAGTTACTGCTTGTAAGCAGTTCGAAATGCCTGAAGAAGCGGATGATATGACCCCGCTCGCTGCATTTTTAGCCCATGCGTCTCTAGAAGCTGGCGAAGGACAAGCAGATGCTGACCAAGACGCAGTCCAGATGATGACCATACACTCGGCTAAAGGTCTTGAATTTCAACTGGTGGTATTAGCTGGTGTTGAAGAAGGCATGTTCCCAAGCCAGATGACCAATGAAGAACCTGGTCGAATGGAAGAAGAACGTCGATTAGCATATGTCGGTATGACGCGGGCTATGCAGCAGTTAATTATCACTTATGCTGAAACTCGTCGTTTATATGGGCAAGATAAATATCACACAGCCAGCCGCTTTATCCGAGAAATTCCAGATGAGTATATTGAAGAAATCAGATTAAGATCTCAGGTGACCCAACCGATCCATAATAGATTCAGTGCAAGCACTTCCCATGAAGCCTTTGTGGATTCTGGATTTTCTTTAGGACAACGAGTTTCTCATCGCAAGTTTGGAGAAGGAACCGTGCTCAATTACGAAGGTTCTGGGGAGCATGCGCGTGTGCAAGTTAATTTCGACAGTTTTGGAGTCAAATGGCTTGTAACTGCTTATGCTAAATTAAACGCAGTTTCTTAGCCAGATTGTAGATTTGAAAAAGCAAGGCGTTGAACGATTCAATCGTCTTGCTTTTTATCTGTTTCATCTTCCACTATCGTCATTACTTTTTGTGTGAGTTTAACGCGACCTGAGCGTACTAAGGCATCACGAAGCACATATTCGATTTGCGCATTTAAACTGCGCAAATCGTCATCTGCCCAACGCTGCATTGCAGCTAACACATCTTCATTAATTCTCAGTGGGTATGCTTTTTTAGCCATTATATTGCCGAAGCGTTTAGTAAATTGAGCCAGTGTTTACCACGGGCTGTGTACTTTTATCACCACAAAGTACCACTAATAAATTGCTAACCATAGCGGCTTTGCGTTCTTCATCCAAGTTGACAATCTCTTTTTCAGACAAACGATGTAAGGCCATTTCTACCATACCAACAGCGCCTTCCACAATGCGATTTCGTGCTGCAATAATTGCCGCGGCTTGTTGTCGTTGTAACATTGCAGACGCAATTTCTTGGGCATAAGCAAGATGGCTGATACGGGCTTCATGTACAGTAATACCTGCGCGCCCTAATCTATCTTGAATTTCATCGCGTAAATGCACAGAGATTTCCGCTGGATGGCTACGTAGCGCAATTTCCGCTTCTTCGTCATCTCTCGGATCATAGGGATAACTACTGGCTAAGTTACGCAACGCGGATTCGCTTTGAATTACCACGTAACTTTCATAATTATCTACTTCGAAAACGGCTTCCGCGGTGTCAGTCACTGACCACACAACAATGGTGGCTATTTCAATAGGGTTCCCTTGATTGTCATTAACTTTAATTTTGGCACTTTCGAAATTTCGGATACGAAGCGAAACGTTTTTACGCACGAAAAACGGTATTGTCCATCTCAATCCTTCATTCTTGACTGTTCCCACATACTTTCCAAACAAGGTCATGACTTTACCTTGATTAGGTTGCACCATAAAAAATCCGGCCAAGCAGAAGCTTGCTAATCCACCTATAATTCCTTTTATAACAAACACCCCACCAGCGATCTTATCTGCTGTAAGAAATTGATGAAGTATTACTGACGCAATTACAAGTATAACTAAAAGCATTACATAGCCATTTACCGAAAAACCTTGCTTTTCATTTATCATGACAATCTCCTTTTGATATCATTTAGATATCATACTAGATCGCTTGTTAGAATTTGCCAAGAGTTTTTGTAAGGGAAGAATGTAAGAATTTGTAACGCAAGATGGAACGAGTAGACAATAAATAAAAAAGCATTGGTCGAGAGCGACCAATGCCTCAAAAATATTCTAATTGACAGTAGCGATTTGGAAACTTGGATTAGCTAAACCATTAGCGTCGCCCGGTGCTAAGTCATCTCTGAAGAAATACAGAGGCTTACCTTGGTAAGCCCATTGGAAAACTACATTATTGTTTGCATCAAATCTTTCGATAACAGTGTATTCACCAAAGGCTTGTTCTGAAGATTCCGCAAAAAGTGGTGGCCAAACGGTAGCACATCCACCCACACAGTTTGAAACACCTGAATCTGCTACATCGTTGTTAAAGGTGTAAAGAGTGAAGCCTTCTTTACTGGTATCATTGGTACCTTGCGCCTGCAAATCTAGACGATGGGCAACAAAGCCGGTGCCTTGATTTGGAATTTCCGCCAATTTCATCGGTGCTGGACGAGCCACAAACCACACACCACCAGCGCCTTCTCCATTTTGATCACCTGCTTGCGTATCTGGTGTAAAAATATATAAAGGTTTGCCATTGATAGCCATTTGCATGCTGCCATCTTCTCGCGCAAAGGTTGTAAATGGCGCTTCCACAACTTCGTCTTTTTTGGCTAACAGAGCTGGCCAATTGCCAATGCAACCAATGCTGGTACAATTGCTTTGTTCAGCATTATCATTATCAAAAGTGTAAAGTTGTCGACCACTTGTATCCCCGAGAACTGTGACAAATTCATCATTTTCATCAACTCTTAAGGTATTGGTAAAGCCTTGTGTTACAACCGTATCTCCTAAAACTGAGTCTTGCGCTACAACATTGGTTGATGCCGGTTCTATTAAAAACCAAACATTGCCCACATTATGCCCGTTGATATCATCAATGGCTTGATCTGATGCAGCAAAATACAAAGGTTGTCCTTCGAAAGTCCACTGCATAAAACCATCTTCTCTTTCTATAATCCCAAAGGCACCAACAGCATGATCAAATTCGGTCGCTAGAAATGCCGGAAAGTTGCCCAAGCAAGCACCTGAACAGTTCGATGTATTTAGGGTATCATTGGCAAAGGTGTAGAGTGAAAACTGGTCTTTATCAACCGCAATTTCTTCGCCAGCATCTGTAAGTAAGTTAACTCTGCCATTCGCAGTTAACCAAGAAACACCGTTAATATCTCGTTGGGATGCGGGGTATTTGCTCGCCTGAACAAAAGAAGGATTTGCTATATGTCCGTTTTCATCACCCGCCTCAATATCATTAATGAAAAAATATAAAGGCTTACCTCTCAAGGTCCATTGACGAATATCAGCTTCTACTTCGACAATATCGTACAAACCAGTAGGTCTGGCGCCATTATCAGCCAATAACGGCGGCCAAGCGTTAATGCAATTGCCATTGCCTAAACTGAAACAACTTGATTGGTCTAGGTTATCACCATCAAAAGTGTAGAGTGTAAAATCGCCTTTTTGTGAACGTGAAGTTTCAAAAGTTCCACCTACATTGCTACCGGTTAATACAGTTTCGTTGCCCAGAATTTTACCTTCGTCATTAGTTAAAAAAGGCAATGGACGCGCTAAATCAAATACGCCGCCAGCACCATCGCCATTGATATCTCCCTGACTGCTATCATCAATGAAAGTATAAAGGGCAAAGCCATTGTAAGACCATTGCATGGTTTGATCGGCTCTTTCAATTAAACTAAAAGGGGCCTGAACATCAGCGGTTTCATCCGCTAATAGCGGTGGCCATTTCCCAGCACAACTTTCAGGATCCGCTGAACCACCTGCAGGCGCTCCCTCCTCTGGATTACAGTTAGAAACTCCTTGTTCGTCGTTGGCGAAATAGTACAAGGATAATCCTAATTCACTGGTAAAAATGGTGCCTATTTCTTCTTGAGTAAAAACTTCTGGTGCAACAACTTGCACCGGAAAATTCTCAACTACGGGAGCTGGCGGGGTTGGTTCTGGGTCAGGGGTATTATTGTCTACGTAGTCGTTATCTGAATTACAGCCGGCAAGTACAAAGGTAGCCGCGACAAGTGAACATACAACTGAACGTTTAAAATTTGAGTGTAAATGGGTTATTTTCATGGTTGTCTCTTTTCAAGGTTATGTAGATGTGCCTCGAATTACGCCAACCATTTTTTGAAAGTTGCAAAGAGATAGAAATGAAACGCTAAAATTCGGTTTTTTATTTTAACTTGGTCGCATTAAAAGTTTTTTCTGAGCACGATAATTATGCAAAGAATCTAGGGTGAAAATTAATAGAGCAGTCCACACAAACAAAAACGTAAGTAATCGCTCACTACTCATATGTTCTCCATATATAAAGACGGCTAGGCCAAAAAGCAGGCTAGGACAAATATACTGAAAGAAGCCCAAGGTAGAATATTGAATACGACGAGCAGCAGCCGTAAAACAAAGTAAAGGTGCAACTGTAATTATGCCTGCGGCCATTAGTAAAAGATTTAAACTACTAGTATTGGTTAGCATATTAGCAGTAGCGCCAGCAAAGAAAATCCAATAAATAAGGGCTGCGGGCAACATCATGCTGGTTTCCAAAAACAATCCTGGCATGGAATCCACCGCCGCTTTCTTTCTTAACAAACCATAGATACCAAAACTAAAGGCTAACGCCAGAGCAATCCATGGCAGGCGTCCAAAATTATACAACAGCAAGCCAATGCCAACACACGCCAATAGCACAGCAAAAAGCTGTATTTTCCTTAGTTTTTCGCCTAAGAAAATCCGCCCCAAAGCCACATTAACCATAGGATTAATAAAATAGCCTAAACTTGCTTCAATCAGGTGATTGTTATTCACCGACCAAATGTACAACAACCAATTCCCTGCCAACAATATACCCGCCACAAATAAGGTCAGTAGCAATTTAGGCGATGCCAGTGCAACCTTTACTTTTTCTGTGCCTCTTAGCAAAAGAATCAAAATGGCCAATAAAATAACTGACCAAAACACTCTATGCATAAGAATCTCAGCCGCAGGCACTACCAACAATTGCTTAAAATAAATAGGTGCAACACCCCAAATGGTATAAGCAGAAATAGCAAAAATGACGCCAGATTTTGTTTGGTCTTGATGGCCCAAAAACGATTCCTATGTTTAAAAAGTAATAGAGATGAAGAAGTTATTTATTCCACAACAAGTTGGATTAAAAAATGTTGAAATGACTTCCAGATTAAATCTTATGCATCTAGACCGAGGATCAGGTGCTTTAATTGCTAATAGAAGGTACAATTTGATTTCAAATTAGCGATATTTAGTTTCTAGAAGAATTATAACCTATTGTGACCCTCAACGCTCCAAGTCTCCAGCAAAAATGTTTAGAAAAACTCAAACAAAGTTTTGGTTACGACGCTTTGCGAGATGGTCAATGGGAAGTCATTAGCCAAGTTTGTGAGGGCCAAGATGCGCTGGTATTAATGCCTACCGGCGGCGGAAAATCCCTATGTTATCAATTACCCGCCCTGTTACTCGATGGACTTACCTTAGTGGTGTCACCTTTGATTTCACTAATGCAAGATCAAGTACAACAGTTAACTGAACAGGGCGTTCAGGCAGCCTACATCAATAGTACACAATCCCAAGAACAAATTAATGCCACCTACCAAGACATTGGAAGCGGCAAAATAAAACTGCTTTATGTGTCACCGGAAAAATTGCTCAGGGGCTTTTTTTTGGAGCAACTCTGTGAACTTGATATAAGCTTGATCGCTATAGACGAGGCCCATTGCGTTAGTCATTGGGGGCATGATTTTAGGCAAGATTACAGAGCTTTGGGGCAATTGAAACATAAATTACCCAATACCCCTATGGTTGCTTTAACTGCTACCGCAGATAGCGCTACCCAAGCTGATATTATCCATCAACTAAATCTTCATCAGCCCTTTGTGTTCAAAGGGGGATTCGATAGACCGAACATTAGGTACAACTTACTAAGTAAATACAAAGGATTTGATCAAGTTGTGTCTTTCGTTGAGCAGCAAGGTGGTGCAAGTGGCATAGTGTATTGTAACAGTCGAGCGAAGGTCGATGATTTAGCCGCCAAATTACAAATTGCAGGAATAAAAGCAGACGCCTATCACGCAGGCCGTTCGACCGAAGAAAGAGAATTAGTACAAAACCAATTCTTGCGCGATGAACTTCAAGTTGTAGTTGCCACAGTGGCTTTTGGTATGGGAATAAACAAATCCAACGTGCGCTTTGTGGTCCATCATGATGTACCTCGCAGTATTGAATCCTTTTATCAAGAAACTGGGCGCGCAGGACGAGATGGTATGCCTGCAGAAGCACTATTGTTATACGATGAACGGGACGCAGCGCGGATTAAAAAGTGGATCGCAGATGGTGCCACCGCTGATCGCTTTGAAATTGAAATGCATAAATTTGATGCCATGCAATCATTTGCTGAAGCCCAAACATGTCGACGCCAGGTGTTACTGAATTACTTTTCTGATTATCGCCCCCTACCCTGTGGCAACTGTGACATATGCCAAGATCCACCAAAAATGTTTGATGGTTCGACCCAAGCCCAAATGGTTCTTTCCTGTATTTACAGACTCTCCCATGATACTGCAGCTCAATATGTCATTGACGTACTTAGGGGTAAACAGATCAAACGGATCCTTGATAATCATCATAATGAATTAAGTACTTATGGCATTGGTAAAAAGGAATCAGATACCTACTGGCATAACATTATTCAACAACTGATTCACCGTGGCTTTATTTTTATCGATATGACCCGTAACGGCATTCTTTGTCTGCACGAAAGTGCTGCTGACGTATTACGTGGAAGAGTAAAAGTAGAGTTGGCGATTCCGAGACTTTCAGTTGCGCCAAGTTCTCGCAATAAATATGTACCACAAAATATTGATAAACAGCTTTTTGCAAGATTAAAACAATTACGCAAACAAATTGCCGATGAAAATAACTTACCTGCATTCGTGGTGTTTAGTGATGCAACGCTGGCAGATATGACAGCTAAAGTGCCCACCAATCGCATGGAGTTTTTGCGTGTTAGCGGTGTGGGTGAAACTAAGTTAGACCGCTATGGCGCGGTCTTTATTCAGGCAATAGAACAACATTTAGCTAGTCAAGTTTAGTCGCTTCTTCAGCGTCTTGCATGCGTTTTAACGCTTGTTGATAACTGGGTAATTTTTGCAATCTTTCAACGTAAGCAGCCATATTAGGGAATTGTTTAAAACGACCCGCTTTATCAACCGCTTCCATGGCAAAGCTCATTTGGACATCTGCAATAGTCGGCTTTTCTCCAACGAACCATGTTTTATCTGATAAGTATTGCTCAATAAAAGTAAAGTTGCGCTTTATTGCTTTGTTGAAATAAGCATCCATAATCGCATCAACCAATTTGTTCGCTATAGGCTTAATCAACCAAGGCGATTTTTCTTTCGCCTTGTTCAGCACCATATTGGCAACCAATGGAGGTAAAAAACTTCCTTCCGCGAAATGAGACCAAAACTGTACTTGGATGTACTCTGGCGTATCCTGAGCAGGCATAAGATCTTGTTGGCCACATTGTTGGATAACGTATTCACAAATTGCACCCGATTCTGCAATCGTTTGTCCTTCATGAGTAATAATTGGTGATGTCCCTAACGGATGCAGATCTTTGAGCGCTTGAGGCGCTAAATTCGTTTTTTTGTCTCGCCAGTACACCTTAATTTCATAATCTAGATGCAATAATTCCATTAGCCAGATGATACGCTGAGAGCGAGAATCGTTAAGATGATGAATAGTATACATTGCTGACGTCCTTTTCTGAGAGTTTTGGATATTTATCTTTACTTATTACTCTTTGTTTTGGTTTATTTTAGACTTTCCCAAATTAGCATAATATGCGGCTAAATCCGCGATATCTTGATCCGTAAGTTTTTGTGCATGTGAGGTCATTGCCATATTGACCCTTTCCCCAGAGCGATATGCTTTCAATGCCAAGACTAAATACTGTTCCTTTTGTCCGCGCAAATTAGGATAAATAGGGATCCGCGATATTCCATTCTCGCCATGACAATTACTGCATATTGTGGACTTATTTTCTCCGGCTTTAGCATCTCCTTGAATGGGAGGTTCACCACAAGCTGACAAGGAAAATAATGCAAACCAAATACCTAATATAAACGAGATTTTCTTATTCTTTTTACACATAATACGGTCTAGATTCGTTAGCTTTCGTATACTATACACCAAGGTTTGAAAATAGGAATGGCATGCAGGCAGTACCCAACATAACTTCTCAGCTAACTTCGCAATATGCAACACAACTCGAAAGCCTTTGTAGCAGGGTAAGTCCTGAGCCTATCGAAAACGCTGAGTTAGTGCTAACAAACCTAAATTTAGCCAAAGAATTGGGACTCTCTGAGGACTTTTTAAACCAAGATAAATTGTTTGCCTTACTGTTTGAACAGCAGGACAAGAGGCAGCTGAATAGCATTGCCCAAAAATATGGCGGCCACCAATTTGGACAATGGAATCCGCAGTTAGGAGATGGGCGAGGACTCCTACTAGGTGAGGTTAAAACCAAAAGAGGCGATTTAGTCGACCTGCATTTAAAAGGAGCAGGCAATACACCCTATAGCCGATTTGCTGACGGGCGCGCAGTACTTCGCTCGACCATTAGAGAATATATTGCAAGTGAAGCGCTTCATCATTTAGGAATACCCAGTTCTCGGGCACTATGCTTGATTAAAAGCCAAGAACCAGTAATGCGAGAGCAATTAGAAACGGCTGCAATGATGATAAGAACCTGTCCCAGCCATATTCGATTTGGGCATTTTGAGTATTACCACCATTCAAATCAACCAGATAAGCTAGATGCCCTGTTTGAATTTTGCTTTCAACATCATTTTAAACATTTACAAGAAAACGCTTCGCCTTATAGAGCCTTGCTGGCAGAAATAACCACGAAAACCGCTGTTTTAATTGCTAAGTGGCAGGCCTTTGGCTTTAATCATGGTGTAATGAACACTGACAACATGTCAATTCATGGCATTACCTTTGATTATGGTCCTTATGCCTTTCTAGACGATTTTATTCCCAATTACATATGTAATAAGTCTGATCATTCGGGTCGTTATGCCTTCGATAATCAACCCAGCATTGGGTTATGGAATCTGAATGCGTTAGCCCATGGATTCAGTAGTAAACTCGAAATAGAGGAATTAAGGCAAGTTCTATCGACCTATGAACCTACCTTTTTACAGGCTTATCAAAACATTATGCATCAAAGGTTAGGTATCTTTGTTCGCCAATCAGAAAATAGCGCTCAACTGATAGACCGATTTATAAAGATCCTACGAGACGAGTTTGCCGACTATAATTTAAGCTTTTACCATTTGAGTGAAGAGTTCTGTCACATCATTGAAGGAAAACCTGATAGATTCAAAGCGTATTTTAAGCAACAAAGTGAGATACAACAATGGTGTGAAGACTTTGCTAAACTGATTCAAGAAGATATGCGTTATGCAAAAACTATGGAAATTGAAGGTTTGCAGAATTGTAGTGATATTCAACAAAAACTGCTGACAATAAATCCACGTTATGTGTTAAGAAATCACCATCTGCAAAATGCTATAGAAGCCGCACAAAACGGTGACTTTTCTGTTTGTGAAGGTCTACTTAAAGTTGTAACAGCACCTTTTACATTGAATCCTAAATGGGATCAATTCTTCCATCCACCCAGTGAACTAGAGAAAGGAATCGCATTATCATGCAGCAGTTGACCAAGACAATCATTGAAAACGCCATATTGATTGCTAACTTTCCAGTAGCTGACGAAACCCAACTTGAAGATTGGTTTTCAAAGCTAAGCGCTAGATTGGGACTTAATCTAAGCAAAATTGAATTATCAGCAGATTTACTCATTGCTACCAGTATGTTCAACGATGAGCTAGTGTTTTTGCATTTCAGTCAGATTACCAATGACGTTTGGCTCACTCTCGCACAGCATAATGAAAAAACTTTTTTTGCTCTTTATGATAGTTTGCAAGCTAAGTCGATAGAAGTTGAGCCCTTTTACCCATAAGCATGACAATTTTCCTAGAGTAAACTTCATTCAACTCTAGCGCGTAAATACACTATGTTTTCAAAACAAAGGAAGCAAGTGTGTTTAAAACCATTACTTTTGCGATTATGCACTTCACCGTTGCATTTACCGTCGCCTATTTAATTTCGGGAAGCTTCTTAGTGGGTGGACTGATAGCGATTATTGAACCTACGGTAAATACAATCGCCTATTACTTTCATGAAAAAATCTGGCAGTTTTTTCAAAAACCAACGTCCGAATAATGCCTTAATTTTTTAAAAGTAAAAGAGCAACTAGTGCAATTTTCATTCGAACTAACATATTATATGAATATTGCGTTAACTTATTAATGATGTTGAACGTCACGTATTTCCTATCATTATCTGAAAACGCTGATGTTGATTACTCAGTACAAGTTGTACAAGTTTGATATTCTTGATAGTTTCATTAGCATAATTGAATTGGAATCCCTCTTACCCGATGCTGGATTATTACAAAAAAGTACTAATTGCGCTTTTGTGTGTACTGACCATCAGTGCAATATTGGTGGTTTTTTGTATTGATCGTATTTTCCTCGATGTGTCCATGCTCCCCCAAGAAAGCAGCGAAATCAAATGGCAAGCTCACGCCATGAACGATGAAGAAGATGGTGGAGACTCTCTTTCACAACTTAAAGACGCCCGTTATAGCCTCGATTTTGAATTTGAAGTCTCAGATAAAATTGAATTTCCTTACTCAGCTGTCGCTTTAGAATTTTTGGATAATTCGGGTAATCTAGAACTTGCTAACCTTTCAAAATTCACTGACATGTATTTTGTGATTAAATGCACAGTGCCAAATGAAATGATATTTATGGCGTTCACTATAGATGACAATATTACCCGGGCTGACGACTTTTTAACCTATAGATCCCCGAATGCTTATTTTTCGTGTCCCGACGATTGGCAGAGAATAAATATCGATCTCACCCGACTTGAGGTTCCTCAATGGTGGTTAGCAATGTTTAATCTTAAATTATCAATGAACGAATATAGCTTAGAAAAAGTCGCGAAGTTTCATTTTGCTACTACTTTACAAACCCCAAAAGAAGTTTATTCCCGCGTGCAAATTAGTGAAATACACCTTACAGGTGTAGATGAAAACTATATTTACATATTGTCAGCTACCTTATTTGTGCTTTGGGCCAGCTTTTTCATTTGGGTATTTAGACAACATTCCAAAGCCCTGACTGGGGATCTGAAAAGAAAATTTCTACAAGAACGTCCACTTGTTGCCTATCGACAATTAAGTATCGAGCCTCGGCATGACAAAGAGCAAAATGCGATTTTACAGCTAATGGCAACTGAGTATGCTAATCCCGAGCTTAATTTAGATTTTGCTGTGTCAGAAACCGGTACCAGCAGAACAAAAATTAACGAAATTTTAAAATCTGAACTTGGCTTAACCTTTACGGGCTATTTAAACAAATTAAGATTAACCGAAGCGGCTCGATTATTGTCTGAAGTGGAAGATGCTAACATTGCGGAAATAGCCTATTCCGTTGGTTATAAAAACGTTTCTTATTTTAATAAGCTGTTTAAAGAAGAGTATGGATGTACACCGAAAGCGTTTAAGAGCTACCTTTAATCAGGTAAAAAAAACAGTCTAATTTATTCAACATTTGATAAAAAAAATAACAATTTTGCTAAAATGTTAATTTTTTTAACATCCGAAATAACACTTTACCTCACATTTCCATTAGTCTGATTCGACTCAGCGATTGCACCGTTTTTTTAAAAAGAAGTGCAATAATCTCATCTAGTAAAGCGGTATAAAGTTAGTAAAAACTTGGAACCTCCACTGAATGAATTAATACAGAGCGCTGAAATAATCAGTGATTTTTTAATAGGAAGATAAAAATGGACTCTATTACAACGTCTTACGCGCCGAGATTAACACATCCTATTTTGCATTTTTTTAATGTGTTAAATGTAAACGATTCCCCAGAACGTGTTTCTATTGAATTATCCTTGTTACCGGCCACTCGACTATGGCGAGATAAGGCGACTGGAATTCTAGCTCAGGTGATTGATATGGCAGTGAATAGGGCTGGCAATCAATCGATAGGTGATTGCACTCCTGTTGAGCTTGAACTCTTCATGCACTGCACGCAAATTCCTGACAGCATAAAAGTGGAAGCGAGTGTTGAATTTGTGTGCGAAGAAAATGCGTTATTTCAATGCCAAATATATTCTGCTCAGGATTCATCTGATGAATTAATAGCAGCTTCACACGGAACATTAAAACAAACTAAGGCATAAACGAGATAAATACATATGTTGAATAAAACAAGACGCAATATTTTCAAAGCTTGCGTAGCTGGTGCGGTCCTTTCTCCTATTTCCTTTTTAAGCGCATCACCGAAAATCTCTGAATCAAACTGTCGTCCTGACAAACGAAATTTACATTGGGGCAAAGGCTTAGAAGGTCAGCGCATTGCCGACTTAGGTAATGGTACCTTTTTAAATCCTATTGTTTCTGGTGATCACCCCGACCCGACCATTCTTAAAGACGGCGATGACTACTACATGACATTTTCGTCATTTTACTCTTATCCAGGTATCGTTATTTGGCACTCCAAAGATCTTGTTAATTGGTCACCAATAGGTCCTGCATTAAATAAAAATATCGGCACTGTCTGGGCGTTAGATTTGTGTAAATATGAGGATAGGTACTACATTTACATTCCTGCTGCTGTAGATGGGCAACCTTGGTCAACTTATGTGATTTGGGCAGATAAAATTGAGGGTCCGTGGAGCGATCCTATTGATCTGAAAATTGAAGGTTGCATAGATCCCGGGCATGCTGTTGGCGAAGATGGTCATCGCTATCTTTTTGTCAATGGTATTCGTAAGATTCGTTTGCATAAAAATGGTTTAAAAACCGCAGGCAAAATTGAAAAAGCCTATGAACCCTGGCGCTATCCCGAACATTGGATTGTGGAAAACTTCGCTCCTGAAGGGCCAAAAATTACTCGCTACGGAGATTATTTCTATCTAGTCACAGCTGTAGGTGGTACAGCAGGTCCTGTTACTGGTCATATGGTAATTGCGGCACGCTCAAAGTCTATTCATGGACCTTGGGAAGATTGCCCCAACAACCCGTTAGTTCGCACCGAATCTGAAGACGAACCTTGGTGGTCCCGTGGGCACGCAACCTTAGTTGAAGGGCCAAAGGGTGACTGGTGGATGGTTTACCACGGTTATGAGAATGGTTTACGAACACTCGGCCGACAAACTCTACTAGAGCCTATCGAATGGACAGATGATGGATGGTTTAAAGCAAAAGGTGGTGACTTATCTCAACCTATGCCTAAACCAGCAAACCTTCCAACCAAAACTTCAGGATTCCCGTTATCTGATGATTTTTCCAGTAACAAGTTTGGGATTCAATGGTGTTTCCATAGACCAGCAGATGATGAAATGGATCGGGTTAAATATGCGGCAGGTAATCTAGAACTCAAAGCTTCTGGCACAACGCCAGCAAACTCTTCTCCGCTGACTTGTATCGTGGTTGATCCCTGTTATCAGGTTGAGTTGGATATGGTGTTGGATAAAGGTGCCGAAGCTGGTTTGTTATTATTTTACAACCACAAGGGATACGTGGGCATTGGTCACGATGGTGAGAATATAAAGTCTTTTCAATACGCTGAAGAACAACAGTGGGCGCGTATGAAAAATAAATCTCAACTGATACGCTTTAGAATCACCAATGACCGCAACGTCATTACCTATCATTATTCCACTGATAAAGGGAAAACATGGCAGCGACATCCCACTAGAATGGAAGTTGCAGGGATAAACCACAATGTGTTTGGCGGTTTTTCTAGCCTCAAAGTGGGCATTTATTGCGTCGGCAAAGGCAAAGCCAAACTACAGAACTTCTCTTACCGAGCGATCTAACTACAAGAAACGTCTCCAACCCACAATGCAGGTGTGCCGCTTTTGGCCATCTGCGTTGTTTTTCTTAGCGCATTTTTAGGCAAACAACTCCTAGTTTCAGGCATTTTACCTTCTTCAATCGCAAACTATACTTTGATAAAGTTTGAAACGGAAAATGTTAAGCAGTATGTCACCAGGATTCGCGGCTGTAAGTGCAGGCGTTACTACTTACACCCCAATTTTAAAATTTAATTTGAAAAAAGGTGACAAAGTCGGTGTAGCTGGCATCGGTGGATTAGGCCATTTAGCCGTCAAACTAGCGGTATCTAAAGGTGCGGAGGTTTATGCATTTACCACTACAGCAGACAAGGTTGAAGATATAAAATCTTTTGGTGCTAAAGAAGTCATAGTGGTAGATTCTTTGGATAAGCTAAACGCTTACAGAGGTCAACTAGACTATATGATAAGCACTTTGCCTGTAGCTTATGATGTTGCTGCTTACGCGTCTGTTCTCAAACCCTTCGGCACTTTTACCCAAGTAGGTATGCCCGAGAAATTCACAGTTTCAATAAATACTTTAGGTTTATCAGCTTTTAGAGTCAATTTTAATGCTTCATTAATTGGCGATATGAAAGAAACCCAAGACATTGTTGACTACTGTGCTGCGAATAATATTCGTCCTGAAATACAGCTGATCCCTGCAAGTGAAATTAATGCTGCATGGAAAAAGGTAGAAAATAAGCAAGCACGATACAGATACGTAATTGATTCATCTACCATTTAATTTGTAATTTCCCCTGTAAAGGCCAGTACTCTCCGATTATGCTGGCCTTTTTCATTTAATTATCCAACGCATCTTAGAGTTTAAAATTGGTACGGAAAAAATTCTTACATGAATCTCCATATGACCTGCACTCTTGATTCAAAAAAGCAATGTCATAGATTCTAGAATTTACCAAACTAAAAAATAAAAATATTTATATTAAACAGCTACTTCCATCCTACTTTGTTCATTTAGGCTTTGCCATTGCTGCTCGATATCACGTTTTGGAGAAGCTCCGAATAGGCGCGAATATTCTCGCGAAAATTGCGAAGGGCTTTCATACCCTACTCGGTAAGCCGCGGTTGAAGCATCTAAATCCTCACCTAACATCAATCGCCTAGCCTCTAATAAACGTAACCTCTTTTGATATTGTAAAGGACTCATGGAGGTGAGTTCTCTAAAGTGATGATGGAAAGTCGATTTGCTCATTTGGGCCATATCAGCAAGGGACTCGACACTTTGTGGAGAACTATAGTTGGCTTTGAGCCATTCTATGGCACGAGAAATCCTCAATCCGTGAGAACTTGCAGAAACAACCTGTCGCAGACGAGCGCCTTGTTCACTGGTGAGCACTCGCCAAAAAATCTCTCTTTTTATTAAAGGCGCCAATACTTCAATTGAAGATGGCTCGTCTAAAAGCGCCACTAAACGCTGACAAGCGGCGAGAAGTTCAGGTGTTGTATTACCTAAAATCATCCCCTGCTGGGAGCTTAAATCCTTTTGTTTTTCCAGTGGTGCTTGCAGTATCAATTCACTCAACACCGCTAAATCAAACTTGATTACTAAACCTAGGTAGGGCTTTTCTTTATTCGCCTGAAGCACCTGCATTCTTGCTGGTAAATCTAAAGAAGTAATTAAAAATTTATAAGGGTCATACTGAAAAGTATCCTCACCAAGAGTCATACTTTTTACCCCTTGAACCACGAGCGCGATGCTAGGTTCAACGACACATAATGAACATGAAGAAGTCGCTACAGTCTGACGATAAAATGAAAGGCCTTTGATGGGCGTATCTACCGTTGATTTACCCGTTGTTTTAGCCGCAATAGTTTTGGCTAATTCTGCACTTATTGTTTCAATTTGCTCTTTACTAGTTTGCATAGTACTGTCCTTAGGCGGATATTTCTCATGAAGATTTTAATATACGTCCCCTCCAAACAAAAGGGTCATTTTATCCAGACATTCGGACAATCAGGCAAACAATGTTAAGCTCAATCTTTACCTTTATATATTGATAGAAAGTGAAATTTTTTCATATTTAGCCTAATTGTTTAGTTTAGCTCTTTTGTATGAACCTAAAATTTTCACATTGTTATTTAGCTTAATTTCATTCAAAGCATCTGCCACCATTGGCTCGTGCTGATTACCATCGAAATCAATAAAAAAGTGATACTTGCCGAAGGCTTTACGGGTCGGCCTAGACATAATTGAAGTTAGGTTAATTTGCCGTTTAGAGAAAGACAAAAGTACGTCACCAAGCAATCCAGGGCGGTCATCATCATCCAAAACAATAATGGTCGTTCTGTCACCATAGTCTTGCTGTGGCTTGTTGCTTGACCGAGTAAGCACCAGAAAACGCGTTTGATTGTTTTCATAGTCGTTTACTTTGTTTACTACAGTGCTAAAAGCCGATGCATCGAATGAATTAGCAGGAACAATAGCCGCAACATCAGCTTCTGCGCCCATAACTTTATGCAAGGACTCAATATTGCTCTCTGTTGTCTCTACATTAATGTTTGCTAAGGTTTGCAGAAACTCGAAACATTGTCCTTTAGCAACAAATTGCACGTAGAGCTTTTTAACGTCTTCAATGTTGGGAGTATTCGCGATAAATGAAAACTCTATAGGCAATACAATTTCATCCATGATCACAAGATCTAGCTCTATCAATTCATCCAATACTAATGAGATAAAGCCTTCCGAAAAATTTTCGATGGGTAAAATGCCAATATCACAACTCTCGCCTATCTCATTTAGCGCATGCTTGATTGAACGAAACAAGGTGATTTCGAATGGGGTATCTTGAGTATCCAAGTAACGAAGAGTTGCCATCTCAGAAAAGGTTCCGGAGGGTCCAAGCGTGGCTACTTTTTTCATATTTTTACCGCAATAGTTGAAATTTTTTTTAAGGATGATGTATTTTTTGTACTTTTGTCTAAGACCAAGACGAAATTGCGCGATCAAAATATATGAAACCAAGGAAAGCGTCCAGCGCTTTAACAAATGAATCCTAGATACCCCTAATTTGGCGTCTTCTCGGTGAACCTTTTTCTCCTTCATATAGTTAATATTTTCTAAGTAAATCAATATATTCATATAGTTTTCTTCACTTTGTAAAACAAATAGGTCTACAATGAATATCAAAAAATAATATTGAGCCTTAATTTGCTTTTATTTATTAACCATATTCGCCAAACGGTACTACTCGTATTAATCGTTTTTTCGATGGGTGCTTCAGCAGAAGCACTAGACAATATGGTGGACGCAGATTTTGATGACGTTGTAAATTTAGCCCCGTCTACTGAGCTACTATTAGCCGAAGAATCAACCTTACTCTCTGACATCTTACAACTTGACGATTGGCAGCCGCACA
Source organism: uncultured Glaciecola sp. (assembly GCA_947496235.1). Lineage (GTDB taxonomy): Bacteria > Pseudomonadota > Gammaproteobacteria > Enterobacterales > Alteromonadaceae > Glaciecola. The sequence continues at coordinate 442,327 of CANMCE010000002.1, read as the reverse complement.
AATCTGTCATTGATATTCAAGAAGAGCAGTCCTTATGGTTGCGCTTTACAGTGGAAAACCCCTCGACCGCGAATAAAATGCTCACATTTATTGCTGGCAACACTTTTATGGATAGAGCAGAGGCATATTTGCTAGATGAGCAAGGGCGTATCATTCAATCTGTGCGAATGAGTAAAGATATGTCAAATTCTACCCGATTTGGTCGCAATGGCTTTAAAATGACATTTACCTCCAGAGCTCAATCAGCATTTATGGTTTACTTGCAGATACATGATGATGGGTTGACCTTATTGCCGGTTGAACTATGGCAAACCAGTTTTTATGAACAACAATCCAATATGCGATTGATTTTAATCGGCGCAATGAGCGGTGGGCTTTCGTTGTTGGCAACCTACTTTTTACTCACTTATGTATTAAGAAATGCGCCTTCTAGGTTTTGGTTTTGTGTTTTTGCAACCGCGGCCATGACAACAATGTTAAGCGGTGAAGGTATATTACCTTCTCTATTTATGATGCCAGGATTTGCTGCAGAAATAACGTCTGTGAGTTTGGTGGTTACCTTGTTCGCGGCACTCAAAATAGCGCGAATTATTTTTACCCCTCTTTCTATGATTTGGATACGCATTCACTACGCTTTACTGGTTTTCCCGCTAGTAGGCATAGTGCTACTTGACGATTTTTATCAGCTTACCTTACTGATTTCCTTTGCCATTTTATTTTTTGTTAGCAAACTCCTCGCTACTTTATTTTATCGAAAATCAGTGGACTTGCGCAGCGCCAGTATTTACTTTTTGGGATGGGTTTCACTTGCATTGGTCGGCACGATGGAAGCATATGCTTTTATCAATGATACAAGCCACTTATCTATGTCTGCTCCTTATCCCTTTGCATTTAGTTGTATAGGTGTGATGCTAATTGGTGTGGCTATTATAAGTCGGGAACAATCCATTCAGGCACAATTTAGCGCAAGTCAATTGGCACAAATTGAAGAGCTAGAAAAATATAATAATTTATTTCAACACGCCGCTGAAGGTTTGTATACCGCAAAACCCAATGGCGACCTATTGCACGTAAACCCTGCCATTTGCTCGCTGTTTGGGTATAAAAACAATGATGACTGCTTACATCAAATTGATAACCTAGTCGGCTTTTTTGCTGATCCTAGAGAGCTTGATTTGCTCCTTGGAGAGCTTAGTATTCAGCAAACTGTGCTTGGTAAAGAAGTAAAAGGTAAGCGTAGGGATAATAGTGAATTTTGGTTTTCAATTTCTTGTCAGCTAAAAAAGGTAGATGATCAGATTATGCATTTTGGTTCTTTATTTGATATCACTGAGCGTCGCTTACATCAAATAAACCTGCAGTACTTAAATACCCATGATCAACTAACAGGACTACTAAACCGCCGCCATTTTCTGCAGGTAGTCAGTGACAAAATCGCCCAGAACCAAGATACAACCACAAAATTTGCGCTTATATATTTGGATGTGGATCAGTTCAAGCTTATCAATGATACCTGTGGTCACAACGCAGGGGATATTTTTATCAAAGAATTGGCCTTAGAACTATTTGACGTGATTACTGAGAAGTTTCCTTTTTCACGTTTAAGTGCAGATCAGTTTGGCATCTTGGTTGATTATGAAAATGGTAATCAGATTCGTCAGTATGCGGATCAACTGCTATCCAAAGTCAGGGAATTTGAATTTAAATGGGACAGACATGTTTTCAATCAAAGTGTCAGTATAGGCATCGCCCCTTTCTCACCTGAAATATCCACCGCAGAAGAGCTCCTCAGTTTCGCCGATACCGCTTGCCAACTAGCCAAAGAAGGGGGTAGAGACAAGGTCCATATATACAGTGCAGAGCTTGGCATTCATGCCAACTACAAGCGTGAAATGTTTTGGATAAATGAAGTGCAACATGCACTTAAAGTCCAGAATTTCGAAATTTTTTATCAACATTATCGACCTTTAAGTGAACAAGACCCGAGAGATTATTTTGAGGTATTGGTGCGGTTACGCACCCTAGATAATGACTTAGTAGCGCCTGAATTTTTTATGCCCAGTGCTGAAAAAGCCCATATTAGTCATAAAATAGATAAATATGTCATTGAACATTTCTTTAAATGGTTAAATGCTAACTCTTCGGTAATGGACAATTTAGCCAAAGCCAATATTAATCTTTCAGGCTTCTCGCTTTCCGATGATGATTTTAAATTTTTCTTATTAAATGCATTCGAAAAATATCAAATTCCTTACCAAAAGATTTGTTTTGAAATTACCGAATCTATGGCAATCATCAAAATGAAAGATGCCATTGCGTTCATGGGAGAATTTAAAAAATTAGGCTGTACTTTTGCCTTGGATGACTTTGGTACCGGTTTTTCCAGTTATAGCTACCTTAAAAGTTTACCTGTTGATTATCTAAAAATAGATGGCAACTTTATTCGCGATATTCTTAAAGATAAAATCGACTTAGCCATGGTTACATCCATTAGAGACGTTGCAGATGCCATGAAAATTCAAACCGTAGCCGAGTTTGTAGAAAGTAAAGAGATCATGGTGCAGATTGGTAAGTTAGGTGTAGATTTTGCTCAAGGCTTTTGTATTGCAAAACCTGAACCCTTTAGTCACTACGTGCCTTATTCTGAAATTTCGTCAAATACGCCTACTCAGTGATGATTAAAACTTGTTTTTTGAATTTCTGCCCCCATACTTAGCGAACTTTCATTGATAACGTAACAGAATGAATACTAGTAGCACCTACCAATTTGTAAGCCAAGCCAAGCTTCCAACGCGTTTTGGTACTTTTACAATTCACGGCTTTATAGATAATCAAACGAACCAAGAGCACATTGCCCTTTCATTTGGTGAGTGGACTCAAGACACAATTGTACCTATAAGAGTTCACAGTGAATGTCTTACCGGAGACGCCTTGTTTAGCACAAGATGCGATTGCGGGTTTCAATTAGAAAAAGGCCTACAAAATATTGTAGATAATGGTTGTGGCGTAATGCTTTATCTTCGTCAAGAAGGCAGAGGCATAGGCTTACTTAATAAAATTAAAGCCTACAACCTGCAAGACAAAGGTTTCGACACTGTTGAAGCAAACGAACATCTTGGATTTGATGCGGATCTTAGAGACTACAGTATTTGTAAAACTATGTTGGCACAATTGGGTATCAAAAAGGTCATATTAATGACCAACAATCCTAAAAAAGTTGAGGCATTGAAAAACATGGGTATTGAAGTAGTTGAAAGACAGCCCATTGATCACGGTGTGACCAAAGACAATAAGCATTACCTGATGACCAAAACAAGCAAGTTAGGGCATGCATTTAATCCTGAAAAGCTTAAATAGCCACATCTTCGCATAAGCGATAGCGGCGATCTGAGGTTAAATAGTATTTGGCTTATAAGGGAAAGTCGTTAATCGCATGAGCGAATCTAAGCGCTGAATTCTTATCCATATTGAAATACAAAGAGGGTTCGATTAACTCTACTTCGATAATTTCTAGTCCTCGCTGTGTCTCTAGCATATCGACCCTCGCGTAAAGGGTCTTTGTAGGCAAAGCTTCTAGTGTTAAAGCGCCCAATTTTAACATATCACTAGTAGGGGTAATGGCTTCAAGCTGTCCACCGTGTTCTTCTTGAACCCTAAAATCTCCTGCTTTCGGTCGTTTTAAAATTGCGTGGCTATATTGTCCTGCAAAATAAAACAATGAGTATTCGCCCTTCTCGGCAATGGAGGGTTCAAAGCTTTGGATCATAAAGGGCCGTACCCGAAAGATTTCGCTTAGGTTTGGATTTTCTTCCATAAAGCGTTTCTTGGATAATCTATAGGTAAAATCAGCGTTAGCACTAATTAAAGGTTTGATTACGATTTCGGGGGTGTTTAACTGATCAAAACTTTCGAGAATTTGAGCCTCGCTATAACCTTCCGCCCAAATGGTAGGTAACACAGGCACTCCAGCAGAAGCTAAGGCATGTAAATAGGCTTTACTTAAATTCCATCGCATCAATGACAAAGGATTTTGTAAATTCGCAGTGGAGTCATCGATTCTTTCTAAACACTCTAGAAAAGCAGCAGAATCTTGTTGATAGTCCCAGGTTGAGCGCACCACAACAAGATCAAACTGATTGTAATCAACAGTCTTATTGCGCCAGAAGACATCTTCCACCTGCCAGCCAAGCTTTTGTAAATGGGGTTTTACTAAATCATCATAGACGAAAAAGTCTTCTAGATTATCAGTGCTTAAAAATGCACATAGTCGCACTTTTATCTTCCAAGTAAGTCGCTTTTTTTACACTCTAATCTATGACAACATTGTGTACAATAGGAAACTTACCAGATAAGCCAGTAAGCCATAGGCAACGAAAATTCCCCAAGAATATCGATTTTTACCTAACTCACCCTTAAGGGTTGCCACAGTAGCCACGCATTGCAAGGCAATCACGTAAAATGCTAAGAGCGCTACGCCAGTTGCAAAGGTAAATCCATCAGCTTGCATTTGTTCAACTAGGCCTGACATATTTTCTTCGGCATTTTCAATAGCAAACATAGTACCCAAGACGCCAACAAAGACTTCACGGGCTAAAAATGACAATAGAATTGCTACTGCATAGCGCCAGTCAATCCCCAGTGGTGCAAATACTGGCTCAACTAACTTACCAATAGAGGCTAACCATGAAGATTGAAGATTGCCTTGCTCTGGGAAATACCCTAGCACCCAAATAACGAGTGAAACGGTAAAGATAACTGGACCAGCTCGACGAACAAAGGCAATTCCGCTATTTAGGGTTTTGTAGAAAAGTGGACGCCAGTGAGGCAAACGATAAGACGGTAACTCTAGAATAAAAGGAAGATCGTTACGTTGCTCGCCTTTTTCTATCCAGATATCCAATAGTCGTCCCACCAATAATGCGGTGACTAAACCGCCAAAGTAGAGCATAAAGAAGATAGCACCTTGTAGGCTTACCCAGCCTCCAAGATAACGTTCATCTGGAATTAATACTGCTACTAAAAGCGCATAAACAGGGATACGCGCGGAACATGACATTAATGGAATAGTTAACATGGTCACCAAGCGCTTACGCGGTGACTCTATGGTACGAGCAGCCATAATGGCAGGTATTGCGCAGGCATGAGCTGATAAATAGGGAATGAAACTTCGACCAGATAAGCCAAATAAGCTTAATGGTTTATGACAAATCAATGCAGCTCTTGCTAGATAGCCGCTATCTTCGAGCAGCCCGATGATTAGGGTTAACACCATGATTTGGGGGATGAAAACTAAAAAGGCGCCTAGGCCACCAAATATAGCATCGTTCACGAAGTCTGCGACTACACCTTCTGGCAAAGCGCCCGATACCCATTCACCAACACCAAAGACACCAGCTTCGGTCAAATCCATCAAAGGCGTCGCCCAAGTGAAAATACTTTGGAACAAGAAAAACATGGTAGCGACAAAAATAATGCCGCCGAAGAAGCTATTCAAAAGAATGTTATCGAGTTTAGTTTGATTACCCAACACTAACTCTTGCTTAATTCCATGTTCATCCGCGATTTGCTTCGCGGCCTCTAACGGTGATAGTTGGGTTAGCAGTGTTTCTTGAACTTGGCATTTCTCTGGCGCAGCGGCATGTTTTTTTAATGCAGCAGTAAATTCACTTATGCCTAATAATGTTTTTGCCGATATTGCGTAAACCGGACTACCGAGAACTTTAGACAGTGCTTCTACATCATAGTCATAGCCAAATCGCTTTACCTGGTCCATGATGTTTAAGGTGAATACAACGCTTTTACCATGTTCCTTGGCTAAAGCTTGCGCCTGCAAAGCAAAAACCAAAGAGCGCTCTAGTTTAGTCGCATCTAAATTACATAGAATTAGCGCAGTATCTTCATGATCCAGCGCTTTGTGTAGTTGGTTTATAGCGATTATTTCGTCACTAGACATAGCCTGTAAAGAATAGGTACCGGGAAAATCAACCACTTCAAAATCACCAAAGGTACCGCTTTTTAATTCTACGGTAACACCGGGAAAATTAGCGACATGCTGCCTAAGACCAGTGAGCTGATTGAATAGCAGGCTCTTACCTGAATTCGGCTTTCCAACAAGAATAATTTTTTTCATTCAATACTACGACTGTATTTCAATTTGCGAGGCTATTTGTTTATCCACTGAGTAAACACAATCTTGCACTTGAATAACAAGAGGGCCATTAAAGGGCGTTCGTTTCATACAAGTAACTAATTGACCGACGGTAAACCCCATTTCGTTCAAACGTGTTTTTAAATTTTCTGGCATATTCAAATTAAAACGCGCCACTTTACCGCTTGTTTTCTTGGGTAGGTCCCAAATCGTCATTAAGCTACTCCTAAAACACACTTATAAGTAAATAAGAATAATTTGCATTCAATAATACATAATTCTGCAGAATATTGCGACTGAAAAGTATGAATTTGTTTGACGAAAACAAAAAACAACCATGCACACACAGCAGAATCAAAAAAACCGGCTAAAGTTAAATTATTGTTAATGATGTTAAATTGTAATCTTTGTCTATACTCAAAGAACGACCACCAAGTTCTCTAGTTAAAAGGAGTTGGTAATGCAAACGACTTACTTTGCAAATAATGTGTTACTCAACGATAAATGGTATCGAGGACAGTTAATAGGTGTGGAAAATGGCACTATCTGTTCCATCGTTGGAGGGACACCGGATCAAGCTGATATTATACTTCAAGGGTGCACCTCTCCTGGATTTATTGACACTCAAGTGAATGGTGGAGGTGGTGTTTTATTCAATCACCAACCGAGTCTTACTACCCTGCGTAAAATGCGCGATGCTCATGCCAAGTATGGGACCTGTGCCATGCTTCCTTCTGTTATTTCTGATGACTATCAAGTGATGGTAGATTGTGCCAACGCTGTGGCTGAAGCTATTGCAATCGAAGAGCCCGGTATTTTAGGTATTCATTTTGAAGGTCCCCATTTAAATCCTGATAAGAAAGGGATTCATCCAGCTTGCTTTATACGACCGTTATCTGATCAAGAAATGCAGCTTTTTTCACGACAAGATTTAGGCCTAAAAATTGTAACCCTTGCGCCTGAAATTGTGCCTCCAGAACAAATCCGTCAATTGGTAAAACAAGGTGTTATAGTTGCCATTGGACACACTAACGCTAGTTATAGACAAACCAAAGACGCCTTGGCAGCTGGCGCTAGCGGATTTACACATTTATACAATGCAATGTCTAGTATTCGAGGTCGAGAACCGGGTGTCGTCGGCGCCGCGCTTTTGGATAAACCCAGCATCGCCGGTCTTATTGTTGACCATTTTCACGTGCATGATGAGAACTGTATCTTAGCGATTCAAAGTAAAGGACCCGATGGCATAATGCTAGTGACTGATTCCATGTCTCATGTGGATGCTGAGGATTCTTTATTGGTCTTTAATGAACAATTAATTACCAAGGTTAACGGAAAGTTGACCACTCCCGATGGTGTTTTAGCTGGCTCGGCCCTAGATATGATGAGTGCGATAACAAATTGTCATATAGGTTTGGATATTCCACTAATTGATGCGATAAAAATGGCTACAAGCACCCCAGCCCAGTTTTTAAAATCTAGCCGTAGCCTAGGTAAAATAGCGCCCGGTTATCAAGCTAATTTTGTTAGTTTTAATCAGCGTTTTGAAGTGACACAAAACATTTACAGAGGCAAGTCGCTGTTAGCAGAAATGGCAACGCCTGAGATTAATATTGCGCTATAAAAGTACCGTTATTCTGTCGTGTCACTTCACGCATTAGAGTAGAAAACTTCATCATTTCGCCTGTTATTCCTATTGTAGCAGGCGTGAAACCTATGGCATGAATGCGGGCAATTTTCTTACCTGAACTCGGATCTGTATTTAATTTGTTTATGTCTTCTAATGCCTGATCATAGGATGGGCCATTAAAGTCATCACCAAAAACATAAAGCGCCAAGGAATCAGTTTTAGATGCGTAGGTTTTTAATGCCGCCTCTATGCCTTCAACAGGCGATGAATTGGACGAACCGTTCCAATTTTGCATGGCACGCAAAATACCGCTCCTTGTGGCTTTTGAATCGGTACGCCATTGACCAATTGAGCGCCTTAGTAAGTACTCACCATTGTCTGACAGCACCTGAAACCCTTTAACTTTTGGATGGATTTCTAACACTTCGTCTAACTTAGCGAGTACTTTATTCCACATAGATTTCATACTCCCTGAAGTATCGACGATAAAAATAATGTAATCGCTGTCTACTGGGATTCCTCCGACTTCCTCATCTCTTTGATCTGCATTTCCTTGGGAAATGGCGGCTTGTTTGCGCATCTGTTCCACGACTTCTAAACCGCTTGCTTTGTCAGTCAATTGCTTAAGCTGATTTTGGGCTCGTGCAATAGTCGCCTCAAGCGCCTCAGCCTGAGTAGCGTTGCTAGCAGTTTCTGCTTCAGCTTGTTTTTGCTTATCAAGTTCGCTATCGATGGCATATTGTAAGGTCGAAACACTGGCTTCTGCACGGGTAATGGCGGTTAATACAGTAGAGATTTGTGACACATCACTATATTCTCCATCATCGCCATTGCGAGCTAACAGAATTAGCATCACAACTGCTCCAAATGCACAGGAAATCACATCCAAAAATGACAAACTAAACACCTCGATGGGCGCTCTTTGTTTTCTCATGGCCAGGTACCTGCTGGCGCAATAAAAGTCCCTCGGGTTTGTTGCGCCCAACCCCAGTATGCGCTCGGTGCAGAAGGATCACCTTCTAATGGAAAAAGAATAACATTTGTCACCACGCCTGTTAGTGGATTGGTCTTCATGGTGTGCGCAAAGACATCCATTCTACACTGGCCGGTAATGGTGGCCTGTTGACCTTGATAGGGCTTGCAACTTCGTGAAGTCGGAAACCCCGCTCCCGTTTCGACTAGTGTTGGTAACCCATCGGTAATGATATATAGATGAGTCATGTTGGGCATACTGCGTCTAATTTCGTTCAAGGCTGCTTGCAAGTTTGTACCGTTTTGGGGTACCAATGCATTGAGTTCAGTCATGACCTGCTGAAGATCTTGTTCACTGGATGCTTGTAAGCGACTCGTGTTACCTAAAGTGGTAGCACTACTATTAAAGGAAACCAAGCTAAACTGGGCATTCTGAGGTAAGCGAGCAAGAATCCATCTAACGGTTCGCAATGTCCTTTGCCATTTTGCTCCCGCTTGTTTTTCTACATCTGAACCTATTTTTCGACGAATAATCTCAATTAGCGACTCAGCCGTCATGGAAGCACTTGAATCCACTAAAATTCCTACCCTTTGTCCTTCAACTTTTAATCCGACAAGGTAAGTTTCTTCTTTAGAATCAGGTGTTGCGATTGGATCATTAGCAGTTTCCGCCGCTATTGCTGCTATGGCTGTTTCTAAATCTGCTATTACAGCAAGTTGGTCTTTTAACGCTTGATTGGTATCTTGCTGCTGTAATTTTAATTGAGCGAGTAGACGTTTTAATGCTTCTAGATCAGCGGTCTTTGCAGCCGTTTTATCTTGTTCAGTAGAGAGGCTTTGTTGTAGCTCAATAGATTGGTCTTCTAATGCGGCTAATTCCTGTTGTAACTTTTGTAACTCATCTACCGGGATATTGCTGTTATCGTTAAATTTGACCAAAATGAGAATCAGAATAACGGCGCCAAGACCACAGGCCATGACATCTAAAAACGATAAATTGAATCCCTCTTCACGCCGTTTATTAGTCATAAATTACATGGATTATTGTTGAAGATGAGAAAGTAAGTGCTTTTCACAATTTCGTTTTGTATTTATTACCATCTCATCTTGTCGATTGTTCAGAACGTAAAGCACAAACATCAATAAAATAGAAATAAGCAAAGATACCAACGTTGAATTAAAGGCAACGCCTAATTTATCAACCATTCCGGTAATATCTCCGGACACAGCCTCTTCAGCCTTAGCCAACGCAGAGCCTATGCCTCGAACTGTACCGATAAAACCTATGCTTGGAATCGCCCAAATAAAATAACGAATCATGCTATTACCAGATTCTAATTGGGCAGCCAAAGAATCGACACTATCTGAAATCGCATCCGCCGCATGTTGCACATTGTGGGTATTCTTAAAGCGTCTTAAACAGTTTATCCATGTTTGCATGGAACTATTTTGTGAGTAAGCACTCGCTTCAAGTTCGTTAATTGCTTTACTTACGTCTAAGGTATCATTTTTGTCATATGACTGAAGATAATCCATAGTAAACAATGGCTCTTCTCTAAATACTATACGCTGATATTTGTAGCCAATTAAAAATGCACAAAAAAGACCTATAGTGACGCAAGCCTGTTGTTCAAAATCTTTGAAAATTACCCACAGATTTGTCGTTGCACCACTGCCCTGTGCAAAAATTGCGGCTTCGGCATTCGGCCGCACAATGCCCTGATAAAACAAATGTACAATTACCACTATTGCCAGAAAAACCCCAAGAGATATCAAAGGGGAAGGATTCATGTTGGCATTTTTATCTCTGCTATTCATTTATATTTGTCTCTTAAGATCTAAATATCACTGGGTAAGGTGGCGGGCGAGTCTAGGCTAATTTGAGTAGCTGCAAATGCGCCCAAGCCAATAAATAATGCAATAATGACTACGGCCAGCTTTGTTCGCCAGTGGAGTATATATTTCTTAATCTTTTCAGCTAGCATTTATTCATCCTCCAATACATAACGTGCGATTCTAAAACCTATAGTATTAGAAGCAGCGTCTGCTGGCTCTCTGTAGGCTGCACGTAAATCTCTTAATTGCCCGGTTGTGAAATTTCCGCCTTTGGTAACATGTAAATCCCCCTGACTTGCACCTAAATAGTTTTCATGAACCTTATTCAAATCGGGAATACTATTAGTATAACTATCGTGCACCCATTCACTAACATTGCCAGCCAGATCGTAGAGACCGACACGATCCGGTCTGAAACTACCCACATTAGCGACATCTGCCGTTTTATCATCATAGTCACTTAAAATAATGGGTTGTTGTCCTTTACGGCTTTTGTCAGCGAAATTGCCCGCCTCTTGGGGAATTTTACTTGCGTTACCCCACACATAAATAGTGGCTACAGATCGTTGAGCTTTGCTCGCTAACCATTCCCATTCCGCTTCCGTAGGTAATCGATATCCGCTTGCCTCTGAGTTGACGGCTACTACTTGGTTGCCTCTAATTACGTAAAAAGGAGGCAAGCCCTCTTGTTGACTTAACCAATTAGTAAATTTTACCGCATCAATCCAACTCACATTCGTTTGTGGCTTCTGACTGGATAGCTTGTTGCCGTTGAAAGCCCCGTATTGCTGCTCAGTGATCTCATGGGTACTTACCCAAAATGGTTTGCTTAGTTTGACTTGAACAGGGTGCTCATTGCGACGACGGCCCGGCGTATTTGGTTGCGATCCCATGACATAGGGTTCTCCCCGAAATCTCAGCATACTTATGCCTAACTGACTAATCGCAGTTGGTCTACCTTCAGCTCTGCGCGCAGCATACTCGGTTATTAAATTGAATCTGTGATTCGTTGTTTTATTAGCGCTTACCTCAACAGATTCAGAAATACTTCTATAACCTTGTTTTCTTAACTGAATTTGATAATCGACCGCTGGTAAACTAAGTTCAAGAGGCGTTGTTCCCCTTACATTTCCATCAATAGAGACTTCTGCCACTACGTTCGATGTAATATTCAGTTTGCCTATAGCCTCTTTCAAAGAAATGTCTATTTCTTTTTGTTGCCCAGGCGTAAGGCGATAACTTTGGTTAAACGTAAAGTAGCCAGGTTTGCTATATTGCAGATTGATCTGAGTATTGGCTGGTATAGTGATGGTGTTAGTGCTCTTTTGAATACCATTTACCAACAGTACACCACCAGAGGGCTTGGTTGAGAGTTGCAAGATGGCATCTGCGGGCTCTAGTTGATAGCGACGTGTTTGATTTGGATATTGCCAAGAAATTTCGATATTGTCCTGAATAGGTTTAAAACCTTGTTTGCTAATCTTAACTTGATATTTCCCGCCGGAGATAGCTTGCGTTAACGGAAGGGGATATTGTTGTTCGTTTAGCTCGACGGTCGCTCCCTCTGGAACCGCGTCTAACGAAATCTCTCCCTGCACCAAGCTCAAATTAGGCGTGAGATAATGCTTTTCGCCTCGTTGTAACTCAAGTTGTTGTTCAAATGGTTGGTAATAGGGATTTTCAAGACGTAATTTATGCGAACCATGGGGAAGCTTATAATTTAAACTATTACCCACATGAACCATTAAATCATCCACAAACCAATTGGTATCCCCTGGAATATCAAGTTCTGCTAATAAGGTAGCGGGAGAAGGCGGTAATATGACTTCAATGTTGCTAGGGGTTTGAGCGTTAATTTCAACTTTAACTTGCTCGAAGGTTGGCGAAGAAACATAAAAACTCGCATCTGTGCCATATACATAGACGTTATCGTTATACCGATAATAGGAACCTGAAACAGAGTGCGTACTATAGTTATTGGTCGCGTCGTTGGGACCTACCAATAATGTATACCCATTAATCAAAAACACCCAAGTGAAAACCCCGATTAGAATCATTAAGGTAAGCAAGGCTAGAACGACATATACAGCAGCATTTTTTTTCTGGGCCTGTTTAATTCTTTTATCTAATTCAACCATTCGATTTCCAATTTGTGCTGATTAAATTTGCTCATCGCAAGCAATATAGAAACTATTGTCTTTGCCCTCTGAGACTTCTATGGGTATGCGTTTCGATTTATATCCCTTGCGTCTCGCCTCTAACGTATACTTACCCGGTTTAAGTTCAATCGTCTTATTTTCAATTTCACCCACATGCCCCACACCTAGCACCAACACATAACTAGCACCATCAGATTGAATTTGCACCTGAATCGGTTGTTGGTATTGGTCGATTAAGGCTGCCAGTTGCTGTACTTGGCTCGTCAATGCTGATGAATCGATGCTGTAAGGCAACGCTTGCTGTAAACTTTGTACCGCCGACTCTCGAATACCAGCATCAGCTAAACGTTCTGGACGAGATAAAAATAGAGCCAAACGTTTTTGCTGTGCACCTATAGCTTTGGCTTGTTCTAGGGCTTTGGCAAATTTAGGTTCTTCTGGATATTGCTTGGCTAACGCACTAGACAATGTCTCTACTTGAGACCAATTTTGCTCGTTAATTAAAGCTTCAAGTTGAGCCAATCCTTCCGTAAGGCGACTTTTGCTTTGTTTAGATTGAATAGCCGCGCCAAGTTGCTTTACACCTATTGCTGTAGGTTCAAGTTTAGACGCTGCCTGATAGGCTTTTTGTGCCGCTAATAAATTGTCTTGGGTAAGCGCTTGATTGCCCTGCACCAATAAGGCCGATAGATCACGTTGTTTGATTTGACGTTGCACAGATTGCAGTTTTTCGATGTAGGGCTCTTTGGACACGCTCAAGTTTACTAGCTCTGTCAGCATTTGGGCCTGACGATCAAGATTGTTTTCAACTTCTGCGATACCTAACTGGTAATTTAAATCCGCTAGCCGGTCAAAATTATCTAGCTGGGCTTTAAGCTCCTCACTACCAGGTCCCATTGGCATAATGTTTTGGGCTTGCTGAAACATTAAGCGCGCACGACTGATATTGCCTTGAGCTAAATAATCTTGGCTCTGCTGTAACGCAATCTGATAATTGGATTGCCAATCTTCAATTAGTGCTAGTGCAGATGTTTCCAATTGCTCAATTTGACTTAAGGCTAAATGATACTTAGATGACGCAAAGTTGGTTAACGCAATTTCTTTGAGGGTGACCAACTCATTTACTCTGCTTTGCGCCCATTGCACTAAATCCTTTTGTTCTAGCTGTGGTTGCAGGTTTTGCTCAAACGCGGCCAAGGCCTCACGAAATGTTCTGCGAGCACTTTCGGCTTGCTCAGAAGAAAGTGAAACTATAGGTTCATCAATATCTGAAGGCGCGGCCTCAATGGTGGGATTAACTACCCACTGCCGCACCCAAAAAATAATGAGAAAAAGTAAGATCACACCAGAAGCAACCCAAACGCCGGTTTTGAGCTTTTTTTGCATCTGTTGTTGGCGAGCTAATATTTGCTCATCAGCTGAACTTCCCTTTTGTTCACTCACTGCTTATCTATTCTCCTATCACAACTGAACGTCAGGGGTTTTTTCCAGCTCGTACATATCTCGCAAATGCTGTTTCCATTGCATGTATTGCTCACTGGCGGTACCTTTTAACTCTATGATTTGATCTGCAAACTTCATTTCTGTAGGACCTAACGTTAAATCAACAGCTTGGCCTTTTTCCTCAATAATAGCTGATTGCACTTTCATCTCACTGTTACTTTGGAATGCATCGTTGATGGCAATCATGGACCCTACCCCAGCAAGTACTGCTCCAGCGGCTTCTGCGCCCCCCCTGGTTGAACTCCCAGAAGCACTTGAGTCTGACGATTTATTTGCCAAAATACCTGCCAGAATAGCCAATCCTACGCCTAAACCTGCTTTAATGTTACGTTCTGTTTGTGCTTCTCGGCGCGCAATAATTTCGGGTAAAGTTTCCCGCTGCCAAGTGTAGTAGGCATCGTTAGTCTCTGCATAAAAAGTATCGTATTGATCTTGCAAACGATCTACAAACAATAATTCTTGAGCGCGTAAATCTTCGATCCTATTTAACATGGGATCGTTCTCCGCCGGCATCCCTTCTAACGAAAACTTATAGTAACGCTGTCGGTTTTTACGTTCAATCTCTGTACTTAAATATTGGCTGTACTCGTCCGGGTTGTAATAACGAGCATAACGTACTGTCGCTACATTCTTAATTTCTTGCTTTTCTTCGTCTGATAGACGACTCAATAGAGCGACAACATAATCACGCCCTTGATCGAAAATCGGCTGATACGGATTTTTCCCAGCGTTTCGTTGATCTTTAATAAAGCTTTCATCCACTTCGTGTTCGAACTCTTTGATACCAAGAATTTCTCCAGAGGCATCTACAACCGTTAATTCCATTTCAACAACTTCACTGTCTGAATGCAGAATTTTTCCCAACACGAACACGTCTGCTGAAGTATTGGCATCTGGTACCACACTAACTGCACCAAAAGCGCCTGTATTTTCCAGAGATTTTTTTGTTTCTACCGCAAACAATTTAGCCTCAGTGCGTCTTAATTGTGGCCAAATCCCTTCGTCATCCATCTCTTCATAGTCAATATCAGTGCCATTCGACTGCATTGGAAAACCTGGGTCGAACACAGGCACCGCCACATCTAAAAACACATTAGCGTTTTGTAAGGATGCGACATTTTTTTGCTGATGTTTTGACGAGGTTTCCGGTGCTACAGGACCTACTAATAAAGGTTGATTTCTGGTGGATGTCGATTGACAAGCCGAAACAAACAGCACTATTGCCAGCAGCAGGACATACATCTTATTTTGTTTTATCTTCGAAGAGCTTCCATTATTCATATCTTTACTATCCACATTTGTATTCAGCATACTGCTTTTTAAAACCTGCTAATTTATCCTCGGGAGCAGTTTGAATTTCCTCCCAAAGTAATTGACAGATAATTGAATCATTATCTTTCGGCTTGCCGACTTTACGCTGGGCGGGCGTAGTTTGAGATTGTTCAGTCGTTGGTGTGTTCACCTCTTGCGGTGGCGCATCACCATTATTGGAATTTGAATTCGCTACTTGATTACCTTCACTAGCACTTTCATTTCCGTCGCCTTCACCTTCTAAGCCGCCACCTGCGCCTCCAGACGCTTGTTGTTGCTGCACCTTACCCACACAGGTTGCATAGCTGTCTATTGACCGCTTTAATCCTTGTTCCATAAGCGCTAGTTTTTCTTCTTTAGTCAACAATGATTCGTCTATGTCGTCTAAACTTACTTGTGTGCATTCATAGGCACTAACGACTTCATCTGAGGCCTGCGCGGTTTGTAACCCCGAAACTAGCCCTACAGTAACAACCAGAACAAACATCGATAAATTATTAAATATATTCATTTTAAATTCACTTAAATTACGTTAGTTATTAGAGGTTTGAGCTAGCCAAAGGTTCATAATCAAATTTTCACCTAAGTATTGCAATGAAAAATTTGTGAGATTTTGTAAATAAGACGGTTCCTATAGTTTAGTCTATTTGCGCAACTAGTGTATCAGTGGTATTTTCCTACGTTGTTAGATTTTGAAAGTCGCGCTTTTTAATGGGGGTACTAAGCGTATAAATCCAATCATGGAGGGTATATGGATACACTAAGTGTACTTTTACAAGACCTAGATTTGCGCGCTGAGGTTTTTTACAGTGGTGGTCTATGCGGACTTCTCACCTCGTCCGAAGGTAAAGGCTTTGCCCACCTGCATTTTTTAAAATCTGGCAAAATGACGGTTATGCTGGCTGATTCTCAACCCGTGGTACTGGACAAACCCACCATCATATTTTTCCCTGCAGGCTGTGTACATCGCATTTTTATTGAAGATTCTGAAGAAGCGGTTGTGGTATGTGCCAATATCCACTTTGACCGTCGTCAACAACATTTGTTGGTCGAACAATTACCAAGATTTTTGTGGGTTCCTCTTTCAGAAGCTCCTCCATTGCAAACTATCACCGAAGAAATATTCAGCGAAGCCTTTGAAGAAGAAATAGGCCGCCAATGGATAATCGATCGTCTGTGCGATATTTTCATGATGCGATTGCTCCGTTATGTCGTCGACACCGGCAGAGTCAACTTGTCGCAGTTCACTGCCGCCACTCAACCCGCTATCATGTCGTTGATTTCGGCCTTAAGCGAATCACCGGAGTCACATTGGACGGTGGAAAGTATGGCAAACAAAGTTGCCATGTCTCGCTCTAAATTTGCCAGTTTGTTTAAACAAACCTTGGGGCTTCCGCCTCTAGACTATTTAACTGACTTAAGAATTAGCAAAGCCCAGAACATGCTTCTCAAAGATAAACCTGTTACGATAGTTGCCGAAGCCGTAGGTTATGAAAATGCTTCTTCTTTGGCTCGGGTATTCAAAAAGAGAACAGGTTTATCACCAAAACAATGGCTGGCTGACAAGAAAAACCCATAGTGTTTAAAATGTAAGTTAACCTCTAAAAATAACTAACATTAGGCCTGATAGACTAGCGATAGTAAGGATTAGAGTACGAATAAGCTTTTCATTAATCCTACGGTTGATATAGATGGCCAAAATCCAACCAACCAGAAGTGCCGGTATACAATATAGAAATAAAACAAAGTCTGAAAAACCAATAACGCCTGCAAGTGAAAGCACAATAATTGCGAATAAGTTGATATAAGTAAAAAAGATACTCAAGTTGGCCTTAATTTTTTCCTTTTGCACGGTTTGATATAACAGGCCCATGGGCGCACCACCCGCTGAAGTTGTAGTGCCTAAAAAACCTGACAGCATCGATGCTATTAAATTAGAAATTATGCTAACCCTTGGGGCTATCCCAACTAAAGATAAGGCGACCGCAACTAAAATAGATATACCAAACAGCAATTGATATTGATGAGAATCGATGAATAACATAACCACGCCAGCAACTAATACACCAGCGGTTCCCCCCATTATAGAAAAGCCTGTTTGGTGAAAATCAATTTTAGCTCTGTGTTTCACGCTTAGGATTGAGGTAATTAAAAGGGCGTTCATGATCATGGGTCCGGGGACTAATTCAGGATAGATCATATATATGACAGGAGCGCACAAAAGACCAAGCCCAAAGCCAATCATACTCTGCAAGCACGCGCCTAAAATTAATACTAAGTAAACCCAAACGAATTCGTGCAATCTACCGTCCCACCGCTAACGCCCTTCGCAACCAAACGCCAACTAGTAGCGGCAGGACTTGTAATTTTAATAATACAATATTATTTATCTCAAGAAATGAGGTATTTTTCTAGTAAAATATTTAGTTTTATTGATTAGGCCCAGCCAGCATCCACAATAATGCTCTGTCCTGTTAGCATGTTACTGTCTTCTGAAGCAAGGAAAAGTGCGGCGTTCGCGATATCATCTGGTTGCAATGTTTTCTTTATGCACTGACTTTCCTGCACTTCTTGGACAATATCTGGATTCAACCAACGAGTCATTTGACGTTCCGTCATTACCCAGCCTGGTATTAAGGTATTCACTCGCACATTGTCTTTTCCATAAGTCGCCGCCATTGTGCGACTTAGGCCTTCGATAGCTGCTTTTGCCGTGGTGTATGCTGGCATGCAGGTTTGTTTCTTGCGCCAACTGACAGAACCCATATTGATAATACTGCCACCGCCCAGCCGCTGCATCTGCGGAATAATTTCTTGGGTAGCGAAAAAACAAGGGCGAAGATTAATAGCCATGTAGTTGTCCCAAGCGTCTTCGCTAAGAGTATCAGCCTGATGCCGAGTATCATCTGCTGCATTGTTGATTAGCACACTGATATCACCCAGTTTTTGTTGAAATGTATTGATGGATTCTTTTAGTGCTGATGCATCTCTAATGTCGCACTCAAGGAACAAAGGATCATGCTGATATTGGCCCTTTAACGTCGAACAAAGTGCTAAACTTTTATCGACCACTAAATCAACAAAAGCAACCTTTGCACCTTGTTGGCAAAAACGCTCGACCATAACGGCACCGATCCCAGTTCCACCGCCCGTTATGAACACAGTTTTATTATTCAAACTAGGATATGACGCAATTTGACTCATATTAATATAATTCACTTTAGCTTGTTAACTGAGTTTCAGCTTGTTTACTGGGCACTAGTACGTTTAATTTCAGACTCTATAAATGCCATGGCTTCATCGATGAGATAAGTCATCATATTCTTGGCGCGATCTGATTCGCCATTTACTATAGCGGCATAAATTTTATAGTGGTCTTCGGCAATACTTACCTTATTTCCCTTAGCCGGCGTGGTATGCTGAATACTCACATGCAATGCAGTAGAAATAAAATCTCTCATCTGATAAAGGAATCGGTTACCGCTGGCTTTCAAAATTGCAGTGTGAAAGGCCAAGTCCGAATCATGGATATCACCTTCAGGTTCATTTGCGGCTCGTTTCATTTCTTCTACTGCTTTACGAATTTCATCAATCGCGGCACTGTCACCACTCTTAGCGGCCAAAGCTGCTGCTTGTGGCTCAATAGTATGGCGCATCTGCAAAAACTCTTTTAACACCAACAGAGATGGACTACTTTCTAACAACCATTTCAGTACGCTGGTATCAAATAAGTTCCAATTTTCAGCAGGTTCAACACGAATACCTTGGCGTGGCCTTGATGAAATAAGACCCTTTGCTGCCAGCATTTTTACCGCTTCTCGCACAGCCGTTCGGCTAATGCCGTATTCATCGCAAAGCTTAGCTTCAGTTGGCAAGCCAGTTTTGGTGTCATACTCGCCTGCAACAATTGCTTTACCAAGTTCATTAGTAACTCGTTGTGACAAGTTTAGATTTTCTATTCGCGCCATAGTCTCTTCCATTAAGTTTCGCCGATATCATACTACTATATTGAACGAGTGTCACAGCCCTAACTTTATAAGATTTATAGCTTTATTTGAAGATTACAACGCTATGTGTGATCGCCGTTATAAAATTTAGCTAAGCCAGGCTATACATCTTCTTGGATACATAAAAAAATGTTAACTTTTAGTTAAAAGTACACTTTCTATTTTTTGATTTATATTATAATATTTTAAAAATATTTACTAACAAGAAAGTGAACTCTTACCCCACTATCTGTCAACGGAAGCATTATGGTTGAATTAAGTACTTTGGACTGGATAGTCCTAGCAGGATTTTTTGTGTTGTTAATCGGCGTAGTGGCAATGTCCTTGCGCCAAAAAGAAGAAGATACTGCTGATTATTTCTTAGCAGGCAGGAACGCCAGTTGGTTAGTTATCGGTGCTTCAATATTTGCTTCGAATATTGGTTCAGAGCATTTAGTTGGACTGTCGGGAGCTGGAGCCCAATCAGGCATGGCGCTGGCCCACTGGGAGTTACAATCTTGGATAATATTACTCTTAGGCTGGATATTTGTTCCCTTTTATTGGAGCAGTAAAGTTTACACCATGCCTGAGTTTTTGGAGCGTCGTTACACATCTTCCGCTCGTACTTTTCTATCGGTAATTTCTCTGGTCAGTTATGTTCTCACTAAAGTTGCGGTAACTGTTTATGCTGGGGGCATTGCCTTTAAAACCATTTTAGGTATCGATAGCATTTGGGGCATAGATTTCTTTTGGATTTCGGCCCTTGGCTTAGTGATTATTACAGGTTTATACACTGTATTAGGCGGTATGAAAGCCATAATGTGGACCTCTGTTTTGCAAACTCCAGTCTTGATCATAGGTTCCGTCGTTATCCTAGTTGTGGGACTAGATAAGGTCGGTGGTTGGGCAGAAGTTGAGCGCTTAAACGACGCGAATATGCATCTCATTCGTTCTGCCAGTGATAGTGAATTCCCATGGCCAGGGATTATTTTTGGGTCTTTCATAATTGGATTTTGGTATTGGTGTACAGACCAATACATTGTTCAGCGCGTCTTATCAGCAAAAGGTATTAAAGAAGCTAGACGTGGGACCATGTTTGCCGGTTACTTAAAATTGCTACCAGTGTTTATCTTCCTAGTACCTGGCATGATTGCTTACGCACTTAACGCTAAGGGCATCATTACCTATGAAAGTGCGGACCAAGCCTTCCCTACTCTAGTCTCAGAACTTTTACCTGCTGGGGTTAAAGGTATAGTGATTGGAGGCTTAGTTGCGGCCTTGATGAGCTCATTGGCGTCTCTGTTTAACTCTTCAGCAACCTTGTTCACAATTGATTTTTATAAAAAATTCAAGCCTGACACCAGTGAGAAAGAACTTCTTCGCGTCGGTCGTATTGCCACCGTGGTCATTGTAGTTTTAGGTATCTTGTGGATCCCAGTGATGAGTTTAATTGCGGATGTTCTGTATGAATATCTACAAAGCGTTCAATCGTTAATTGCTCCTGGCATTGCAGCAGTATTCTTACTTGGATTGTTGAGTAAACGCATCACACCAGCCGCTGGTTTTATTGGTCTAGTCGCTGGTTTTGTACTAGGTATGCTTCGCTTGGTGCTATTACCATTCAAAGACGGGCTAACCGATACCCCAGTACATTGGATAGTAGATATGAATTGGTTGTACTACTGTATTTTACTCTTTGTGATTGTCTCCGCTTTAATGATAGTTATCAGCATGGTTACACCAAAAGCCAGTGATGAAAAACTGCAGGGTCTCACATTCTCAACCTTAGGTAAGAGCACAATGCGTGAGGTTATCGCAGGGTTAGATAAGTGGGATTACATCCATACCGCAGGTATTATCGGTATCACCATTTTCATCTACTACCGCTTCTGGTAACACTGAAGCGGAGATGATAGATCGGTAAAAATGGAGCCGTAGTTCATTTAAAAAAGGAGCCGTAGTTCATTATTCCTGGAAAATTCCTAGGTTTTTAGCATAGGTAGTGGAATAATGAACTACGGCTCCTTTTTTAAATGAACTACGGCTCCATTATTTTCTTACGGCTCCATTATGAAACATATATCTGCTGCTCTACTTATTTTACTATCTTTCAGCATACACGCTGAAGACACACCACCGGCAATTAAAGATTTTGGCTACTTTTATGAGGTACCTGATCATGTTCCTATTGATGAAAATACCAAATTCAAAATTGCTTTTGATGTTGCCAAAGGAGCTGAATCTGGAAAACAAAACAACAACATCAATTCTTTAGCGCGTTTTATTAATATGCACCTTGCTCACGGCGTCAAAGCTCAAAACATTCAATTAGCCTTGGTAGTACACGGTGGTGCCACTCTAGATGTTTTATCAAATGATGAATTTAAAAAGCGATTTGAGGTTGATAATGGGTCTGAGTCTCTGATAACGCAGTTGTTAGAAAACAACACCCAAGTATTTGTTTGTGGACAATCAGCGATGCACAACAAGGTAGAGCAATCTCAACTCATTCCTGGAGTGCAAATGGCGCTTTCAGCAATGACTGCTCATGCGATATTGCAACAGCAGGGTTATACATTAAATCCGTTTTGACAGTAGTCTAAAAATCATAAAGTTGACACTAATTATTGTCGGCTTTTTGGTCCTGACTACTTGGATCACTAAAAGCTCTTTGATTACGTAATCCTCTTATTAGGTCTTCCAAACTAAGAGGCTGAGAGTACAGTGAGCCTTGAATATGATGACAACCTTCCTTTTCAAGAAAGTAAAATTGTTCCAATGTATCAACGCCTTCAGCGGTTATACTTAAATCAAAAACTTGGGCAATTTGAATAATGGAACGAATCAGCGCAATGCCTTTGGGGTTGTTGGTGGCAAACATCTGTATAAAGGATTTATCGATTTTAATACCTGATATGGGGTAATGCGCCAATTGCGTCAAAGATGTGTAACCTGTACCAAAATTGTCTAACACTATTGCAATACCCTTTTGGCTCAGTTCCTTTAGCATTTTAACTGAGTTTGCATAATTGGATTCAAACGCAGTTTCGGTAACCTCTAACGCAAAAAACGAAGGAGCAATGTTGTAATCCTCCATTAGTTTCAATACAACCGCGTTAAATTCATCAGTTTGCAAGTCTAAGGTGGAAACATTGACTCTAAAGGTTAAACCAAGTTTCTCTATCAAGGCTTTATTTGATTTCAAAATTGAAAAGGTTTCGCGCATTACCCAGTAATCTAGCTGCTGTATCAAGCCGTACTCCTCAGCTATGGGTATCAATTCTTCTGATTTATACTCTTTCAACTCAAGGGATATGGGTTGTATCATAACTTCAACTGCTCGTACTTGCCGAGAACCAATATCAAAGATAGGCATAAACAAAAGATCAAATTGATTATCCTGAATCGCCTGCAAAATCAACCTTGCTAGTGATTTTCGACTGGTAGCCTGACGCTCAACCTGTTCATCATAAATCTTATATTGATTTTTGCCATTTTGCTTTGCCAAATACATCGCTAAATCGGCTTCTTCGATTAGCTTTTTAAAACTATCATTGCTAACAACTTTAAGTGAAATTCCAATACTAGTGCTAATCCTTATTTCATTGTTGGACACAGAGACACTTTTTTCTAACCCTTTAAATATCTTTTTTGCGACTTTTTCAGCTTTAATTAGAGTTAGGTTTACAGCAAAAATAGCGAATTCATCCCCTGATAATCGTGTGAAAATATTGGGTGTTTTATTGCAATCTTTAAGAACTTTTCTTGTAACTCGGCAAAAGTGTTTCAGAATGACATCTCCCGCTGCATGACCATGGGTGTCGTTGACTTTTTTGAAGTCGTCAATGTCCATATAAAACATGGTCATTTTTACCGGGTTCTTGTCATTAATTTTAAGTTTATCTATCCATTCTTGAAGTCCATTTCTGTTGGCAATATTGGTCAAATGATCTTTAGTTGCCCTTTCATGCAATAAAATTCGATTACGCTTGATAAGAAGTACGATAATGCATAGCCACATTAAAGCTACTAGGATTAATAACTCACTTGTGCTTAAAAGATGCCGATAAAAAACGACGTTGTTGACTTCGATATGGTAAATGCCATCCGTTTCAACATTATTGTTGATAAAATCAATGCCAATGACATTGCCAAAATCTAAAAGAGAGTCTTCAAATGCAATATTGTTTTCACGAACCCACCAACTCTCAACCTGAAAATAGTTAAGTAACACCTTGGTATCTTTTAAGTCAACCGAAGGTGTCAGCACAATGCTGTTATATTTATTGGAGTCTGGTCTATCTGATTCGGAATATGCAGGGTTGAATGTGCGTATTGAAAACTTAACTTTAGCTTCTGGCGCCGGCTTGGTGACATTCATATCAACCGAAACTGCATAATAATTACTTAAATCTATGCCCTGCTCTATATTTTCTACCAATATGTAGGAAGCCCCACAAACATCATATTTCCCTGCATTTTTAGCGATACAGGTGACGTAGAGCTTGTTATCTTTGATCTCAGCCGTAGCAGTCGAATTACCATTGACAGCTAATTGAGCAGAATGAGGTGAATATTTATCAAATAATCTTATTTGGGTTTCGAAAACGCCAGACACAAATACTAAAATAAGTAGTATTGAACTAACAAATATAGCTATTATGCTTTGAGCAAGTAGCCTTGGCGTATTCGTGGCAATGATGAGGATTGTCTCCAGCTAATGAAAGCTTAATACTTCCCATTATTGTATCGACAATGCGCATAATTTAATTAATACCATAACATTGTCCCAACAATATAATGTAATAAGTATTAGTCTAGATTTTGTGAATGTAAAACTGGAAAACCATTAGCATCCCAATAAATTACTCTAGCTCTAGCATGGCGATTTGGATCTGTAAGTGGTGTACCTCTTAGTTCTTTGTAGTCTCGGGCATGATAAATCAGTAAATCTGTTACCCCATCTTCTGCTTTAACAAAACTATTATGTCCCGGACCAAAACGCGCAACGCTTTCATTAGTGTCAAAAATCGGCATTTCAGATTTATGCCAACTGTTGGGATTTAATAAGTCGTCATCTTCATCGGCCCACAATAATCCCATAGCATAACGATGGTCGGTTGCACTTGCCGAATACGTTATCAGTACTTTGCCATGACGGTGAATCACTGCGGCCCCTTCATTGACTTTGTAACCCTGAATTTCCCAATCTAAAGTTGGCTCGGTTAACAAGGTCACTGGTAATTTAATTTCAGTAGGACTTTGCATTTCAGCAATCCAAAGCGCTGAATTATAACTAGCTTCAGCATCTTGTTGTGCCCATACTAAATATCGCACACCTTTATGTTCAAACGTTGTGGCGTCTAACGCAAAGGAATCTACATGGGTTTTAATCTGCCCCATTTCTTGCCAACTTCCTTGCATGGGATTCTCAGCTTCATTTTTAAGCACATACATGCGAATACTAAAGGGTTTGGCAACATCTCCCGCAGCAAAATAAATATACCAAGCATCATCTATGTAATGTAATTCCGGCGCCCAAATATTTGCGCTCATGGGGCCAGATTGCTTTTTGCTCCAAATCACTTTTGGCGTCGCAAATTTGAGGTCGTTCAAACGACAAGCTTGTCGCAGCTCAATATTGTTAAAACCAGGAGATGTGCCTATAAAAGTGTAACAGCCGGTATCAGTATCTCGAACTAGCCAAGGGTCAGCGCGTTGAGGCACAATAGGATTATCGATTGGGGCTAATTTATCTGAAGCACCTAGCGCGCTTGAAGCTTGTATTAGGGGTGGGAATACCAAAAAATTTATCAAAAAAAGTATAGCTAACCGTTTGCGCATAACTTCCTCAAAATCCTATTGTTAGGACACAAAGGCTAACAATATTATTATTGTAATACAAATTAATTCACTTTATTGTTACAATTATTTTTTTTATAAAATTGACTTCTGATTACTGGACTATTTTTATTATGAAAGCAATTTCTAAAAACCTGTTATTTCGTTTGCTTGTGTCTATAGTGACTTTTAGCCTGTTGGGGTGCGCAAACGCCAAGCAAGTAGAAGTACATGATCCTGTAATGACAAAGGAAAGCGATACCTACTACGTTTTTAGTACAGGGCCTGGAATTACTTATTATGCCTCCAAAGATCTTACTCATTGGTCGCTTGTAGGTAGAGTGTTTCCAGATGAGCCTAGCTGGGCGAAAAGGGTAGCGCCAGGTTTTAATGGCCACTTATGGGCGCCTGATATTTACCAGAAAAATGGTAAGTTTTATCTTTATTACTCTGTTTCTGCATTTGGTAAAAATACTTCAGGTATTGGGGTTACGGTGAATAAAACCCTTGACCCTAAGTCACCTGAATATCAATGGGTTGATCACGGAATAGTCCTACAATCCGTTCCCAACCGCGATCATTGGAATGCGATAGATCCGGCAATTATTGAAGACGAACAAGGCAATGCATGGATGAGTTTTGGCTCATTTTGGGAAGGTTTAAAACTCGTAAAATTAGAAGATGATTTAGTGCGCATTGCCGAACCGCAAGAATGGCACACCATTGCCAAGCGCCCATCCAGTTCTACAGACGATGCGAATGCAGGTACAGGGGCAATTGAGGCACCTTATATTTTCAAAAAGAACGACTATTATTATCTGTTTGTGTCCTTTGATAAATGTTGTCGCGGAATGGATAGCACTTACAATGTGCGTGTTGGTCGCTCAAAATCTGTTACCGGCCCCTATATCGATAAAGAGGGTAAGCCGATGAATCAAGGAGGAGGCACACTAGTTATTGAGGGTAATGACAACTGGGTGGCCCTTGGCCATAATGCAGCTTATACCTTTGACGGCAAGGATTATCTAGTACTTCACGCCTATGAAACGGCCGATAACGGTAAACAGAAATTACGTATATTGCCCATGACGTGGGAAGATGGGTGGCCTGTTGTTGACTCTACCGATTTGGATCATAGAAAAACAGCACTTAAACCCTAGCTTTGTTCAGGTGACTTGCGATTTTTATAAGTTCATCTACACTCGTGTACATGTGCTAATTAAGCGTAGGGAAACGTAATGCATTATTCAATAACATTTTGGCTCTCTGTGGTGCTAGGAACCATTTTTATAGCCTCTGCTCTTTGGGTTTTCTTTAAGAAAAGACCTCCAATACTTTCTCCGAATACTGTTCGTGGTTATTTACTTTTTTATTTCTGTGCCCTAACGCTATTTGCTGTGGATCGCATTGTCTTAAAGCCTTCTACATTTACCGATATATCGCCAACAACCATAAATAGAATTTTTACATTGTTGGTTATTTTCTTATTGGTGATATTCATAAAGCGCTTTGTCACTTCCACTTATTATGTATTGCACTTTGTAGACGAAAAGGCGGTTTTAAATGCTATTTATTCCTCGGTGCCTGAGAATCAAATTCATTACGATAAAAAGCAATCCCGAATCAGCTTTATCGATAGCCCTGGTGCTATTTCAATCTCGAGCTCGACTGCTAATGGTAGAGTTGTACTAAAACCTGACAATCAAGTAAGTCCAAGTTATTTATCTACTTTGATCCAAAGCGTTGACCAATATTTTAAAACCAATCCTCCTGTTGTTAATTATTATCAGGTGGCGTTTTGCTTGTTTGTAGGCTTTGGCCTTTATTATTTAGGGTTTGTTGTGCTCAGATATTAAAATAATGAACTACGGCTCCATTGTTAGTTCGGTTTTAAGTTGTATATGTATGTCGAGAACACAGCCTCTTACTGACTGTATTCTCTTAACAAACGAATGCCATATATACCACCAGCAGTTGAACCAGGGTTAGCTTCGAACTTGATGACCAATGATTTTTGAGATTGTAAATTTTCGGGAATAGGATAATCAACTGAATAAAATTCCGCTTGTTCATTGGGGACTGGAAGGGCAACTTTGGCAATTTCGGTATCATTTAGAAGAATACTAAAATGACGCCAAACATCCTTTCGAGAATAGGTAATACGTACACTTTTGGCATCACCTGCTTGGTTGTCTAGAACATATGAGAACCATCCTTGAGCGGCGCGCCAATGTCTTCCTTCGTTCACGCCAGCGCGTGTATTTTCGCCAGCAAAATTGTGCTCAACTTCCGGTTGTTGTTGCCCCGGAGTGATTTGATCAATTGTTATAGATTCAATTGCTTGCTCAAACGCCGCTTTTTGTTTTGCTTGTGCAATAAAATTATCATATCCCTGTGGAGATTGCTGGGGCCAATACACTTGATAACGACTATCATGCAAACGGAAAAACGGCACCAAAATCGGCTGCTTATTATCTAAGAAACTTTGTGCAACAACTGCATTCCTAGAATCCGTTTGGAATACTAACTGTTCACTTGATGTACGGGTTAGTGATTGTATAAATTTTTCAGGTTCGTCCAACATCACTGGAATAGCTTCTGGAGGACAAACAGCCCCTACAGCCACGTGATCCATTCGCCCATCCCCGGAAATCAGGTTTAATGTTTCCTCTGCAAACGCAGCTATTGGTGTTGCTAACACCACAGGTCCATAAGTGATGGAATAATAATCTTGGCCATCAGGCAATTGTTCAACTATCAATTGGGCATTTAATGAAAAAGTAATCTTGTCACCATTCAGCCATTCTCGCTGCAAGCTTAGGTAACCTTGTTTTTTAATGCCTTGGGCTCTATTGCCATTTATAGAGACTGCAAAGTCACCTTGAATCCATTCAGGTACTCGTAAATTCAAAGTAAAACGTCCGAGCTTTTCGTCATTTTTCGCGTTCACCGTTAAGGTCACGTTTTGCTTATCTGGAAACGCCGTCTGCATCTCTAATTTTAGGTTTTTATCTTCCCAAGTAAGCAGTGATCCCATAAACAAATTGACCCATAGTGCCTGATCATTATGGGTGTAAATCAACTCAGCGTACTTACTGTGATTTTCAATACCCGAGCCGACACAACACCACATAGAATCATGTACTGAAGAATATTTTCTGAAATGCCCAGGACGCATTGAGGTGAAATAAACCAAACCGCCATGGTCTGGATGTTGAGATGAAAGAATATGGTTGTAAGTCGCTTTTTCGTAATAATCCAGATACCTAGTGTCTCCGGTATGCAGGAAAAGGGCTTTGCTCAATTTAAGCATATTGTAGGTATTGCAGGTTTCAGGCCCCTCAATATCATCTATCATGGCAGTAAAGTTATCTGCATCGTGAAAATGCTCTTTTACACTGTTGCCACCAATGGAAACCGACCGCTTTTGGGTTACGTTTTCCCAGAAATACTTCGCAGCTGCGACCCAAGCTTCGTCTTGATTCATGCCCGCAATTTGCATAATTCCGACAACTTTAGGAATCTGCGTATTAGCATGTAATCCAGTTAGTTCATCTTTTTGTGCCATCAAAGGTTGTAAGATTCTCTGGTGGGTAAACTTTTCTGCCAAATGTAAAAATCGAGAATCGTCATACAGCGCGGCCATTTTGGCGAAAACATCATTTAAACCACCATGCTCTGAATGCAACATTTGCTGAATTTGTTCATCGGAAAGCTTTTGAGTTACCTCTAACATCCATTCGCCCAAATCAAATAACATGCTTTTTGCTAAGTCATTTTTCCCAATCACATGGGCATCATAAAGACCGTGGTAAATTTTATCGATGTTATAAAGTGGTACCCAGCGATTATTTAAACTAAATGAACCTGCCGATATATTACCCTCGCGTATTTGTGCCCATATTTCTTTACCATTGGGGATGCCACCTAAATACCCCTTGTTGGCCTTTTGCGCTTGGTACAATTGCCCCACCATATAATCAAGGCGTTCTTTTATGCTTTGTTCTCCGCTTGCAGCCCAAGCTAAACTCAAAGCGGTTAAATAGTGTCCACCGATATGGCCGTCTAAACCTGAACTTTCCCAGTTGCCATAGGCTGGCGCTTTAGCTTCAATTCCAGCTTCCTTTAAATAGGGCGCTAATAAGCGGTCCGGAGACATTGCTAATAGGTATTCGATATTGGTCTGTTGGGCGTGTGCAAAAGGCCCTTCTGTTAAGGAAACCTGATGTAAGCTAAACAACCTTTGCTGCTCGTCAATCTGTACTAAAGCTTCATTATTCGATGTTGAGTCTGACGACTTAGTGTTGCAACCCGTCACTCCAATTACAATGGTCAGCAGCGCTGTTACCAATATAGAAAATTTCATATTCTGCCTTTGCTCTTAGCGCCTAATCTTCTCCGGGTTTACCGAAAATTGGCATGCCATTGTCATCCCAACGCAGTTTTTTAATAAAGGTATGTCGATCAGGGTTCCATAAGGGATCGCCTTCTATTTCGGTATACTGACGACAGTGATAGACCAGAATGTCATTACCATCTTCATCTTGGGTGAAACTGTTATGACCGGGCCCAAACATGCTTAAAGGCTCATTGGTCAAAAATACCGGAGACTGCTCTTTGGTCCAAGAATTGGGATCTAAGAGGTCACTGTCGAGGGATGCATGAAGCAGTCCCATGGCATAATTTTCATCAGTGGCGCTGGCTGAATAAGTTAAAAAAATCTTACCATTACGTTTGAGAACATTAGGCCCCTCATTCACCCAAAATCCAACTATCTCCCAAGGTAATTCAGGAATGGTTAAGCGCGCTATTTCACCTGTAATTTGTGTTGGGCTGGCCATTTTAGACAAATACAAGTTAGAGTTACCTCGGATTCCTGGTTCTTTTTGCGCCCAGCAATAATAGAGTTCGTCGTTGTGGTAAAAAGTTGTGGCATCTAAGCAGAAGGTATCCCAAGGGGTTTCAATCTGTCCGCAGAAGGTCCATTCACCAGTTAATGGATTATCGTCTTTGCAGCTAATGGCGTACATACGATGTTGAAATAAATCATATTTGATTTCACGACTCGGTGCTGCAGCAAAATACACGTACCAAGCCCCTTCATTAAAATGAATCTCAGGCGCCCAAATTAGGTCACTGTAAGGACCGGTATCTGGTTTAGTCCAGACCATCACAGTTTCTGCGTCTGCCAAACCTTGTAAACTGGTCGCTCGTCTTAATTCAATGCCGTCATAAGCCGGTACGGAAGCAGTGAAGTAGTAAAAGCCATCCGTATGTTTATGTACATAAGGATCTGCTCTTTGAGGAATTAAAGGTTTTGGAATATCTGTCATATTGTTACCTATTTAATATAAGGGTTATTCAGGCAAACGCTGTTGCGACACCATATTGGTGTAATAACCGTCGGTAATTTTGTATTTAAATAAAACAAAGCCCAGCAATGCATGAAACACCCCAGGAATTATGGTTAGCATTAGTGCTAAACCTGTTAGTGTAAAATCACTTTGTGCGACATTGGGTTGGTATTGATAAAATTCGAGCAATAAACCGCCGGTTAAACCTGCTAATCCACCACCGGCTTTCTGGCAAAAAGAGATGCCGCCAAAAGACAATCCTGAGGCGCGCACTTTGTCTTTGATTTCTCCGTAGTCAACCGCTTCAGCGATGGCCGACCAAAATACGGGAGCATGTAAATCAACTACAAAAGATAATAATATGTAGAGAATAAAAGCTAACATAATATCCCCAGGTTGCACCGCAAAGTACATAGCAACTGAGATAAATAACACAGCAATTTGGGAGTATCTAAACAGCTTTATTTTGCAATAGCGCTTGGTGATCCAAGTACTGGCCACCATAGATACGATTGAGGCTGCAATGCCTGCACTGGTGAAAGTCCCAGCGAGATCAGGAGCACCCAGGTAATAAGTAGCATAATACATAGCAACACTGCCACGAATTGCATAACCTAAAGTACCAAGCACACAAGCTATGCATAACAACACCCACTGATCGTTTTTAAGCAGTACTTTAAGTTGCTTTAAAATATTCTCTTGTTCACCTGAATGCGTGATTCTCTCTTTGGTGGTGAAAAAGCAGAATAAGAAAAGTCCAACCGCGCAAACCGACACTAAAATCATCGCCAGCTGATAACCCGAAGCTATGCTGCCATTACCCCAATTATTAGCTAATAGAGGCACAGAAAACACAATAACCACATTGGCAATTTTAGCGAAAAACATTCGATAACCATTGGCGGATAAACGTTCTTTTGGATCGGCGGTTAGCACACCAATGTAAGAAATATAAGGAATTGCCACCCCGGTAAACATCAAGGTCGCAAACAAATAGGTCACATATGCCCACACCAGCTTCATGTTGTAATCAAAATCCGGTGTGGTAAATAGCAAGACAACAGACAAACCATATGGAACCGACAAAAATAGGAACCAGTGACGAAATTGTCCCCATCGAGTTCGCACCTTGTCAGTGATAATTCCCATTAAGGGATCTGTAAAGGCATCTACAAATCGTGCAACAAGAAATAAAATGCCCATATCTACCGGTTTTAGGCCATACACATCCGTGTAGAAAAACGACATAAAGTAAAACAATGCCGCCACCATGACATTTACTGCCATATCTCCAGCGCCAAAACCCACTTTTTCTACCGTCGATAATTTTTGTGATTGCATACTTCTAATTCCGATATAAAGACATAAACCACCAACCTCTCGTGGTCAGTAACCTTGCTTATAAAAGCCTGTTAATTGGGCTCGCGTAAGTGAAACACTTGGCAATCTGTGCCTAAATCTGGCTGTTGCGCTACATTTGTTCCTTCTGCTAATCCGCAATTGGCAAGTCCCATTGCTTGACGGATATAGCGATTCATCAACATGACGCCGCCGCCATCTACCGGACGAATACGCCATTGAGCGGTTTTTTCTGAACAGGACGTCAACGCCAAATTCGCACCGGGTACTACGGCATTGTCCTCAACCCCGACACAGGCTTCGCTGTCTTGGCTTGGTTTTAACGCCATGAATCCGGTATCAGTAGGAGAAAAAACCCACTTTTGGCAGGCCGCATAGGTATAAGCTTGTTGTTCGATATTATTGCCAATGTGATCTTCACAACTTTCTATAGATAGGGTTTTGCCACTTTGTTGACTGACCAACGCCACCTCACCTACAGGTTGTAATCGCCATTGATCACAAGCCGCATCGCCTTGCAACACCGCTTGATTTTCCCCAGCGGAACAACCTGCCACAGCTAAAGGTTTTTGTGTTTCGCGGTTAACGATAGTGACATGACCGTCTTGTCCTGGAGCTACCTTCCATTGCTGGCAATCATTATTGCGCCAAGCGGCGGTTTGAGCTTGTGCATTATTTGCATCGCTACAACCAGTGATTTCTAAAAATTTGCTGTCTTCTCTGTTTGCCAACCTTACGAATCCGCTGTCGGTTGCATCCAGCACCCATTGACCATTAGTGCCTGTACAAGCACGTTGAATAGCACGGTTGCTCTGAGGATCAGGGGAAGTGTCTAAGCAAAGTTCGCTGGTTGCATTGACCAGATGATAACGTTGACCTTGCACGCGAGTAACTAATGGACCATCTTCACCAGAAGGAGGGGCTACAACAACACCTGGTGTTAGGGGTTTGCCAAAAATAGGTGTGCCATCCTCATTCCAAGTAAACTTTTGTGCTCGAAGGGAACGAGTAGCGCTACAACCGTGCTCAACCGAATCATTACCATGATATACAAGCCAATCTTCGGTGCCATCTGGCGAGGTAAAGAAGCCGTTATGGCCCGGTCCAAACACAGTTTCTGTTCTTTCAAACACCGGCTGTTTAAACTTTTTCCAATGATCAGCATTCATGGGATCTTCGCCTACAAGTTCAAGCAATCCGAGCTTATAGTCTGGCGTATTACAGAAACTACCTGAATAGGTCATAAAAGTTCTGCCGTTGTGCTGCAAAATTTCAGCACCTTCGGTTACTTTGCGACCGCTGATTTCCCAATCGAGTTCAGGACGAGTAATAATGGTATGTTCAACATCCGCTTTTAAGGTCCAAGGATTTTCCATTTCGGCAATAATATTTAATTGCTCATCCCCTTGCCATTGAGAGTAAATGACATATAAAGCATCATCGGTTTGTAAGTAATTACCATCAATATTCCATACGTCGGGCATAAGGGCACCCTTGTATTCGTATGGCCCCATGGGATCGTCACCAACGCTTTCTAATACGTTTAAGTGTTGATGATCTAAAGTACCATCTTGACCTGCGGTATACATCATATACCAGCGAAAACCGTTGGGACCTTTTAGACGATGAAACTCAAACGCCCAAAAATTACAACAGCGCTCGGGGTCAGTAGAAGACCAGACATTCACCGGTGTTGCGGTTGCCAAACCAGCAAGGGTTGGCGATTTTCGCATTACTAATTGGCTGGTCCAAGTGGTGGTGGTTAAATAATAATTTCCATCCCAATATTCTAACCAAGGATCAGCGCCATTAGGGAACAAAGGATTAGTAAACTCACCTCTTTTAAGTTCCTGTGGGAGTTGTTCATTTGGTGTCGCATCCGCTTCTGAAATGGAAGCCTGTTGTTTTGAAGTACCGCCACAAGCGACAAGCACAAATAACACACAACTAAGACTTACTATTCGTAAAGGTGATAGCATCATGAATAACCCCTTTTGATTAAATTTACAGGCTAATAGTGACTAATTATTTAGTGCCGAATGTGTAGACAATCCTTGTTGAATAAAGCTCTCCAGGCATTAAGGTTGTCGACGGAAACTCGGACTGATTGGGAGAATCTGGATTATGCTGAGGCTCTAAACAAAAACCGCTTCTAAACTCATGGGCAGTTCCGTTTGATTGGGTACTTCCGTCTAAGAAGTTTCCTGAATAAAACTGTACAGCAGGTTCTTCGGTAAGTACTTCAAGTGTTCGGCCTGTTGATGGCTCATATACCTTGGCTGCAGTGACGAGTGTATCGTTAGCTTCACTTTTCAACACATAGTTGTGATCATAGCCTTTACCCAATCTAAGTTGCGCATCATCGGCTTCAATATCTTTACCTATGGCTTTAAATTCAGTGAAATCAAAAGGAGTACCTTTAACAGAGGCTAGCTCACCGGTTGGAATTAAGCCTGGACCTACAGGGGTAATTTGCTGAGCAGGAATCTGTAATTGATGATCAAGTATTGAACCCTGACCTTTCAAGTTGAAGTAAGTATGTTGGGTAAGATTCACCAAAGTGGCTTTATCTGTGGTGGCTCTAAATTGCATATCTAATTCTTGATTCGCGTTGAGGCTATAAACCACCTCCACCTCAAGCTCACCAGGGTAACCCTGATCACCGTCTGGACTCGTCAAGGTTAGGGTAACACCTGCGCTGTTTTCAGTGACAAAAGGCGCCACATTCCAGACTTTTTTATCAAAGCCTTGGACGCCGCCATGTAAATGATTGTCACCGTCGTTTTTAGCTAATTGATACTCGGTGCCTAACAATGTGAAGTTGCCATTGGCGATACGATTGCCATAACGTCCAATAATAGCACCGAAATATGGATTCATTTCGACATAGTCTTCTAAAGAATCTAAACCAAGTACAATATTACCTGAGTTGCCTTTAGCATCTGGCGTCGTTAGTCGTGTGATGATACCACCATAGCTAATAACATCGGCTTCCACACCCTTACCATTATTAAGGGTGACTTTAACAACCGGAGTGCCATCTTCTAGAGTACCGTAAGGAGATAATTTTACCGTCGGCGAATTAGTCATTGCATGTCCTGAATGTGAATCAGCCCAAACTGGGCTTGAAAAAACTAAAAGACTCAATACTGCGCACAAAGCAGTTTTAAGTGAATTCAAAGGTTTATTGTACACTAGCGGCATTGAAAGGTTGGCTTCAGAAATCGTCATTATGTTAACCTTTTTTTAACTTTTAAATATATTTTTATATTATAATTTAAGTTTAGAAACGCAAGCTCTTTTATAAATATTTAACAATTTGGTTAAATATTCGTTTATGTATTAAGCTTGAATTTCACCATTGACGACCAAAATACAATCCATTCCAGCACGCTGTGCTGCCTCTTGTCCTATTTTAGTGTCTTCGAACACCACACATTTATGCGCGGAAACACCAATTTCTTCTGCTACTCGCAAAAAGGTTTCCGGCGCTGGCTTGCCATTAGTGACATCGGTTGCAGTTACTAACGCATCGATCCGTTCTAACAAACCATGTTGATTTAACAAATGTTCTGCATGGGGCCTTTCCGCACCTGTACCTATTCCAATTCGCATGCTTGGGCGATAGTGATTAAACACCTCTATTGTGGATGCAATCAGTTCAGGTTTATGCTGCATATCTAGCCAGTGCTGGCGCTTAGTTTTAGCGACTTCATCTGGATCATAAGACATTTGATGCTTCTCATTTAGCAATACCACTGTGTTGCGTGTTGGCACTCCGCCTAAACCGTGCATGTAGGCTTCATCAAACGGATAACCATATTGCTGGCAAGTCTTTTCCCATGCCTTAATATGAGCTCCCATTGAATCTATTAATGTACCGTCCATATCGAACACTATGCCTTGATAGGCACTTAAATCTATCATTCCTAATCCTATTTTCGTGATGAAGATGATTCATCACCTTGGTGAGTCAACTGCGAGTAAAACTCTATTATACACACAGAGACTCAACCTTTAAGGTACAAAGGTACAGCTAGACGCCTTGCTTAAGATAATAATAAGCGGCATTTTGACGAAGTTCTGATTTTAAACCTCGAATAGTAGTGTCAGCATCTATAATAATGGTCTCTACACCTGCCATTTCAGCAAAATCGACTACCATATCTGTGGTAACCGCTTGACTATAAGCAGAATGGTGCGCGCCACCCGCATGGATCCATGCAGCTGATGCTACAGATAAGTTTGGTTTAGGTTCCCACAAAGCAGAAGCAACTGGAAGATTTGGTAAATCTGCAGGTGGTGCAACAGTCTCGACTTCATTTATAATTAATCGGAATCTGTTACCTAAATCAATGGGAGATACCGTAATTGATGGACCAGCCGCCGCGGTAAACAATAATCGACCAACGTCACATTTGACACCTATGGTATGTTTATGGACTTCAAGACGCGGTTTAGCCGACGCAATAGATGGGCAAACTTCTAACATGTGAGCGCCTAATACTTGGTCTACCTTGCCCATGTTATAGGTGTAGTCTTCCATAAATGAACAACCGCCTTTACGACCTTCACCCATGACTTTTAGAATACGTACCATGGACGCGGTCTTCCAGTCGCCTTCGCCGCCGTATCCATAACCTTTTGACATCAAACGTTGGGTAGCTAAACCGGGTAAGCCAGTTAGTCCTGATAGATTTTCAAAACAATTAGTAAAAGCTTTAAACCCTCCGTCGTCTAGAAAACGTTGCATGCCTAATTCTAAACGGGCTTCATTTTTGATCATTTCAACATGATAGTCTTGTTTCCAAGTGTCATCTGAAATCACATAATCTTGCTGATAAGCTTCTATTTGCTGATCAATATCAGCGTCTGTAACTTGATTTACCACTTCGGCCAAATCAGCCACGCTGTATGCATGCACTTCGTATCCAAACTGAATTTGAGCCGCTACTTTATCACCTTCAGTTACTGCAACTTGGCGCATATTATCGCCAAAACGCGCGACTTTAAGAGAACGGCTTTCTGCCCAGCCCAGTGCTGCACGACACCAATCATCGATTTGTCCATGTACTTCTGGTAATTCCCAATGTCCAGCAACGACTTTGCGTTCTTGGCGCATACGAGTACCGATGAATCCAAACTCTCTATCACCATGGGCACTTTGGTGAGTATTCATATAATTCATATTAATGTCAGCCCAAGGCAGCGCCGCATTAAACTGTGTATGTAAATGAAGCCAAGGTTTTTGAAGCGCGTTTAATCCACCAATCCACATTTTCGCTGGTGAAAAAGTGTGCATCCAAAGTATCAAACCAACACACTTGCTATCACTGTTCGCTTGCTGGCAAACAGTGTAAATTTCTTCAGGTGATTTTACTGTGGGTTTACACACCAGTTTTACTGGTAAATTTGCGACTTTATTTAAGCCATTCACCATGGCTTCGCTGTTATTGGCTACTGTGGCAAGTACTTTAGGCCCATATAAATCTTGTGAGCCGGTAACGAACCATACTTCTTTTACCTCAGTCGTCATAATTTATTTCCTCTTAATTACTGCTGGTGCAGCACTATTTTGACTGTCCGTAATAGGCATTTTTGCCATGCTTACGTAAATAATGTTTATCCAAAATGGACTGCTTTAGCGGTGCTGCATTTGGATCTAATGTTTTTGTTAAATAAGCCATACGAGCAATTTCTTCTAACAAGGCAGCGTGGTAAACAGACTGCGCTGCGTCTTTGCCCCATGTAAATGGCGCATGCCCAGCAACTATCACCATAGGCGCTGCCATAGGATCTCGTTCAGCATATGCGTCGGTGATTTGAACACCGGTTTCTTCTTCGTAATCGCCGTTAACTTGTTGGTCAGTTAAATCCCTTGTACAGGTAATTTCACCATGCACATAATCCGCATGTGTAGTACCTAAACAGGGAATGCTTTGACGCGCTTGCGCCCATGCGGTTGCATAGGTTGAATGGGTATGAGTCACGCCGCCGATAGCATCAAAATGGCGATATAAATGTGTGTGAGTTTTGGTGTCAGAAGACGGCCGCATGTTCCCTTCGACGATATTATTGTCGAGGTCGACAATAACAATGTCTTCTGGCTTCATTTGGTCATAGGATACGCCGCTGGGTTTGATCCCAATGACGCCTTTTTCACGATCAATTTGCGACACATTACCAAAGGTGTAGATCACTAGATTACGTCGCTCAAGTTCCATGTTAGCTTCATAAACCTGACGTTTTAATTCGGTGAAACTCATGCTTTTTCTCCACTGACAAAGGCACCTAGGGTTTGGTATTTTGCATATAACGCGTTGTATAATTGGGCCCGTTCAGGATTTGGCATGTATTGTTTGCATACAGGCGACGCCATGGCTGCTTGTGCTTGCGCCACTGATTTATGATACCCAGCAGCCACTGATGCCATAATGGCAGCACCTAGTGCGCAGCTTTGCTCACTTTCAAGCACGTCAATTGGGCAATTCCAAATATCAGCACATGTTTGCATTACATAATCAGATTTTTTGGAAATTCCACCGATGACAACCACAGAATTAATGGCGACACCTTCTTGTTCAAAGCGTTCGGTAATGGCGCGAGAGCCAAATGCCGTGGCTTCAACCAATGCTTTAAACAAGTGAGGAGCTTCTGCCCCCATCTTTATGCCCATTAATGCCATGCTTACTGTCTGATCGGCATCAGGAGTGCGTCGACCATTGACCCAGTCTAGTGCTGTAATGTCAGAGGTTTTGACCGGTAACTCAGACGCCGCTTTAGATAAATTAGCTAAAATATTGTCTTCTAAGGTAGACAAAAGTGCTTGTTGAGAGTCGTCACTAGCATCTAATAATTGTCGTGTTGGCCATAGGACAACATTTTTAAACCAAGCATATAAATCACCAAACGCAGATTGTCCCGCCTCAAGTCCGATCATGCCAGGAATCACAGAACCGTCCACTTGACCACAGATGCCTTTCACACAGGTGTCGCCTAACTCTTGTGGTGAAGTGACAGTGATGTCACAAGTGGATGTCCCCATTACTTTGGTTAGTACGCCTGATTTCACATTGGCAGCTACCGCTCCCATATGACAATCAAAAGCTCCATACCCCACAGCAATACCCTTAGGTAAACCTAATTTATCAGCCCATTCTGAGGTTAAGTGACCCGCAACTTGATCACTGGTTTTGGTTGAGGCATTTAAGGTATCAACCACTCCATCAAGCAAAGGATCGATTTTGGTGAAA
This sequence comes from uncultured Glaciecola sp., assembly GCA_947496235.1. GTDB lineage: Bacteria > Pseudomonadota > Gammaproteobacteria > Enterobacterales > Alteromonadaceae > Glaciecola. The sequence goes on along the minus strand of CANMCE010000002.1, from coordinate 402,975 downwards.
AATTCATTGGGTGGGAAGCCTCCCCAGCTTTCGTGCCACATTACTTTATGCCCGGTAGCACATCTTCCTAGCGTGAGATGTTTGGGATGCGTGGTACCGCACATCAAAGCAGTCATCCAATCACAATGTTCAACCCAACTATAAGTAGCAGCCTTTACATTTGCGTCCTGTCTGAACACTTTAAGAGCTTTTGCCCAAAACCATTCAGAGGAATAAATACCGCCCATGTAAGCAAGATAATTAACATCATTTTGATTGGCGGCTTTGGTAATTTCAGCAGCTTCAGCAATTGCGGTGTGGTCTTTCCAAAGCACAAACATGGCATTTGGATTATCTGAAAAGGCCTCCGTTAGGGCCAGAGGTGTCCCCTCTTCATTAATTGCCACCGGCGTAGAGCCTGTGGTATCAAAACTCATTCCAATTACATTTTCAGCAGTCCCAGCAGGCACCTTTTGCCATAAGGCGTTGACTACCTCAACCAAACTTTCTATGTAATCGAGAGGATGTTGGCGATATTGATCAATATCAGGCGCGCAATATAGTCCTTGAGTCCATCTTGGATAATTGACCATATGGCTTGCAAGCTCTTCACCAGAACTAACATCAACTAAGAGTGCGCGGACTGAGTCTGACCCATAATCAAGGCCAAGAGTATACTGTGGCATAAACACCTTTAAAATCTTGCGTTCAAATGATCAACCAAACAGTTAATCAAAATTAATTGTATGATAATAGCAATATTTAAATAAATGTAAAGATGTTATGAAAATAATTCTATCATCTTGAGGTGTTTTCTTAAAACCAAAAAGCTTTATATTTAAGGTACTTGTAATTACTTTTATTAGTCTTGTCGTTATTATTTTCTAGAATGAAAAAGACCTATTGAAAAAGGGAACGAGTACTTTTTATCCTGAACAAGCTGTGACACTGGCTAAAATTTTGACTGATTGCAGATGAATACGCGACAGATCGGTTTACTATTATAGTATAAATAATTGCGCAGATTGTGGGTGTGCTAAAAGCAGCAACTGAAATGCGTTACTGCTTTAATTGATTAACTTACAGGTACTGGGCGTGAAACCTTAGATGATCTTCAATGTAGGTCGCAATGAAGAAATAACTATGATCATGCCCTTGTTGATAGCGGATGTTGGCATCGGTGGGTACCACTGCTTCAAGGGGTTTAGTTAACTTCTGACTATCTAAGAAGTTATCTTTGTCTCCTTGATCTACCAACAAAGGTAAATCAAATTTAGTAGATCCGCTTTTCAGCAGTTCTGTGGCGTCATAGGCTAACCATTGTTGCTGATCGCTACCCAAATATGCCCCTAACGCTTTTTCTCCCCAAGGACACTGCGAAGGATTTGCAATAGGCGCAAATGCACTGACAGAGGTAAATAATTGTGGATTTTTGATAGCAAAGATCAAAGCTCCGTGGCCACCCATGGAATGTCCAGAAATGGCTATTTTATTGCCTTTGGCATAGTGGGTCTGAATAATCTCCATCAACTCTTGGGTAATATAAGAATACATTTTAAAATGCGCATCCCAAGGCGATTGGGTTGCATCGACATAAAAACCTGCACCCTGACCTAAATCATAGGCGGCGTCATCGGCGACCTCCTCACCGCGAGGGCTTGTGTCTGGACAAACAATGGTAATACCCAATTCAGACGCGACTCGCTGTGCCCCTGCTTTAGTGACAAAATTTTGATCAGTACAGGTTAGTCCACTTAGCCACAATAAAACCTTCCCATTGTCGTAATTAGGATCAGGCTGATAAACACTGAACTGCATGTCGCAATTTAGACAGTCGGACTTATGTTTAAACTGGTATTGCGTACCTTCAAAGCAGCGTACTGCACTTAATTGTTCGAGAGAATCGCTCATTTTAGATAATTGACCTTATTCGATTGTTCACATGTTGATATTACAATTATATTTTTCCAACATATTTTTTAAATTTAAGCTTAACAGTTATAGTGGAAAATACCCCGACTGGTTTACTCTCAGCAAAGATATTTTGCCGTACAATTCAAATTATTGGATAACGGCTAAATGTGGCAGAATCGCCGCTTTTAATTCTGGTAATTTAGCTTCTAATTGTTCATTTACAGCGTCAAACCAATGATGGCTAGAGATAAAGAAGCTCAAACTATCTGAAGGAGGCAAATCTTCAATTCTCAGTGGTAAAATCGGCATATTAAGCGTAACACTCTGCTCTATTTCCCTTAGCACATAGCGTGATTCATTAGCGGGACCAGAGAAGATTAGCACTGTTACCTTACTGCCCTTGATTCCCTGCATGATAGCTTGTGACCACAAATCACCAACGGGAATGTCTCTAGGTGCCATCCAACAACGAATCCCTTGAGACTCAAGATAATGGCAAACCGCTTTAGTGGTTAAATGATCTTTACTGCTATGACTGAGGAAAACATCCCATTTACCTTGAGAAGATACCGCTTGGGGCATTATCGACTGCTCTGTAATTTCAGGTGAAGGTACAGAAAGCGTTAAGGCATTAGACAATTGTTGAGTGCTGATAAGTTGACTGGCTTCTTGTGCAATCGAAAGAGATTCAAAGGCACGAGCAAGCAGTCCCGAGATGAATTGGTCAGCCACTTCATCATTTTGGGCTAGCGCTACATTGGGATAACCAAATTTTGCGTTCTCGTCGGCAAAATATTCTTCGACTAGATCACCGATATATTGAATACCTTGTTCTGTACTACAAGCAAAATATTCTTCACCAATCCAATGGGCTTTTTGAGCTCTAGCTGCAAATCGTCGTTGCTGTTGGACTAACTTTGCAGGAATACCCGGTGATTCTTCAAGTTGCACTATTGATTTTCGAATAAATCGATTCACTTCATTGCTATCAGTCATTAATCCGAAGTTTAATTGGTAGCAAAAATCCACCTGACTCATGGTCAAGCTGGTGACAATTTCCTCAAGATTTGTCAGTAACACATAGTCTGTCACTAACTCAACTTTGCCAGCTATATATACTTGATTAGGGACCATTGCCATATGGGTAAATTCTTGAGCAAATTGCTCATCGAACCCAACTCTGTCAGTAAAAACCTTTTCCACAAGCGCTTGTCTTTCAAGCAAATTAATAAGCTCAAAAGCCTGCGCTTGATTACCTTTAAACGCAATTCGAATGGTGCGATTAATCTTGCCTTTTTTCACATCTAAACGTAGAGATAAACTCGACTCTTGCAATCGATGTAACTGAGATTCTAACCAAAGCAACAATTGCTTAGACTGGGATTCATCTGCACTACCTATGCAAGCGCCAATCTGCACTAAATCAAAACTATCGAATTCATAAACTGCGCAATACGACATAATTAGCTCCTACGAAGGAATCCTTTTCTACCTGATTTAGCCTTAGAATCCCCCTCTCTAAGCACTGATCGGCGGTCACTGCGCTGAATTTGAAAATCAAATTCTTGATCAATATTCTTTTCTTTTTTCAATCTGCGGACAACACGCGTTAAACAAGCATGCACCCACTCAATAAGAAAGTTAGCATCGGAGATGTCATATTCATTTAAAGCTTCTAACGAGCGTTGCACATCTTTGTATTCGACCTTAACTTCATTAGTTGCATCATAACCAACACCTGTACTTTGCTCATCCCACACCCCTAAGTTTAAATAGGCTTCCCAATCCACATACAAGTCATTGCCATAGCTATGCACTTCAATAAAGGCGATAGCGCGTCGAAAATTAACAACAATTTGCGTACGGTTTGCTTTACCCGTATTCGCCAAATATGACACTTCTTCGTATTCAATTAATGCATCTGGATGTTTGCCGTCGACGAGTTCTTGAAATACATCAGTGCGCACTTGTTTTGCGAGCTCTCCAAGATCAATAATCACACTTTGCCAAGAATCCATTCGCACTAAATTTCTCGGATTTTGCGGTGGGCGGCCTATAGCTTCAACACGTACCGGCGCAAAGATTAATTTAATAAGTGGAATACTACAGGCCAGTATTGTCACCACACCTAAACCAGGGTGAATGGCCAATCCAAATGCGCCTATCATTGGTAAAAAACCAAAAACCGCGACTAAAGTGGCGCCAGGACGTTTTTTGACTTTATTTTTATCGAATATGATGCCGTGACGCTTATAGTTACTTTTACGTAACTTTTGACTAGGGGCAGAGATAAAACTTATAAGATCATAGGCAGAGGTTTCGTTAAATTCAGTGATTCTTTTAAGCGTTCTCTTTTTACCACCTGAAGTCGCTTTAATTTCTACCACAATGGGATACCGAAAGGATGGTTTTGCGATAATGTCTATTTGCGCTTCCCCACGATGCTGGCGAGAAGAATCCTTGTCGCTGGTTTTCCACAATCGAATTAGCACCCTAGTGTTATATTCATAAGGGGCCGACTTAGTCACTTCCCCCTTAATTCTCAGTTTGACTAAAGCATCATTGAGCAACATATATATTTGATCGCGATAATCTTCCACCTTTTGGAACAAAGACTCTTTGTTCACGTCTAACCGTGGGCAAGCATCTATTATTTCATGCATATTTTGGTTATCCACTGTTTGTTCACTCATCTCAAGTTCCTTTGCTAAAAATTATCGCACTGTAAATATGAACTATCACTTGGTAATGGCGTGGTTTTGCCAAAATAGTCATAGTTTTGGTGCCATACGTTGAACTGTAATTGATCCACAGGATCGTTAAATATCTCGCCATGGCGTAACCAACTCATAGCGATACTAGGTGAAAATTCCGTTTCGGATTTACATTCTTTGGCGCATACCCAGCGAATATCGTCTTGGTTATGCATCACACCATCAGGCCCTGCTGAGCGCAGTTCATAGGATTCATTGGTTAGCCAATGAAAGATAAATTTGTTATCCCAAAAATCCGTTTCAATCACTCTATAGGTCGAATCGGGATAATATTCTTTGATAAATTCATTTAAAAACCCTAACTCTGTTTCATCATCTTCAATATAGAAATCATTGTTGTAGTATGCTGAAATAGCGGTTCTAAGTGTATTGTCTAGTAACTCTTCTGTTGCGACTATTATTTGGTAACTTCGTACGCTAAGTTGACTTTTACCTTGGACCACACTGCTGTAGCCCATATTCTCCTGAAACCCAGATTCGTGATTGGCTAAAATACTGTTGTACAACCAGAAGAGTATCGAAAAGACTATGGTGATGATTAATTTGTAAGAACCTATCCAATCCGCTGTTTTAAATTTATCTAAGCTAAACTTACCAGCACCAAAGATGATCAAGAGGACATTAGCAAATGCAAATATCATCAAAGTGTCGAAATCTTTTTCCAACAAATCGAATCCTTGGGAATATAGTCCGTCAATCACCAAAGCTTGCAATAAGCAGGTAATTACCAACACGCCTGCAGCCAATCGAGTAAATCTTCCCAAAAGAAGAAAAAAGCATGCAATCAATTCGATAGCAGCCACAGAAACAGTGACCATTGAAACATCGCACATCGCGCTATTTTGGAAAAAACTTAATGTTCGCCCAACTTCCAAAATAAACACGAAAGAAACTACAATGCCAAGCCTGAGAAAAAACAAGCTTGTGGAAGATATAACCCATAAAGTATGGCGGATATTTAACTTAGATTTGTGACTTGGCGCTTCATCTAAATAGGAATACTCATCTTCATAATGCTCATAATCTGACTCTGAATTTTCTAGCCAATCTTCGACCTTGCCCCGCACCCTAGTCAGTAGCGTAAATAAAATGAACCCGCAGAAAATCAGTAAACTGAACGCCCCTCCCGACGAGATCAAGTCATCAAACGGCGATAGCATCAAATCGAACAACGAATACAATGATGATGATATGGCAAGAACCACCGCCAACCGTTTAACACTGTCCAAATTTACCACTACTATATAGGTTGCTAATCCAAAGAAGAGCAAGTAAGACGCAGTGTGCAGTGGGATTAATAACCACCCCATAATTTGTAAGCCATTTCTATTTAAGCCACTAAAAATCGGTAAGTTAAATAGGAGCGAAATTAGGACCAGTAAAATAGGGGTTACCAGCAGGATCTTTTTAGCTCTAGCTAGACTTTGATTTGTATCTAACTTGCCAATCCAAGCCATGACAAAAACAACATAAACGATAGACAGAAAGCGTGCGATTTGCGGAGTACTAGAATTAAGTTCCCTGTTGCCTCCACCATAATACGACAAAAATATTATGGCGATGACTAAAGAATATAGGGCATACAGATGCCATAGTCTGAAGATAGATGTAGAAGGTGGTTTCGTAGTTTTCTCAGAGGGTGGCAATAAAAACAAAGCGAAAAACACCAAGGTTAGTGCAATAAGGATAATAGCGCCAAAGTCTTGCTCAGTTACTGTTGCTATATCAAACACTGCATAATAAACATAGCCTGAATATTCGTTAACAATAAGCGATACAAATACAATGACCAGCAAATGTTTGGGGGAATGCTTTGCGTTGAGATGTAAAAATAAACTAGTAGCAAGCGCTATAATCGCAACCTTAGTTGCGTATGTTAAACCTATTAAAAGATTTCCCGAGAATTCAAATAAAACGTCATAAAATCCCAGCGTATTAGTAACGATTAATAACTCAAAAAACAGTAGCAAACCTGCCGCGATAAATCTTATGCGATTGTTTTTAAAAGCGACAACAATGAATACCGTCAGAAGTATTCCAAGCGCAAGCCCAGATGCCCTTGCTTGATAGAGGTCTAGGTAATCGTTAAAAGTTTCACGATAGGCTTCAATAACATTGAAAGAAAAATGAAAGTTACCGGTTTGCGCCACTGCAAGAATGAATATGAGCAGTAAGAAAAACAAATTCCGTATTGTTAGAACCTTATCCTGCATGTGCGAGCGAGTACGACTTTTTATTGTTGTAGATTGATACTAATTTATATCCTCACAAAAGTAAAAATTTGAGTGGACAAAAAATAAACTATCTTTCTTTAATCAAGTTTACTCATTATCAACGACATTTCCTTCTGTGTTATTTTCTTCTATATTATCTCCAGGAGGCTGCGCAAAAGGCGAGCGACTGAACCCTGGAAGCTCAGCGTTGCCAATGCTGTCAGTATACCAATCAGTTGCATAGGAGTGCGCTTGAATAAACAAATCGATATCTGGCGGTGTCGGTATTTCAAACAAGGTGTAGTTAGGGTGAAGATTACTATCCGGCGTACCTTCCGCTAACAAGGAGGTCACATAAAAATCGACTTGGGCAAACTCTGCCGCTCTCAGCAAATCATCGGTCACAGCTACTGGAGTATCCAATATAGTAATAGTTGTATCTTTGCTTGCTAGACCCAGATCATGCAGAACTTGAGCGGCTCTAGTCACTAAAAAGCCCCCTGCACTATGACCGATGAAATGCATAGGTTTATCTTGACGAATTTCGCCACGCGCTATCTTTTGGGCAATCTTGTACCCGACTAATTCACCTAAATCTTCTGCACTGGGGCGAATGGCAGATACATCCTGAAGCATTTCTAGCATTGAGAATGTCCCGCTTTCAAAGTCTTCAGTGTCTATTCCCAACAGCGAGGTTTTCGAAGGCCGAGCTAAGTTTTTCCAATCTATTAGCGCAATGTTAGGTTGATAACCTTGCGTTTTGCTTTGCAGTCGCTTTTGCAGTACCGCCATCCAATGAGGATTACCTTGGGCATCTATTTCACTGCTAACGCCATCGTGTAATCCGTGCGCAATGAAAATAACCCCGTTTTGAGCACTTTCGTCGATAAACCAACCTTTGGCATCTGCACTGGATAAAATTCGCCCATCAATTAATCGCAATGTACTGAGCTGTTCAGCGTCTTCAGGCGTCACATATGCGATGCCGGCGGTAGTAATAATAAACGAGGCTGCCACGACCAAAATGCGATCGAATATCAGCTTAAATAAAAAGGTCAATGGCGTTGAGATATTACTGAAAATCTTACCTTTTACCGTAGGGGTTATATCTTCAGTTGAAATTCCATCAATAGGTCGATTCTTTTTATCTGCTCGCTTTTTAAGGCGATAGTAAATCTCAGAGTTTTTGGCTTCATAATACCAATCGATGACTTCTGACACTAAAGCATGCTCTATTTCATAAATAATAATTTCAGCTTGTGATGGATTCGGGGCCGCAAGTAGCTTTGATTTCAAATGTCCAAGGATTTGCATCTGTTGAGCATATTTACCGGTTCTTCTGTCCAGCTCTAAAAACGATCCCAGTTTTTGTATTAACACAGCGACTAATGGCAAAGTACAACCAATTAGCCCAAGAAATAAACCAGCGCCGGTTAATCGAAATAAACGTTCACTGGAATCCCCAAACACTAATACTAATCCAGCAACAGCAAAAAACACTGAAGCATCCATGGCCCAAGTAATATAGCGGCTAAGTTTAAGTCGCTTTTGCTGGGCTTGGTCATATTTGCTCTGATAATAACTTAGCTGGTCACTTAACCGATGCTCGATATATTCATCGATATTTTTATTTTTTATGTCCTGAGTATCGTCAGTGGTATCCTGAATTAAATGTTGAGCAAAATGTTCAAGATCTGGGTGTCCCTCGACGACCTTTAAAGTAAGTTCTTTATTAAAGTGCCTAGAGTGTAAGTAAGAGCGTGTCACTTCTGCCAACAAACGAAGCTGAATCCAATTAGTTCGTAATGCTCGCCAACGTATCCACCAAATAAACCCCACCATAAACACTGTAAACAGCAGCACTAAAACAGCAATCACTGAGGGTTCCCAATACTGCTTTGTTGTCATAAACCAAGATAAAGGCAGAGTGATTGCCAAGGCTTCTAAAATAACCAGTAAACGCCAAGATTTACGGTTATCAGGTGCCATATTGGTAGAATGCTGGTCGGTGACATTAAAGATGTCTTGAGCTGATGTAGAGTCAGTTAATCCCAAACTCTCCAGACAATTAGTTGTCCAATCATTTTTATTTTTTTCTGTCATTGATTAATCTCTGCGCTTACCCAGGCTCTGACTCTTTTACCTCATAGATTTCAAGCCAGTCTGATACTTCTTTACTACTCACTTTGGTTAATTCGTTTAATTCTGGATCAAAAATGTCACTGATAACTACCTCGGAATCACTTTCAACTTTATAACTGAAAAACAAGGTGATCTTATGGTTTAGACTACTGATAATGCCGTTGAAAAACGCCAGCATCGAACGTGAACGTTGCGCCGATATATCTAATTCAGAATGGTTTCGGATAGCAAACACAGCTGTACCTAAAATGGGAAATACCGCCGTGAGTAACCCGCTTAATTTATACACAATGTAGGACACAGGATGAGCACTCACTTGTACCGCAAAAAATTCTTCTGCAATATAAAGACCTGCCTTAATACTAAGGGCAAAAACCGTGCTGAAGAATAAGGTTAAGGTGAGTTTTGACAACCGAGCGCCTATGCTTTGCATCACTGTACAATTAACACGGTGATATTGCGTTTGTCCGTTTATCCAGCGTTGTTGCAAAAAATGTAAGACATTTTTTATGTTGCTTTTGCGATAAATACAATTAGTAAATCCATGATGACGGTTAATTAATTCCGATTGAATACAGACCCATTCAGCGCCACTGTCTTGATGCCCGATCAACCCTCTGTACTTATATTCATTGGAGTTTTTATCACGAATAAAGGAAAAGTTTCGTCCTAGTGGACTCAAATAGATATTAGGACGAATAGCCTCTGCCAAACATCGATTTTGAAGCCAACGATGATGGTTACCATGATCAATCTTGTACAGTCGGTATATTCGGTACAAACATATAGCCTCAACGATAATTAACACGCCAACGAGGCCATGATATTTTTGAAAAGTTAAAGCTGTAGCTGCGGTGATTAGGGCAAATGCTGCAAATACATAAATTAAGAAGTAGGTACTTCTATGGATTGAAGCGTATCGAATAGCAAGAGAGTCTGCTCGCAAAAAATGCGCAAACATATTATGTTGATATTGAATGGAAGCATCATCTTCAGAATAATCCTTTGAATCTAAGACGCTCTGAACTATTGAAATTTTTTCCTTATTTTTATCCACATCTTTTCGGTTAACTGCCAAACGTTTAAAACTATCAAACGCAAAAAGTCCCTTGACGTTATCCATAATCGAAACAGGTGAGAGTATTGGCCCTGAATAGTCGAAATCTGGTTGCCGCTGCTCATCTACAGCTAAACAGGTTTTATCTGCAATGTGAGCTTTAAATTGTTTGATAATGGTTTTAGCTCTTTTGTCTGTCACAGATAATAATGCCGAATCTTGTACTTCGGCGTCTAAAACTGGTTCGAGTTTTAAAATGTCTGTAAATAAAACAACTTGACTTAAAACTCCAAAAAGTGATTTTTTTCCATATCGTTGATTTTCTATATTGGCATCAAACTTCGGCGATTGACTTATCTGTATATTGGCAGCGTCATTGTCATCTAAATGAATTTCAATACAGGGCAGACCAGCAGCAAGCGCAAGTGATTTAGTCGTAGCCGTGCCTGCCCTGTGATATTTTGGCGCGGAACTGGGCGTTGATGGGGTGACCACAATTAGTAAATCAATATTCTGCGTTAAAAACTCGGCACATCGATAATGGGCTTTGTCTCGTGAATCAGCATCAGTCAAATCGCCATCTAAGGCTACAACTCTAGGTACAGGTTGATTTTCGATGCGTTCATATAGCGCACTAAAGGTAAGTTGATTGTCTTTAAATGTCGGGCTGTTTAATGATTCATCCGCCTCTTTTTCACAATATTCGGGAGCAAAAGGTAAAACTGTTGCAAACTCAATGGTTGATGTATTCGACAAACCCGCCAATACATCTGGATGCATCAGTAATCTATCGGTTCCTTCTGCCAACGATGAGGTTAATCGTAAAATGGGTAAAGGATGCTGTTCTAAATTATAAAAATGAGCCGCAACGGGTTCTTCATCAATCCACTTACATAACTGATGATTAATATCTTGGGTAATGGTTTTTAAACCATCGATAATTTGCGAGCTTTGGGCTTCAGTTAAATGTCGAGGTCCGGCGATGCCTATTCTCAGCGTCAACGGAGTTTTCGGATTATCAGCAATTCGCTGATAAATAGATACCAAATCCTGTTGTGCACTTGAGGCGCCTGTCTGCTCCATTAGATTCAATCCTGTTTACAAATAATATTTTCCAGTATTTGAACTGACCATTGTAAGAGCATTTTCAAAAAAATGACAAATAGAAATTTATTTCTCGAAATTAAATGTCAGAAACTTTTACAATAATTCATTCAGTTTGATTTAAAACTTAATATCTATTTGAATATTATACTTTTTATTTCTTGGCATGAAATTAGCTGGTAAAAATTTTCACAGAGGTTGTCCCCTCAAAATTGTTAATGCAGTAAAAGGTAAATTATGAAGTATTCCCTTATAAAAGCGTCAGTTTTTGGTTTTAGTTTAATCATCAGTGGCTGGGTAAACGCCAGTTTAGTCATTGGCAATCAAGAATTTCTCGATCTAGGTCTCACAAAAGCAAAAACCGTAGCAGAAGTAGAAGCTATGATAGCTTCGGATTCCTCTCTAGCAGGTTACACAGTAGCAACCGATCTAGACGCTGCTATGATTTGGTCTAGTCTATTGTCTTTTACCGGCACTCAAACTGGTTGGTATAGCCTAGCACCGGTAACATTAAACGCTGAACAACAGGATATTTTGACTTGGGCAACCACGGGTATCGCGACTTATGTATATGGTAATCGTAATAATTTAAATCCGGTTAATGGCCAAGCGTTTTACACCGCACAATACTATGGCTACATAAATTTTAAAGACGCAGTCACTGGTCAGTTTGAGTCCGGACATTATAATGTATTAGTGGATGGTAGTTCTCCTTCCGCCGTTTACAAGCGCTCTGCTACTGATAATAATAATCTGACCCTGCCTAATCTTACTGGCAGTGATCATTCAACTCAAAATCGCCTTTATAACTATAGTTTGTTTGTTAGAAGCGCTACGTCGCAAGCAGATGCTGTTCCGAGCCCTTCCTTAGCAGCTTTATTTGCTCTAGGCTTTTTAGGTTTATTTTTTTATAGACGCAAATAGGCGAAATATTAAAAATAAGAATATAAAAACTAGGTCATTTTTATGATGAAAGAATGACCTAGACTGCTTTCCAGTACTAACTGAACCAATGCTGCGTTCGATTAGCAAACCATACCAAAGATAACATTACCGGTACCTCAACCAACACACCAACAACTGTTGCCAAAGCAGCGCCTGAATGCAACCCAAATAATGAAATTGCAACCGCAACGGCGAGTTCAAAGAAATTCGAAGTACCTATCATGCACGCAGGGGCAGCTATTTTGTGAGGTAGTCTGATTTGTTGTGCGATGATATAGGCAATGGCAAATATGCCATAAGTTTGAATTAATAATGGAATCGCAATGAGCACAATTGCTTGAGGTTGTGCCAAAATTGTTTCTGATTGAAATCCGAACAGTAAAACTACAGTCGCCAGCAACCCTATGATCGACCATGGCTTCAAAGTTGCCAACAATTTATCAATCTTAGAATGATCATCTGCCTTGTCTAAGGATTTACGGGTGACTGCCCCCGCAATTAGAGGAATTAGCACATACAAGACAACGGACAAAAACAGGGTATCCCAAGGTACTGTAATGTCAGTGACACCAAGCAACAGGCCAGCAATAGGTGCGAACGCAAATATCATAATAATGTCGTTTATAGACACTTGAATAAGGGTGTAATTTGCATCACCTTTGGTTAATTGACTCCAAACAAATACCATGGCAGTACACGGAGCAACGCCGAGTAATATCATACCAGCTATATATTCTTCTGCGGTTTGCGGATCGACCCATTCAGCAAAAATTCCTTTAAAGAATAACCACCCTAAAGCTGCCATAGTAAAAGGTTTAATTAACCAATTGATGACTAAGGTTAAGACTAAACCTTTAGGTTTTTTGCCTACATCTTTAATAGACGAAAAATCGATTTGTACCATCATCGGATAAATCATTAACCAAATAAGTACCGCTATCACTAAGTTCACTTGGGCAAGTTGGATGTCAGCAATAATGGAAAACATGTCAGGCAGTAAATTACCTAAAAGGATACCCACTAAAATGGCTATTCCGACCCAAACCGATAAAAAGCGTTCAAACAATCCCATTGGCCTTCTCCTTAATCTACTAGCTCAAGTAGAGCGCGTTTTAATTCTTCATGGGACAGGCTTTGCTCAGCGATCTTTTTAAGCTTTATTGCTCTTTGTTTGATCTGCGCAATACAAGCACGAAACCCTTCAGCCTTTTGTTGTTCGCTACCTTCTATTTTTGATGGGTCTACCAATCCCCAATGAATTTTTATTGATTTACCAAACCAAACTGGACAAGCTTCACCCGCTGCTGAATCACACACAGTTACTACAACATCAGGCGCAAAACTTTCGAACTCATCCCAAGATTGGCTTTGTAATCCTTGAGTAGAAATATTTGCCTCTTGCAAATATTGAATTGAAAGGGGATGTACTTCACCCACAGGTTGGCTACCAGCACTTTTGGCGTCGATAAGGTCACCTGCTATATGATTTGTTATTGCCTCTGACAAAATGCTACGACATCGATTATGAGTACAAATAAAGAGAATTTTCATTGTGGTCCTTGGCAAAGTTAACAGATAGGTTTATTTGTTTTAGTCTTATCGAGCTTTGCTAATGCTTCCCGATAATAGTCTTGATTATTCTGTGCTGTTTGCGCGATAACATTAATCGCCCACTCTGGTAGCCTTGGATGCAATCTGTAATACACCCATTTACCCCTGCGCTCATCGATTAACACATTGCATTTACGTAACTCAGCAAGATGGCGAGATACTTTCGGCTGTTCAAGTTCCAGCGCTTGCATTAGGTCACATACACAAGCCTCTTCTAATTGGTGGACAATTAACACAGATTTAAGCCTTGTATCATCAGATAAGCATTTAAAAAATTGTAGAGGAGACATTTAGGTTTCCATAGCTATAACACATTCGAAATATCATATATATGAAATAACGAATGTCAAAGTGATCTTAATGAAAGTTTTGTGACGACTTATAAATGATACCTAGGACATCTTGATTTGAGACCACACTGTTAGCATTTGAAATCAAGAAAATAAAAATTTATTTATTTCTGATCTTTTTAGAAATCTTCAGCATTTAAACGGTCTATACACTATAATTTTATTAGATCTTGATTTTTAGGGAAATTCAAAATGAAGCGTTCCGTCTTGTTGGTGATAGGGGTTGCTCTTCTGTCGGGTTGTATGAGTAAAGAAGCCGTAAATAACGATCATCAAATGCGAATGCAAAGATGCGAACAATATATTGGTGACGCTAGAGAAAAATGTCTTCAGGGTGAGAATGTGACCATTGAAGATTACAAGGAAGATCTAAAAGAATTCAAAAAGCAGGAGCATTCTGAGGAAGAACAAGTCAATCCAGTCACAAAACCAATAGACTAAGTGATAAAGACTTTTGAAAGTGGAGTTAATATGGACAACCCAGATCTTTCGCAATTGTCTGATGAAGAATTATTAGCCGAAGTAAAAAAACAGCAAAATGTAGCCTTAATTGATGCTGTTATCGTGGGCTTTTTATTTGGCGTAATCATTTATAGCATTATGGTTCAAAGCTTTAGTTTACTAACTCTGATCCCTTTGTATGTCATGTTTAAATTTATCAATAAACCTAAATTCGATAAAAAAGTGTTCGAAGAGGAAATTACGAAAAGAAATCTTAGGTAATAGAACGCCTTTAAGATGACAACATTTGCCGCATTAGAGAAATTTGCTGCGACAAAGTGTTCCGGATTATTCTCGCTAATTGCATGATTGGTTTAACCTTTTAATTTTTGAAACCAACAATGTCAACCAAAATTTGGCACCTTGTTTGCGTATCAATGTGTGAATTTAATACCCAAAAAGGAGTTCCGATATGAACACAAATGGTTATGCTATACCAAATGGTGCAAAGTCTATTACCCATCAAGTGAGTCTAGAGTATATTTTCGATAAATCTCAAGGCATTCGTGGTGTAAATACTGAAAGCTACGGAAACTTATCATCTTAACAATACGAATTTAGTTTTAATAACCCAATCAACCCTAAGCATCCACTCATGACCCACCGTTACACAAATTTAATAGAGAAAACTGTGAAAGTCTATATAAAGCATGAGATACAGCGATTTCACAAAATTTTCTTTTATTCTCAATAAAAAAAATGAGAATTGTGATTGATAATTTACTAGTTTTCTCACGTTGTCTCAAAGAGTTAGAAAGTTCACTTTCCGAAACAACTTAACAGCTAGGTCAGTTAGCTGAATTGGTTACAACTTTACCTGACAGTTTCGCAACTAGAGCTGAACCAAATCTGACAGTCTTTTGTGTACGGTTAGTTTAATCTGGTGCATTCATTCTTTCAGATATCTAGGCTTCATCAATTTTGGACTTTTCGCTTTTTGCGCTTATCTGATGCCAAACCGTGCGGTTGTTGTAAGTAGCCTCATCCTATTTTATGTCGTAACTTTAATACCCGTGGACATAACCTTCCTTAATTTTGATGTTCCACCAAAGTTGGTTCCTTATGTTATTGGTATGCCGACGGATGACGTCATTTTTGCATCTTATAGAGGGGACGTTGTTCTTGGTGGCTGCATATTAAATGGTTTGCAAGCATCGAAAGTTCTAGTGTGGTAATGACTTGAAAGGAAATGTCTCTTCAGACGAACTATACAGCAAACACTGTGAGCGATAACCAGAACTTCATTAATGCCCAAAAAGATGTCTGCTTTTTGAGTGTAAGCAGATATGAAGCTTATAGCTTACGTGTTTCTGAAATTCTGAGCAGCTATCATGATTGTATTTAAGTGTGCAGGCATTTATTAGCATCTGTAGTGTTCTCATGCCATTCGTAATTTTCATATCCAAAACTTGTGGTATTTTTTCAATCGACTTAAACGAGCTTTGGGGCACTTTCACCTCTTAAAATTTTAAATCCTAAAACTTCATTCTTGTGGCTGTTTGCAATAAACATTTCCGCTGCTTTTTGACCTTTCTCAACGCTAAATTGTTGAACTGTAGTCAGTGTTGGATGAAAACGCTGCCCCTGTTCTATTCCGTCGAAACCGATAACCCTTAATTCATCAGGAATTCGAATACCCAGACTTAAGGCTTCCTTCATTACCGACATTGCAATAACATCACTCATGCATAGTACAACGTTTGGTCGGGGCTGCAGAGAAAGAGCTTGTTTGGCTGCAAGAGAAGCATTTCTATAGGTGTTTTCAGGAATATGCCATATACGGTCATAACCTATTGAAATATGTCTTTCCTTAAGCGCTTTTAGATACCCATCTAATCTGCGATGCGCAATTGAAGACTCGTGTTCAATTAATGATTTATCTTTGATTGTGCAGATTTTGTTTTCTGCAATAAGTCGTAACCCTAATATCACGGGAACAGCATTGTCCTTCTCGAGTGCTATGCATGCGGATTGATATGCAGCTTCTTTGTTATCAATATTGATTGAAGGAGCTTTTTCAATATCGAAATCAACAGTAACTATTTTTTTATTTAAATGGGACAACTGCTTTAGCAGGCAGGCGTTTCTTGGAGATCCATAACAAATAAAGCCGTCAACAAAATCAATAATTTCATTAAGAGAATCGTTGCTACCTGAAAACAAAAGTAAGTGCTTTTCCGTCGTTTTCAGAGTTTTGGCAACGCCTTCAATAAATTCACTTGCAACAGGATCACTAACCATGTAATCAAGCTCATCAGGTAGAATCAACGCAATAATATTTGACTTACCCTGACGCAAAGATCGAGCTGCTTTATTTGGACCGAAATAACCAAGATCATTGCATGCCGCCAAAATACTTTCGCGTTTCTTGGCTGAAAGTTGGTCAGGTCTATTAAACGCATTTGAGATTGTCGCAGTGGACACTCCCAATTCGTTTGCTACCTGTTTGATTGTCAGTTTATTTGCGCTCATTAATATGCTTGCTTTAATGGATATTGCTTCATGGTTATCATACTTTATTTTGTTCTTCGTTAAGAAGTGAAGCTAAATTAATTTTTTTATTCTCTTTTTCTTGGTTAATTACTATCGTTGCATCAAGCGTTTCAACATCAAGATCCAAACGCGCGATTTCTGTATCCAGTTTCCATTCCAAAGAAAGGTTGCTACCTTGACCTTTAACTGAAAACTCACCACTAAAAGCTGAGCAATTATTGCGTGTATCAATTAATGAAATAAGTGCTTTCACAACAGGTTTTTTGAGGGATTCCAACAAAACGTCTTTGGAAATATAGGGACGATTGATGTCCCGACCAACGTTCGTTTTTTCAAGTAACCCCATATCATTTTCACATGCTAAAAAGCCTGCATAATAAATTTGCGGTATCCCAGGGCAGAACAATTGAATCGCTCGAGCTAGGAGGTAGGCCTTATCATCTCTAGCTAAAGCATCATAAAACGTACAATTAACTTGATATAAATCTACATTGCTTGCAGATGCGCCTGTTGCTTTGCGAGATTGATTCGCTGAATTTCTATGTATAGTCTCCACCAGTAGGTCAATTTCTTTTTCACCTAACAGTCCTGGTTTACCCGAGGAAGGGCCTACATCTACAATACCAATGCCATCATGCGTATCGAGCACAGTAAAACAGTTACGTGGTGAGATTTTGAGCCAATGACTTAATGCATCAACGTTTTTTGAAAACAGGCTATGGAGTATGAGCGGTGGCAATGCAAAATCATAAACAGCACTACATTTTTTGGCTATATCTATCTGTGTTTGATAATGGCTGTGTACCTCAACTAAGCATTGCAAGCCTAAACACTGTGCTCTCTCGCTAAGAGCTTGAATAAACTCGAATGTTTCGTTTAGCATGAAACAACTCGAGCCAGCCTTTTTAATCGCATAACCAGCGGCGTCCAAGCGAATCAATTTTATATTATTTTTTGCAAAAGCAGTTAAAATCGAATCAAGATAATTTTTTCCTTGTTTTGATGTTACATCAATATCAATCTGCTTAGCGGTAAAAGTTGTCCAAAACGGTACCTTTTTCCCATCCGCAAGTGTGTAATCAGAAAAAAATGATGTCGGTCGTGGACGGAATACTTTTTTGATATCTTCTTCCTGCTCTTGCTTAAAGACCGAATCTTTTCTAAGAAACAGCTCCCAAAACTTTGATTTTTCACAGTGCTTTAATACATCTTTAAAGGCATCACTGTCGGCTGATATATGGTTGACAATCATGTCAGCCATAATATCGAATTCACTGCCAATAGCGGCGATATCTGACCAACTTCCCAAACGATTGTCAACGGTCGTATGATCAATTGGATCAAACCCTGCATCAGCACCATCAATCGGATAGTAAAATGGCAATAAATGTACACCCGCAAAAATTCCTTTTAATTCTTCAGTTAATACGTTGTGTAACTCACTAAGTGTTTTTCCACCAAAGCGGTCAACGTAGGTTATAAGTTGAACCTTATTGTTATCAGACATTTTGCTGCTCCAATAAAAATTAAATGATTTTCAAATTGAATGTGGTCTCGATTGCGCCAATGCAAACGCGCCCAATAAACCGCTGTCTTCCGTTAAACCGGTTGGCACTATTATTTTTGATAAAGATGCTGAAATAGGACGACTGAGATAGCCACCAAGACTACGTTCTGTTTTTTCGACAATTGTGTTTATTAATCGATTGCTAGCGAGAACCCCACCACCCATGATAATCTTTTGCGGTGAAAATGTGACTAACAAATTGTGACATAACTGTGAGAGAACAAGCGTTATAATGTCCCATGCTTCATGTTTCTCTTCTATATCTTCCGCAGATTGCCCCCATATTTTTCTTATGGCGGTACCTGAAACTAAGCCTTCTGCACAGTTAGAGTGAAAAGGGCAAGTACAGGTTATATCAGGATGACCAGGCAATAGTATGTGCCCAATTTCTGGGTGAATAAGCCCGTGTAATGGTTGGCCATTTATAACTACACCGCCGCCAACACCAGTACCTACCGTGATGTAGATAACTATATTTTCTTTCTTTCCTGCACCCCAATGATATTCGGCAAGGGCCGCACCATTCACATCGGTATCTAAGATCACAGGACATTCCAAAATGTTTTCCAGCGGCAGGATTATATTTGTGCCTGACCACCCTGGCTTAGGCGTTTTTGTGATATATCCGTAGGTACTAGAACGCGGCTGTAAATCAAGAGGACCAAAACTTGCGATACCTAAAGCTTCATATTCCCCAATGCTCTTTTTGTGGAGCTTAAAAAAATCTCCTACTTCCCTAAGCGTTGCTTCGGGGCTTGTTGTTGGTATACGGGTCTGTGCAATAATCTCACGTTGTTCGTTTATTACAGCACATTTAAATTTAGTACCACCGGCCTCGACGGCGCCAAAATATTTAGTCATATCGTGTTTCCCTTATCCATTAACGGAACGTTGAAGAATTGTTTCAGCATCGTCATTAACCAAGTATTCTGATCGTTCGATCTCTGCTAATCGTTGTTCAGTAGGTTTTTTTATTACGTTGTAGAGCAATCCCAAAAACAGCAACCCTGAAAAAATCGTTGCAACGATAAAGCCATATTTTGCATCCCCTCCGTTTGAATCAGTTACAATACCCATAATAAGCGGCCCTGCAGCAGCGCCTGCCGCAGTGAAAAACAAGATCACGCCAGCGACAGAGCCATGTTGAGCTTTTGGAAAGCAGCTAATACCTTTTGAATTGAAAGTAGGGTAAATAACAGACATAAAGATACCTGTAAGGGGAAATAAATACACAGCCAAAGATTTTCCTCCCAACAAGCCTCCGATAAAGCAAACAAGAATAAAAAAGCTAAACCAGACTAGAACTTTGCTCCATTCAAATCGTTGCATCAACCAAATGCCAATAAAGCGACCGATTGCACGTAATGAAAAAAAGATAGAAACAGCATACAGAGCTAACAATTTATTTGTGTCATTTGAATAACATGAAAATATATCGCTTGCAGAACTCGCATCACACATAAGATAGCTAGGCATCCAAACATAAATTGCACTTTCGGCGGCAACATATAAAAATGCACCGATCGAAAACGCGATAGCATACGGCTCTTTCAAGAGGCGAACACTTTGCCTGATATTTATAGGCTCTGCGTTTGCCTGTTTGTGTGTTTTGGGATAGTCAATAAAAAGTGCAATCACAATTAACAGAGTGCAAAGAGCACCGGCGATGACATAAAGCCAAATCCAATCAATACCAGCCCTTATCAGATAAGCAACGATTAAAGGACCAATTATGGCGCCAACACCAAAGTATGCTTCAGCCCCATTCATGGTGCTTGTATGCTCTTTGGTCGAGCGAGATATATCTCCAATCAGCGCAAGAGCTGCTGTTTTAAAAATTCCAACTGCTAAGCCAGAAAGTGTTATAAGCCCAAGAATAAAGTTAAAACCACCTCCCAGCAGAAATAAGTAACAAGACACTGCAAATAAGCCAAGACCTACAATGAGTGTCGGTTTGCGACCAAACCGATCAGCAAGAAAACCAAGAAACAGACCCGAAAACGCTATTCCAACCATGAAAAGTGAATGCAAAAGACTCGCTTGCGTATTAGAAACATCAAATTCTGCTTTTACCTCTTTTATGATTTCGCCCACGGAATCAGATGTCATTGCAAACATCATGAACATTAAATAGGTCAGCCACCGGATCAACATAAGATTTTTTTGTGATGCGACTGCATTTGTCATGAATTACTCCTGAATGAGGATTAAGCATGCAGAGACGAATGTCTCTGCACATGCAAGTTAGTCGAATTGATACTTCAACTGAATTGAACTTGTTCGTCCATTTAACGGACGAGCTCTTATAATATCGCCAGCTATTGCGTTTGCCTCTTCCGATTCAGTAATGACAAACTCGTCAGTTGCATTGTTGATGTTCAGAGATATTGAGAATGCGTCAGATATATAATATGTGGCAAATAAGTTTACTAGCATATACGCATCTTGCTTGAGTTCATTTGAATCTTGTACAAAGTATTCAGTTGACCCCTGTAATGTAGCTCCAATTGAAAATTTTTCAGCATCGTATTGTGGCGTAATGGTGTAGATAAAATCAGCTTGACGACGCGGTGTTTTACCCACTAATGCAGGATTAAACCGGTCTTTGCTGATTTCTGCATCTGTCCAAGTTCCATTTCCCGAGATCATAAATCCATTGCCAAAATTATATCTCCCTTCTATTTCAATGCCTTTTGCTTCGTATTCACGAATAAATGTTAATCCGCTAGTCACCTCAGCTTGAGTATCCTGAGTTACAGTGCTGAAAAAAGTACCATTCAACAATAAGTCGCGAGTACCATATTTTATACCAATCTCCATTTGTTCTGTTTCATCAAAACCCGATGTTGTGCGCGTTAAACTTCCGTCGTTGTTTAGCGTGCCGGCAATCTGTAGAAGCCGATCTGCAAGTGCTCTTCCGCCCTCACTATAGCGGGCAAAAACTGTCATTTCATCACTGTAAAGATATGATCCGCCAAGAGAAAAAGAAGTGTTACTCGCTTCGTAATTAATGATTTGGCTAGCTGCACCAGCGCGGTTGAGGTTGATGACTCCGCCACCAAAACCAAATCCATTAGATGCAGAAGCATCTTCAGTATTACCCGAGATAATACCGTCACCATTGAGATCGAAATCCGTATTACCACCACAACAAGAATTAATTAATTCGCCATTCCCTTTGACAGAGTCGCGACGTGCACTCACGTCAAATAACCAATTGTCGTTTAATTCAAACCCTATATTTATATATGGAGCAGTAGTGGTGTAGTTCAGATCCCATTCCCAGGATAAGAAGCTTGGCGCCCACAGCCCATTGTTTACGAGTGCCTGTCCATCAGCATCCTCAATATGTAAATATTGTGAGTTACTTCCGTCAATAGTCTGAATGAATGTACTCCAGCTATTCCAACTCGCGGCAATATCCTGCTTGGAGTAATAATAGCCGCCGGTTATAGAGAGACCATTATCGTATTGCTTAGTTAAGTTAAGATCATTGATAACATTACCCAAATCATTCAATGAGGTGTCAAATAGTAAATTTAAAAATGCTAGGCCATTATATTCTTCGCCAGCTCCTGGTCCATTTGCCAGGCTTACAGTGGTTGAAGTACAGTTAAAGGGATTACCTTCACCATCTAATGCAGAAGAACAAATAGCAGATGCCATATCACTTGCAGATTGAGGGCCATAAGCACCAAACGTATCTGTAAATGGCGATATAAAGCTTCCAGATACATCAGACATTCTGAAGCGATTAAGGAGTATAAGTTCAGGTGCAACCTCTAAATCCAATTCGAACCCAATGGAAGTTACTTTCGATTCTATACCATCTGTTAAATCACGATTTTTAGGGTTGCCGAATGAGTCGTAGGTTGAGATATTTGTGGTGTATGCGGAATGAAGTGTTTGATTACTTGCATCAAAATTTTCTACAGGGCCATAGTCACCATTTTCATTTACAAGTACAGGGGCAGGGAGATAGGTAGTGACTCTATCATTCAAGTTTTTGAAGTAAAAACGAACATGACCATTATCCAACATCTGAGTGACATTGAATTTTACTTGACCACCCTGGTCACCATTGTAACCAGTCTCCCGAGTGCCCTCTCCGCCGCGAGCAAAACCTCCAATATGAAAATATAAATCATCATTTATTTCACCACCGTATGAAAAGTCTAAGCGAAACTCTTCATAGTCGACTCCGAAAGAAGTCCCGATAGCTCCCCCTCCGGTCTGCCCAGTTTTGCTGATCATATTGATTACGCCACCAGGAGAGTTACTGGCAAATGTAGATGCTGATCCCCCTCGCACTGATTGAATGGACTGCACAGACCAGTCATATCGCAGAAAGTTATCGGCATTACCAAAATTGATGTCTCCAAATTCAAGTACAGGTAATCCGTCTTCATGTAGTTGCATAAATTTTGAACCACCCGTCGCTAACGGAATTCCTCGGATTGTAATATTGGCATTACCGCCTCCGCCGGATGATTCTGCGCGAATTCCTGGCAACCCTCTGAAAACTTCTGCTGTAGAACGCGGAGCAAGCTTCAAAATATCATTAGGTGAAAATGTACTGACAGAAACTGAGGCCTCTTGGGCTTCGACACCGGCTGGCGCTGCCGTCACAACGATAACTTCATAGTCTTGTCTTTCTTCATTTTCATCCACATTCTCTTGCGCTATGACTGAACTACTTAATGCTATTGTGACTACGAGCGAAAGTGCTGTTTTGTTGTATTTAAACCTCATTTGTTTTGCCTCATCTTCAATTTGTTAATTTGTTATCACATTTAAAAAATGTTGATATGATTAAATAACGAACAACTTAATCGATTAAGTAAATGTTAATTAGATTAACTTATGATGTAAACAATTATTTGTTGTTATTTTGTTAATTTGCTTTAAACGCTTGTTCTTATTGAATATATTTATTTTATTATAAGGATTTTTATTAAGAATAATTTTAACAGCCAAGTGATTACTGAAATAAACTTAATATATTGAAAATTAAATATTAAATATGTAAAAACTGAAAATATGGCATGGCGGACAAATCTTTTGTAGATATGGTGGTGCTTCAGTATTTGTAGAATCGAAATGAATTAAAAAGTAGCTACTTTAATCACGTGTCGAGAGTTTTCTTTTATACTTCGTGATAGACCTTGCGAAATTTTTCATAGTGCCAATAATACTTTGAAAGTCAGCTGTTCAACCACACCTGCTTTTCAAGTAAAAAATTAAAACGTCGGCAAATGGCCTTGAGTTCAATTGGTGAGTGCAACACTATCCTTATTGCGAGAGGACAGTGCCATGAAACAAAGAAAACGTACTTAGTACTCACCTGAACAGAAAACACTCATATGGGATAGATATAAACAGGGAGATTCCTTGCATGACATTGTAAGAATGTTTGACAGAGGACATTCTTCCATTATGCCAACTATCTACCAAGCGGGTGGTTATCGTCCTCCAGAAAGAAAAAGACATTCCCAATCTCTTTCACTTGCCGAACAAGAGGAAATCTCTAGATGCTTAGTCATAAAACAGTCAATTCGAGAAATCGCTAGGCGTTTATCCAGAGCACCATCTACTATCAGCCGTGAAATAAAACGAAATGGCGGACTAAAGAATTACCGAGCCGCTAATGCAGAGCAAAGAGCTTTGGATAAAGCATTACGACCCAAACAGTGCAAGTTACTTGTTTGCCCAGACTTATGTAGACTGATTGCTATTAAACTTGGAAGAGCATGGTCGCTCCAGCAAATAGCAGGTTGGCTGAAGCGACAATACCCTGATAATGGGGAAATGCAGGTGTCCCACGAAACCATATATAAAACACTTTTTATTCAGACTCTTTGAGGTTGCAGGTGCAGTCATTGATTCGTGAGAAATATTTTGACGTAAACCTTTTACATCTTAGTGAATTACTGCAAACCAATGAACACCTTCATGTTAAGCGAGAGACACTGCGAAAATGGGCGCATGACATTCATCACGTTAAGCCCGCGACAACGGATAATGAGTATCGACCGATGCCAGTACACGTCAACCTCGATGATATCTGCATTACCAAAGCTCACCGTAAAATACGGAATGATCATAACTTCACCTACAAAGGCCAGTTTTACTTTATTGAGTCGCCTATCAAACACTCTATTGCTCATCAGAAAATAGAAATCAGAAACGTCCAAGGTAAGCAATTTGAAGCGTACTTTGCCGATAGAAAGTTGACAGTATCACCTGTGAATGAGCCGACCAAAGCGCCATTAACAATCTCTAATAATGGTTTTTTAAGTGATCAAAATAATGCGCTTAAAGATTTAGGAATTAGCCAAAAAGATATTGAATCCTGGTCACATTTAACTGGACCTGAACTAGCCAAAATCCGGGCGGAAAAAGTAGCAGAACTGACAGGAGGCAAAATAATTATGGCTGACTCTGCCGTTACTAACAGCAGTTTGTATCCACAAACATTCACCTATAACAGTTCTGAATTAAAAGCGATAGACATGATTACTCGCATGAAGGTCAACCACGCTATGGAATTTGGGCTCTTTCAACGCTCAAGATAGTTTTTGGCCTGAAAAGACCAATAAGAACAGCAGGTGCTAAACCAATTCTCATTGTAGAAGAATGATTTTTTTGAGTTAGTTCTGTCTATTTTATTTCTAATGTATAACCAGTAACAAATTGTAAGATTGTATTTCGCCCTATTGTGATCTTCAAACAATTTGCTAACCTTTAAGCTCACTTACTGGATTAAGGAAAAAGTTATGCAGTTGACCAAATTAATGAGTGCAGCAGCATTGGGTGTGGCATTGGCATTGAGCAGCGTTAGTTTTAGTCATGCCTCTCAAGTGAATGAAGAAAAGTACTGTTCCGATCAGGACTGTCAGATTCAATTAAGAAATCTTAGCAAGCTAGCCAAAAATGGAAGTGGGCGAGCTGCGGCAATAGTAGCCATGGCCTATGCTTCAGGTGATGGGCTAGAACTAGACCATGAAAAGGCAAAACACTTTATTACTTTAGGTGTTCGCTATAAAGATCCCGTTGCAACTCACTTGATGTCAGATTGGCTTCGAACTGGCTTTGTGGTTGAGCAAGACGTTGAAAAAGCCGATCAAATGTTAGAGCGGGCTGTCAAATATGAATATGGTCCTGCGATGTATCAAAAAGCCCTAGCCCTTTTACAAACAGACGAACCTGAAAACGCCACCGAAGCGGTTGAACTACTTGAGCTAGCCTCTGAGAAGAAGCTTATGAGTGCGATGTTTTTATTAGCGCGCTTAAAGCAAACAGGGATAGCAACAGAGAAAGATTTAGAAGGCGCAGGCCAGTTATATAAAGCATTGACTCGAGCTAAACATCCAAAAGCTCATACACATATGCAGGAAGTGATTGAAGAGATGTCGGGTAATGCGCAAAACCCAGAACTTGTAGCCGAACTACGAAATGTCAAAGATGTAGAGGTGATAAAAGTAAGCGGTGAGCGTTTTCAAGTAAATTTAATGCTTGATAGCTTAGTTGATTCCCTTAGAGCCTCCGGGAAATTCGACAGCAGATCAATTGGCAGTCGCATACGAGGCGTCAGTTGTGCCGAAGTGAGTAATTGTGGGGCGATAAGCCCTAGTGACTCCCCGGGCGCAAGTAGTGTGCTTGAACTTATGTCTGGTACACAGGGTAAAAGGTAAATCCAATCGGTAACATAATGAGCACCAAGGCAAGTATTGTCCTTGGTGCTGAACAACATACTAATTTTTACCTAGTAATCTAATAAATTTTGACTCTCTATTTATGCTTTATAATTAGAGTGTCTTTGTTTTTGTTCGTTGGTATTCAAAGCAAATTCTCTAAATATTCTCCCTCATTGGACATTAGTCCGATATTACTATCATTACCCTTTGCTGCCTTTAGGTTGAATTATTCCTATCAGCCCAGTAACTGATAGAAGGATGAAAATAAAAGCAAAAACCTTATTCCAAAGGTGATTAAAGTGCCCTTCCCCAGAAAAATCGAGGAAGTGTAGACGTAACATCCATGTATCAACTAAAGATTTTAGATTTGAGGCTCCCACGTACGAAGCGGTGGAAGCATCCAAGTAATGTCGAACATTCTGTTCATCTACAAATGAAATAACCCTGTGTTCATAGGGATAAAAAGAATCCGAGTCGCGAAAGCTATGAGGTTTAAAAGGTAAGCTTTGGGTAATTAAGAGTTCATTAATTTCTACAGGCCCTTGCATATTCAATGTATAAATTTGCGAGGCATTTTTCATTGCTTCTTGGGGAGTATTAGCCTCAATTTCAACAAACCAATTATTTAATCTGCTCACAACAGACGCTCGATTAATGCTTGAGCCAAATTGGAAATTCGAGAATACCACCTGTTCTGATGAAACCAAAAACTCTGGCGGTTGAATAGGAATCGGTTCTGGTTTTTGGCCCTCAAACCATACCAAATAGCTACCAGTAACTAGCCAAATTGTTACTGGCGCCAAACAAACTAGCGCCGTAAACCTATGCATATAAGCGTTTAATTTTCTGCTATTTTTCCTTTCCATGGCTGGTATTGCAAAGGGCTTTTTAAAACACAAAATACGAAAGCATAGAAAGCAAAATCCACAAACAAAGGCCATCAAAGCTAAAACAGAGAGCAGTTTAATTAACCAGTTTTGCGGGTTGGCTCCGTCATCATAATCCATGATGTGAAACTTCCACATCCAATCAAATACTCGCCAGCCCCAATAGCGTTTTGTGACTATTTCGCCAGAAACCGGCTCAATATAAAAGGTATGAGACTGCCAGCCTTTAAATTCAACAATAAAGGCCTCTTTATATCTTGACGATACTTCATCGGGCAATTCGTCAGAAAGCGCAATATGCTTTATGTCTTCTTCAATAAAACCCATGGTATTGCGTTCAACTGCAATCTCCATCACTTGGGACTCAGTAAGCACAGGCATTTCTTGCCCGGTCTTTGCATCAACAAGCCGAATTGAATATGGGATATTACTTAACACAAATTTATAAACCGGACGCTGCAATCGGTATTCGAGGTCTATTCGTAGAAACGGGCGAGAGTTGTTTATCACCTCGGATAAAGGAAAGCTGAAATCTGAAACCCTGACGGATGGCGTTGGTTTGACAAAATTATCACCTCGTATCTGGTGAATATTAATCAGCACCATAAAACAGCCAGTCACAGCCCAAATAGCCCATTGCCACCCGCTTACGCGCATCAGTTTCTTATGATATTTAAAAAACAGATTAGCGTTTGCTTTTAAAGCGCGCATACGGGCGGTTAACTAGCGAATTTTTGAAAGTAAACGATTAGATAACAGCATCTTATTATTCTGACTTTTTCTCATCTGACGCTTCGTTATTTCGCAAAAATCCAGCCGCTTCTTCGTCTTCCTTGCTCAGACGCTTTTGATCATTTTCAACAAAGGCTCTGGTTTGTTGATTTACTTGGTGAATATTGGATGCGTTTTTTAAGTCTGATTCACTGGTAATCGATGCAATGGATTCTCTATCACGTAAGAAACCCTTAATTTCCTTTACGATCTGCGACATTTCTTCGTCATTTTTCGACATGCCCATTATCAAACGAGGGGATTCCAAATTGGCCGTTCCACTAGTCGCAAAAATCGAAGAATCAATTCGAGATGTTATGATCCAAGGCGTAATGGAGCTTCTAACCACTACATTCTCAGAACGCGTAGAATCATGAATAGACATACCTGTAGATACTTTTGATTCCGTATATGTACCTTCACTTTTCAGATACATTAATAATGAGTTAAAATGAATTTCACCCCAAAATAAATGTGCGCCATTGTTTAAAATACTGCCCGCGGCTTTAAAGGTTAACCAAGCAAATAATGAGAACAGGGCACTGTTATGCAAGGCAACCAAACTGGCATTTGCCACACTTGCGCCATCCTCAGAGTTCAATGCAGCTTTTACGATATCCGCAATGTCCATAATCAACATGTACAGTAAGCTAAAGGCAATTAGCACAACCAATTGAGCCAATGCCGAGCAAATAACACGAAAGATATTTTTGTAACCAATTTGGCTTTCATCCGCTAATTCTGGCTGGGTTTCAATTAACAGCTCGCCGTTAAAACTGCCTTTGCCTTCCGCCTGTTCATTCAATCTTGGATCGAACTCTCGGTATACCCGGTTAGGAATCTCTTTATATCGGCGGTTCGCCAAAACGATGTTTTCGATATTAATGAAGATTTCATTAGGATGTACATTTTCCTGAAAATTATCTCTATATTCGCTGACATCGGTCTTTGGCGTGACCTTACTTAATCTGGTAAATAAATTTGGCAAAATACCCGCTAGCACTAACGCAATCGCTACTAGCAACAATAAAATATTTGGCCAAGCACTGAATAGCGGGACTGATTCACTGAAATCCTGTACTTGTTGAACACTGATGCCAAAAATCTTTTGCACAACATAACCGACTATTACAGGTACTAGAATAGATAAAGATATCAAAGTAGCAATAGAGGCATTTTTGGTTTTGGTTACGCCTTTTTTGCCAGGGTTATTAATATGTTTTGCAGTGCGTTGCCATCCCACCAATAGATAAACGAGCAACAGAATCGAGAGTATGGGAATCGCTACTTCTTTCGCAACTTCACCAGCCAAGCCCGTCGTTACCACAAAAAACACTATAGCCAAACACAAAAGGGCCGTAATTAAGTTAGCCACCAAATTGCCGATTTCTTGGGCAAGATTTCGAATAGGATGAGGTAAAAAAGTTAAGTTTGGTAAAACAGAATGAAGCAACCTGGCTACCCAACCCATAGGCTCAAGAAACGTCAGGTTCTTTCGTCCCATGAGCATTGAATGTAATTGTTCATCATCATAAAACAAAAAGCGTCTTTCATGTTCTGCATTGTCTCGTTCAGAGCGCGCTTTATTAAATGCTAAAGATGTCGGCACTGAACGCCCGACAAAATAGCGAAATAATTGAAATAGACCTATTCCAATATGGGTAATCCCAGCAGCAACCAAAATAAATCCAGCGATGGCATATGCATAGGCATAAGCAGGATCTGAAGGTAAGGTCGTTGCAACGTTTAACAGTGGCACTATTCCAGCTAATAGCAGTAAAACACCAGTTACAGTGCGAAGTTTACCTTCTGTTTTAAATGGATTTTTTATTCCAAGGGTTTGCGAACCAAAATCGTATGCCATTTGTCATCCCTGTATCTGTTTAAAGCAGGTTAATAAGAAATACTCAAAAATATCGTTAGATGCTGAAATATAAGAATGATTCTATATTAATTAAATTGAATTAACGATAGAGAACTTGCTTACAATGTTAGTTCTGGTAATAAGCGAATTTGATCTTTACGGGTGATTAAAATTCAGTATCCAAATCTTGCCGAAAATTAAAATATGAATCATTAATTAACGATTTATAAACTCCTTCGATATTATATGTTAACCATTCATCATACATTTTAAGATTACTAAACTTATCAAGCTTTATGCTATTTTGAAGTTCCGGTAATGTTTTACCTGCTAGCATCCCCTCCTTTACCGCAGAATACAACGTTTCTAAATAATCTAGGTAATGCTCAATATCTTGCCTCGTACCCATACTTGCATGCCCACCAATAAACAGATCAAAGTCTTTAGTAGCTAACACTTCTTTGGTTGAATTAATCATCCCCGTTATGTCATAGCCTATAAGATCTTTGTATGGCATTCGACCCACGACGATCCAATCTACTACATAAAGAACATTCGCAGGCTGGATTAAGTAACTAACGGAACCCAAGCCATTATTTGGTCCATGATAAGTAAGATCGACACTTGTGGTACCAGAGTTTACTGTAAGGTTTCGAGTAAATGTAATATCTACGAGCCGAGTGGGAGCCTTGGTAAATGCGATATTCTGAGCGGCTAATTTGTGAGCAATAACCTGCGTCGAATCTTGCGATAAAATTTCGCCACCTGTTACATGGTCAACATGATTATGACTATAAAACATGTATGTTATGGGAAGTAGATTTTGTTCGCGTAAATAAGCGCGAAGATGCTTAGCTGCGTCTTCGCTTATGGGATCGGTTACTATAGTGCCTTCTTCAGTGGTTATAAAAACCGAATGATAGTTGCCAGCAGTAAAACGAAAAACATTATCTTTAACATTTTCAATGGAGTAAGTCTGCGCAAGTACAACGTTAGATAAACTCAACATTGATACTAGCATCACTACTGAAGCTATCATCACTAAACACTTTCGGTATATCACCATTTAAAAACACCTATCCATTTTTTCTTTTAAAATAGTTACGGTGTTTGTCATATATTAGCTCAAAATTCGAAAGTAATTTAGGCAGGTAAGTCCTTAAAAACTTGTCATAACACCTATACTTATCGCCGAATTAGACAAATCATCTCCAGCATGATTTTCAGCTTTTATAGCGGAAGCTTCAAACGCCAATGTGAATATATCCATTACTGGATGATAAACGCCAAAGGTAGCTTTAGTTTGTTCCGCTACTTGTACACTAGTATCCAATTCAGTTAAGTCGACATTAGATTGACCATAGTTTACGCCGACCTTTGTATTTCCTAATATGTGCGTTGCTTGCAAAAACCAACCATCGCTATCTCTTGGATTCACTTGAGTATCTGCAGCATCAATCAACAAACCATAATATCCCATGCCTTTAGAAGAATATGCTGAAGCGACTAAATGAGTTTTGCCTATATCTATCGCACCAGTTACATCAATAGCAGACGCTGAATAGTCATTAAATGAGGTTTGTACATCTTGATTAATGAAGGTTGTTGATACATAACCTGAATCAAAATTAAATCTCAGTTTTCCGTGCACACCAAAACGACTTGAACCAGTATCTCCAGTGTAACCATTACCACCGAATGAAATGAGATCTAAAGGCTGGTAAATACCTATTGCCATATCAACGCCCGAGGCAGTGGAATATGAGTAAGTAATTTGTGACAGACGGTCAGTAAATATATAGCCATAACCTGCACCACCAAGGCTGGTATTCAATGGAGTTCTTACACTTGCTGAGGCTCCGACACCACCGAGTGACATATCTTCTAACACAATGTCAATGCCAAACACGCCATAATCGCGACCGGCTTTTAAACTACCATAATCAGCGTGAGACACATCAAAAAAAGCTCTGTAAGCTTTGTTATCACCACTGCCATTAAATGCTGTGTTGTCGGTATTTCCAGGTTCTATTGCTAAGGTCGCTTTTAACGTCCATCCCTGTTTTTCAGTTTTAGCTGAAAAACTAAAACTTGCAGGACTGTAACCATTGGAAACTGAAGTGGCATTCTCGCCCAGACACAACAAAGCGTTACCAGCAACTACTGCACTGCCACTATCGCAATCAACATAGACTGCATGAGTGTTGAGAAAACCATTGAATGAAAAATCCCATCCTTTATTGCTTAGTGTCACTGCGCTGGCTGAAAAAGTAGTGCTGAACAGTAAGCCCGCTGAAAGGGCTGTTTTTTTGTTAAAAACTTGCATGTAAAAATTCCTTCTAATCAAAATTTGGACACAACTATCCCGTCGAGCCATGCTTGATGGCTCTAAACAATGTTGTTAACGGGAAGTTTTAGTTTGGGGTTATCGAATAACCATAGGGTTGACAGGCGATCCAGTTCCACCTTCCATCTTCAATGGAGTAGCGGAGAAGAAGAATGTGTATTGGCCGTCTTTTGCACTTGCATCGGCTAAATCATCTAACCAATAAAGCTCGGTTAACACTATGCCCAAATCACGAATTAGTGCGCCATGCAGTGGAATAACATAATCTTGGCCATCAATTTTTTGGAAGGATTTTTCAACTGCTAAGTTATCAGCTGCGATAACTGGAATTTCCATTTGATCGATCCAATCAATTAATGCTTTGCTGTAGCATAATCCAGGCTCTGTTAACGCCGACCAATTTTTTGCGTCGTTTTCATCATAAAATCTTCCCATCGAACCGGTTCTAATGACCAAAATATCACGTTTTTCAACACTGACTTTTTGCTCTTTCGCAGCCGCTTTTAAATCGTCCAAAGTGACACAGTCGTTTGGTGCTAGTCTATGGTTGGTGTCACCACGTAAACGACCAATATCGAGTAATACGCCGCGGCCTGTTATCCCTTCTTCACCTAATTTTGAGATATCCACAAAATCATGACCATGAATTGAAGATTGCGAAGATTTTCCATTATAGACTTCATCGCCATACCAAGCGTGACCTAAGGCATCTACGTGAGTGGTCCCTTGGAGGTACATAAACACAGCATCATCAGAGTACTTCATACCGCCGGCCAAGGGTTCAGATTTCTTAGATGAATAAATACCTTCATCTTGTGACATAAAGTGCATTACTGGTACTCGTCCCGGAAAAACAGGACCTACACCATGAATCATAGGTAGTTGTAACATGAATTTTTGCCCTTGTTTTACTGCTGACAAACCGCGCATTAACTGTGCTTTGTCTAAGTAGTTCAAAGCACCAATTTCATCATCATTTCCCCATTTTCCCCAATTCTTAGGTTTATCCTGCTGAATGGTTGTCATAGGGCTGTCGTCAGCTGCTATAGAAGTACCAGCTAAACAAAAACTCATGGTAGCCAAAGTTACTGCTGTTTTTATTGCTTTGTGTGTAATTCGGATGTTGAACATAATTATTCTCCTATTTAATTCATTCCTTAAATATAGCAACGAGATAAGGAACATCCTTTGTTGACGCTATAGCCCTTTTTGGCCATAGCATTGATATTTCATTTCTAAATATTCTTCGATGCCAATGTGCGCACCTTCGCGTCCAATACCACTCGCTTTAACGCCTCCAAAAGGCGCATTTGCGGCGGAAATAACACCGGTATTGATTCCAACCATGCCACTTTCAATGCCATCGACAATACGCTGGACTTGGTGGATGTTGTCTGAAAATAGATAAGCCGCTAAACCAAATTCGGTGTCGTTTGCATATGCAAGCGCTTGCTGTTCATTATCAAAGGAAATTAGCGGAACCAATGGGCCGAATGTTTCTTCTACACAACATTTAGCATAGCTAGGCACATCTGACAGAACAGTTGGTGCAACCCATAGCTTTTCTTGAGTTTCATCTATGCCACCACAGAGTAATTTAGCGCCTTTTGCTAAAGCATCATCAATATGCTCTTTCACCTTATTGACAGCACTTTGATCAATCAAAGGACCAATATCCGTATCGTTAGAAAGTCCGTCACCTAGCTTAAGTTTTGCTACTTTTGCCACCAATGCATCGCAAAATGCTTGGTAGATACTACTCTGTACATAAACTCTATTGGGTGAAATGCAGGTTTGCCCCGCATTTCTGAATTTAGCTTTAATTAATTCATCAGCTACAAAGTCAACGTTTGTGTCTTCGAAAATTAATAATGGCGCGTTTCCGCCCAATTCGAGTGATATTTTCTTTACGTCTTTTGCACATTGCTGCATCAGCAATGAACCAATTTTTGTGGAACCAGTAAAGCTTAACTTGCGTACTTTGCTATTACTTGTGAAGGCTTCGCCGATTTCTGCGGCCTTACCTGTCACCACTTGTAGCACGCCATCAGGCAACCCAGCTTTGCAGGCTAACGCCGCCAGTGCTAATGCAGTAAATGGGGTTTGCTGCGCTGGCTTAACCAACATAGTACAACCAGCAGCCAGTGCAGGAGCTACTTTTCTAGTGATCATGGCTGCAGGAAAATTCCATGGAGTAATTGCTGCACAAACACCCACAGGATCTCTAGATACAATAATTTTTTGATCATTGTTTAAACCGCCTAATGATTCCCCTTCAATACGCACTGCTTCTTGTGCAAACCAGCGCACATAACTTGCTGCATAAGCAATTTCAGCTTTTGCTTCATGCAACGGTTTACCTTGTTCACAGGTCATAATAAATGCTAATTCGTCTTCATGGTCTTGAATTTCATTAAACCAAGCTTGTAATAATTCACTGCGGTGTTGAGGCGTTTTTTTACGCCAAAGCTTAAATGCTGACTCTGCATCATCAATCGCTTTATTGACCTGCTCTCCAGTAATAACTGGCACTCTTCCTATCACTTGTCCAGTGGCAGGATTTTCCACATTAGACGTAGCGTCAGTTTGGTACCATTGCCCATTTAAGAGACATGATTGTTTAAAGATTGGTAGTTCGGTTAATTTCATTAAGAGGCCTTGAAGTTAGCTTGATAAGCTTGTCTTTTTTTAACTAAAGTTGATTGGGTAATACCGAGAGCCGCTGCAGCCGCCCTGGTTGTTTTATGATTGTGTAACGCGGTTTCAATTAAGCGTTGTTCTAATCCTTGGACTTGCTGCTTTAACGTTATTCCCATCTGATCATCGCCAATAGCTTGAAGCGCGCGCATTTCCTCCGGTAAATCTTGCGCCTTAATTATTTTTTCTGGACTAGTTACAACCAAACGTTCTGCGGTATTAATTAATTCTCGAATATTGCCAGGCCAATCATAGTGAGTTAACCATTCTAAAGCTTCTTCAGAGAGTTGATATTCGCAGTCATACTGTTGGCTAAAATAACCAAGATAATGCTGCAACAGGCTAGGTATTTCTTCTGTGCGATAGCGCAAAGCTGGCAATTCAATAGGTAACACATTAATTCTGAAATAAAGGTCCTGACGAAAATGCCCTTTATCTATGGCTTGACGAAGATCATGGTGGGTAGCCGTAATTAATCTAACATTTGTAGATTTTTGTTTAGTACCACCAATGGGTAAGTATTTATTGTCTTCGATGACTTTTAATAATTTGGCCTGTAGTGAAAGAGGTAAATCACCTATTTCGTCTAAAAATAAGGTACCGTCGTTAGCAACCTCTAATAATCCAGCTTTACCTTTACTAGATGCGCCAGTAAAAGCGCCCGCTACATAGCCAAAGAGCTCGGCTTCAATTAATCCTTCTGGCATTGCTGCACAATTTAATGCAATAAAAGGCTTGTTGGCACGTAAACTTTGTTTGTGGATAAATTTGGCCAGCCGTGTTTTCCCAGTACCTGTTTCTCCCTGAATTAACACTTTTACATCTGTTTTAGCTGCTTTTTCTGCAATTCCATAACAGGCCCTCGTTGCTCGGCTATGCACCAAACCATCGGGGGCATCGGTAATTTTATTTTCTTCGTTGTAATGTTCAACACGATTTAGAATATCCTCAAGCTGTTCTTGAGCATGTTTTGCTTGCAGTAATTCAGTCACATCTCGAACATTGAGTACAACATAATCCAGTTCACCGGCTTCATTGAACATGGGATTACCGCTGACTAAAATTTTGCGATCTCCCATTATGGTTTGTTGTAACGTAACGGGTCGACGTTCGCGTATCACTTCTAAACTTACACTTCGAGAAATCAATCCATCAGCTACCAGTTGGCTAACGTGTTTCCCTATTATTCGGTGTCGTTGCAACCCAGTGATTCGCTCATAGGCTTTATTAATACTTAATGCTAAACCTTTGCCATTAGTAATAAATACGCCGTCTTGAAGGGCATCTAAAACCTTCGCAATATTGCTTAATTCACCCACATTATTCATCATTACTTGTCCTGATGTTTAGTGAAAGTTTTATCAGTTTCCCCGCGGAAAAAATCCCGTCCGTAAATCAAAACTGTTAACAATATACCCACACCAAAAGCCCAAGCCGCCCCTTTTACTGAAAGTACTGCGGCAATAACGCCTGCAATTCCTAGATCTCTTTGAGAACGGGCTTCCAATACCCCAATGCGAACACTTACAAATCCTTGAATTAGTAGCGTCAATGCTAATGCTATTCCGAGAATTGGTTGCACAAGACTGACGATGGGTAATAACAATAGTCCAGTGTTAGTTCCCCATCGAAATGATCCTGAACCACCAAAAATTGAACGCATAGCTTCTTTACCTTGCTTATAACGTTCAACTATCACAACATGCATTGCCGCCCACAGAGGTCCGCACATAACAACATCAGGTCCAAAAATACTCATTATTAAATTGCGTCCACCGAAGATTAGGTGAGACCGATTTGGGTCATAATCGATTTTTTCGTCTTTTCTTATTTCATCAGCTTCTGCAAGTAACGCCTCGGTCTGTAACACGTCACCAAACACCACTATGTAAGCAGCTAATACTGTGGGAATTGCAGTTAAAAACATTAACAATGGAGGAAACCCGATACCAAACACTGTGTATTCTGTCCACATGAGCATAAAATCAGGCTGAGTAAATCCCCATTCAACATCTGGCCAAGGCGCTTCACCGAACAAAGGAGCAATGATCACAGCAAGTACGATGATGGGAAACACACCGAGTTTACCCACCAAAGCCCAAATACTATTGTGATGGCGTAATTTGGCAAAATGGGGAGAAAATATCAGATAAAATGCGACACCCACGGCAATACTGATAGTAAATGGGTATTGATCAAAGCGACCACCGGCTTTAAAGACAACTGCTATCGCCGCTATACCCGCGCCAATAATAATGCCGGATTTAATGGCACTTGGTATTTTATACACCACCTTGGTTGCCAAGCCTGTGATGCCTAAAAAGATCACCAGCAAGCCAAACATTATTTGAAACGCAATTAACGCATGCACCCTATCAGCACCAGGATCAAAGGTTTCTACATAGGCCATTAATATTGGAATTGCAGGCGTTATCCAGCCTGGCACTACTGGGTCACCTAATAAATGATGCGCTAGATACAGCAATCCATTTAGCATAACGATGGCAATGGCTGCCTCAAATGGCATACCGAGCAACTCGGTCATCAATGGAATAGCCGCAAGATCCACGGCGCACATAAGTAAACCCTGAAAATAATCTGGCCATTCCATTTTATAATGTACAAATGGGAGTCGGACTTTGAATGGTCCTAGGGGCCAGTGGGCTGTTTCGTTTGATTCCGGTGTAGGGTTGCTTGAGGACATAACTAATTGCTCAATTAATAGGCTTGGCGATAAATTGACTCTATGTCAACAGGGTCAAGATCTCGAGGATTATTTCTTAATAAACGCGTTACCTTACTAGCTTCTTGCGCTAAAACGGGAATGTCACTTTGCGCAATATTAAAATGTCTAAGATTGGAAGGTATTTCAACTTGACGGCAAAGTGATTCAATAGCGTTTAGTACGTTATCTACGATAGCGTCTTTGCTCAAACCCTGTGTGGGGAGCCCTAATACTTGAGCCACTTCAATAAAGCGTGACTGACAAGCTATCGCATTCCATTTCATTACATGAGGCAACATCACCGCATTGCTCATGCCATGAGAAAGATGGTAGCGACCACCCAAAGGGTATGCTAACGCATGAACAGCACCTACCCCTGCATTTCCGAATGCTAAGCCTGCGAGCAAACTGCCAGTTGCCATATGTTCACGGGCTTGCAAATCGTCTCCCCTCGCAAACGCTTTAGGTAATGCATTAAAAATTAATGGTAGGGCCTGTTTCGCTAGTGCATCGGTCAGCAAACTAGCATTTACAGACAAAAATGCTTCTAACGCATGTACAAATGCATCTATGCCACTCGCCGCTGTTATTTTTTTAGGACAACTTACTGTCATCTCAGGCGCTACAATTGCGATGTCAGGCAAAAGGAAGTCACTTACAATTCCCTTTTTTAATTGTTCTTCGGGATCAGATAAAATTGCAATATTGGTAACTTCAGACCCAGTGCCAGCAGTGGTTGGAATTGCAATTAAAGGCGTTGAACGACCCTTTACGTTATTTTCACCAAACATGCTGCTTATTACATCTTGGTGCTCAATTGATACAGCAAGAACCTTTGCACTATCGATAGCACTGCCACCACCAACGGCAATAATGCCATCAACCTTATGGTCTCTTAAGTGACTGACATAACCTTCAATCACATTCACTTCAGGTTCTGGGGGAATATCATCAATAATAATTAAATTATTGCTTTTAATTTGTTCAGTAATATTGTCTAAAATTCCAGATTTGGTTACGCCTTGGTCAGTAATTATTGCAGGTGACTGTATATTTAATTGTTGCATTTCTTCTGCAAGTTTTTTTACTGAGCCAGATCCCGTGATAAGTTTTCTCGCAGTTTTAAAATAAGCTACTGACATTTGATTTTATTTTTATATTCCTTTGGTGATAGCCCCTCTGCAACTGTTAGGCCAACTTTGTTAAATAGCTGTAAACAGCCAAAAATACGATGTTACAACATTGTTACTCATAACTTGGCTTTCTCAGTTGATATATTTTTTGCATCAATTGATTCGATATAGAATCAAATTATAAATAAAATGAGTGAATGCCAATATAGCCCTATGGTATTAGGCAAGTGTTAACCTTGTACCTTGTCGACTTATATTGGCTGTCTCTCATGATGACTACTATTTTAATAGGCGATACTACTAGCAATGGCTAACCGTGCAGCCTCAGTGGCGTGAATTCTGGTGGTGTCGTAGATGGGAACAGTTACGTGAATTTGTTCAATTAGCATGGCAATTTCAGTGCAACCTAAAATGATAGCTTGTGCACCTCTATTATGTAAGTCTGCCATAATCGCTTGATAGCATGCTCTTGATTCTTCTTTGACAACTCCTTGGCAAAGCTCCTTGTAAATTATGTTGTGAACCTTGGTTTGTTGTTCATCATTTGGAACGATAACTTCTATTCCAAACCCTTTAGTTAGATGTTGTTTGTAAAAATCTTGTTGCATAGTAAAGCGAGTGCCAAGCAAACCAACCTTTTTAATACCATCAGTCTGCAATCGAATCGCGGTCGTATCCGCTATATGCAACAAAGGAATAGAAATACTTTCCCTGATTTCTGGTGCTATCTTGTGCATAGTATTGGTACAAATAACAATAAAGTCTGCCCCTGCTACTTCTAACGATCTAGCTGAATCACATAAGATCTTAGTCATTTCTGGCCAATCACCCTGTTGTTGCAATTTTGCTATTTCATCAAAATTTAAACTGTTAAGGAGTATTTTGGCGGAATTCAATCCACCTAATTCTGATCTCACTACTTCATTGATAATTTTGTAATAACTGATGGTAGATTCCCAACTCATACCGCCTAACATACCGATTGTTTTCATTAAAGTGTCCTAACTTTCTGTCGTAATTGACTGTTATTATTATAAAATTGTTACAACTTAATATTCTCGCGCTCTATACTTGAATATTAAAATCTGAGTATACTGGTAAATAGTAAATGATTAGCGCTTCGAAATGGACTTTTTTTATGCTTATGCTAGGTATCTTGGATGAAAAACTATCTTACTTCTTTGCCCAATAAACTGCCTTGGTTCAATAGGCTAATTGCTTTTTTTGCAACTAGGTTGGTTAGGTTTAAACGTTTTTTTTTCAAACTTAATTTTTCCCAGAGAGCTTATCTGATAGCGGCAGCGCTTTGGTTATTGACAATAATCTTAACTAGCGAACCTGAGTTCTTATCTTATCTAGCGCTATTCTTCTCGGTCATTGGGTTTGGTCGCGAAACCTATTTGTTATTTCACAAATTTTGGGAAACCAAAGGCGGCAAAATCGCCATTATTGTGCTCTATGCTTCCATGGCGAATGTATCACTTGCCTTCGCAGCGCTCAAAATAAATGAAATCACCGGCATTGAACCCTTCCCTTTTGTATTTACTTTGGGGTTTAGCACATTAGTTATTGCGCCCTTCTGGATTGGTGTTTCTTCGCTGATGATATTGATATTGACGCTAATCATTCTAAATATCTGGATCATTATTCGCCTGCTACTAAAACCCTTTGGGGTCAACATTAATATCCATTGGGAAGATAAGGAGTACGCTGGCAGAACCATGCTACTTAGAATTTTATTGATCCCACCAATGATTGCAGGTATGACAGTACTTATTGCCCCTTATGTGGTAGATGATCCTGAGTTAAGCACGTTAGAAATAAACCTGAGTGAACAGAATGATAATGTGGTAAATACACGCAAAGTCAGTGATTTATCAGAAGAAGACATTGAATATTTTAATCAATTTAAACAGGTCAACCTGTCGATTAAAAAATTAATCGCAGATTTTATTTTCACCTTTGAAGCATACGAAAAAAGCATATGCACGAAAGAAGAAAATCAGCGCAGCGTAATTATTGATGAAAATTCAGTGTTGCTGATCAGTGAAGATCCTGACAGTGAATTAGGGTACAAGTACACGCTGAAAGCTTGTGATCCCGCGTATGAATAAAAGGTATTAGCTTAAAGGTTCAGCACTTCGTCTAACCTCGCGGGGGCTCTTACCTATGACCTTTTTGAATACCCGCGAAAATGCCGATTCGGATTGGTAACCAATATCCAACGCGATAGACAATACTGTGTCTTTGCTAAGTGTTAACTTGGAAAACGCAAGCGACATGCGCCACTCAGTTAAATATTCCATCGGCGTATCTCCCACCAAACGTTTAAATTGCTGAGAAAAGCTCGTTCGAGACATTCCGACTTCTTTGGCTAATCCCTCTAAGCTCCAGTGTTTGTCCGGTGAGTCATGAATCAACTTCATGGCTTTTCCTATACGGTCATCTTCCAAAGCTCCCAACCAAGCAAGTGATGTTTCATTCAGTTGACCTAAAAATTCGCGTAATGCTGCTATTACCAAGATTTCGGCCAATCGGGAAATGACGGCTTCTGCACCTAAAGAAATTTGTTGTGATTCTGATTTTAGTAACTGGCTAATGCTTTCAATTAAACTCGCAGTTTCTACGTTAGACTTTTTTATCAAAATGAAAGAAGGCAGTATTTCGACAATTTTTTTTGCTAACGGATGATCAAATACCATGGCACCACAAACTAAACGAGTAAGCTCCCCATTGCCTCCAAAGGTTAATTTTTCATAACGCTCAGTAATGCACTCAATAGGCAGTTCGGCCAAGGGCGTTGCCGTCTTGCATTCTCCGTCGGATACTATATGCCCTTCGCCTTTTGGAAAAAGGATGAAATCACCTTGCGATAATTCAAGACTCTCGTCACCGCAAGAAAAGGTCGCATCTCCTTCTACAACAAAATGGAACATCATACATTGCAGCATTGGTGGCATCTGCGTTGACCACGGCTTTCGTAGCTCAGAAGCAGTATAGAATGC
Organism: uncultured Glaciecola sp.; assembly: GCA_947496235.1. Lineage (GTDB taxonomy): Bacteria > Pseudomonadota > Gammaproteobacteria > Enterobacterales > Alteromonadaceae > Glaciecola. The sequence goes on along the minus strand of CANMCE010000002.1, from coordinate 361,199 downwards.
GCTTTTCATTTGCAGATTGTTCAGCAGCTTACTAAGAGAACCATCGTCAATTGTAGTGGCTGTTCGCTGAGTATGATCAAACTCCATTCGCCTATCCAATGTTACATAACTTATATCCACGACCAATATACGATAGATGATCATGAAATTCGACTGCTATCTACTCTGGAATAATCAAGCATTTTTAAATCTCGCAAAATTTAAAAAAACTCGCCATTATTTGGTGAAAATATTAGCTCTCACAAAATATTGCTTTTCTATTCACCTTACTTTTCATGAACTTAAAGGACTGGTTTGATTTTTGCGTTCGTACTGTGAACAAACTTAACGAGAATCTAAGAATGAAAATTTCTATCTCCATTATTTTTCTATTCATTACCACTTGCGTTTTCGGCGATGAATTCGACAGCGAAGAAATAACCTTTATTAGTCATAAGGAAAAACTTTCTGGCACCATTGTTTTTCCAAAGAATGGAGAAATCCGATCTGCGGTTGTTTTTGTTCATGGTTCAGGAAAACAGAAACGAAATATGCATTGGGCGACGCGCTTTGCTTCAGATGGTGTTGCTGCTCTGGTTTACGATAAGCGAGGTGCAGGTCGTTCGGGCGGTAACTATGAAAGTCAGCAAAGTGTGGGTGAAAAAAACCTTCAATTGCTAGCTGATGATGCAATTGCGGCACTAAATGTTCTGCGCGATCATCCAAGAACAAAAACGCTTCCTCTTGGTTTAACTGGTATTAGTCAAGCCGGTTGGATTGTTCCCTTAGCTGCTGAAAAAAGCGCGGAGGTGGATTTTTTGGTGTTATGGAGTGGGCCGGTTTGCAAAGTGAGTGAAGAAGACATTTTTAGCAAATATACCTCAGATTGGGATCAAGAAAATGTTCCGAGTTTTAAAGAAGCGCTTAGCGCCAGACATCAAAGGTATATTTGGCCAGATTTTCTCGGTAAGGATACGGACTCAAGTGAAAATTTGGCAACACTGGATATTGCTGGTCTTTGGATATTTGGAGGGAAAGATGGAAGTATTCCTGTTGATTTGTCTATTAGCAAGCTCAACAAATTAATTGAGAGTGGCCACAAATACGAATATATCCTCTATTCAAATCAAGGTCACAACAACATGGAAGCAACATTTTCTTCAGCCACTAATTGGATAAACAATTTCGCCAACAAGCACTGAAATAATCTTTATTGAACTTCGGCTAACTTGTTTGATAACTGCCGTGCAATGGGCAGTAAATTGTGAGTTTCGAAATTTTTATCAGCAGTTCCAAACCAAGCCATGACAAAATTATTTTCGGATGAAACATATAACCCTTGCCCAGAAAAACCATCTTTGAACATATCACCGTTAGACCAAATTAGATCCCATTGCATTTTACTTTGTTGTGGCGGGTCGCCATTAAACAATTGGTTTAAGCTTTTTTTTCGGGCTGCTGAAAAAGTTTCTGACCTACGCTCATAATTGAGACCGTAAACTTCTTTGTGAAATTTTATCGATGAATTTGCGTTCGAAATCATCAGCAAACCAAATCTAGCGATATCGTTTAGCCTAGCACTAATACCACCACCAGCATACGACTCACCAAAACTATTTATTAACATCAAACCATCAGATTCAGCTCCCATCGGTTGCCATACAAGCTCTGCCAGAGCTTGGTACAAAGGTTTGGTTGTTACAGCTTCAATTATAAATCCCAAAATAAGTGTATTTGCCGAGTTATATTCTGAAAATGAAGTAGCAGAAGGGTTTGTTTTTACCGCCATTAGGTAGTCTTGGGCACTACTTAATGACAGCGTTTTTTGCGGTACTATGTTAAAAATTTCATCAACACGATAGACACAGTTTTGAGGATCATCGTACTCATGACTATCGTTGCAGCCCATTTTTGACTGCATGTCAGCTACGCTCTGAACCGACACCTGCCCCCAATCAGAATGAGAAAAAGAAGGTAAATAGGTTTTTACAGGCGCTGTTAAGTCAATTTTTTCTTGCTTTACTAATTCAGCTAAGGCAGCTGATACCATTACTTTTGAAACCGACCATGCCGCATGTCGGTCCAAGGCTGTATGTGAGTTGTAGTGTTCAAAAATTATATTGCCTCTATACACCACAACTACGCTATCAATACGATCATCTGATTTTATATAAGCGTCTAATGTTCGCGGTTTTTCATCAACTATAATTTGCGTCTGAGCAAAATCTAGGCTGTTCTCGTTCTCCAATGGTAAAGCTTCAGCCGCCGTTATAGCAGTGTGATTAAAAAAGGCAGGCATATTTAACCATACAAAACGTGTTTGCTCGCCCCCGAGGGGAAAAGACGTTATCTCAAAATGTTTGAACTTATCCCTACTGTGCTCAAGCTCGTTAATAGGTTGATTCGCCATCGCAATGTGAGGTAATAAGAAGAGAAAAGCGACAAGTATTTTAAAATAGATAGACATAGCCTATGACTTGTTAAATTACAGACGTTGTTGCCAAGCTAATCTAACTGAATCGCCATTAATTTACCAGCCCCCTCAGAGTTAGATACAGGGTAAGCCAATATTGATGGATTTCCTATAACTAAAATTTACGCATGGAGATGAATGAGGGGTTATCACAGAAATAGTCCAGATTTGAAAGGTAAATCAGGTCTTCGATTTTTTATAAATTAGAGGCAACACTAACCACAATATAGCCATCGAATTTTCGAATGCGAGGTTTTATACCATGAGTAGACGAGAAGAACATGAGCGTTTGACAGGGTTGTAATTTCCTGAAAAAGGAACGTATACGCAAGAACAGTTAGCGCCAGAAATTATGAAATAATGTCTATACTATTCTGAACACATTTCTAGGTAGCGAGAAAGTCCTAGCCCTTACCATCTTATTCGACTTTGGGGAAATTAAGCTATTCCCCCACGATCATCAACTTGCATCCTACGCCAGATTAGTCAAATGCAAGGCCGTATCCGCCCTTGCTCATAAAATTGGCTTTATCTTGAAAAAGTGAGCAAAGGATTTTCTTTTTTCATTGACAGGCCTGAGGCTCATATGTGTTATGTGACTTTGCCAATTTAGTCTTCGAACTCTTCAGGTATTTCTTGTTTGAATATTTTGATCGCTCTTTCAATCAGTGCAAGTGGTAACTCTTTTTTGTACAAAGTTACTTCTCTGGTTCTTTTCGTATCGTCTCTGAAGATTTCCATGATCATTATTCCATGGCAATAATACTCTACTCCTATGCCGTCTCTGTCGCCTACGTCACTTGCGATAGTATAAGATTCAATTTCCAAAAATTCCGTTTCCATATGGTCAACAACCAGTCACATAACACTTTCGATAAGCGGTTTTTACGCGCTCTTTGTAAAAATTCGTTTTCATCGTTTTGTTAACTTTTTTCCCATCTATCAATAATGATAACGGCAAGAGATTACGACTATTGAATCGCTCTCTACGGCATAAACTAAACGATTGGTGTCATCAATTCTTCGCGACCAGAAACCGCTTAGATTTTCTTTAAGCGGTTCAGGCTTTCCAATTCCTTCAAAAGGTGAGCGTTTTACATCCATTAAAAGTTTATTGATGCGTTTAAGCGTCTTCTTGTCCTGAGTTTGCCAGTACAAATAGTCTTTCCAAGATTCATCAGTCCATGACAATAATCTTTTATTCATCCACCAAATCCCTCTGAGTATATTCACCCTTTTTGTATTGGGAAATAGACTTTGCTAAATGAGCAGCATTAGCAGGCGACTTAAGTAAATAGACTGTTTCCATCAAACTGTTGTAATAGTCGAGGGACATTACCACGGCATCTTCAGCGTCCCGTCTAGTAATTACTGTGGTATCTGCATCATTGACCACATTATCTAAAACCGTCTTCAATCCGTTTCTGGCTTCTGTAAAAGATACAACTCTCATAATATTTTCTCATGTACAGGTTATAAGACAAGTCTATCTAATAAGTACTAAGTTGTACAGTTAAAAAGACAAGTCTTGTGCGATTGAAAGTTAACGATCTTTTTATCTACACGTCTAGATATGACCAAATTGACAGTTGCTAGATATGCTTACATAAGTCAATTTCATGCCAAACCAGACGAAATGTCAATGTAAGGCGTATTCTTTCGCTTCAACAACTCTCAAGAAAAGATCCATGGGGTGAATTCTCGCTTTCAACATTATTATTAAATTCAATTGGTTACTTACAATCTATTGTTTATTGAGTGCAGGAAACCGAGACTAGCTATGTATTCGAGTCGTTTTTCATGCTTAGATAAAATAAAAGTCCGCTAAGCAGAGCTTAATTTCACTGATTAAAGTAGTTCTTGATATAGAAGCATTAGCGTATTCCAAGGAGATAGTGACTTTCGTCACTATGGCGCTTCTTCGTAGTTAAGGGCTAAAATGCGTACTAATAAATCCTCAATTTCTCTTGGATGACCCATAAAAGCCCCTGCAATCAGTTTGACCAACTAAAACAGAAGCGGTTAGGCTTAAGCGGACACATCCGCTGGCATAAAGCACTCAAGATTACCCGCAATAAATTGCTTGAAGCTATTTGCGGGACGACCTAACGCTTGATGCACACCTGCGCAGCGGTATTCATTCCGGCCATCTAATACTTCATTAAAAAGATAGGTCAACATACCAATAGTGTCCCCATCAACGCCTAATGCTTGCAGATTCTGCTGAAATTGCTGCATGCTAATTTGTTCAAATTCAACCCTTTCTCCCAGTTGTTTACTAAAGAGATCAGCTAATTGCTGAAAGTTTAACAATTCAGGCCCCGTCACTTCATACAACTGACCGCTGTGGCCTTCTTGAGTCAAAGATGCCACTACTACGTCTGCAATGTCATCCACGTCAATAAAAGGCTCTTTTACATGACCGACAGGGAGGGATAACTTTCTATCCAAAATGAATTGTGTAAATAGACCTTCACTAAAATTCTGATTAAACCAACTTGCCCTCACTATGGTCCAAGAAAGCCCAGAGTCTTGTAGAATTTGCTCACATTCTTGGGCCGCTTTTTCGCCTCTACCGGAAAGTAATGTAATGTGTCTAACGCCGTTCTGTTTGGCAATTTGACACAATGCGAGAATATCACCTTTAGCTTGTGGCATCGCCAAGTCTGGAAAATAAGTGGCGTAAATGGCATCAATCCCATTCATTGCCGGTGCCCAAGTCGAGCTATGCGACCAATCAAAATAAACTTCAGCCTTTCGAGCCGCTAGTTTTAGCTTGTAGCCGAGCTTTTGCAATCTGCTTGCGACCCTTGAACCTGTTTTACCTGTAGCACCTATGATTAAATGATTTTCGTACATGCTTAAATCTCCTTAGTTTTATGTAGGAGACTTATTTAACTATAAACTGCGGATACTCATATTCGCCCAGCGTTCAGCTTTATTAACTGAACGTACAAAAACCACGGTCGAGTGACCAATATTTATACAACATTTGTTACCGTAATAATAAACAGGTAGATGCAAGGTTAAATTTATGTTAAAACCTTTATTTTTAACGGCTGTAGGCACGTTTTTATTTACTCAAGAAAGCCAAAAATGTATACTCATTAGACTTTTGTATAGCTCTAGCAGCTGTTTTTGCATTTGCCTTTTAAGAATATTTTCGGATTTCCGATAAGTTAATACCACGCAGTTGATGTAAAAAGAGGAAGTTAGAAAATGTACAAATTGTCTCCAAAAATTCAGATAACCTCTTTTTATCAAGGCTAAGTTTCAGTCGATGAGACTCTTCATCTCTTGTTCCCTTGTTTTAATAATGCTTTCATTCAGTAAAGCAAGTAACGCTAGTGAATCCTTGCCAGGCATTGAAAGGCAAGTGATAGTGCTAGCAACTGCTCCAATTTCTCAAGAAAAGGTCATCTCAGATACCTATACTCGAGATAAAGTGAAAAGCATTGTTGCCTGTGCTTTTAATGCAATTAATTACCGAGCAATCATTAAGGAAGTTCCCTGGACAAGAGCGAGACGAGAAGTCATTAATGGTAAGATGGATGGTATATACCTTACCGATAGCAAAGGCGCAGCAATAGGTGTTTCTTCACATCCTGTTTATCTTGAAAAGTGGTTTGCATATTCGCTCGCACAAAACGATTTAATCGACAAGCATCCCAAAATTGGGACCATAAAAGGCAGTTCAGAGGAAACTTGGTTACAAGAACAAGGGACTAGGTCTTTTATTCATGCACGTAGCATTGATCAACTTGTTTCTCAATTTGTAGCGGGTCGATTTGATCTTTTTATTGCTGATCGCCACCAGACACAAAAAAGTTTGCAACAGAATTTTAAACAGGTGAGTGTGAGAGAGTCTTTTGTTAGATATTCACCAAAACGACTCACCTTCTCTAATCAGTTTGTTGACCAACATCCCCATGTCGTTGAGGCATTTAATCAACAGATTGGAAATTGCAACAAAGAAATTACCAAATTAAGTGCGTTTGAAAGGGAAAAAGTGATCAACTTTATTGAGCATGACCTGTTACCACTATTCTCCTCAAACAGTTTTCGTCAAATTCAAAAAGAATTTGATGACCATAATTACACCATTGAAGAAGTGCTAAGCTTAGACAAAGCATGGCGACACTCTGTAGAGAACAACCTTGTACCCGACTTTGCTGAAACCATGATGGAGCTTCCAATGTCGAAATTTGTTCAAGGTGTTAAACAGAAGAAGTCTTTTATTCATGAAATTATGATTACCAACAGTGAAGGTGCGCTAGTTGCCACTTCAGATGTAACGTCTGATTTTTGGCAAGGCGATGAAAGCAAAATATTAAATTTGCAAGAAAATCAGTTTTATTTATCTGAAATTACCTATGATGAATCTTCCAACCACTTTATTAGCCACTACAGCACACGCCTTATCGAAGATGAAAAGACACCTGAAAAGTCGTTGATTCTGGTTGTTGGAATAGCATTGGAAGGTTTACTGGTCGATGACGTTGCATTGGCATTTCAAGCACATAAAGAATAGTGCTCGGCTAAAACAGAATTCAGATTGTTGGAACGGTGCTTCCCTGCGCCATGACTTAGTTCCAAATCTTTGTCAATTTTCCCAACTTGAAATCTGTTCAATTGATAACGCAAACGCGTTTAAATCCATCGGTTTGTGAAACATACGAATATCACCTTTGTACTTCTTCACATTACCGTTAACGCCTTGGCTACCAAAAATAAATATCTGTGGATTGTAATCATTCATACTTTCCAATTGCGCTAGCAATTCACCCACTTCAATATTACTGAGCTCACTGTCTACCACGATTAAACATGGGCGCTCTTTGGCTATGCAATATCCAGCCTGCAAGGCATTTTGAAAATGCATAACATCGAAATCTGCATCTCTGGCGATGCGTTTTACATGACGAACAAGATGCTTGTCATTAGCAATGAGTAAACAACCTCTTACTTCGATGTCATAACTGAGTTCAGCAGGCATAGGTATATGATTTTCCTTTAAAAATGAAATTAAATCATCTTCTCGAATTCGGTTGTTTCCTCTACCAGGCAACTTAAACGCATTCAACCTGCCTGCGGTGATCCATCGCATCACTGTTCGTGAAGTGACATCACACATAGTAGCAACATCTCCACTTGAAAATGTCTTCATGTTGTACCGACTACTTTCTGGTTAACATGCTGAGATAGTAGCAAAAACTCCTTAACTAGACGACAAAAGCGACACTCCTGCGTTTATACTGAGGTATGTAAATTTATGCCTATCCTCAACCGCTCTAACTGAACAAATGAAAGAAAAAAGCGTTATTTAATACCACTGTCACGTTTTACGACTATGATTAGGGTGCATAATAAGAAAAACAGCGAGACAACACTTATGATGATACTCAAGCTGAATAAATCCGGAATGCCAAAATCTTGGATTAGCGCTGAAGAAGCCGCCAAATGCTACTGCCAAGGTAAAGTTATCTTTGAATTAGGTGAGACCGAACAAATCTTGTATGGTGGGTGGAACAGTAAAGGCGAGCAGAGCCAACTTAAAATTTCATCTATTATTGGTTGTGATGGACAAATTACTGAAGATAAAGGCCATATTTCACTCACTAATCGTTTCTTGTTTCGTCGTGACCAGCAAATGTGTCTTTATTGTGGTGGACACTTCGCCCTTACTCAATTGACCAGAGATCATATCATTCCGCGTTCGAAAGGCGGAAAAGACACCTGGACCAATGCCGCTACAGCTTGTCGACGATGCAATCATATTAAAGGCGCAAAAACACCTGAAGAAGCAAATATGAAACTACTCGCGGTGCCTTTTACGCCCAATATGTACGAGCGATTTTTCTTAATGAATCGTAAAATTTTAGCCGATCAAATGGCATTTTTAAGCGCGCATTTTTCCGCGCGAAGAAACTGGCAATAGACCCATTATTCTGGTTTTTGGGCGATTAAGTACCCATGGCGCTCAGGAAATTGATCGAACTCTAAATGTTTTAACTGCATTCCTTTAGAAAGCAGAAGTTCAATATAGCCGTTAGTGCCTAAGGTCGAATAATACATCGCTGGCCCCATGGCTGTGTTAACATGTTTATCAGCGTTTTCAGTTCCGCCGAAAGAAAACAAAAGTACGCCAGCAGGCGCTAAAGCATTGACTAATTTATCCATAACAGCTTGTTGCGATGCCAATGGAATATGCCAAATACTGTCCCATGCTGTAATAAAATCATATTGCTCAGTAAACGAATACTCGCAAATATCACCGCAAATAATGTCTATTGTTGGATGGCGCTCTTTTGCTAAAGCAACCATTTGTTCAGATACATCTATTCCCTTGGCTGTAAGCCCATGCTCAATAAGTAAATCAAAAATGCGTCCTGAACACCCGCAACCAACGTCAAAGGCTGATGCTGGATTTTTTACAAATTTAAGCGCTCGCTTATGCTGTTCTATGCCATAGCTGCGATTAAAATCACTGCTATTAAAAAGAGGGGTTAATTGGTCATAGGCAAGGCCTATTTCATTAGGTTGCATTGAAATTCCTAAAGATGAAAAGTTTGCGCTAATAGGTTATCAATGGTGTAAATTCTGCCACAAATTGCATAATAGTGGCAGAATTCAAATGGATAAGTTGATTAAAGTTGAGTCTGCGTCACTTGGATATCAGTACCAACTTGGCGCAAGGAGACGGCGTCGGTAACTAAATCATATTTTTTCAGATAGCGACCTATGCTAGTGAATGTAGCTGTTTCTACTTTATCTTTATGATCACGGGTGGACACATCTTCCATAAAAATACCTCCTAACATCAGTTTAAAGCGGCTTGTGTGCACTCGTTGTGCATCAAAATAGCTTCTAGCATTGGCTTTTAGCCTAGGGATATCTGTAGTGCTATAAATAGCGCTATTGACCATGTCTAACGTAAACTCTGTGCAATTTTGATAGGTGCTGTTAAATGGACTCGCAATGACTGAGTAGTTTTCATTGTGCAGCGCTTTATAGTTGCCCGATGCAATCAACTGAATTAATCCTAATTGCACATCTTTGTTGGGAATGATAATCCCGGCATTTAATTCCTGAGCTCCCCAGAAAAAATCCACAGGATAATCTGTCATTAAAAAGCTATGCTTTTTATCATCCGCTTTTTGATACAAGTTATAGATGGCATATCCAAAAGCTTGTTCTCCAGAATCCAATGTCACTTGTGAATAAATGGCTACTGCAGTATGCGTAAAGTGAATACCTTTAGGTAAGTCTTCACTTGGTCTTCCCACTCTTGCGATTAAAAATGCTCTAGCACCCTTTTGCGCCGCATACTGCTCTACGCTTTTTGCAAAATTTATTATCTCTTCAGGGGCAAATTTAGCTTCTGCATTGGCCTGACTGCCAGCCTGTACATCAGTGCTGGAAAATAAAATCAAACCGCAAGAGATTAAAATAAATAAGTACTTTTTCATGGCTAGCTCCTTTTTATAAGCTTTAGCGACTATTGTTCAATAGTCGTTTTCTTGGTTTTAGTGGTCTGAGTTTGCTCTATCACCACCTTATTAGGGGCAGGGTCTACCGTGATTACTTTTTCAGTGATGATTAGAGGTTGATCACTATCAGCAATTTGAGCCAGCTTCTCTCCAGAAGCCACCAATACACTTCCTGTTGCGACGCTAAATCCACCAGCCACCATCACAGGAACAGATGCAACCGCACTGGCAGCCTTCGCGGTAGAAGCTGTACCATGAGCAACCGCTAGAACTGAATGTTTGCTGGCTTGGCCGCTATGTTGCGAAGCGCCGCCCTCTGCAAATGATAAAAATGAAGTGGTTACTAAGAATGTTGCAATAATTAATTTAGGTGTTTTCATGTTTTACTTTCCTTTTGTTTAGATGCGGGATCCAGATTATTGCTAGGTATCAAATATGTAAACCATTGTATGAAATGTATAAAATTAGTACGCTTTAGGTATACTATAAATATACTTTTTCGTGGATTTACATTATGAGTCAAATTAATCAGGTCGTTGCCACACTTAAATCTCTACTCAAAAATCAAAATATCACCTATCGATTTATTGCTTCTTCCCTTGATATGAGCGAAGCCAATATAAAACGCATGTTTTCACAGTCGAGTTTTACTTTGGAAAGACTTGAACAAATCTGCGACTTGGTAAACATGACCTTGGCTGATTTATTCGCCATGACGGAAAAACGAATAGACAAAATCAGCGAACTGACCTCTGAACAAGAAAATGAATTATTGGATAACCCTAAATTATTATTGGTAGCGGTTTGTGTAAGAGATGGATGGACCTTTGAAGAAATCATAGCGCAATATACCATTGATGAGCACGAAGCTATACGTTTACTGGTTAAGCTAGACAGATTACGCATTATTGAGCTGTTACCGAATAACAAGTACAGAAGTCTTATTGCACAAGATTTTCGTTGGAAACCGGGCGGAAAATTAGAGAGCTTTATGGAGCAAGAAGTCATGGTGAAGTTTATGGCGCCAAAAAAAGGAGAAAAATGGAATTTTCGTTTTTATTTAAGAGGTCGGTATTCAGATGCCTCAATAAACATTATTCAACGCAAACTTAATCAAATTACTAAAGAAGCCGCCCAGCTTAATATTGAAGACCAGGCATTACCCTTGAATCAACGACAGCATTTTGGTCTGTTGTTGGCCATGCGGCCTTGGGAACCTTCATTGTTTGAAAACCTGAGACGACAACCGAAATAAATTTACGAATTGTTAGTGGCTTAGGAATAGGTAAAGAATTCACATTAATAAGAATATTTTTACCAATCCTATTGCTGCGTTAGGCTGTCCATCATTTTTTTTATTATGTTTTCATGTAGTTAATTACTTTGCTACTCAATTTTTCTTTGGCGTAAAAAATGCAAAAAGCAGATGGAGTTTAAATCGGCAATTACTATCAATGCGCTGTGGAGACAACGGAGTAAACATGAAAAGAAAAATAACGCCAACGATAGGGATCTTTATAGTTGTATTGTTCTCGCTAGCGGGATGTGCAACGAACAACGCAGATAATCAACAAACAGCGACATCCAATCAAGAAAATACCCAAGCTAATGATAAGGTGACACAATTATCTCAGGCTAAACCTACCACTATACAAACTTCTAATGGCGAAATTACTATTAACCCTACGGTAATAAGTGCCACAGACGCAAACTTAGGTGAAGACTCACTAGCGCCAGATCAGGCTTATTACGACCCATTGGAATGGCTAAATCGCCCTATATTTACCTTTAATCACTATGCCTATACTTATGCGCTTATTCCTCTCGCCAAAGGTTATAACAAGGTGGTTCCAGACCCTGTGAAAAAAGGCGTAGATAATGCCTTTGACAATATTCGAGAACCGTTAAATCTCCTCAACAATGCACTCACTGGAGAGTTCTCAGATGCAGGTCGCAATCTCGGGCGATTTCTGATCAACAGTACAATTGGTATCGTGGGATTATTTGATCCGGCCAGTGATTGGTTTGACATTAAAAAAGAGCCCAAAACCTTCGCTGAAACACTGATGGATTATGACGTGGGAAGCGGTGCTTATATAGTGTTACCCCTTCTGGGCCAATCAGATTTGCGTGGAACTACATCGATTATAGGCGAAGGATTAATTCATCCCATAGGTGAAGTAGTAGATAGCCCTGATGACTTTTATCTGCGAACCTTTGATGGATTTGATGATTTTTCAGCACAAGCGGATTTATACATCGAATTATATGAATCTTCTGAAGACCCTTATCTTTATTTTCGTAACCAGCACATCCAAAGCACCAATAGAAATGAGTTGATGAATGCTACGCCTGAGGAAACGCCGGAGGATGAAAATGAGTAGTAGTTCGGGTAAACAACATCTCATAAGTCAAACCATTGCAAAATTTATAGTAAGTGATCGCATACCCATAATCATCTTATTTGCGATAACGTTTGCAGCATTAGCTTATTTTTCAACACAGTTTAAAATTAATGCGTCTGCTGACACGCTGTTAACGAAAAATAACGAACTCTACATTGAAACTCAGCTTGCGAATGAGAAATTCTCCCCATCCGAGTTCATTTTAATTGCCTACCAACCACGTAATCATGCGCTTTTTTCTGAGCAAACGTTTCAAGATTTAGCGCAGTTAACAAATCAATTTGAACAAATAGAGCGATTGGAAACGACCAACTCGATTCTTAATGTCCCCCTAATTTCAAGTGCTACTAACTTACTGCAAATTGATAATGTGGCTGATTTAACCTACCAAAAACAGCAATATTCTGTTGAGCAAATGCGAAATATGCTCAGTGAGCATCCCATTTATACGGATCTTTTGGTTAACGAACAACAAGATGCCACGTCAATTCAATTGGTGTTTAAGAAAAATTCAGAATTAGAAGCATTAAACGCGCAAATGTTAGATATTCAAGCGCAAACTTTAGATGGAGAATTGTCTGACGAACAACAACAAACCCTTGACTCATTAAAACAAGAAGCCAGTAAAATTGAGGAGCAGATAGGGAAAACTCGACAACAAGAATTAGCACAAATCGAGCAAATAATTGCGTCTACAGATGCTGATGCTGATATCTTCATTGGGGGAAGTTATGTTGTTGGCCTGCGTTTAATTGAAATAGTAAAACAAGATCTTGTTTATTTTGGCATTGGCATTGCCGCGCTTATCTGTTTGTTACTGGCAATACTTTATAGAAGTGTGAAATGGGTCATCTTTCCAATACTGGCCTGTGGTGCTAGTATCACTGTGACTATGGGCGTATTGGCAATTTTGCAAATCCCAGCCACTGTCATATCTGCCAACTTTATCGCCTTACAACTCATATTAACCTTGGCCATAATGCTTCACTTAATTACCTGTTATCGAGAAATCAGCCGAGATGACGAAAGTTTAACTCAAAAAGAACGAGTGATAGCCACACTTACAGATAAAATAGCACCTTGCTTTTTTGCCGCCATAACCACTTCAATCGGGTTTGCATCGCTGATATTTAGTGGCATTCAACCGGTAATGGATTTCGGTATCATGATGCTAATTTCCAATCTTGTGACTTTACTAGTGGCTTTACTGCTGTTTCCTGCGATATTGAGCTTTTTGCCAGCGACTAAAGAAGCGCATGAGTATACTTGGGTAAAGTCGCTACTCAACAAAGTTAAGTCATGGGTAATTAATCACCCAGCCAAAACCGCCATAATTCCGCTAGCAATTTTAATCGGTTTAAGTGTAGGAATTAGTAGGCTTACCGTTGAAAATAGTTTCATCAACTACTTTCACCAAGACACCAAGATCTACCAAGAGCTCAGTTTTATAGACCGGCAGTTTGGTGGTTCAACCGCATTAGATGTGGTTATAAACTTGCCTAATGCCCAAGAGGGTGACTTGTTCTTACGTGCCGAGACCATAAATCAGTTGCACTTGAGTCATGCCACTATTGATGCTTTTGAAGCATCCGGCAATGTAACCTCTTTAATTAACTTCACCCTGTTAGCAAAACAAGTTAATCAAAATATGCCGCTCACTGAATACGAATTAGACGTTATCTATGAAGTGGTGGACAAAGAGGTTATTGATCAACTGTTAGGGGCCTACGTTGATACAGACTCAAAAACTTTGCGAATATCAACTCGAATAAAAGACTCTTTACCTGATCTAAATCGCCAGCAACTACTGGACAACATCAAAGCCGATTTAGCCGCGTCTGGTTTAGAACCAGAACAATATAAACTAACCAATCTGTTCATTTTGTACCAGGATATACTTTCACGCCTTTTCGATTCACAAATCACTACATTAGGCATTGTTTACATAGCACTCGGTATTGTACTTTTGATTATATTCAGGTCGTTGAAGCTAGCGCTAATTGCTCTGGTACCCAATATCATTACCACTACTGCAATTTTGGGGCTTATAGGATGGCTAGGTATCCCATTAGATTTGATGACAATTACCATAGCTGCGATCGCCATGGGCATAGCGGTAGATGACACTATTCACTTTATGGATGCCTTTATAACAGGACAAAACCAAGACAAACTTAGTGGACTAAAAAGCGCGTTTTCTCATACTGGATTGGCGATTACTTATACCACGACGCTCATTGCATTAGGCTTTGGCATGTTTATGTTCTCTGATTTTATGCCTAGCGTGTATTTTGGCTTATTGACAGCCAGCGCTATGCTATTTGCTCTGTTCTGTGATTTAACAGTGTTACCGACTTTGCTACAAAAATTTGTAGTTAAGCCGGCGACAGACATCAATGAAGATGAAGTAGCGCCAGCTAAGGCTTAGAAGTTAATAACCTGCACATCACCGGCTGAACCTTGATAGGTTTGGCCGTTGTATGTGTAAGGACCAAAATCGCGAATGTAATACACAAAGTGAGGTAAATTTCCACTGGCGAACGTACGATCCCCATATTGTTTACCGTACGCGCACATTTCAGTAAAACCAAATGAATTCCAACCATCAGCAAGTGCTGACGCAGGATTAGAAACTCCATTAACTGTCTCAGAGCTGTTTAACAAACGGGTCCAGAGATTTACGCAAAACTGTGCGCCACTGCCATCACCTGTGGGATAGCCAGAAACAGAGTCTATATACACCGTTTGATCGCCTACGGTTAATGGAGATGTTTGGCGCATTTGATACAAACCATACACTAATTGAACAGAAGTTTTGAAGGCCGCCGCTTCAGCTCGCGTTGCAGCTTCATGCGCATCATCTGAAATATCGATAAAACGCGGGGCGGCGGTCACCGCTAATATGCCTAAAATGACAATCACTATGATTAATTCAATTAATGTAAAACCTTTTTGCACAACTACTCCAAATGCTTTTTGTGGGTATAACGATTTATCGACTTTTTCTATAATTACTTGAGAAATTTTTTACTCAATATTACTGTCTATTTAACAAGGCGTTTTAGCATTTTTATTAGAATAATTAGAAGGGTATTTTTATGTCAAAAACCGTATCTGGGAGCTGTTTGTGTGGTCAAGTAAAATGCAGCGTTGAGGGGCCTTTTCAGCGTTTTTTTCAATGCCATTGTAATCGTTGCCAAAAGAAGGCGGGTACTGCCTTTGCCGCTTTGCTATTTACCACACCTGACAAATTGACTTGGGTGTCAGGCAAAGAGTTAGTAAAACAATATGATTTACCTGAAGCCGAAAGGTTTAGAAATGCCTTTTGCTCAAGTTGTGGCTCTCAAGTACCTTATCCAAGCCGAGATAATTCATATTTAGTTGTGCCAGCAGGATTTTTGGATGATGATCCAGAAATTAGACCCATGGCGAATATATTCTGGCAAGAAAGACCAGCTTGGTTTGATGAAGGTAAACAAGCCACTTGTTTTGATGCTTATCCAAGTTAAGTTTAATGCAAATGAAAATGGGGCGAAAATATCGCCCCATTTATTACAAAGTAACTTACAATCTACTCAGGTAGAATTTTTAGTAATTTACCTTCAGGCCCATCTTCTAGTACAAAAATGTTGCCTTGTGCATCTTGATCAATCTCGCGCACTCGCGCACCCCACTCATAACGCTCGGCTTCTTCTGCGTTCCAATCACCATTTTGCTTCTGCTCAAACGCGACTCTGACCAAGGCTCTTGACGATAAGCCACCAATAAAGCCATTGCCAGACCAGTCTTTATGAACATTTCCTTTGTAGATAATAAATCCGGCCGGGCTAATCGCTGGAACCCAAGCCACTTTAGGTGAATAAAACACTGGGTAGTCTTCGTGGTTAGGAATCTTCACGCCAGAATAATGATCTCCTTGAGACACCATTGGATAACCATAGTTACGGGCGCGTTCTATCAGATTTAATTCGTCACCATGACGAGGTCCCATCTCGTGGGCCCACAAATTCCCTTGGGCATCAAAGTCGATGCCTAGAGGGTTACGATGGCCAAGGGTCCAGATTTGATTTGCTACCTCGCCGTTACCATAAAAAGGATTGTCTTCTGGTGCGGAACCATCATCATTTAAACGCAGAATTTTGCCCAAATTCATTGCCATATTTTGTGACGGCGTGAATTTTTGTCTCTCACCTGAAGTGATAAATAAATACCCATCTGGGGAAAACACCATTCGATGCGAGTAGTGACCGTTGCCGGTCATTTTAGGCGATTGACGCCATATAATTTCGCGGTCTGATAAACTTGCTTTACCACTGGCTGTATTCAAAGTAGCACGCTCAATGACAGCGCCACTGTATGCGTCGTCTTCTGGATCTCTTTCAACATAGGACACATAAATTTGATTATTCTCAGAGAAGTTTGGATGCAAGATAATGTCCCCTAATCCTTCTTGACCCCGGGCCTGCGTTTTAGGCACATTTTCGAGTGTGAACAGCTTTTTCTGATTTTTATCCAGCATCCAAATTGCACCGGTTTTTTCCGTTACCAAGCTTTGACCATCGGGTAAAAAGGTCATTGCCCAAGGTTGATCGAACGATGCTAACACAGTGGCATTTAAAGATGCTCCTTGACTGCCTTTCATCTCAATTTCTTCGGCCGTTGCAAAGCTTGAAGCCAAAAGCATTGTTATTAGAAACGCTATTTTCTGTCGCATAATATTGTCTAATCCTGTTGAATACCTAGATTGAGTTAGTGGCTACGTATGAAATGCCGAACTGGCTCATTTGGCTTTATTTAACTTGTTGACTAGCAAATTATTTTTGTCTGTGAAGATAAAAATAATTTGTTTGATAAGGGGTTCAAAAGCGCGTAAAAAGCGTCAACAATAAATATTCCAAGAGCGCTCATGGAGCAGATACTAGCAGAACAAAGCCTTCAGTCTTGCACTGACAATACGCGTTCACTTCTCAATCAAATAACCCAAGACATACTTCAAAAAGGTTATAGCATCCAAACAAATGCATTACCCAATGAGCTTGCTGATATGCTGCACTTTCATATCACTCAAATGCCGAATGAAAAATTTAACGAGGCAGGCATCGGACGTGAGCTTAATCAACAAGTAAACGAAAAAGTACGAAATGATGAAATTGCTTGGATTAATGGTGAAAGCCCTGCAGGCGCTAGTTGGTTAAACTGGACTACAGACATTCAGACTTTCTTAAATCGTCGTTTGTTTTTAGGTTTGTTCTCGTTTGAAAGCCATTTCGCAGTATATGAAAAGGGGCATTTTTATAAGCGCCACTTAGATGCTTTTAAAGGCGATACCAACCGCGTGTTATCCTTAGTGACCTACTTGAATAAAGATTGGCAACCCGGTGATGGCGGCGAATTGGTGATTTATCGCGATGAAAATGACACTCAAGGCATAAAAGTAGAACCTAAATTCGGCACAGTAGTCATTTTTCTAAGTGAAGAGTTTGAGCATGAAGTTCTGCCAGCCAACACACAGCGCTTGTCAATTGCGGGTTGGTTTAGAGTCAACAACAGTATTGCGAACAATATAGATCCGCCAAGATAGGCATGAAAAAAAGGGAGTGGCGCGGCGTGAGAGATTCGAACTCCCGACCAATTGGTTCGAAGCCAACTACTCTATCCAGCTGAGCTAACGCCGCATTTGAAGGTTTACAATAGTCATCGCTAAATGACTGACGCGGAGTTTACCACTAGGCAAGATGCCTGTTAATAGCAATGACGTAAAAAATTCATTTTTTTGTCAAAATCAACAAACTAAGTTTACTTCTTGAGCGCACAACCTAGATTTTCATCCGAAAACACCATTTTGACCGAGAAGTATCCTTGTTCTCCCGATAGGGTTATACTGGTTTGCACGAAGAATATAAGGCAGGGAAGTTAGTATATCTTGACCGACAGTATAATAAATTGGGTGAGTTTTACCGTTCAAGTCATTGGTTTAATGTTAGTGACGGTTGAACTTTATTTACCCGTCTTATCAGAACGCCTCAAAGTCTTTTTCGAAAATGTTCAGTTCCGGTTTGTAGGACGCCCTGCCACTAGGAAAGATTGGAATCTTGTGGCAATAGTTGCTTATATTGCTATATGGGTGATATCTGTGGCTATAATCTCAATCTTAGAACCTAGGATGAGCATAGTTGCAAACTTAGCCTTTACTGTATTTACCGTGTTTATAGGTGTTGTGATATTTATAAGCAAGGTATTTGTCAGACTCGGCATTGTTCTCGGTCGAGGAAACGCGATCGGGGGAGTTGGGCTGGTTTTAGCGTTAATTGGATTTACGATCGAGTTATCAAAGATGATAATTACCTAGCGTTTAAAAACGCTAGGGTTTGCTGTACTCTACCAACTCCTCTACATAGTGGAAGTCATCTTGTGTTTGGGTGAGTTTGATGAAGTTTTTCACTTCTGGAGAATACACATATACTTCTTCAGAATCTGCAATGTACCCCCTTGAATTACTCACTGTTCCTTTGTAAGCAATAGTGAAAGCCATAAACTTTCCCGCTCCAACTGTTTCTTCTTTATACGACAAGACCTCGACGTTTTGCACCGTTTTACCTGTGGTACCGTCTTCGCTTTCCCAATGACTTTCGTATACCCACTTTTTTCCCACTTCTAACGGCCACTTAAATCTAGGCGTGTCGCTTGTTATTGGTTTCACTATGTTAGATACAGGAATTAAGCCGTGCTGCGTTTTTATGCTTAATACGCCGTTATCTTCAACCACTTCCCTGGCATCTCGTCCTTCAGAGCGCACTTCACCTTGTGTTGTGACGCCTTTAAATTCCCAAATCCATTTTTCACCAACCCGGTAATCACTTAGCTTGGGTTGCTCTATTGACGGCTGGTCGGTATTAGCGCTATTTGCGCTTAGTGTAAATAGTGCCAACACGGCGACAATTAAATATTTCATATAACACTCCTTTTGTTAAAGTTTGTCTGTATTAAAAACTGACAGCTAAGCAAGTCCTATCGATTTTATCTCTTGGCTCTGTCTATATTTTCCATTTCATCCAATAAATGCGTCAGCTTCTCGCCCGATACTTCTCTATATAGCCAGTCTATAATCTTGTTACCTCGATTTTCTGGCGTTAACTTTGTTATTAAGACGACAACAAGTACAACAAACACTAATGAAATCACAGCAAACGCAATTTTTGTCTCAGCTGACATCAATGAGTAAAGATCAAGTTCATAAATAATGTCATAACCTAAAAATACATAAGCCATATAGAAGGGTGCCGAGAGCATTATTAGTTTAAAAATTTGCATATTGTGAGACCTAACCACAATAAGGTCAGTTAAGGTTTGTTTTATGGGTTTCGCAAAGTCTATTTTATTTAACAGTGTTATTTGACCGATATTGCCGGCTAGACCAACAATGGCAAAAACATTTAGTACAACTGCAGACACCACAGGTGCAGATAGGCTCCAAGAGGAAACAATATATTTAGACAATGCTACACAGATGATAAAAAACAAAGCTCCTTCCAGCGTTCTGGACACAACTAGATTGTGCAACTTGCTTTTTTGT
Source organism: uncultured Glaciecola sp. (assembly GCA_947496235.1). Lineage (GTDB taxonomy): Bacteria > Pseudomonadota > Gammaproteobacteria > Enterobacterales > Alteromonadaceae > Glaciecola. The sequence continues at coordinate 341,279 of CANMCE010000002.1, read as the reverse complement.
TCTTCTTTCTGTTTCTCATTGAGTAGCCTTTTATTGAGGCTTATACACTCTTCTAACTTTAGGCTGTGGTCTTGCCATAATGATTGCATTTGCTCTAAATTCATATTCAATTCCACCTTGAAGTTTTACCCAGCACTGTGCTGAAATTTTTGTTTAATTCGACTAATTTTGGTTGAGACATTTGAAATCGAAATGCTTAAATTGGCAGCAATTTCCGACTGATTTTCCCCTTCCAAATACATCAACAATACAGCCTTATCTATATCGTTAAGCTGATTTATAAAGGTATAGAGTTGGATTATGCTCTGTTCGTTTTCTGCTTCTTCATTCATGTCATAACTGAGTAGTTTGTCTTCTATCTCATAGTGTTTAAACGCACCTGACTTGTCCTTTCGGTGAAATGAAATGGCGACATTTAAGGCCACTCGATACATCCAGGTTGTAATTTTAAAATCGTCATTGTAGGTATCTAAAGAACGCCAAATTTGGGCCAGAATTTCTTGTGTTAGGTCTTCTCGGTCAAACTCATTTTTGCAGTATGAACGAGTGACTTTAAAAAGGATCCCTTTGTGTTTTTCAACGAGTTCCAAAAACAACTCTCGCTTACTAACCTTGACCTCACTTTTATTTAAAAATGGCATCTATAAGAAACCCTGTTTACATAAATTAATGAATAAAAGAGGGACTGGGTTTGCTTGTGATCTATTGGAAACTAACGTCTTCACCATTACACTAAACCCCTAGTTACGATCTTCATAATCTTGCTATCAAACCTTATTTAACTAATTATTCGCAGCGAAAAAGAAAATCTCACAAATTTTTTTAAATTAATTTTCAAGTTACCATTAATAGTAACTTAAGTGGCTCAATGAAGAATTGTCGTCGCGATGAAAATCGAGATAACTTGCTTAACTACCGTGACATTGTATTCGCGGCATGTCACAGTGTTTCATACCAACGAACGAGTTAATCCGCTAGTTATGCCGCTACCAACCAATATAATCGAAGTTAAACTTATTTACGTGAGGTAAGAGTATAATCATGCCTTGGATAAAGGTTGTTACAACAATTGCAAAAGGAAAAAGAAATAAAGGAGATACCTTTTTATTGTTTACTACAAAATCATATATCCAAGCACCAATGCCCAGAGGTATGATAAAAATCAATCCTGCATAAATAAGTCTGTTGTATCCCTCTAATTTTGGAGAATCAGACCGCATTAGGTTAACAGTGCATACAATTCTGTAGATGTAGAGCATGATTGCAGCTAAAGAACCAATAATTGTGATAAGTCTAAGAGATTCGAGATCCATTCTTATATTTTTCCTTTTTATCTGTACAAATTTGTCAGGGCTTTGCATCATACTCTGACCAACGCCACTCGTTAGTAACAGTTAAATTGTATTTTCTAGCCAACTTCTCAATATCTTTGACCGAACCTTCAACGCTACCCTCCGCCCAGTTATCCCATTCGAAAGTAAGACGGCGGCCATTTTTCTTTAATTTTACTTTGCCGTAGTCTATCCAAGCATCAAATCCGTTGTAAATATACGTTTTTCTCCATCCCGAAGTAACAAGTGATACGATAATGTAATTAAACTTATCCGTTGGAATATCCTTAATGGTTGCGTACCCAAGCATTTTGAACTTTAGCTTCGAATATCCTCTAAGAATTTTCGCGAACTGATTCATTGCGACCTTAATGCTTTTTAGCCATTAATGAAGTGAATCCGGTTTGCCTCACATCCGAATATGAACAAGTGTTATATGACGTCACTCTATGCATAGAATTTCCCCGTTAGCAATGTGAACATCAGTCACCAAAAGACGAAAGTTTAAGCCAATTTTCACATGTTGCTTATGGATGGTCATCCTTGTCATTACCCGAGTCTGTAGAAAAAATAAAATGCCAAATAAAATTAGCGATCTACTTTGATTACTTTAAAGCTCAATAGTGAGTCCTTTCTGATTTTCCAGATCATCGATTATTGTTTTGTAATCATCCAATGATTTCAAATTCAATCCTCTGAAAGTTATAACGATCTTATTATCTACGCGTCTAGTTATGCATAAATCGATAGTTGCTAGATATGCATGTTTAGATTAATTTCATGCCAAATTAGAGGAAATGTCAATGGAAGCTCGTTGACTGTTGTTTTCAATGTAGAAACATCGGTTTGTACCAAGAAGATTCCGTTTTGCAACGGAATGACGAGTCATTGTTGAAACATCGGTTTTTTCCAAGGAATTCCGTTTTGCAACGGAATGACGATTCGTTGTTTAAACTTCAGTTTGTTCCAAGGAGATTCCGCTTTGTAACGGAATGACGAGTCATTGTTGAAACATCGGTTTTTTCCAAGGAATTCGGTTTTTCAACGGAATGACGATTCGTTGTTTAAACTTCAGTTTGTTCCAAGGAGATTCCGTTCTTCAACGGAATGACGAGTCTTTGTTGAAACATCGGTTTGTTCCATGGAGATTCCGTTCTTGAACGGAATGACAGTTGTTTTGTGGTTACTTCTTCAGTAAAAAAAGACCCTGATTTTCATCAGGGTCATTGGTGAAACTTAATCTTCAGATTTATCGTCTTGGTTTACAGGGAAACCACGGTCGCGCATTAAGGCTTCCACCTTGGCATCTCGTCCTCTGAATTTACGATAAGCCTCGGCTGGGTCCATGGCATTTCTGACTGAAAACAAATAATCCACTAATTTTTCACTGGTTGCTTTATCGTAAAAACCGCCGGGAGCTTCGGCAAAGGCTTCAGCTGCATCAGATGTTAAAACTTCGGCCCACATGTAACCATAGTAAGCCGCCGCATAGCCTTCTCCAGAGAACACATGACCAAACTGAGTAGATCTATGACGCATTACAATTTCTTCTGGCATACCCAGTTTTGCTAACTCCTCAGCTTCGAATGTATCTGGTTCGATAGTGGCAGGGTCTGTTGTGTGATACAACAAGTCCATGATAGCAGACGCCATGTATTCAGTGGTTTTAAATCCTTCGTTAAAAGTAGATGCATTTTTAATCTTGGTAACCAAACTTTCTGGAATAGGTTCGCCAGTTTTATAGTGCACCAAATAGTTATTAATCACCGGATCCGTAATTAACCATCTTTCCAATAACTGTGATTGAAATTCCGTGTAATCTCTCACCCCAGAATGAGAACTCGGATATTTTACTTTTGCAGATAAAAAGTGAAGCGCATGGCCAAACTCATGGAAGTAAGTTTCTGCATCATCCCAAGAAATTAACGTAGGTTCTCCAGGTACGCCTTTTACGAAATTAGAGTTGTTTGACGACAGTACATTGGTTTCACCTTGGTAAGTGGTGTACGAGCGATAATAAGTCGCCCAAGCCCCTGAACGTTTACCTTTGCGTGAAAAGGGATCTAAGTACCATAATCCCACTAAATCCCCGCTGGTTTTATCCGTGACTTCCCAAACCTTCACGTCTTCATGGAACACTGGCACTTTGCCTTCGGGCACTGGTGTGAAGTTAAAATTAAATAACTCACCCGCCACATAAAACATGGCTTCTCTTAACTTATCAAGCTGCAAATATTGCTTCACTTCGTTTGAATCTAAGTCATATTTGGCTTGTCTTACTTTTTCAGCATAATAACGATAATCCCAAGGTGCGATGGTAATGTCTGCGCCTTCTTTATCTGCGATTGCTTGCATATCGGCCACTTCTTCCTCAACACGCGCAATTGCAGCTGGCCATACTTTTTCCATCAAATTCATGGCATTTTCGGGTGTTTTTGCCATGCGATCTTGTAAGCGCCATTGCGCATAGTTTTCAAACCCTAACATTTGCACACGTTCATGGCGTAGCTTCAGTATTTGTTTAATAATTTCATTGTTATCAAATTCATCACCATTATCGCCACGGTTATAATAGGTTTTCCAGACCTGCTCTCTTAAGGCTCTTTCGGTAGAATAGGTTAAGAAAGGATCCATAGACGAACGGGTGTTAGTAATTGCATACTTACCTTCTTGTCCTCTACTAGAAGCAGCGGCAGCTGATGCTTGAATGAACGAATCAGGTAGACCACCAAGCTGTTCTTCGGTCAAATAAAGCACGTAGTTTTCTTCATCAGCAAGCACATTAGACTGAAACTGAGTATGCAATTGGGCTAGTTCTTGATTGATTTCTGCAAAGCGTTTTTTACTTTCTTCGTCGAGTTCAGCACCACTGCCCACAAACCGGTTATAAGTAGCAGTGACAATTCGCTGCTCTTCTTCAGTAAGGGTGTCGAATTCCTCGCCTTCATAAACCGCTTTAATGCGCGCAAATAGTTTTGCGTTTTGAGTAATTTTAGAACCAAAAGCACTAAGCTCTGGTGCCATTTCTTTTTGGATTTCCCTAAATTCAGGCGATGATAAATTAGATGCCCATATACCGTAATAGGTATACACCCGGTCTAGCTCTTCACCTGCTTTTTCCATTTCTACAAAGGTATTTTCAAAGGTCGCTGGTGCTGGATTATCTGCAATTGCTTGATAGTCTGCCAAAGATAATTCCATGCCTTTTTCAAGTGCAGGCTTTAAATAAGTCAAATCCATTTTGTCAAAGGCAGGCACACCTTCATAAGGTCCCGCGAATGGCGCTAAAAGTGGATTTTCAAACGCTTGTTCTGCACTCGTTTGAGCACTAGATTCAGTTGTTGTAGTAGAGCTGCTGGTATCGGGTTGACTACAACCAGCTAAACCAAGAATAACGGCCATTGAAATGGCGCTAACTATAGGATATTTCATGATGCTTTCCTGTCGTTTATTTATTATTATGTTTTTTTCTATATTACGAAATTTATGCTCACAAGCATAGTACCGCGCATCAATGATTGAGTTTTTTGTTCCGGAAGCTATAAGCCCTCAAACCACCCTTGTTTTGATCTTAGCATCCTGTATTACATCATTTGTCACTGCCTCACTTGGCATTGGTGGTGGGCTTTTATTGATCATTTTAATGGCGAATGTGCTACCAATTGGTGCCTTGATACCGGTACATGGATTGGTACAGTTTGGTTCTAATGCGAACCGAATGATGCTTACTCATAGACACCTAGACAAAGGCATTTTTGCATACTTCGTCTTTGGCGCCATTCTAGCTGCAGTAATTTCCATATTTGTTATCGTGCAACTGCCCGCGAATGTAATTCAAATTAGTATCGCAGTGTTTGTGCTATTGCTTACTTGGGGAGTAAAACCCAAAAAAAGAGAACTGCCCAATAGCTTACAAATCCTCACTGGTTTTATTACTACTTTTTTATCCATGTTCCTCGGTGCCACCGGCCCTTTGGTTGCTTCTGTATTACATGCTCAACGCACAGATAAACACGCTATAGTCGCGACTTTCGCTGCCTGCATGTCGATGCAACACGGGCTGAAAATTTTTACTTTCGGTTTTATTGGTTTCATTTTCACTGATTGGTTAGGTTTAATCGCCTTGATGATTATCAGCGGCTTCATTGGCACTTGGATTGGGTTAAAAGCACTCAACAAAATCCCAGCAGAAAAATTCGCAATCATTTTCAAAATACTGATCACCTTACTCGCCATCAGGCTACTCATCTCCCCTTTCTTAGGATAATGGAGTCGGGGTTCATTATTATCTTAAGGCTTGAAAAGTCAATTTCGCGGAATAAGAACTCAGCTTCTTATGCCCTGGCGACCAACCTTGCAGAAAGCGCTCGAAGTCAGCCCATGCATAGCAATAAAGTGCTTGGCATTCCTCTAGTATTGCCTGTATTTCTGATGGCGAAAATCTTGGTGACAACGCCTCGGATAATTTTTCCAAATAATATTCATAGAGTTCATCTGCATAATCATCAAGGTGATCAGCGAAAAAACAACTCCCAATAAAATAGGCTACATCTTTTACTGGTGTGCCCTTGCCAACATACTGAAAATCCACGGCGGCGATTTTATCTTCATTGTTATGAAAGCAAAAGTTTGCCAGCTTAGCGTCGCCATGAACAAGGGTTTGAAACCTTGCAGAATTTAACATCTGGTCGATATCTTTGGCCTTATCTTTAAGCTCTCCAATAGGCATTGCTTGCCATTCATCGGGCCGAGTTTTTAAGTGCCAATAAGTGCCAATTGGCCAAAGTTGAGGGGCATCCATCAGCATGAATGTTGCGTGAAAGTTGGCCAACCAAGTTAAGCCTTGTTTAGCCTTTTGCAAATTGCCATCAGCATGTCGCTTGGTAAATCCTAATGCATCTAAATCCTGCATTATCAAGAATAAGCGTTCTTGAGACTGCTGACTATGAATATAAGCAGGCACCTTACATAAGCTATTTGTTAAATGAGCAAACTCTCGATAAAAACAGATTTCATTCGCATAAGAAGATAATTTACGTTGATGAGAGATATCCGTATTCCAGCCCCGAGGATGCTTTTCACTTTGAGTTAAGTTGATCTCTTTTACAATGATGGTTTGCTCATTTAATTCCGACTGATATCGAGCAATTTCTCCATAGCCGCTCCACAAACTTTGAATGCTTTGAATTTTTTGCCACTGGTCAAAATTAAATGACATATTAATGCTTACCTGAAGGAGAGTTACCTAATCTAACAACCCTAAAACATCTAATGATATGCTGCAATAACACTTTTCTTAACTCCATAACCCATTATTTTCTATCAGTATTTTATTGAATCGATTTTCCCTATTACAACTATCGCTTTAATCCATTACACCAAAATTTTTTCCACTGCTATATTTTGTAATGAAGATGTTAATTTCAATAACAATCATCAAGGTGGGCGCCGAGGGAAGAAAGCACACACAAAATTGAACACCTTGATCATACAGAGGACACAACAATGACAATACGTACAAAACTTCTGCCATCAGTGATCGCTTGCACTTTGGCACTGAGCACAAACATTACGTTCGCAAATGCTAATCAAGAAATGACTAAACCCGCTGGCGCTATGGGCACTGGTCATAGCAAAACATTTGCGCCAAAATCGAATAATTTTTGGTGGCCCGATCAACTGGATTTGTCCCCGCTGAGAGACCATGACAGTAGATCCAACCCTCTGGGTGAAAATTTTAATTATGCAAAAGCTTTTTCTACACTAGATTTAGCCGCGGTTAAAAAAGATATAGATACTTTACTCACTACATCGCAAGATTGGTGGCCGGCTGACTTTGGTAACTATGGGCCATTCTTCATTCGTATGTCATGGCATTCCGCTGGTACTTATCGCACCCTTGACGGAAGAGGCGGTGGCGCTGGTGGCCAAATGCGTTTTGACCCTTTAAATAGCTGGCCTGACAACGGAAATCTCGATAAAGCTCGCAGACTATTATGGCCCATAAAGCAAAAATATGGTGAAGCTTTATCTTGGGGCGATCTTATGATTCTTACTGGAAATGTTGCTTTAGAAAACATGGGATTCGAAACCTTTGGATTCGCAGGTGGGCGAGCGGATGATTGGGAGCCCGATTTAGTTTACTGGGGACCTGAAGTTAAAATGCTTGCCAGTGACCGGGAAGAACGAGACGGCAAGCTGCAACGTCCATTAGGTGCTACTCACATGGGACTAATCTACGTAAATCCTGAGGGGCCAAAAGGTAAACCAGACCCTGTGGGTTCAGCGCGTAATATAAGAGTGGCTTTTGGCCGCATGGCAATGAACGATGAGGAAACCGTTGCACTTATTGCAGGCGGTCATACCTTTGGTAAAATGCATGGCGCTCACAAGCCAGCAGATTGTATGGAAGCCGAACCTGGAGCGGCGGGTATTGAACAGCAAGGTTTAGGTTGGAAAAACAATTGCGGTAAAGGTCACTCTGAAGACACCATTACCAGTGGTTTAGAAGGCGCATGGACACAGGCACCTACCCAATGGACTACATTGTATTTGTCGAATCTATTGAATTTAGAATGGCAACAAACGCGTAGCCCAGCAGGTGCAATTCAATGGATTCCCACTGATGAATCCATGCACAAATCAGTGCCTGATGCTCATGTAGAGGGTAAGTTTAATTCTCCCGTCATGACAACAGCAGACTTGGCGCTTAAATTTGATCCTGAATATAAGAAAATTGCCGAACGCTTTTTAGCAAACCCAGAGGAATATCGACTGGCGTTTGCCAAAGCATGGTACAAGCTTACGCACAGAGATATGGGACCTGCTAGTGTTTTACTAGGGGATGAAAAGCCGTCTGAAACTCTCATTTGGCAAGATCCTATACCTGAAGTTAAACATGATTTACCAAGCAGTCGTGATATTCGGAAATTGAAGTCGAAGATATTAGATGCAGGTCTTTCCAATCAAGCATTAATTCGCACTGCTTGGGCATCAGCTTCTACCTTTAGAGCCAGCGACAATCGAGGTGGAGCGAATGGTGCCCGAATTGCACTGGCGCCACAAAAAGACTGGCAGGTAAATAATCCTGATGAAGTAGCCCAGGTGTTAGAGGCACTTCGAGAAATTAAGCAAGACTTTGATTCGCGTAAGAAAAAAGTATCTCTGGCTGATTTAATTGTACTCGGAGGCGCAGCGGCAATTGAAAATGCCGCCAAAGAAGCGGGTGTTAAAGTAGAAGTGCCCTTTACTCCCGGTCGAGGTGATGCAGTGCAAGAGCAAACAGATGTTGCGTCCTTTGATCTGTTAAAACCAAGTGCTGATGCCTTTAGAAATTATTACGATGCACAAGCGAGTTATCGATCACCAACGGAAATGTTAGTAGATAAGGCTGATCAACTTGATTTAACCGTACCTGAAATGACTGTTTTACTTGGTGGATTACGTTCACTAGATGTCAATTGGGATGGCAGTAAGCATGGCGTATTTACTGATAACCCAGGAACCTTGAATAATGATTTCTTTGTTAACTTGTTAGATATGTCTACAGTTTGGAAGAAACATCAAGGCGGCAATATTTATCATGGTTATGATAGAAAATCCGGCGACTTAAAATTCTCAGCAACACCTGTGGATTTAATTTTCGGCTCAAATTCTGAATTGAGAGCTGTGGCAGAAGTATATGCCTACGACAATGCTCAACAAAGATTTGCCGAAGATTTCGTAGCAGCTTGGAGCAAGGTTATGCAACTAGATCGTTTTGATCTTAATTAACGTTAACCTTATACAAAGATCAGGATTGAGCATTTTTTACACATGCTCAATCCTGCTAAATTCAAAACACAAAAATATGTACGAATAGGCAAATGATTCAGTTGATAAGGCAAATCTTTTGGCCAAAAACAGGCGATAATGCAAATATCAACCAAACCCTTTACAAGTTTTAAGTAAAAAGGAGATTTATTTGAAACGGAAACTCTGTTTATTTTTTGTCAGCCTACTTGGGTTAACCTTGAGTATAGTGGTCACGGGCGGAGCTGCTTTGCATCTTGCGAACTATGGTGCACAGCCATATGATGTAAGCCAACCAAAGCAGAAAACTACTGAAGCTAAAGCAGACATTGAATTAAGGCCGTCTCCCTAGATATTGCCATATAGGATATCTATGCTCCTATTATATCGCCATTATCTCTAGTTTCACGAAAACCTTTAAATAACAACAGACATACCCACAAAAACCAAAGGGTTTGTAACAATCCAAATATAGCACCCACTTCTGTCAACGAAGGAATTAAGGTAGCTAAGCCGAATATGCTAGTGATTACACCAAAGATAATCAGTGAACGATTAAACCGATTTCCTTGGTGAAGACAAGCGTTAACAAGTAACACCCAAATTGCTGCAACCCATTCAACGCCCTCACCGAGACCCATTTGAATTTTATAAATATCTTGCCAAAGGTCTGTTGAATTCAATGTAAAAGCGTCAGTACTCGACGAGATAAACTGAATGGAAACGATAGCAATTAATCCGCTGACTACAATGTAACTTGCCCAAAGGTAGCTGACGATGGTAGTAACTTGTTCTAGTGCAGAATGTTCTCTTTTCTCTTTAACCAATATGCTTTTTGTTAAGATGAGTACACTGATGGCAAATACAATGTAAACCAAGAAATACCAAACTTGCATTAACAAAGCATGCTCTTTGATGATATCGAGTCTTTGATCTGCACCCTGATTGAAATCAGGCACTAGGATTAATATCAGCGACAATCCAATAATGAAGCTTGCAGCACACACAATGGCTGCCAATGCGCCGTATTTCTGTGATTTATTCATGCTGTCCTTTGCTCTTTATAGACGATCAACGCAACACCAATGAGTGCATTATGATAACAAAAAGCAAAGTATACAGTCGTAATTTAGTGAAAGTGAAATTTCTGTGTAAAGAAATGTTACTGACCCATAACTAGATGTTTATGGTCAGTAACAGCAAATACAACGCTAGATGGCAAATTAGAATTGATATTTGACGAAAACAGCAAAGACTTCTGAATCTGAAAATTTGGTGTATTGAGAACCTACAGCAAGATTGTCCCAATTATATTGACCGCCTAGTTTGTAAGCCTTCTGATCAGAACCCTCGTCCCATAATTGCCATTCCAAACCGGCATAGACTTCAATGTTTGCTGAATAATGATGGCGCAAGTTAACCTGTGGTGTGTAATAGTTAGTCCCATCTTTAAATTCCTGCTCACTATCGTCGAACAAGATATCAATTTCGCCATAGCCGATTTGATAATCAATACTGGTAACGTCTGAAATACGCTGAATATAGCCAAAGTTGATTTCGCATCGCTCAATATCTAAAGCAAATTCGCTTATGTTATCCTCTGTGTCGAAATAATTAGCTTGAACAAAAAAATTGCGACCTAGTTCCATGCTGCCTTTTATTTCAAAACCTTTAAGTTTAAATGGTTTAAGGTCTTCAAATTCTGTTTGCACATAGGATACTTGAACAAAATCATAAGAAGGTGCAGCCAGAACACTGCCGGAAGCAGCTAGTAAAGCGGCTGCAGAGATTAGTTTATACATGTTTACCTCATAGTTGAATAATGAACACCAAGAAGATACTTGGTGTTCAGTCAACTAAAGGTGAAATTCCCTGACTATTAAAAGCTTATGTGAAATTTATTCTGGTGTTTTACCAGTATCCAAAATTTTAACTTCACGTTGAGGAAATGGAATTTCAATATTATGTTCACGTAAGGTTTCAAATACTATCAATAGTAAATCGCCGCCTACGCGATTCTTGCCGTCGTCAATACCTTCCATCCAAAACTCAACAAACATGTTAACGCCAGAATCCCCGAAGCTGTCTATTTCACAGTCTGGTCTAAGTTCAAAAGGAATATCTTCGCCACTAATAACCTGAGGATGCTGGGCTACCGCTTCTTTAACAATTTCACACATGGCTCTGATATCGGTTTTATAGGCCACGGAAAAATCAATTCGATATCGCTGCTTAGAATCTTTATGAGTCCAGTTAACCAATAACGAATTAATAAACTTCTCGTTGGGTACTAGGATATCTTTACCGTCGTAGGTTTCTAGTACCGCATAGCGCATTTTAAATTCGCGAACAAAACCCTTGGTACCATCATCCAATTCAACATAGTCTCCTACAGTAAGGGATCTGTCGAGCAGAATGATTATGCCCGATATAAAGTTAGATGCGATAGACTGTAAACCTAATCCAAGCCCAACACCTACTGCACCACCAAAGACTGCCAAGGCAGTTAGGTTTATGCCCATGATATTGAGTAGAAGCAAGAAAATGACACAGAACAGGGCAACCTCAAATAACTTGGCAAAAACCTCTTTGGTACTGATATCTAGAGTCTTATGATTACGAATAATATTTTGACCAATCGAATTGGATGCTCGTCCCATCCAAAATAGCAAGGCGCCAAAAACTACAACCCTGACTAAGCCATAAAGTGAAACTTCGATATTGCCAATATTTAATGAAACGCTTGAAAGTGCCTGAGTAAAGAATGGCAACACACCAATAAGATGCAGAAAAACGATAGGTAATACTATAAATCGCAGAAACAGCGTTAAGTTGTCGCTTTTCACAAACTCTTCAATAGCGGAATTGAGAAAAATCATCACCGCAATGACCAAGGCAATATTCAACAACCATGCATCAAACTGGAACTGAGCACCTAATACAGTAGAAACCTTTAGTAAGACAATGGCTACTATAGGAAAGAAAAATTTACCTAATTTATACGCCAACATCTGAATCGAGTGACTTGATTCACTTGGCTTATTACGGGTTACAGGCATGGCATTACGAAAGATTCTGGCCAAGAAAAAGGCAACAATATAAACTGAAATTACACTCACGGCCTGAAGGTGTACTGAAGGATCCGTTATGTGCGCTAACGCCGTATCCCAATACCCTTGTAATGTTGTTTTTATGGAATCAATGGTCATGTGTGTGGCCAAATGTTATTGGAAGGAAATATTTAAGCAGTATAAATCATTTAAAGGAAAAACCGAATGTCTGCGTTTACTCTAAAGGAATTTATACGCCCGCCTGTAAAAACTGTTTAATTGCGTCCCTATAATTACGAGATACCTTGAGTTTTTGATCTTGCTGCAAAACTAAAAAAAACTCTCCTTTTGTGTGAGGAAGTACTTTTTCGACATAATTTAAATTGACTATGGTTGAGCGATGAACACGTTTAAATTTTTCTGTGTCTAACTGGCTCAATAGCTCTTTTAAGGTGCTTCTTTTGATGTAGGTTTCACCCTTGGCATGTACGCAAACATAATCGCCTGCAGCATCCATCCAGGCAATATCATCCTGTTCTAAAAGGACAATTTCGTCACGTTCTTTGATTAGAATTTTTTTCTGTTCTGCGTCCTCATCACTCCATAATGTGGAAGCTTCTTTATCTTCACGACCGTTGTATTTTCGTATTTCGCCAATTGCGCCAATGATGCCAGATTTATTAGATATTGCTGGTTGCATAGCTAATCTTTCTTTCACTCGTATTACCGCGCGATCAATACGCTCCTGATCAATTGGCTTTAAAATATAGTCGACAGCGTGCAAATCAAAGGCATCTATCGCGTACTGCTCAAAGGCGGTGGTAAACACTATTAGTGGTAATGCATCATCTTGCAGTCGTTTCACTACACCTAAGCCATCAAGACCAGGCATTTGAATATCTAAAAACATCACGTCGGGGGCGTGGGTAAGTGCAGCTTCAACGGCCTCTCGACCATTTTTACATTGGGCGATAATCTCCACTTGATGGGTTTTGGATAATTTGGATCGCAATACGCCTAATGCAAGTGGCTCGTCATCCACAATAATCGCCCTAAGCATCATTGCTCGCCTCTTTCTTCTGGTTCTAGGTGTCGAGCTATTTGTGTGTCTTCGGTTTCAAAAGGTAGTTGAATTAGAGTTTTTAAGCCACCTAATTGGGATTGTGTCACGGTAATTTTGTATTCACCAGCATACAGAATATCCAAACGTTGATTAGTATTTTCAAGCCCTACCCCTTTGTTTAGGCTAGCAGCGGCTTTTTCATTTTCTGTATGCTCATTCGAACCTGTGTCTTCAACCATCAATTCGAGTAGATCTCGATTTTTTTTCGCTGAAATTTTGATTGTGCCGCCAGACTCGGATTTGGCAATTGCATGCTTCATACAGTTTTCAATCAGAGGCTGAAGAATAAGACTAGGCACAAACGCCTGCTCGCATTCGGTTTCAACATCAAATACAACTTGAAGTCTGTCTTCGAAACGGGTTTTCTCAATTTTGAGGTACAACCACAAAATGTCGACTTCTTGTTGTAATGGAATTTTACCATCAGGAATATTATCTAATGAATAGCGTAAAAACTGACTCAAGTTGACTGTCATCATCTGAGCTTTTTCGTTTTCCTCTACTTCAATCAAGGCGTTTATGGCATTCAGGGTGTTACATAAAAAGTGCGGATTTAATTGATAGCGCAACATTTGAAGTTGAGCGTCACGCGCGGTGGCTTGGGCTTGTACTCTTTTGTATCTAGCTTCTCTAGCCGCTGCTTCTGCGTTAAGCATGTCTTTCTTTTTTTCTTGTAATAAGCGGTAGTATTGAACCCCGTAAAACACGGCAGTCCAGCTCACGAAAATGAAAATACTACTAAAATACCATCCACCAAACTCGTTCCATATATGAGATTCTCCAGTGATTAATTGGAAAACCCACATACGCGCAAAGGTCCAAGCGAGTGAAACAATTGCCACCAAGATAACGTTAATGACAGATTTAAACCAAAGGTTGGTTTGCCAAAAATAAACAAGGAGATATTGCAGGATATGAGAAAATATCAGCCCTAACACCGATTGAATGATGGTAGGAATAACATATATAACACTGGCTTGGCTGTACCAAAGTGTTAAGGTGAAAAAAGTGACAATTCCCAAGAATCCCCAAAATGCGACCTGCCAATACCGCATCGACCCAAAATCGGTAAAGAACTCTTGATTATCCTTTAAATTTTTCAGCATCAACTCTAATTCTTGGTGAAGCACTAAATACCCTCACAGGTTATAGATTTGTTTACGTTATGTAAACAAATGCTAAAGTTAAAAAGGTGTGTATTCAGTGCCTGATGCATAAATTACTTACTCAACAATCAAACATAACATCAATTATCGTCGGCAAGTTGATAAATACGCACATAATCCACTTCCATTCGCACTGGAAAAATACTGTCATCAGTGGGACCACCAGCGCCGCCCCAGCCGCCGCCAATAGCTAAGTTAAGGATGATGTGATAGGGATGATCAAAAGGCCAGGCTTCCCAGCCTTCACCTTCGTTGTGATAATAAAAATATGGAATATCGTCATAGCTGATAAAGATGTATTCAGGTGTCCATTCTAGTGAATAAAGTCTGAAGTTTTCACTGACTGCTTCGGCTTCAATACTGCCTTTTCGCTGTTCGAAATTAACCCAATAATAGGACTTAGTATGAACAGTGCCATGCACTCGATTCATGTCGTAGCCAACGTGCTCTAGAATATCAATTTCACCTGAATTTGGCCATGCATCACATTTTGCATCGCCTTGCCTTTCACCACCGGGGCTACAAGTTGTGGCATATTTAAAGAAATCGGTTGGCATCATCCAAGCCGCCGGCCAAGTGCCCTGTCCCGCTGGCACTTTGATTCGCATTTCGACCTTGCCATATAAAAAGTCCGCTTTACCTTTTGTCAGCAAACGCGCTGATGTGTACTGAGCGTTGCCGTATTCCTCTTTGTGAGCTTCGATTATCAAATTGCCGTTTTCAACGCGTGCATTCTTTAATCTGTCGGTATAGGCCTGGTCTTCGTCGTTTACTTGCCCTGCAGGCCATATGTTATAAGACCATTTGCTAGGATCTGGTTTTCCATCTTGATTAAATTCATCTTGAAATATGAGCGACCAGTTTCGGGTATCTTGCACTGACTTTCTGACAATAACGCCATTTAATACCGGCTCACCAACTTTGGCCTGCAATTTTATGTTCAATTTCCCGTCTTCAGATTGAATATTTGACACGCTGCGGGTTAGGGCTGATAAGGGCTTTACATCTCTGGCAGGTAAAATATCTAAATCAGGAATCACGACTTGGTCATTAACGAGAACATCAAACACTCTTTGACCAATTTGGGCTGACTCGTTAGGTTCTGCAAAAAGAAAGGTTAACGCAAAAGTACCGTCCTCAACCGGCAACGAAAATTCCAATTCGCCCTGACGATAAGACTGAAATAAGGTGGGATTTTGAGTACCTTTTATCGCTTCATTTAAAGTGCGAGTTTCACCTGAAATAATCTTATCTGCCGAATAAACAATACCGCTTAGATCATGGTATTCATTGCCTCCAACATTAATAGCATGTACCACGCCCATAGCAAAAGGTGAAACGGATTGTTGCCTGTCTGAATTTTCATCTTGCGTTTGAGTGACTTGTGTAGATTTTGATTGAACATCTCCCTGCACACATCCAACAAGCATTGTACTCATAGCAAACACTAAGCTAGACAATCCAAGCTTATTAGTGATTTTTATCATTCTGTTGTCCTTTACACTTTTAAGGCTTAGCAACATAAATCAATGGATGATTTACACAACTTAAACAAGATAAAAGGGACTAGATTTGCGACAAATTGCTACTTTTAGTAAATAAATTGTTGCCTGTTTAATAAACACAAATCCGTTTCATCTCAGCAAAAATCCCACTTAGCGCATTTACCACTCTCAGCTATTAACAATTATATTACATTTGAATAGGCTACAGGCTGAAGAAAAGGTCATTTGATTTGGTGACTTCAGCGCGTATTGCTTAAAAGACCAGGATTTAACCTGATACTGGTAACAAAATGACAAAAACGAACGTGCTTTGAGAGAAACCACACTGGAGAACAACAATGGTAAAAAAACACGTAAATACATTATCGAGACATGCCTTGATACCTGTATTTGCTCTCTCACTAATAGCTTGTGGTGGCAGCGAAACCACTACGAATACAGAAATTGTTGAGATTGACACATCTCAACCTATCTCCGATTGGCAACTTGTATGGGCAGACGAGTTTGATGGCGCTTCCTTGGACACCAGCAGCTGGAACTATGAGATTAATTGTGCCGGCGGTGGAAACAATGAGCAGCAATGTTACACCGACAGTCCGGAAAATTTATTTTTAGCAGACGGTGTACTTAATATTGTAGCTTTACCAGCAGAAGCCGGGGCTGAAAAAGCTTATACTTCAGCGCGGATAAATACTCGAGGTAAAATGGATTTTACCTATGGTCGTGTTGAAATGCGCGCTAAGTTACCCCGTGGACAAGGTTCGTGGCCAGCATTTTGGATGCTACCTTCTGACTATGAATACGGCGAATGGCCAAAGTCTGGTGAAGTAGACATCATGGAGGCGGTAAATCTTGGTGCTATGGATCAAAATGGCAATCCAGAAAGACATATTCATGGCACCTTGCATTATGGTAATGCTTGGCCTAATAACGATTCATCAGGTAAAGAATATCTCCCACCTGATGGTTTAAACCCCGCAGATGATTTTAATACCTATGCCATTGAATGGCAGGAAGGCGAATTTCGCTGGTATATGAATGGTTATTTGTATGCTACTCAACGTCAGTCTCAAGTTCGTTACAACAGCACTGGCGAAGCCATTGGCTTACGTCACAAAGGCTGGTATACCCCTCAGTTTAATCCAGTTACTGGTGAGCCTGAAGTCACTTACGGTCCAGAGCCATTTGATCAACCTTTCCATCTGTTGCTCAATCTGGCCGTAGGTGGCGATTGGCCAGAAAATGTCAATGAAGGCGGTATAGATGCTACCGCTTTTGAAAATGGTCAAACGTACCAAATTGATTACGTACGTGTGTATGAGTGTTCTGTCGATCCAGCTACAGGCAAAGGCTGTGAAACTATACGTCCAGGATATGATGACGAAGAGGACGCCTTAGTTGAAGGTAAAGCACCTTCTCCTACACCACCGGCACCTCCTACAGCTACCCCTATCACAATTTTCGCTGACGGCGAAAATCCTGATTGGCCACTTTGGGATTGCTGTGGCGGCACGACTCCGCAGGTAGTAATGGATGATGATGCTACTTATGGTTCAGTGGCTGAATTTGAAATTCTAGATAATGCAGGTACTGTACTAGGCTTCAACAGCCGCATTGGTGAAAGCGAAGAATCCTACAATGCTGGTGCTATGATTGGCATTGGTAGCTTGAAATTCGACATGAAAGTGGTATCTCCGACTGGTGGTGCAACTACTTGGCTGTTGAAAGTTGAAGCGGATGGCAATACTTCGTCGGCTCAGTTAGCCCTAAACGAGAGTGTCGAGGGTTTAGACCCCGTGGTTGGAGAATGGCAATCTTACACCTTCCCTATTCAGCAACTTAGCGACCTTGGATTAGATGTTGGCAGCATAGATGTCATCATGATTTTCCCTGAATGGGGTACAGGTGGCGGTGCAAAATATCGTGTTGACAATGTGCGCATAGAGCAAGATGGTGCAGTCGCTTCCCCGCAATTAAATCTTTTTGAAGACGATTTAGCAGAAGGCTGGGTTGTATGGGATTGTTGTGGCGGCACAATGCCAACCATTGAAGAAGACGAAGCGCCTTATGGTAACACCGTAGAATTCCGTATTAATGACAACAATGGGACTGTGCTTGGGATTACTTCTCGTTCAGTAGATGGTGGCGCAGGTGAAGCTTTCGATGCTTCTGCTATTTTGGTTAACGGTGTAGTCCAGTTTGACATGAAATTAGTCAACGCAACTACAGCTGACACCACATGGTTATTGAAAGTTGAATCGGATAGCGCAACCACTGCGGTGGAAGTTGCACTCTCAACTTCTCAAGAAGATGTTGCACCTGTTGAAGGCGAATGGCAAACCTATACCTTTGCCCTTTCCGATTTAGCTGATGCTGGCTTAGATGTCAGTATGATTGATGTTTTAATGATATTCCCAACTTGGCAAACAGGTGCCGGCGCTGTGTATCGTGTGGATAACTTTAAAATCTACGATCCGACAGCTTCAGGCGCACCTTCAGGCCCTGTGTTACAAGGTTTTGTTGACGGAGTAAATCCTGATTGGCCGCTTTGGGATTGTTGTGGTGGCACAACACCAACGGTTGAAATGGATGATGCTGAGCATGGTGCTACAGCGGAATTCAGAATCAATGATAATAACGGCACAGTATTAGGTTTCAACAGCCGTAACGGTGAATCTGAATTACCTTTTGACGCATCTTCGATCCTGACCACAGGTGTAATCACCTTTGAGATGAAAGTGGATTCCATGCCAGCTGGTGACCCCGTTTGGTTAATGAAGCTAGAGTCAGACAACACTACCACCGAAGTTCAGGTTGAACTTACAAGTTCCCAAGAAGGCGCTGCACCGGTGGAAGGTCAATGGCAAACATACACCTTCGATTTGTTATCACTCTCTGATCAAGGTTTAGACGTAAGTGCTATCGACGTTATCATGATCTTCCCAGCATGGGGAACAGGTGCGGGTGCTGTTTATCGCGTTGATAATCTGTTTATTGGTAACCCATCGGACATAACCGGCATCACCAGCGGTGGAAATACCGGTATAGCTAACGCGTATTTCACTGTATTTGCTGATCAAGTAAACGAGCAATGGCCTTTATGGGATTGCTGCGGCGGAACCACGCCAACGGTTGAAATGGATGATGCCCAGCATGGCGCAACCGCGGAATTCCGCATCAATGCTAACACTGGCACCGTCATGGGTTTTTACAGCCGCGATGATGGCGTACCTTTTGATGCCAGCAGTATTCTAGCTGCTGGGCAATTCCAGTTTGAAATGAAGCTAATTTCAGAAGCTGAAGGTGATGTCTGGTTAATGAAAATGGAAGCTGATGGCAATACTTCGGCTGTTGAGTTGGATTTAACAGATAGCCTTGAAGGGCTAGCGCCTGTGGTTGGCCAATGGCAAACCTACACCTTTGATTTAACCCAATTGCAAGATGGTGGCATAGATGTCAGCGCTATTGACGTCATTATGGTATTTCCTGCGTGGGGAACAGGCAACGGTGCGGTTTACCGCTTAGATAACGTGGTGTTCTTACAATAAATCGAACAAAAACACAGATTTTCCCGACCTCTTTCAAACTATGAAATGAGGTCGGCTTAGAAGAATAGGATAACTATGAAACACATTAAATTTTCTAAAAATAGGTTATCAGCCACCATTTCTGTGATTCTGGGAGCAACCATGTTAGCCCCTGTTCATGCACAGGAAGAAGCGGATGAAGCCAATTTAAACACACCAACAGAAGTGATCGAAGTTACGGGGATAAGAGGAAGTTTAGCCAGAGCTCAAGACATTAAAATGTCAGCTTCCGGTATCGTAGACGCTATTTCTGCAGAAGAAATGGGTAAATTCCCAGATACCAACCTCGCTGAGTCTTTACAAAGAATTACCGGTGTTACTATCAGCAGAAGCAACAATGAAGGTAGCCAGATTACGGTCAGGGGTTTTGGTCCATCTTTTAACTTATTATTGTTAAATGGCCGTCAAATGCCTGGAACAGGGAATACGCGTTCATTCAACCTAGAAAACTTATCTTCTGAGGGTGTAAGTCAGTTAGAAGTATTTAAATCTACTCGCATTGACTTGCCCACAGGTGGTTTAGGCGCGACAGTTGATATTTCAACTGCTAAACCTCTAGATAAACCAGGTTTAAGATATTCACTTTCTGGTAAGGGTATCTACGATGAATCTAATGAACTAGGAGAAGATGTAACACCAGAACTAGCGGCTCTTTACAGTCAGACCTTTGCGGATGATCGTATTGGTGTTTCTTTATCTGCCTCGTATCAAGAACGTTCGTTCCGCCAAGAAAACGCCATCATTCCTGGCTGGTTAGCGAATACCGCAGCCATGGGCTCTGCAACTAATGTAGTTGACCCTCGAGCAGATGCCATCGATGATGACGCTGATACAGCAGGTGGCTCAGTGCTTGACGGAAAAGTCGGTAACACCTTCTTTCCACGTCAAATTTCCTATGACGTTAATGATATTCAAAGAGAAAGAACCAATGCTCATTTAACCCTGCAATATGCGCCCACAGATGATATGACATTTACCGCAGACTATATGTATGCAGAAGCGCAAACGGCACGTGAGGGCTTTGGTTTTGGTGTCTGGTTTAACTTTGGTGGTAACGTTTCATCATATGAATTAGACGAAAATGGCACAGCAGTTAAATTCACAGAAATTCAAAATGACTTTGCACATTCTCGTTCAGCCGAAACTACTCTAGTGGAACAAGACTCTATTGGCTTTAATTGGGAATGGTATCCAACTGACAACTTTAGAGTTGAATTAGATTACCATGATTCACAAGTAGACACGGACAATGGACTAGATGATGGTACCAATGCAAGTAGCTTGTTGATAATTGCGCCAAACAATATTGTGACTAAAACCTATGACTTCACTTCCGGACAAATTCCAAATTTCTCCATGACTTGGCCAAATGGTGCGACCGAAGCTCAACCAGGTGACATAGACCCATTGTTTGCTCAGTTTAGCCGTAATATTGGTACATCGACAGTTGAACAATTGCAGTTCCACTCTGAATGGATAAATCCCAACGATAGCTTCCTGACCAATGTGAAGTTTGGTATGGCGAGGACAGAACAGGAATTTTTTGGTCGTACAGGGTTCAGTGGTAACCAAGGTCCTAATGGGTACAACGGTAATCAGGCAATTTTCCCAGATAGCATGTTCACTCGCGTGGACACAGGGGACTTGTTGGATGAATTTGTCGGTGGCGGTGCTGGCTTAACAACAAATTACTACTATGACTACAATTTGGGCGAAGCTTTATCGCGTTTAATTGCCTTCTTCCCGAGCTTTACAACTGACCCGTTCAACGAATCTGGACAAGTCGGTGAAAGCTCTGTTTTGGAAGAGACTAATTCAGCCTATTTAGCTAGCACCATGTTCTTCGAACTGCGTGATATTCCAATAGATGTGAATCTAGGACTAAGATACGAAGAAACCACCACTTCCAGTGAGAATTTACAACGCGCCGAAGATTTTGTGGTTTGGACAAATCCAACTGAATGGCAATTACGCTATGTAGCAGATGAAGATAGCTTTGTATCAGGAGAAGGTGAATACGATGTACTGTTACCAGCCCTTGATATAAAAGCTGAAATATACGAGAACATGTTTGTAAGAGCATCAATCGGTAAAACCATAACTCGCTCTTCCCTTGGCTCTTTAGGCGCTGGGCGCAGTTTATCGCCTAACCCTAAACCAGATAGTCGAACAGGTAGCGCTGGAAACCCAATGTTACAACCATTTGAATCGACGAATTTCGATTTAACTTGGGAATGGTACTACGATGACGCTAGTTATGTAGCACTGGGATACTATCGCAAAGACGTTAAAAACTTTATCAACAACCAGCTTAATATAGTGACGTTTGATGGTCTAAGAGATCCTTTGATTGGTCCTAGAGCAAATGCTGCCAGAGCAGCGTTAGAAGCTGATGGCATTGCGCCAACAGTTTCGGCCATTTGGGAACGTATTATTGCTGATGGTGGCGGTTCGGACGATGATTGTTGTCAGGTACAAATCGTACGTCAAAATGAAAATGACCCCCTAATGGAATGGCAAGTTACTCAACCTACTAATAATCCTGAAACTCAGACTGTGGATGGGATTGAATTTGCGGTTTCTCACATGATTTCCGATACCGGATTAGGTGTGTCGTTTAACACCACTATTGTGAATAGTGATTCTGCCTTTGATCCTAGCAGTCTTGCGGTGCAAGCACCATTGACAGGTGTGAGTGACTCCGCAAACTTCCAACTCTTCTATGAAGATGACAATTGGTCAGTAAAAGTCACTCACGCTTGGCGTGATAGCTATCTATTGGGCATCGGACAAGCCCAGGGTTCAGCAGATGCACCACCTCAATTTGTGGCTGAAACCAATATCACTGATTTTAGTGTGAACTATAGTGTTGATGAAAACTTAACCTTGTTTTTAGAAGGGTACAACATCACCAACGAAGTGGAAGAAGGCTACGGTCGCTACCGTAACCAATTCCTATTCGGCCGTCAATATGGCGCAAGATACACCTTAGGAGCGCGCTACACATTTGATTAAGTAAGGGGAAGAAGAACAGGAAGCTGTCGAAAGATGGCTTCTTGTTTTTTATTTTGGACCAGACTTGGTATTGTCCTACAATATTAAAGACGCTTTTTCCGAGTTTGTAACACAAAGAGACAAAATTTTGATGGACAAGCCTATTCGCAATATCGTCATAGTGGGCGGCGGCACAGCCGGTTGGTTGACCTGCGCTGTATTAGCGGCGGAACATTGTGCCCATAGCGACAAAGGAATTAAGGTCAGCCTAATTGAATCCCCAGACGTGAAGACTATCGGCGTTGGAGAGGGTACCTGGCCGACCATGCGCAGTACCTTACGTAAAACCGGGATCAGTGAAACAGACTTTTTTAAATATTGTGACGCTTCGTTTAAACAAGGGGCTAAATTTGCCAAATGGGTCACAGGCGCAGATGACGATGCCTATTATCATCCACTGGTGTTGCCGCAAGGCTTTAATGAAATTAATCTAGCGCCATTTTGGCAACCTCATGCTGATAAAGTATCTTTTGCAGACGCGGTTTGCTTTCAAAGCCAGTTATGTGAAAACGGTCTTGCGCCTAAGCAAATTACCACCCCTGAATACGCCCACGTAGCCAATTACGCCTATCATCTGGATGCAGGAAAATTTGCCCAATTTTTACAACAACATTGCACCGAAAAATTAGGCGTAAGGCATATTCTAGATCATGTCACCGCAGTAAATTCAGCAGAAAATGGTGACATTGCCTCGCTTTCGACCAAACAGTCGGGCGAGATAGAGGGTGATTTGTTTATCGACTGCACTGGGTTTAAATCTTTATTGCTGGGCGAACACTATGGCATCGGTTTCAAATCATGCAAAGATATCTTGTTTAACGATACCGCACTGGCGACCCATGTACCCTACGAAAGCGAACAAAGTCCTATCCTATCTCATACCTTAAGTACCGCGCAAAGCGCTGGATGGATATGGGATATTGGACTACCTAGCCGCCGAGGTGTGGGCCATGTTTATTCCAGTGCTCATACGACACAAAATGCCGCAGAAGTAGAGCTCAGAAACTACATTTCCAATTTGATCGGAGAGCAAAAAGCAGCTCAATTGAATGTTAGGAAAATTGAGATTAATCCTGGGCATCGTGAAAAGTTTTGGCATAAAAACTGTGTCGCCGTGGGTTTATCCGCTGGCTTTTTAGAACCCTTAGAGGCTTCCGCTTTGGTCCTAGTTGAGTTATCTGCCGCTATGATTAGTGAGCAATTACCAGCTACAAGAGGCATAATGGACATAGTCTCAAAACGATTTAACGATAAGTTCAGTTATCGTTGGGACCGTATTATTGACTTCTTAAAACTGCATTATGTGTTAACCAAGCGCACAGATACCGAGTATTGGATTGACAACTGCCGCCCTGAGACTATTCCAAAAGATTTGCAAACATTATTGGAATTATGGCGCTACCAGCCGCCATGGCATCAAGATTTTACCCATGTAGATGAAATTTTTCCCACTGCAAGTTACCAGTACGTGTTATATGGCATGGGCTTTTCTTCCATACCACCACCGACTCAAAGAAAGTCGTTAAATCATGCTTTGGCGCAACAGCATTTGAAGAAAAACCATCAAATGACACAAAAATTGGTGCGTGGTTTGCCCACCAATCGAGATCTTATTGAAAGTATTAGGCAACAGGGACTGCAACCTGCACCCTAAATGAAAATGAAAACCAGAAGAAGCTAGTCCTATGTCAAAGTTAGATAACAATATCAGTACACAACATGAAATGCTCGACAATATCACCCATAAAGATATTAAGATCATTACTGATCTGCATCCAGACTATGGCGAGTTGCAAAGCTACACAACTCTGATTCCAAGTGAATTAGAGGCCGCGCAAACTGAATTTCCAATTTTTTTGCGCAAAAACTCACACTCCAAAAAGTTTGAACTTATCGCTCTGTTCGGAATGGCGGAAAGTGAAAATCTGTTTCTAACTAAGGATGGCTGGCAAGCACACTATGTGCCTTTAAGCATTAAACGTAAGCCTTTTTTAATTGGCTTTCAAAATCAACAGGGTCAACAAACACCTGTTGTTTTCATTGATATGCAAAGTCCACGCATCAGCCAGACTGAAGGTGAAAGTGTATTTATGCCTCATGGTGGACAAAGTGGTTATCTACAAGAAGTCAGTAGCATTTTATTGGCATTACACGAGGGGCATCAGCAAACCGATATCTTTATTGAAGCCCTAGAACAATTGGCATTGATTGAACCTGTTAACCTGAGTATTAGTTTACATAATGGACAGAAAATTAGTCTTGGCGAGCTTTATACAATTAACCAAGACGTATTAGCAGCGCTAAACGCAGAACAGATTGGACAATTACACTCACAAGGTATGCTAAAAGACATTTATATGATCATCGCTTCCTTAGGTAATTTAACGCGTTTGATCGAACGAAAAAATAGTACCTTATAATGGATATTTTTTCGTCTTTACCCCAAATTGAAAGTATTGAATACAATGCTAATGAGGGATATCCAAAACAGCTAGTGGACGCCGCACAGCCGGTCGTACTAAAGGGTTTTATTCGTGATTGGCCATTGGTAAAAGTTGCACAAGAGTCTACAGATGCGTTAAAAGCATATTTGTTAGCAGCTTATAACGATAATCCCGTTCATTTGATGCAAGCGCCCGCAGAGTGTAAAGGTAGATTGTTTTACAACCAAGACTTATCAGGGTTTAATTTTACCCGTAGCCATCAAAATCTCAGGGATGTTTTTTCAGCCATCAAACAATCCCAGACCGAATCAAACCCTCCAACCCGTTATGTTGGTTCTACCATGGTTGATAGTATTTTTCCGAGTCTTAGAAAAAGTAATGATATAGGCTTTTTACCCAACGCCTTGGCCAGCATTTGGATGGGCAATCAAAGCCGAATAGCCGCTCACCATGATGCTCCAGATAACTTTGCATGCAATGTCGCAGGCCAACGCAGATTTACCTTGTTCCCACCCGAGCAAATAGAGAATTTGTACATTGGCCCAATTGATTTTACTCCAGCCGGGCAAGCAGCCAGCTTAGTAGATTTCCATGCCCCAGACTTCGACAAATATCCAAAATTTAAACAAGCGCTCGTAAGCGCTCAGTGCGCGGTGCTTTCACCGGGTGACGCTATCTATATTCCGGCAACTTGGTGGCATCATGTAGAGGCGTTGAGCGACTTCAATATTCTGGTTAATTACTGGTGGCGCCAAGTTGACGATCACGTAGGCGTACCTAATGATGCCCTTATCCATGCGATGCTGGCAATTAAAAGTCTTCCTCAAGCACAAAGAGAAGCTTGGAAAGCTTTTTTTGAGCATTATGTATTTTCCCCAGCCCCTAACAAGCACATACCAGAAGACAAGCTGGGTATGCTGGATGAAGTATCGCCTTTATTAGCGAGAAAAATGCGAGCTTTGCTGATAAATAAAATTAATCGATAATTATCAGTGGTTTAGTTTTGGCACATTCCATGGTTGCCAGTCGGACACTGTGAATTTATAGTTGCCATCAGTAAAATTGATTTCATCTTCGAGCTCACCTTCACCGAGTAAAAAATGTTCGATATATTTCTTAACCAAAGGCTTTTGAGCTTCGGGTAACTGACAGTGTTGATACCCTCCTACTTGATGGATAGCGATATTTTCAGGTACTCCATGGGCTTGCCAGATAGTTTTCGCTAGGTTCGCAGTGTAAAAAGAACTTAGATTACCCAGCCATTCCATGGAAGTATTTTCAATTACTAATAATCCTCTCGGGGCTATCAAACCCATAAGTTGGTGATGGTCCACAGGTATTTTGGCAGTCTTGCCACTAAACTGCTTAAAATCTTCTCTAAACCATACATTTTCAGTTACGATTTGCGATTGGGTCTGGACGTTTTGACCAATACTTCTTTGATAATCCGATAAACGCCAACTGGCCGAGCCTCCAGAGCCTGATTCTTGGGCGATAGTTAATACTAACCTGTCATCAAATGCCCCAGCTACAATAGCACCTTTGCCATTACGAGAGCAGCCAGTGATACCAATTCGAGAACTATCAAACATGCTTTGTTCTGAGGCTTCAAGTACATCCAGAATGCGGCTTACTCCCCAACTCCAAGCGATCATAGCGCTTGCAGAATGCTCTGCCCCATAGAGATCAAAGAATTTACCCTTTCCTCTTGAATGGCCACCAAATTGCTCGCCCAGTTGATTATTGTTTAGTGTGATGACCGCCACACCCGCATCATTCAATAATTCTTTATCTAAGGAAAAACGCCCCAAGGCTATAATTGCAGGATAGGGAGCACTGCCCTGTTTGGGTAAAGAAATGTCGGCAGTAAATTCAATTAATTTCTCGTTATTGCCGGCCTGAACTAAAAGTTTGTCCTTTGATATTTCACCTTTCACAATTGCGGGTGACGTCGGTTTTTCACCTAATTCCCAATGTTCGAATTTAGCTTTGGTTTGTTTTCGAACACATTCCCACTGAGATTTGGTTGTAATCGACTTACCATCAAGTAATAGAAAAGGATCAGGAAAACTCGTAATGGTCGGAAGTGCAGAAAAATCTGTTGGATGATATTGTTCACAAGATTGTTTGTCTTGGTTTCCGCTAACAAAAGCAGAAAAGGATAAAAAGAGTAATCCGATAAAACTCAAACGAAATGCCATCATGATGTGCACGCTAGCTAGGCAAAACACTAGTGTGTAAAACCTAGATTTAAATCACAATTGACTTTTTTTAACAATCTGTTTACGTTTTGCTCATTTTTAGAATATGAAAACCTTTTTAAAAACAACATCAGCGCAAAACGATACTAAGCAGTTGCATTTAAATACAACTGCTTAGAGCGTGTTTATATTTGTTCATTCAATCGAGAAATTTACTCGTCTTTGTCCGAAGTTTGATCCTTATCGGTAGTGTCTGTCGGTTTATACATTGAGACGCCATTTGTGCTAGGTTCTATGTTTGTCATACCATTCGATTTGACAGCCTTAGTATTTAAAATCGCACTGTTTCCTTTGATAAGCTCTTCTAAACCTGCGCCGTCGCCCTCAACCATACCCAACTCTTTTAGTAAAGAATCCACTATGGGAGCGTTTGCACGATAGCTCAGTGCTGCATTGGTAACCTGCTCTGCAATTCCACCGTTTGATTGCCCTGCGCCAGCCGAGCCGTTTGATAGTGTTGTACCATTTCCGGCAACACCATATCCTTGAAGAATCTTAATACCTTCAATATTTTCAAGAGGTTTAACTGCATTCGCAACGACCTCTGGTAATATTTTAAGGATTGCAAGGGCGCGCTGAAGTTCAATTTGCTCATCTTTAAGAATATTCTCTGCTTCGTGTAGCGCTTGCTTACCTTCAGCTTCAACTGCAAGTATTTTCTCTCTTGCTTCAGCTTCTAAAATTTGCGCATCTGACTTAGCTTTAGCTTCAGTTAATATAGCCTCAGCTGTGTCATGTGCTGCGTTTTTCTTGGCAGCTGCTTCTACGGTAACACCAACAGCTTCACGTTCAGCTTCTTTTTTCGCGTCAATAACTTCGATTTCTTTCTTACGATTTGCTTCCGCAACTTGGCGAGCTGTAGTTACCGCTTCTTCTTTTTCAACTTTGAGTTTTTCTGCTTCTGCCGCTTTCGCTCTGGCTGCTGATTCTTCCTCAGACTTAATAGCAACCGCGATTTCTTTCACCTGCTCGGCAACTTCAATATCTTTCTGCTGTTCGATTCGAGCTTGTTCAAGAGCCTTATTTTTGTCAATTTCTTGGGTTTCAATCTCTCGAGCTTTGGCAATTTCAGCAACTTCAACTGCGCGTTCCTTGGCAATTTCCGCTTCCCGCTCTTCTCGCTCCTTCATTTCCCTCTGCTTGGCAATTTCAGCCTTTTGTTCCTGACGTTTAAAAGCTAATACTTGTTCTTGAGTTAAACGTGCCTCTTCTTCACCACGCTTAATATCTAAAGATTGCATTTCAGCTTCTAAATTTCTCTGCTCAATCTTTATACGGTTTTCTTGCTCAATATCATTGGTTTCTTTACGCTTTTCTTCAATAATTTTAGCAAGGCGAGCGCGACCCTCGGCATCAAACGCATTGTTTTCATTAAAATATTCCAAATCTGTTTGGTCAAAACCAGTTAAAGACACAGATTCAAGTTCTAAACCATTTTTCTCCAAATCATTCGCAACGCTTTGTTGGACTTTTTGAACGAAATCAGCCCTTTGCTCGTGCATTTCGGTCATTGTCATTTCAGCTGCAACGGCTCGCAATACATCGACAAATTTCGACTCCATAAGCTGTTTAACTTCGTCAGCTCGCGTGGTTCTTGTACCTAAAGTTTGCGCCGCCATTGATATGCCATTAGCGTTCGGCGCCACTCGCAAATAGAAGTCTGCTTTTACATCCACTCGCATTCTATCTTTGGTGATCAATGCATCTTTCTGCGTTTTTAAGACTTCGATTCTAAGGGTATTCATATTTACCGGAATAGTTTCATGAACTACGGGTAGAACTATGGCACCGCCATCTTTTATAACTTTTTCACCGCCGAGACCGGTTCTAACAAAAGCAGTTTCTTTAGTTGCTCTTTTATATAGTTTGGCAAATATCAGACCTAAAACAATGACGGATAAAATGCCTACACCAACCATTACTAACGTAAAAGAGGTGCCGCCTGATGTAAATGTTTCCATAAATAACTCCTTTCCTATTTATCTTCTTAATGACAACTTTGTGTCATACTAACTTTCCGTGGATGCTTCCATATTTGTTGCCAACCAACTGTTAGGTCCTTTTTCCACCAATACTACTTGCTGCCCAACGTGAAATTCTTGTCCGTTTTCTATTGGCTCAACCATTACGTAGTGTTTTTGTTTAAAGCTATCCACAAAGCTCGCTTCGCTTGGTGAACCAACGCGAGCTGTCCCTAAGGTAATTGTCGCAATTCGGCCTCCAAAGGTGTCAGTGTTTATCGCTGAGCTTTCATTTTTGGGCATAAACCTAGCCAATCGTTTACCTATTCTTCCTGTTAGGGTAAGCCCTACCGCCAATGCAACTGGAAAACTAATTAATGTCGGCAGTAGCACTCCAAACAGGCTTCCGAATAAGTAATTCGCAGTCCAGCCAGAAAGACCAAAACAAGTCATAAATAACACAAACCAAATCATCAATGGCAAGCGATTCAGGGCTAACCAACCTAGTATTCCAGTTAATCCTCCCGACGATATTTCAGCTTCCAGTTCAAAATCCATATCTATCGGAGATATGCCATCAAACAGCGCACCAATACTTAGGCCGAAAATCATTGCGAGACCTTCAACTAAGCCAAGCCCTATCACTATGCATATTGCCACCGTATATAGGGTATTTGCGTCACTCAATAAAAACTCAATCATAGAAATTCCTGTAAGCTTGAAAGAGCAATAGACGTTTTATCTTTAGCTAACTATTTAGCACTTGCCTTCTTTGCCTTTATTGCAGCCAAAACATCTTCAGCACTTTTACCAGAGGTTTTAATTCCCGCTTCTTTTAACTTTTGATCTAAAGAACTGGCCGTTTCCAATTCTTCCGCTGCCGCTTGCTTGGCCTCAAAGTCAGCCTGTTTTTCTTTAATTCGTTCAAGACTCTCTTTCGCTGATGCCACTGATGATGATCCAGAGTTCAGATTACTATGAATGGATTGTTGTGCTTTGTGTACTGAATCAGTCGCTTTTACTTGGCTTAATTGACTTTCCATTTCTTTAATTTGATTCTCAGTTTTGACTATTTGAGCTCTTATCTTGTCGCAATGGCTGCTAAATTGACTAACACTTTCCATTGTTGTTGCCTTGTCAGACTCAAGTTTTGCAATATGACCAGCGGTTTCCAGAGCTAGCGCTTCATCTCCTTTTTCCAAAGCTGCTGAAGCATGTGACTCATATTCCTCAATTTGCTTTTCTAGTTGGGTGATTTTGGCTTCATTTTGTTTCTTTGAGGCCACTAAAGAAATTTCACTTTCTTTTGCTTTTGCCAAATCCGCTTTTGCTTCTCTGATTTCCTGTTCAAAAATTCGAATGGCATTGGCGTCTACAACTGCTTCACCCATTTCGTTAGCCCCGCCTTTTAATGCACTGAATAACTTACTAAATATGTTCATTTCATGACTCCTTGTTCTGCTTGGGGAATTTGTTTATTAAACTTGTAATGTGGCTCTAAAGCATCAATGACACTGAAAGTGTTTTGCACCAAAGCAAATAATTCTTCAGCAATTAACTCAAGGTTGCTGTCCGTGGACAATGCGCCAAATAGCACATACCAGTCAACGCCATTAATTTTTTCTATGGCAATTGTGCTTAGTGGTAAATATTTGTGGGTGGTCAATAATCGATAGTCGATTTCAGCTGGGTTGCTAAATTCATCACGCTCTACAAGCGCTACCTCTATTAACATTTGTTTGTCACTGACCGCCAAAATTACGGGTAAATCTCCGTAACTTTCGAATGTTAGCAATAAAGAAGCGGCTCTCAGCTCAGGCTTTACCAAATACTTTTGATAAAACTGACTGTCCTGTAGAGCTTGATTTATTGTGTCTATAGTCCAACTCATAACGATTTCCTTTCCACGGAGTTGAATTTAATGTAGCGCAATAATTTAATATTATCAATAAAAATTAAATATTTTAAATTTTAATTGATTCCTTTTGCTATTTCTATACACTATATTAATTACCCAGTGACTGCTAGTTAATTCAATGCCAAAGAAAGATCCAAACATTACACAAGAAATGGAAGAGCTTTTAGTTGTAAGCAAGCTTGAGTGGAAAGAGACGCTCAAAACTTGGCTACCGGCATTTATCAAAAGAGCGGGCATAGATCATGAGGAACTGTCTGAGAAACTCTGGGAAAACTTTAACGTTCGGCAAAAAACTACTAACCTACGTTCTAAATTTAGCCAAGGCACGGTGGACGGCCAACTGTTACTACAAATTATGTTAATTTGCGATCAACAGGTAAATCTCAATGAGATTAAAGAATGCTACGAACGCTCGGTAAAAAAAATCGCCAAAAAGCAGTAAGGGTTTATCTGTGAACAAACAACATTATCACCACTATTACCAACCATCTCAAGGTCATGGTTTAGCACATGATCCCTTTAATTCGATTATTGCTCCTCGACCTATTGGTTGGATTTCCAGTATGGATAGCAAAGGGCAAGTTAATCTAGCACCCTACAGTTTTTTCAACGCGTTTAACTATACCCCACCCATTCTTGGGTTTTCTAGTATTGGCTACAAAGATACTGTTAGGAACATCCAAGAAACTGGAGAATTTTGTTGGAATTTGGTCAGTGCCGAGCTGGCTGAAGCTATGAATAAAACCTGTCAGGCGGTAGAACCTGAAGTAGATGAATTTGACCTTGCAGATTTAAAAAAACGAGCTTCGAATGAAATTTCAGTGCCGCATGTTGCTGCCAGTCCAGTGGTAATGGAATGTAAGAAAACACAAATCATTCAATTACAAGATTCTCAACAAAATGATCTTGAAACATGGATGGTATTGGGAGAAGTGGTTGGTGTACACATTGCCCCAACGCTGATTAAACAAGGTGTTTTCCAAACTCACCTTGCCGACCCGGTATTACGCGCAGGTGGACCAGGTGATTATTTTACCATATCAGCTGAAAATCGTTTTTTTATGCCTAGACCTTAATAACAGCACTATTATGAATTTTGTTCATTGATTAATGAATTTAAGTCAATTTTATTCATATCAATATTCACGTATAACGTCCGTCTATCAACTAATTTTGCACAATTTTTACTAAGATGATGGATTTCAACCCATGCAAAAAGAACTTAATTTCACCGTTAATAGTCTGCGTTTTGATGAGAATTATCAACCATCAAAAAGTACGCGAATAACCACAAACTTTGCAAACTTAGCAAGGGGTAGTTGTCGTCAACAAAATTTGCGTAATGCACTAACTATGATTGACAGTCGGTTCAATGCATTGGCGAGTTGGGATAATCCCAAAGGTGATCGTTACTCAGTGGAGTTAGACATTATTTCGGTAGATATTGACGTTCAAGGCAGTGGTCAACGATTTCCATCCATCGAAATATTAAAAACCAATATTTTAGATCATAAGACCCAAGAACGTAGTGAAGGTATAGTTGGCAACAATTTTTCTTCCTATGTTCGCGACTACGATTTTAGTGTTGTATTGTTAAATCACAATAAGAACAAACCTCAATTCTGTATCCCTGAAAACTTCGGAGATTTACACGGTAAATTATTTAAAGCCTTTGTTCACTCTGCCAGTTACCAACAAAATTTTCGTAAGTTACCGGTAATTTGTTTGAGTGTATCTGACAATAAAACATACCATCGAACGGAAAATCATCACCCTATATTAGGCTATGAATATTTGGCAAATGAATCTTCATTAACGGAACAGTATTTTAAGAAGATGGGCTTACAAGTACGGTACTTTATGCCTCCTCACAGTGTTGCACCATTGGCTTTTTACTTTTTCGGTGACCTGTTAAACGACTATAGCAATCTTGAACTGATAAGTACTATCAGCACAATGGAGACCTTTCAAAAGATATATCGCCCTGAAATTTATAACGCAAACGCAGTTGCGGGTCAGTGTTATCAGCCGAATCTTAAAAATGCTGACCATTCATTAACGCAAATTGTATACGACAGAGATGAGCGTAGCCAATTAGCAAAAGTCCAAGGTAAGTTCGCTGAAGAAAATTTCATTAAGCCATACCAGCAGTTGCTTAAGCAGTTCTCCTCTACTTGCACCCTGTAAAATTTATAAAATAAGCAAAGAAAAATAATGAATACTCTTTTACCTACATCTACCGCCGGAAGTTTGCCTAAACCCATATGGCTAGCGGAACCTGAAACCTTGTGGTCACCTTGGAAACTTGAACAAAATAGTCTGTTAGAAGGCAAATACGATGCGCTCTGCCTTTCCCTTCATGAGCAACAATTAGCAGGCATTGATATTGTTAGTGATGGTGAGCAAACACGTCAACATTTTGTAACTACCTTTATTGAACATTTAAGCGGCGTCGATTTTGAAGAGCGTAAAACAGTTCGTATACGTGACCGGTATGATGCTAGTGTGCCTTCAGTTGTAAGTGCTGTAAGTCGACAACGACCTGTTTTCATCGAAGATGCAAAATTTCTACGTAGTCAAACCAACAAGCCTATTAAATGGGCATTACCAGGTCCAATGACCATGATTGATACCTTGTATGATGATTATTATAAGAGTCGTGAAAAACTCGTGTGGGAGTTTGCCAAAATATTAAATCAAGAAGCTAAGGAACTAGAGGCCGTAGGCGTAGATATTATTCAATTCGATGAACCAGCTTTTAACGTTTTTTTTGACGATGTGAATGAATGGGGAATCGCTTGTCTGGAGCGGGCAATAGAAGGCTTAAAATGTGAAACTGCTGTTCATATTTGTTACGGATATGGCATAAAAGCCAATACCGATTGGAAAAAAACTTTGGGGAACGAATGGCGACAATATGAAGAAGTATTTCCTAAACTTCAAAAATCGAATATCGATATCATTTCTTTAGAATGTCACAACTCACATGTTCCACTAGAATTACTTGAACTTATACGAGGTAAAAAGGTAATGGTGGGTGCCATTGACGTTGCAACTAATAAAATTGAAACCCCAGATGAAGTTGCAAATACAATCCGAAAAGCCCTTAAATTTGTGGATGCAGACAAACTCTATCCTTGCACCAATTGCGGTATGGCCCCTTTATCAAGGACTGTCGCCAAAGAAAAATTGCAAGCCTTGAGTGCTGGGGCAAGCATCGTCAGAAAGGAACTCGCTTTGTTGTAAAACCAAAGGGAATTTAGGGAGATAGTTTTCCATGCATAAAATTACTCTAATTTCCCTTTTTTATGATATTTTCTCATGATTGACCTGCGGTTTCGGAGAAATAGATGTTAGAAAGATCCCACTTAGAAATACTTTCTGCGATAAAACAGCAAGGCTCTTTAACAAAAGCGGCCGAAACCCTGCACCTTTCTCAATCAGCACTAAGCCATAGCGTTAAAAAATTAGAAAATCTTTTAAATATTTCCATATGGAAAAAAGAGGGGCGAAACCTAAGGCTTACACCAGCCGGAGAGCGCATTTTAAATTTAGCCAATAGAGTTTTACCACAGTTTCAACATACTGAACTAATGTTAAAACAAATTGCAAACGGTGAGATGGGTTCACTGCATATAGGTATGGAATGCCACCCATGTTACCAGTGGTTATTGCGTGTCGTTCAACCTTACCTAGAACGTTGGCCGGACATTGATATAGATGTTAAACAAGAGTTTCAGTTTGGCGCGTTAGGGGCATTATTAAGCTATGAAATAGATATATTGATAACACCGGATCCGCTTTTTAAACCGCAAATTGAGTATATCCCGGTATTTGACTATGAACATCGCCTAGTCGTTTCTGACAATCATGAATTGGCAAATTACGAATATATTTTACCAAATCAGCTTAGCGATCAAGTTTTATTCAGTTACCCGGTTGAGCCAATGCGTTTAGATATTTTTAGTCAATTTCTAAATCCTGCAAAATGCTCGGTTAAAAAACACAAAATTATAGAAACCACCGAAATCATGCTGCAAATGGTAGCCGCCGGACGAGGAGTCTGTGCCTTACCTGG
The DNA here is from genome assembly GCA_947496235.1 of uncultured Glaciecola sp. Classification (GTDB taxonomy): domain Bacteria; phylum Pseudomonadota; class Gammaproteobacteria; order Enterobacterales; family Alteromonadaceae; genus Glaciecola. The sequence continues at coordinate 306,010 of CANMCE010000002.1, read as the reverse complement.
ATGGCTAGTAAAGGAATACGCTAACAGCATGCCGATAAAAAGTGTTAAATTCGGTGAATCTGGAATTAACAAGCAAATATATGTTGGCATCCGAAAAGATGAACAAAGTACTGATTATTTGTCAGACTTTATCTCACAAGCAAAATGTACAATGTAAGTCTCTCTATTTTTTTCATATTAAGGTTTAAATGAATACAACATCGATTGGCATTTAACAACTAAAGGTATATATGAGTATTTTAAAAAGATTTTGTCTTTTGCCGGTTATATTGATTTTGATAATTTCTATTTCCCTCGGTGCTGAATGCGTTGAAGTAGCAATAGAAAATGGAATAGTCGTTGGGGAAAAGAAATCTATGGTTGCTAGTTTTAAAGGTATACCTTATGCACAACCACCGGTAGGTGAAAAACGCTGGCAACCACCGACAGCTATAGAAAAATTTAGTGCGCCTATAGACGCTACCTCCTTCGGCTCATCTTGTCCACAACGCAATCAATTATTTCATAGTGAGGATTGTTTGTTTATTAATGTATTTACCAACAGCAATTTTACTAAGAAGGACGAAAAACCGGTATTAGTTTGGATTCATGGTGGTGGCTATGTAAGCGGTTCTGGTGATTTGAATGATCAAGTAATAGAACATTGGGTAAACCAAGATCTAGTATTGGTTTCTTTTAACTACCGTCTTGGTGCTTTAGGCATTCTTTCTCACCCTAAAATAGATTCAGGCGCTGGTGCTAACTATAGTTTAATGGACATGGTCGCTGCACTGAACTGGATACAAACTAACATTGGCAAATTTGGTGGCGATGCTGACCGCGTTACAATAGCGGGCGGTTCTGCTGGCGGTATGGCAATTCAGATGTTGATGGTCACACCAAAAAGCCAAGGTTTATTCCATCGTGCTATAGCTCAGAGCGGTTATGGCACTTGGCCATTTCCTCGCACTCCTGCGGTTCCCGCTTTACCGGAAAGCGCCAATGCTCATGTTTTAGCAAATGATTTGATTCAACAAGCTACAGATAAATCTATCAATGACCTAAGTGTGGCCGAATTAAAAGCAATCTCACCTTCTGCTTTAGTCAACGCAATTTCGGGCTTCCACTTACCTGTTATTGATGGTGTGACCCTAGCAGAAGAACCCGGGGTTTTATTTTTACTAGGTAAACAACACGCCGTGCCCTACATTAGTGGCGGAAATAGTTATGATGGCAGCGTTTACCCTTATTCTGGCGTTCAACCGGCTCGCATGGAAGCCTTGTTAGGTCAACAGTTAGAGCAAGTAAGATCCGCCTACGGGTTGGCTAATCCAAGTGTAAAGTCGCTGTCTTATCAACACTTATTCGGTGATTTACGTTATGTATTGGCAGGCATGATAACAACATCAGCTATGCAAAATTCATCTGCTGCTGGGTATCGTTATTTCTATTCAATTAGCCCACAAGATGCTCCCGGAGCAGGCCATGGAAATGAGGTTGGTGCCATATTCTATCCAGCAAAAAATCGCTCTCAACAAATAATGCAAAGTTATTGGCGCAATTTTATAGAAACTGGCAACCCTAATGGAAAGGGTTTACCTGTTTGGGAGCAAGTTAGCAGTGATGACGAAAACTGGCTAATTATTGGCAACCAAATTGAGCAAGCAAAAACCGTGAGAGAAGAAAAGCTTAGCCTGCTTAAACAAAGTTATTTGCAACGAGTAAAAGCCGTTTTACAGTAATAGCTTTGTATATTCACCTAAAAAATTTTATGTAGCGCAACAAAAAGCCCGCATGTTAGTGGGCCTATTTGACTTGTTTTACGTTTATGCTTTTCTGCGATTACGCAAGAAAATTCCACCCAAAGCTAAGCTTAAGAAGCCTGCCATTGCTGGCGCTGATACTGGATCAGGGTTAGGGTTTGGATTAGTTTGCGACACCGTATAATCAATTGATAATGAAGGGAAAAGGTAATCAAACGAAGTGTCATCGATTGATGCAAAATTGAATGACGCGAAACTGTCTGTTTCAAATCTAATGGTAAATAAATTACCTAATAGAGCGTCAGCTACTGGCGCAAAATCTGTTAATGTGAAGCTAAATAAATCTCCATCAACACCACCGGTTGGTACGGTAGAGCTATAGATTTGTGTTGCAGAAGCATCGTAATCATCGATGTTAACCACCCCATCACCATTATAACCAAATAGGTGAACTGCAGATGTCGGATTACTGGGGGTATTTGAAACAAAGCGTGTAGCCATTACACTAAAGGTAACAGAATTAATGGTTGCACCATCATCAACAGCGGATAAATCAAATTCAAAAATACCATTTCGAATCAGACCACCTGATTGAGTAATTGCGATTCGATTGCTTGTAGTATTGACTGAATCACCACCGAAAGTTTGAACATCCCCATCAGCAGTAGCAGTAAGATTTATTATAGCTGCATGAGAAACACTACTGACAGTTAAGCTAGTTACAGCAACTGCGAGTAGTTTTGAGAATTTTCCAAGCATATTTTGACTCCTTTTGAATATTTTATTGGAAAAGATACGCTAATATCTAGTATCAATTATTCTATATACAAAAATCACGCCAAAATAATATTTCATATATTTCAATAGGTTATTTCAAAAAAAGGTACTATGAGAATAAAAATGTAAAAAATTTGAACACCTTTTTTTAAGCCCATATGAATAAATTTGATAAATCGTATAATGAATATGATAAGTTGGAAAAATTCCATTTCTCTTAAATACTGATTATGGAAAGATTTTGCGCTTAATAAACATGCTACAATTAACAACACAGCTGTCAGTACAAGGTTCAAATTGAACTATCTTGCCCACATTCACATTGCCCATTCAACGGGTACCAGCCTGCTAGGAAATTTTTTAGGAGATTTTGTAAAGGGAAGCGATTTAACTGCGTATCCAGAACACTTACGCAAGGGCATAGTCTTACATAGAAAAATTGATTCCTATACCGATAACCACGCTGCTGTAATGGGATTAAAAGAGTGTTTTCCTCAGGATATACGGCGCTTTTCAGGCCTAGTTATCGACGTGCATTTTGACCATCTGTTATGTCAATTTTGGCACAAGTTTAATACACCTGATCTGCATCTTATGTTAGATAAATTTTATCAAGAATTAAGAACTACCGAGGTATCCTTAGATGGTCGTTTTAATCAAGTGCGCCAAGGATTATTGCAGCATCAGTGGTTATCGGACTACCAAGAATTTTCATCAGTGATTCGAGCTTGTCATCAAATTGAAAAGCGTCTGAGTCGACCTGTGGCTTTTGTGGATAAAGCTAAAGTGCACTTACAGGATAACACAGAACAGTTTGAAGAGGCGTTTTTGTCGTTATACCCAGAGCTAAGCCGCTACGCACAAGGCGTAGCGGAACAACTTTAAAACTATCCAGGGACTCTTACAAAGCCTTCCATAAGCACGCGAGCTGAACGACTCATACTTACAGTTTTAACTTGCCATTGGTTATCAACCAAAGAGGCTTTTGCCCCCACAGTCAATGTACCAGACGGGTGTCCAAAAGTGACTGTATCACGTTCTCCACCACCGGCAGCTTGATTTACTAATGTACCAGGAATAACAGCCGCAGTAGCAATTGCAACAGCAGCAGTTCCCATCATTGCGTGATGCAATTTGCCCATAGATAATGCTCTTACAGACAAATCAATGGAATCGCTAGTGACAGTCTTTCCACTGGATGAAACATATTCGCCAGGGCCAGCCACAAACGCTATTTTGGGCGTATGCTGACGAGCAGCGGCTTCTTCAATATTGCTTATTAATCCCATCTGCTTAGCACCATAAGCACGAATCACTTCAAACTTTGTCAGCGTTTCAGCATCGCCATTAATAGCAGGTTGCAACTCATAACCAGTAAAGCCCAACTGCTCAGCTTTTAGGAAAATGGTTGGAATCCCTGCATTGATAAAGGTTGCATCAAACTCACCAATCTCTGGTACTTCAAGCTTATCAACTAGATTGCCAGTAGGGAAAACTGCTCCCTCCCCATCCGCAGGATCAACGAACTCAATTTTGACCTCAGCCGCAGGAAAAGTGACACCATCCAATTCGAAATCACCGGTTTCCTGCACTTTACCGTCTGTAATTGGCACATGTGCAATAATGGTCTTCTCGATATTTTGTTGCCAAATATGAACTTCACAAATACCGTTTTGTGGAATTAAGTCAGCATCTACAAGGCCATTTTCAATAGCACAAGCACCTACCGCTGCAGTTAAGTTCCCGCAGTTTCCACTCCAATCGATAAAGGGTTTATCAATGGCAACCTGACCAAACAGGTAATTCACTTGATGGCCTGGTTTATCACTTTTACTCAAGATAACCGTTTTACTGGTACTAGAAGTCGCGCCCCCCATACCATCAGTGTGCTTTTCATAGGGATCAGGACTTCCGATTACGCGCAATAATAAATTATCGCGCGCTGGCCCAGGAGTCTGGGCCGCTTCGGGGAGGTCATTGAGAATAAAAAACACACCTTTACTAGTGCCACCTCGCATATAGGTGGCAGGTACTTTAATTTGAGGTGCAAAAGCCATATTAATCACCTTAGCTCGCTGCCAAGAAATCTTGAGCAAAGCGTTGAAGCACACCGCCAGCCTCATAAATACTGACTTCTTCCGCAGTATCTAAACGACAAGTAACGGGCACAGTTAATTGCTCGCCAGTTTTCTTGTTGATCACTAAGGACAAGGTTGCGCCTGGTGATTTCTCACCGATCACATCAAAGGTTTCTGTGCCGTCAATACCAAGGGTTTTTCTTGTTACGCCAGATTTGAACTCTAAAGGTAGAACGCCCATACCAATCAAGTTGGTGCGGTGAATACGTTCAAAACCTTCGGCCACTATGGCTTCTACGCCTGCAAGACGTACACCTTTAGCAGCCCAGTCTCTTGAAGAGCCTTGCCCATAATCTGCACCAGCAATAATTATTAACGGCTGCTTGCGGTTCATGTAAGTTTCAATGGCTTCCCACATTCTAACAGTTTCACCTTCAGGTTCTACACGTGCCAGAGAGCCCTGTACCACATTACCGTCTTCGTCAGTGACCATCTCGTTCAACAATTTCGGATTAGCGAAAGTTGCGCGTTGCGCAGTTAAGTGATCACCTCGGTGAGTGGCATAAGAGTTGAAGTCTTCTTCTGGTAAGCCCATTTTTGCAAGATATTCACCTGCTGCACTGCTTGCCATAATAGCGTTTGATGGTGATAAATGGTCAGTGGTGATATTGTCACCTAGCACAGCTAAAGGACGCATACCTTTCAATGAAGGTTCGCTGGCAAATTCTTGTTCCCAATACGGCGGACGTCTAATGTAAGTTGACATTTCGCGCCACTCGTATAGTGGATCAGACTTTTCATCCGTTTTTAATTTAATGTCGAACATTGGCTCATAAACCTTGCGGAAATGCTCAGGTTTAACTGACTGTGCAACAACGGCATTAATCTCTTCATCGCTTGGCCAGATGTCTTTTAAGGTCACTGGGTTACCGTCTTTATCATGACCCAAGATATCTTTTTCAATATCAAAACGAATTGACCCTGCGATTGCATAAGCTACTACAAGCGGAGGAGATGCTAAGAAAGCTTGGTCTGCGTAAGGATGAATACGCCCGTCAAAGTTACGGTTACCAGACAATACTGCAGTCGAATAGATATTGTTATCTTTGATTTCTTGTTCAATGACAGGATCTAAGCGACCACTCATTCCATTACACGAAGTACAAGCAAAGGCCACAACACCAAAGCCAAGTTGTTCCAATTCTGGTAACAAGTTAGCTTCTTCTAAATATAATTTAACTGCTTTAGAACCCGGAGCCAAAGATGTTTTCACCCAGCGCTTGCGAGTCAAACCCAATTTATTTGCGTTACGAGCAATCAGACCAGCGGCTATCATGTTGCGTGGATTACTAGTATTGGTACAGCTTGTAATGGCGGCAATAATGACTGCGCCGTCTGGCATGGCATCATTAGCCGGCATCTCAAAAGGTTTAGCAATTCCTTTGTTGCCGAGATCAGCTGTTGCTACTCGGTTATGGGGGGTTGAAGGACCTGCCATATTTCGGCAAACACTACTTAAATCGAAAGTAAGTACTCGCTCATATTTAGCCTTAGTCATGCTATCAGCCCATAAACCAGTATGTTTTGCGTAAGCTTCTACTAACTTAACTTGTTCGTCATCACGGCCTGTCAACGTCAAGTAATCGATAGTTTGTTTATCGATATAGAACATTGCAGCTGTCGCACCATACTCTGGTGTCATGTTAGAAATCGTCGCGCGATCGCCTAGAGTTAGATGTTGAGTACCTTCACCGTAGAATTCTAAGTAGGTTGAAACCACTTTTTCATTGCGTAAAAACTCGGTTAACGCTAATACGATATCAGTCGCAGTAATACCGGGCGCTGGTTTACCAGTCACTTCCACCCCTACGATATCTGGTAATCTCATATACGAAGCTCGACCAAGCATCACGCTTTCAGCTTCTAAACCACCAACGCCTATAGAAATAACACCTAAGGCATCTACCATGGGGGTGTGGCTATCGGTGCCCACTAAGGTATCCGGGAAGCACACGCCATCTCGAATCTGCACAACTGGTGACATTCTTTCAAGGTTAATTTGATGCAAAATACCATTACCTTGAGGTATTACATCAACGTTTTCAAAGGCAGTCTTGGTCCAATTAATAAAATGGAATCTATCTTCGTTTCGCTTATCTTCAATGGCACGGTTCTTCTCAAACGCATCTTTTTCAAAACCTGCGTGCTCTACAGCAAGAGAATGGTCTACTACTAGCTGCGTAGGCACTACAGGATTTACTTTTGCTGGATCACCACCTTTTTCGGCGATCGCATCGCGTAAACCGGCTAGATCAACCAGTGCCGTTTGACCAAGAATATCATGGCAAACCACTCGAGCAGGAAACCATGGAAAGTCTGAATCTCTGCGACGATAAATAAGCTGCTCTAGACTAACCTTTAAATTTTCAGGGCTACAACGTCTAACCAAATTTTCTGCCAACACTTTTGAAGTGTAAGGTAGTTGCGCATAAGCACCGGGTTCGATGGCGTTTACTGCGGCTTCTGTATCAAAATAATCATATTGAGTACCGGGTAAAGGTTTTCGATACTCGTAATTGGTCGTTGTCATTGTTGACTCCTAGTGATTATCGGTCGCTGATAGCTGGAACTGGGCGTAATTCTTCACCTGTATATTCTGCAGAAGGTCTGATAATTCGGTTATCCGCACGTTGTTCCATAACATGAGCTGCCCATCCAGTTAAGCGAGACATAACAAAAATAGGGGTAAATAATTTGGTTGGAATACCCATAAAGTTATATGCAGACGCATGGAAGAAATCAGCATTACAGAAGAGTTTCTTCTCACGCCACATAACTTCTTCACAACGCACAGACACTGGATAAAGTACAGTATCTCCCACATCTTCAGATAGTTTTTTAGACCAACCTTTAATGATTTCGTTACGTGGATCAGACTCAGAATAAACGGCATGTCCAAAGCCCATGATCTTCTCTTTACGCTCAAGCATGCCCATCATTTCTTCTTCAGCATTTTCCGGAGACGAGAATTTTTCAATCATATCCATTGCAGCTTCGTTTGCTCCACCGTGTAAAGGTCCACGTAATGAACCAATCGCGCCAGTAATACATGAATGCATATCTGAAAGCGTAGAAGCACAAACACGCGCCGTAAAGGTCGATGCGTTAAATTCATGTTCAGCGTACAAAATAAGAGATACGTGCATCACTTTTTCGTGTAATGCATTTGGGGTTTTACCATGTAACAGATGCAAGAAATGGCCGCCGATAGAATCGTCGTCGGTTTCAACATCTACACGCACGCCGTCATGAGAGAAACGATACCAATAACAAATGATAGATGGGAAACAAGCTAGCATGCGCTCAGTAATTTCTTGCTGCTCAGAAAAATCTTTTTCAGTTTCTAAGTTACCCAACATTGAGCAACCCGTACGCATCACATCCATCGGATGTGCGTCTTTTGGAATGCGCTCCAAAACTTCTTTAAGCGCTTGTGGTAAGCCTCTCAAACTCTTAAGTTTAGCTTTATATTCTGTCAATTCTTGCTGGGTGGGTAAGTTACCTTTAGTGATTAAATACGCAACTTCTTCGAACTCACACTTTTCCGCCAATTCTTTTACGTCATATCCACGATAAGTTAAGCCTGAACCAGACACGCCTACGGTAGATAATGCTGTTTTACCCGCGACCTGTCCTCGAAGTCCTGCACCACTTAGTACTTTAGCCATGATTTTCTCCAAATCTGTTATGTGTAATTATGTTTTAAAACTGCGATCTACTTATTTTTGCCTTCAGCGAACAACTCATCTAGCTTGTTCTCGTAATCGTGATAGCCAAGATAGTCATATAAATCCATGCGTGTTTGCATAGTGTCTACAACCGCTTTTTGGTCGCCGTCTCGTAAAATTGCTTGATAAACCGTTTCAGCAGCTTTATTCATTGCTCTAAATGCACTTAATGGATAAAGGACCATTGCCGCACCCCATTCACCTAGTTCTTTGGCGTTCCATAATTCGGTTTTACCGAACTCTGTGATGTTAGCCAAAATTGGCACATCTAGCGCCTCAGAAAATGCACGATAATGTTCTTCCGTTTGGATGGCTTCAGCAAAAATACCGTCTGCACCTGCTGCTACATATGCTTTTGCACGTTCAATAGACTTTTCTAACCCTTCTTGAGCAAAAGCGTCTGTGCGCGCCATGATAAAAAAATCTGGGTCAGTTCTAGCATCAACAGCAGCTTTAATTCGATCGACCATTTCAGCAGTAGACACAATTTCTTTGTTTGGTCTGTGGCCACAACGTTTTTGTGCTACTTGATCTTCCATATGCACAGCTGCAGCACCTGCTTTTTCCATATCTTTGATGGTTTTGGCTATATTAAAAGCACCGCCCCAGCCCGTATCGATATCGACTAACAGAGGCAAATCACAGGCTGAGGTGATGCGTTGCACGTCAACAATAACGTCATTAAGTGACGTCATGCCTAAATCGGGTAATCCGTATGATGCATTGGCAACTCCACCACCAGATAAATAAATTGCTTGGTGGCCTAATTTTTGTGCCATCATGGCTGCATAAGCGTTTATTGTTCCAACAATTTGCAGCGGTTTGTTATCGACAAGAGCTTGCCTAAATTTTTTACCTGGAGTCATTGGGATTCCTCAAGTTTTCGTTCAATGTTATTTCGAGAATAAAGAATATGTCGACGCATCAGCATTTCTGCTAATTCCTGATCTCTATTGCCGATAGCTTGCACTATATGTTTGTGCTCGGCATAAGCTGTACTCACGCGGGGTCCGGCCATTCCAAGCTGTACGCGATACATTCTTACTAAGTGGTAAATGCTATTGGTTAGCATGTAAAACAAATATTGATTATGACTGCCTTTGGCGATTTGATAATGAAAATCGACGTCGCCAGCTTCTTGATAGTAACGTTGTCCATCGACAACTTTGTCTGAATGGCTATCAATTAATGATTGCAGAGCTTTTACTTCGAGGTCTGTCATGTTCTGAGCGGCAAGGCGCGCAGCCATTCCTTCTAATGCCTCTCTGACTTGATAAAGCTCGACCAATCCTTGAAGTGTTAACGAGACTACTCTTGCACCGACATTAGCTTTACGTTCAACTATGTTGATACTGACCAAGCGATTAATGGCTTCACGAACAACAGCTCGACTCACACCATATTTTGTCGACAATTCAGCTTCACTGAGTTTTGCGCCTGCACCCACATCTCCTTCCACAATTTCCTTGCGAAGCGAAGTAAACACCTTATCGGCGCTGGTGACCACAGTATCAAATTCAGTCATAAAGAAATTCGATTGGATTTTTATTGTCGACAATACTAGACCTAAAATGAAAATTATGCAAATTTTATCTACTGGTTTACGACTATTGTCGACAATAAATCAGGTTTACCGAGTTTGTAAGGTGCGAACGGCTACTTCCAGATAATTAATTTTAAGTGAATGTAAACTTTTACAATCTAACTTGCGACTTACAGATATCTGAACGAAAGAATTAAGAAACTGGCTATTTTCTGGTGAATCTTACTAACCCATTAGCCTTATTAAATATCTTAATTTTTTTAACTAACTGTTTTTATTAAGTATTTAAATATGGCACTCAAAATGCTAATTCAAAATTCTAAAAGAAAATACAAAAAGCTAAATGTTTTACCACTGGCTCAAGGAGAACCAAATGATTAAACAAACTAAGAAACCCGTCTTCGCTTTCATTACCAGCATTGTCACATTATTTATGGTTACGGGTTGTGTGGTGCACGTAAACGCACATGAAAAGCACTCTGAAAAATCAAGCTATACTACTGTTAACAAAAAAGTCAGTGTATCTGATGGCGCGAAAGCTGACGAAATATCAAGTGTAAATGGAAAAGTGTCAGTGGGTGACAATGTTTCGGCCGAAGAGATTTCGAGTGTTAACGGTAAAATCGATATTGGTGAAAACCTTACGGCGGAAGAAGTCTCCACAGTAAACGGCAAAATTACCATCGGCGAAGGCGCTAAAATTAGCAAAAGTGTTGAGTCCGTAAACGGAAAAATCGACATAAGTTCCGGTAGCGAAATTGACGGCGATATAATTACAGTTAATGGCACTGTTGATTTAGATGGGGTTACTGTTGGTGGTAACTTAGAATCAGTTAATGGCAATTTGACCTTAAGCAAAGGCACCGTTATTGAGGGTGACATTATTTTTCATTGGAACAATAATAATTCATCGTGGAGAAACAAGTCTCCTACACTCACTATCGATAGCAGTTCTACTGTCAACGGTGAAATTGTAATTTATCACGAAGTAAATTTCGAGTTTGCTGACGATTCATTAATGCAAAAAGTTGTGAACAAAATAGACGAATAACCTCTCCTAATTTGAAACCCTGAGCTTGCGGCCGTAATGGCCGCTTTTTTTAACCAGCCATTCCGCCTTAACAGAACCACAATTGCGACTATTTAGATAAGTGCTAATATTAGTTCAGGCCTCGCCCATAGACCAATAGGACATTGTCTTTGCGCCATGAATAAACTCTTCATTACGACACTGTTATACTTGTGTTTTACTGGACACACACTAGCAAGTTTAGCTTTGCCCTCTGAACAACAATTAGAGAAAGTGGGACGCTTATTCATTGATGACCTCTTAGCCAGAGAGTCATTGATGTGGTATGCAAGTGATGTATTTAATGGATTTCACTACGCTGAAGCGGTGACGGTTTATGGTGCTTTGCAGGTAGCTGAGCAATTAAATGATGATGTTAGACTCAATGCGTTACACACCAAATATAACGAAATTCCAGATTTTAATACTTTAGCGGGCTATCACCATGTAGACGGCAGTGTTATCGGAATAGTCCCTTTGCAAATATATAGAGTTACTGGCGATGCTACCTTAAAGCATCAAGGTCTAGTGTTAGCAGATGCGCAATGGGACAATCCCCTACCTACGGGTTTAACCTCTCAAAGCCGTTTTTGGATTGATGATATTTACATGATCAATGCTATCCAAGTACAAGCCTTCAGAGTTACTCAAGATACGCAGTATTTAGACAAAGCTGCGTTAAATACTGTGGCTTATTTGCAAAAAATCCAACGAGAAAATGGCTTGTTTTGGCACGGACCTGAGGCACCTCATTTCTGGGGGCGCGGTAATGGTTGGGTTGCTGCGGGGATCGCTGAATTATTAACAGAGTTGCCTCCACAGCACCCAAATTACAAGGCCATTACTCAAAGTTATCTTCGTATGGTAAAAACGCTAACTGACACTCAAGCCCCGTCAGGTATGTGGAGGCAACTACTGACCAACCCTGATAGTTGGGAGGAAAGCTCAGCGACCGCTATGTTCGCTTGGGCTATATTAGTGGGTATCCAACAAAATATCCTAGATCAAAAAACCTATCTGCCAGTTGTAAATCAAGCTTGGCAAGCACTTATTTCTCAAATTAATGAACAGGGAAAACTAAGCAACATATGCGTTGGCACAGGACAATCTAAACAACAAGAATATTATCTAGAGCGCCCTCGCGTTGATGGAGACCTTCACGGCCATGCCCCTATGCTTTGGTTAATTTCCGATCTGATGGATTATTTAGCAAAAAAGTAATCCTTTTTTCTTGAGTTTTTAAAACCTATAACGCCATTTCCTGCGTATTGAATTATCTATTAGACTGATTCAGGTATTACATTTTTTAGATGGAGGAAACATGTCACAAAGAGTGGTTATTATTGGTGCCAACAGAGGAATTGGGTTAGAATTTGCCCGTCAGTATCAAGGGAAAGGATACACAGTCGTCGCCTTATGTCGTAAAGCCAGTCAAGCGCTTAAGAATGTGGGTTGTCGTATTGTTGAAGATGTCGAAGTAGACAATGATGGCAGTATGCAACAGTTGGCCGATCGAATACCTCTTGAACAAATTGATATTCTTATACATAACTCAGGTATTTTAGAATCAGACCAATTCCCACAAATTGACATGGCTAAAATGCTAGAACATTTTAATGTTAATACTTTAGGTCCTTTGCGAAGTATTTTAGCCCTAAAACCCTTACTGAATTCCGGAAGCAAAGTGGGTATAGTTAGTTCTAGAGTAGGTTCAATTGAGGACAACACCAGCTCTGATAATTATGCTTACCGAGTGTCAAAAACCGCGGTGAACATGGTAGGAAAATGCTTAAGTATTGACCTCAAAGAAGATGGTATTGCAGTTGCACTACTTCATCCTGGCTATGTTCGAACCGATATGACGAATAAAAACGGATTAATAGATGCTGACGAGTCTGCGGCTGGATTAATAGAACGCATGGATGAATTAAGTTTACAAACAACAGGAATTTTCGTTCACACAAATGGTGAACAACTGCCGTGGTAACGGCCTCAAAATTAAAGGTTTTTCCTCATTAACAAGTTATCTTTATCAACCACAGCAATTGCGTTACTCGTAGTATGTAGTGGTTATCTTATCGCCCCCATGGGAATGGCTGCTGTGAATGTTGCCATTCCATCATTAGCTAGTGATTTACATGCAGATGCCGCCAAAGTAGGTTGGCTACCTACCATCTATTTATTGAGCAATGTCGCTTTCATGCTACCTGCGGGCAAATTAGCCGATAACTATGGGCGAAAACGGTTTTATGTTGCAGGATTAGCATTAAACGCCTTTGCCGCGCTTATGTCTGGAATGGCGAACAATATCGATTTGATTTTGTTTTGGCGATTTATTCAAGGCTTGGCTGGGTCTATGATATTTGGTACTGGGATCGCCATCGTCACCTCAGTAGTACCCGCTCATAAGAGAGGTAGTGCTTTAGGCATAGTAGCAGCATGTGTGTATGTAGGATTAACCATGGCGCCTGCTATTGGTGGCTATCTTACTGAAGTGATAAGTTGGCGTGCAGTATTTTATTTTCAGGTTCCCTTGGTGGTTGTACTGCTTATCGTGATTCACTTTTCGTTAAAAGGCGAATGGAAGAACGATATCCCCGACAAATTTGATTATAAAGGCACACTGCTTTTTGGCGCATTTTCCATAGCCTTAGTGTACGGCTTAAGTAAACTGCCAAGTGTTCTGGGCATATTCGTTAGTATACTGTCACTAATCTTTATAGCCATCTTCATACTGCATCAAAGTAAAAGCGCTCAACCGCTTATACGTGTTCAAATGTTTAAAGAAAGTAGGGTTTTCAGCCTGTCTTTAGCTACCTCATTTTTTATGTATGGAAGTAATTTTGCGATAGTATTTTTGATGAGCTTGTATCTGCAATATATCAAGGGTTTCACCCCAGCTCATGCGGGTAAAATATTACTCCTACAAGCATTAGCCATGGCGATTATGGCGCCTATTGCCGGTAAACTTTCCGATCGCTTTCAGCCAAGAGTAATTGCAACCTTAGGCTGCATGATAGTTGCTAGTGGCTTTATTTTGATGAATCAAATCGACACCACAACTTCCGCCATGCACGTTGGTACTGCCCTTGTTTTAATCGGATTGGGATTTGGCTTATTCTCTACACCAAACAATAGCGCCATTATGGGAGCTGTTTCCAAAAACGAAGTTGGGGTTGCCTCCGCGTCAATGAATTTATCTCGTACAGTGGGCAATTTACTGGGAATGAGTATAGTCAATTTAATGTTGCACTATTACTTGGGAGATAGGGTAATTTCCCAACAAACGAGCGATGAATTAATGCTCACTGTGGCTTTAGCGTTAAAGATGTCATTGATCTTCGTAGTTTTAGCGACAGTTTTATCCTCTTTCAGAGGACGAAGAGAAGAGTTAACTGCTTCATCTTCAAGTAGCTAATCAATTGGCTACGCATTAATTCGCCACATAAAGCGCTCGATATTCATCGTAAGCAAAGTCATCTGTCATACCACTAATGTTATCTTGAATCATGCGGCAGCGATAATAAAACTCATGTTCAGGGTGTGCTGCCGAAGCAAGTTTGTAAGCATTTACGTGCTTTTTAGCCAGCTTATTCAAAAGCCGTTTTTCAACCGCATGGGATGTCTTACCATCGAAAAGAGTAGCAAATTTCTCTTCTGTCAGCGTTAATAATCTCGCGTATTTGTTTAGCAGTGAAGAGATTATATGGTGCCCCTGAAGTTCGCTATTTTCAACTTCAGGATGGCTAAATGCATATTCTAAAGCAACTTCTTTTAGGGTTTTTGAAACAGCATGGGCAAGGCTTTTATCTTCTAGCAATGCCTCGTTGAAATTTCCGTGATAACAAGCTTGAATGTTATCAATAAACCTATTAGCGGCATGAGTGACCATTAACGTCTGTAAGCCAACGCGTAAAGAAATAAAATAGGTACTGCTAGCAACAATTTTGTTTTTTTGAGCTTTTAACAGGGCTCTATCAATATGCTCATCAATGACATCAGCATCTATGCTAAATTCAACAGCAATTTTTCTGTAGTGCTGTTTAAGTTTTTCAGAAACCACAGGCAAACTCATAATGCCTTTATCAACCGCATCTTCAATATCTGCAATGCAATAAGCAATGTCATCTGCGGCTTCCATAATATAGGCTACCGGGTGACGACAACCTGGCTGAATATCTAACTGCGTTTGAATGTCATTAATGAGAGATGTTTCAGACAAATAATAGCCAGGCTTCTTTGCTAAATAATTATCAGCTGGCTTAGGCTCACTAGCGACTCTGGTATATTTCAGAACCCCAGCTATTTGAGTAAAAGTAAGATTTAATTGTTGCAGTGAATGAATAATGCGAATCGCCTGTGCATTCCCTTCAAAATGGCAAATATCTCGGCGCTGACTTTCACTCAATGTTACCTGCGCTTTTTGTGCTAGATTATCAATATTATCTGAGAACCATTCTTGAATTGTGTCTTCACCAAAATGCCCAAACGGCGGATTCCCAACATCGTGTAATAAACAAGACATCTCCACAACTGTTTCAAAAATACGCTCCAAGCCTGTTAGTCCAAATTCGTCTTTTTGCTTGCTACTAAGTAGGTCGAAAATGGTCCTTGTGATGTATCGCCCGACCTGCATCACCTCTATGGAATGAGTTAAACGGCTACGAACTGCTGCGTTACGCTCTAATGGAAAAACCTGAGTTTTTTGTTGTAAACGCCTTACTGCGGCTGAGTTTAATATTCTTCCGCGATCACTTTCGAATACTCTTTCTAAACTCCCGATTTCCTTCGGAGATTGTTTGTGAGTAGAGTAATGACGAATAGCAGTAAACTTGGTTTTAAAATCCATAAAAACATTATCTAAAGTCTGAATATAAGGATGCTACCAAAAATACGTAAAGAAAGAGAGCTTTGCCGAATGTGCTACTCTATTTTTCCAAATTCTCCCCTATTGTAGGCTTCAATGCGGTCAATTAGCTTGGCCTTACTGGACATAATAAACGGACCATAATGAAATACCGGTTGCGTCATAATATCCCCTGCTACAATGGCGATTTTAGTCCCGCCGTTAGCCTGTACTTTAAGGGTTTCCGTGCCAGCACTTTCAAATCCGATAGCGTTGAATTCGCTAATGTTTTTGTCTGAAACGCTAAAGTCTCCATTCAGAGCAACTAAAAGTCCAGAGTGACAAGCGGGTACTTCAACCGATAATTCCCCGGTCTCGGTAAACACCATTTCACCAATAAGTGCATTGAATGGGATTAAGGATTCCCCCTTATTCTCATTACCCTTTATCGCAAAACGTAAATAACCACTAGAGGATTTCTCAATTAACATATCTTCTGCTTTGATACGAAAAGCTTTCGCCGGCAATAATTGATGCTCTTCTGGAAGATTCATAAATATTTGAAAACCTTCGACCATAACGCCATTCTCAATGGGAATCTCATCGTGCACTATACCGGACGCCGCCATTGTCCAATGCATATCACCAGGCAAGATATCCCCTACATACCCCTGACTATCTTTATTTATAAAGCCACCCGGACTGTCGGGAAAAAGATAAGTTATAGCAGAAAACCCAGCATGTGGATGCGGTGGAAATGTGGGCTCGGTCATTTTGAACCAGTCTATGTTTAACACTGGGGATGTCGTTAATCCAGCTTGTCTAACATTGTACTGCTTAGCATCGAAAGCCGCACCATGCTGCATAGGATGATAGCCAAAAGGCGCTGTAAACTTCATAAAATACCTATTTAATTGTTCTGAAAATTTTGGCAACCCTTGTTAAACCATCAAAATTAGCGTAAAAATAATACAACTTAATTCCATATATGGAACACAGATGCAACTCGATGACTTGGCTATTTTCGTTACCATCGCAGAGCTGGGTAACTTTTCTCGTGCAGCAGAATCTTTAGGCTTACCTAAGGCTACATTAAGCCGTCGATTTTCAGATTTTGAGAAACGTATAGGCATCATACTGATAAAGCGCTCAACAAGATCGTTTTCTTTGACAGCTGAAGGTCAACGCTTATTTGCAATTAGTCGTCAATCAATCAAACAAGCACTAGAAGTTGAATCTAGCATAAATACGCCATCTAACGAGATACAGGGCACTGTCGAGCTTTGTTGTGACGAAAATTATATGCAACACCTGATACTTCCCTATGTCCAGTCATTTCAACAACAATACAATGCTATAAACATCAGCTTTCAAACTGCCGGCTCGCTAACAACATCTAAATTTGACGTTAAGATCAGTACTCAAGCTCATGACGCCAAAGAGTACGATATGCATCGACTAACCTTGGTTCGCCATTGGCTAGTGGCAGCACCTAGTTTACTGGCTAAATTTAACCAAGTAACTCAATCTGAGGATATTGCTAACCTACCCTTTTTATTGCAATCCAAGAGTATTACACCCCTTGTTATTGGTGAACAAAGCCTTGATCTAAATTGGAAACTCATGATTGAAGATGTTCAGACATTATTAGACCTAACCAGTCAAGGTGTTGGAATTGCGGTATTACCCGACTTTTTAATTCAAAGCCATGTTAAAAATGGCGGTCTAAAAGTTTTATTACCACAATTTCCATTACCTGCCGTGCAAACACAGATAATGATAGAGAAACAGGCTTCAATTTCGCCAGCGGCTCAAGCACTTTTAGAATTCCTAAAGCAAGAAGTCCCCGCCAAGCACTTACTCAGGATGACGGGGTAGCATATTAGCGGATTCAGAAATCGTTAAATATTGCTTACCAGGGCAAGATACTACTGCATCGAATGCAACCCGATCATGTTTCCTTCAGTATCAAAAGCAAGCACTATAAATCCATGCTCTCCAATAGACATTTTACTGCGCTCTACCTTACCGCCAGCAGCTTCAATACGAGATTCTTCAACAGCGCAATCATCGCATGAGAAATACACAATGGTGGAATTCCCACCAGCCTTAACATCACCAACTTCGACCAAGGCACCGGAAGCCCCGTAGGTATCCATACATGACGGGAACATCATCATTTTAAAGTTTTCATTGGTGGGATCTGCTAATGGCTCAAAAGAGACATTAAAAACACTTTTATAAAACTCACTCGCTCTATCCATATCGTCGACATATATCTCGAACCAACCTACGGGATTTTTCATTTCCATTTTTACACTCCTTTATAGTTAAAAGTAAGAGCACTGCGTCCTTTTGTTGAAATTAGACATCTCTATTATTGCTGTATATTTATACAGCAATATATACGCAGAATTGGAATGCCGCAACAAGTTTTAACCAATGATTAACATTCGATTGGTATGCCATTGTATTGTTTGAAAATATAATTTAATTATCGACTAAAACAGGGCTAGCCGCCAAGCATGGCGAGATGGGTAGTTGCGCCGGTAAATCCTTGCTGTAATTCATGACTAATTTTTTTATCCGTCATAGCGGATTGAATTGCTGATACAGTGGCGTCCACGTCTTGCATTTGTAGATATCGGCGAAGTTCAATGCCTTGTTCCGCAAATAAACATAAATGCAATTTACCTAATGCGGATACTCTTAGTCGATTGCAGTTTTTACAAAAATCCTTACTGTAAGGCATTATTAAACCAATGCGGCCAGCATAATCAGGGTGCGAAAATTCTTGAGCAGGCCCATCAAGCTTGCTACGAATGCACAGTTGCCAACCTTCCGATAACAATTGTTGCTTAAGTTGCTCTCCACTGAGATGATTCCGCTCAAAAAAAGATAAATTATCCCCGGTTTGCATTAACTCTATAAAGCGTACCGAAAAGGGCTTATCTTTAAGCCAGTGTTGAAATTCAGATAAAACGTTTGGATTATATTGTTTCAATAACACTGCATTTATCTTAATAGATGATATTCCCATCTCTGCGGCTTTATTTAATCCAGATAAAATCTTGCTGTGTTGGGTAGATCCTGTAATAGCGGTAAACATCCGTGGATCTAGGCTATCTAAGCTTAAATTCAAAGCATCAAGACCTGCATTTACCAAGGATTCAATTTTGTTTTCTAAATTAAACCCATTGGTGGTCATAGCAACTCGCTCTATTCCAGGGGTATTCTTAGCGATTTTGACAATCTCGACCAAATCTTTTCGCAAACAGGGTTCACCGCCGGTAATCCTCACTTTTTTAGTACCTAGCTGGGCAAAAGCTTGCAGCAAAGTGCTAATTTCATCTAAAGAAAGAAACTCGCGTGAACTATCACATTGGTAACCATTTGGTAGACAATAGTTGCAACGAAAATTACAAACGTCGGTTATCGACATTCGTAAATATTCGAATCGCCTGCCAAAATTGTCTGTTAGCATTATTGTATTATCTCTACTCAAATGAAGCTCAGGTACTATATTACACTAGCCTATTTTGCATTCCAGACTGATTTGTTACTATTCATAACTAATGCGTAAACTTTCTACATAATTAAAGGAACCCTTGTGTCCGCTAAGACAAGTCTTCAAATCGCTATTCTTACCATTTCAGATACCAGAACTATAGACACCGATACTAGTGGAGGCTATTTGGTCACCGCAGTGGAAGCTGATGGACATCAGGTGTATGAAAGAAGCATAGTCAAAGACAATATCTATCAATTACGTGAAATTGTGAGTCGATGGATAGCCGATGAAAATATTCATTGCGTTGTGACTACTGGCGGTACCGGCTTTACTCCAGCTGATGTAACACCTGAAGCTATCAAGCCACTTTTTGATAAAGATGTAGATGGTTTTGGTGAATTATTTAGAGCACAAAGCTTTGAGACTATTGGCACCTCAACTATCCAATCACGTGTCTTTGCTGGGTTTGCCAACCAAACGGTAATTTTTTGCTTACCGGGTTCTACAGGCGCTTGTAAAGACGGTTGGAAACTTATTGCGCCACAACTTGATAGTAATAATAGACCTTGCAATTTTGTCGAACATATCACTAAGAAGCATCAATAATGACTCAATTAACCCATGTTAATCAAAAGGGTGAGGTAAACATGGTCGACGTGGGCGACAAGGAACAAACTCAGCGTGTGGCTGTGGCTGAAGGCTTTATTTATATGTCGGGCAAAACCATCGATCAGTTGAACGAGCAACAAAATAAAAAAGGCGATGTTATTACCACAGCGAAAATAGCCGGCATTATGGGTGCAAAAAGATGCAGTGATTTGATTCCCTTATGTCACCCTCTAATGTTAAGCAAAGTTGATGTAGATATTTTTGTTGAGCAATCTGAACAAAGATTAAGAATTCAAGCTATGTGCAAGCTAAATGGCAAAACGGGCGTTGAAATGGAAGCATTAACGGCTGTCAGTGTAACTGCACTGACGCTTTTTGACATGTGCAAAGCATCAGATCCTGCGATGCGTATTGAAGGTATCAAAGTACTCACAAAAACTGGTGGCAAAACTGGTGATTGGAAACATCCCTCGGTGAATGCCATATGATTCAAATTTGCTTTTTTGCAAGTCTGCGTGAACAGTTAGGAGTTACTAACTTAAGCATAGAGGCGCGTGAAAATTTAACTGTAAAAATGGTTGCTGAAGAAATAGTTAATACTCACTCCGATTGGGCTGATATTTTTCAAGATAAGCAGCTTCTTTGTGCGGTAAATCATCAAATTGTGAGTCCTACGACCATTGTAAAAGATAATGACGAGGTTGCCTTTTTCCCTCCAGTGACTGGCGGCTAAATAATGATCAAAATTCAACAGATAGATTTCGATGTCGGTGTGGAATATAACAAACTCACTGATGCCAACCCAACGGATGGTGCAGTTGTATTTTTTGTAGGCTTAGTAAGAGATTTTAATCAGGGCCATGAAATCACTGGAATGACCTTAGAGCATTACCCTCAAATGGCAGAAAAACAGCTTGCAGCCATTGTTGATGAAGCGAAAAGTAAATGGCAACTAGGCCGAGTCTCGGTAATTCATCGAGTAGGAAACTTGCAAGTTAACGACCAAATAGTTTTTGTTGGCGTCTCTTCTCAACACAGAGAGCAAGCTTTTCAAGCTGCAAGTTATATTATGGACTATTTGAAAACTCGTGTACCCATTTGGAAAAAGGAAACAACCAATCAAGGAACACGATGGGTTGAAGCTGGAATTAAGAGTTAGAGAACAAAAATAAGCCTCAGATATCAGTATGAAGTTTGCCTAAATGCGGAATCTGGTATTAGGATTTATTATTCACTACCGATAAATAACAGATAAGAGTTAAAAAGGACGACAACTTGCGAATTAATCACCTTGATGGTTTACGAGGCTTAGCCATACTGTTGGTGTTCTTTTATCACTCCTACGCTAGGTGGAGTGAAATTGTGCCTTATGGCGATAAATGGCAAAGCGTTATTTTTTTTACTTTCGGTAATACTGGCGTCCAGCTATTTTTCCTTCTTTCTGGTTTTGTAATATATATGACGCTAGAGAGAAGTTCCGGCGCATTAACCTTTATAAAAAAGCGTTGGCTTCGTTTATTTCCTGCAATGTTGATCTGTAGCTTATTGTCTTATTTCACTGCATCCTTTTTTATCGAACGCCCTGCGGGCCAACCAGAATTCACAGATATATTACCCGGCTTAACATTAATAGATCCAGACTGGCTCGGGTGGTGGACAGGGTTAGCTTTTAGTCCATTAGAAGGCGCCTATTGGTCAATTTATGTTGAAGTTAAGTTCTATCTATTTGCAGCCGTTTGTTATTTCTTTATTAGCAAAGATAAACTTCCTTGGTTTATTTTCGGCGCATACCTATTTGCTGTATCTATCACCCAAATGCCGATTATTTCAGACTTACAATGGCTAGAACCTATTCGATGGCGTATTCCATTTTACTCACTTGAACACTTTGGTTGGTTTGCCTCTGGATGCTTTTTTTATCGTTTTATGATTGACAACAAAAAGTATAATTTTGCAATTGCATTAGCAGTAGGAATACTCGCCTCTGTAACAACATCTGCAGGCCAAACTGACAAGTTTTTCGTTTTGTTATTTTTGGTAGCTCTGTTCGCCACAAGCCTAATCTCACCTGTAATTCAAAAGATATTGGCAACTAGGTTTCTACTCTTTTTTGGATTTATTAGTTATCCACTGTATTTAATACATGAAAACATGCTCGTAGCCTCTGTCATTAAACTTGGTAAATTTGTCGACCCCGACGTGGCGCTCTTAGCACCATTGGTCGTTTTAAGCGGGCTATCAACTGTTAGTTATTTAATCGCCAAATTTGCAGAACCCGTTATAAAGAACCAGCTCAAAACCTTAACCAATGTTGGTAATCTAAGAAAAAAAATTAATAAAGCCGATCTCTAGCTGAAGCACTCTGTATTGCAACTTCCGGACTATTATTTTTTGCAACAATAAATTTGTATATGCTGTTAATGGTTTCTTCTGGATAGTTATCGATATCGTTCGTAGAAACAAAAATAAACAAATCCAAATCTGGGAAATAGCTAAATTCAGCAAAGTTATAACCATTTGAGCCATTGTGAGTAATACGGTCATGCTCATTCAATTCAGTAATTGCCCAACCGTACCCATAAAACCAGTTCTGCTCTGGATTCTCCTTAACATGGGGAGAATGCATAAGATTCCAGCTTTGTTCGGTTAAAACCTGTTGATCACGTATAGCTAAATACCATTTAAACATATCATCTTGCGTTGAAAGAAAACCACCCGCGCCCTCGAACCATCTTTCTCCAGGTTTTTTCAACAAATGGGATAATGAATGTCCGACACTTTTACTTTTCGCCTTTATTTTAAACATGCGCTGGAACGCATTCTGATCGGCTCCGTAATTAATTGCTAGTTTATTGCGCTCATATTTAGGAAGCCTGTACCCTGTATAGCTCAAACCGGCTGGCAATAGAATATTTTGTCGAATATAAGCCTCCCAATTTTGACCGCTGACTTTTTCAATAATTCTGGCAAGTAGGCTATATCCAATATTCGAATAGGCATAACTTTCGCCAGGTGAAAACACTAGCTTGGTATCAAAAGCTCTTTGAGGTAATGACGAATGAGGCATCAAGCCATATAAAGGCTCCTTATCAAAATTCGCCATGAATCCCGAACTTTGGGTCAAAAGGTGATGTACCGAGATTGCCTTTTTATCTTCTGGCACATTATCAAAGAAGCTTTCTAGGGTGTCATTGACGGATAGCTTCCCTTGCTCCTGCAATTTAAGAATGGCCGTTGCAACAAACTGTTTTGTTACCGAACCAATACCAAACACTGTATCCTTATCATAAGCAATTTTTTGTTCTCGATTGGCAATTCCATATTGTTGTTGAAATACTATTTGCCCCCCTTGGGCAATGATAAGATTACCTGAAAACGCTTTTTCGGTTAGTGCTGTATTAATATCTTTTAGATCTGTAATACCTTGAGCTAGGGCTGAAAATTGTAGAAATGTTAAGAAAGGCAGTAAAAACAAATTCCCGAATTTCATTTTACTTTTTTCCCCTTTTTGCTAGCGTTGTTTACCGACACTTGACCGGAAATTTACCTATTTTTGTTCATTTTTTTGTGTTTTTCTACCTAATCGTATCGGTGGAAATGACAAAAAGGGTATAGGTCAACTAAGAATTAAACTGTCAGTATCCTTAGTTAGGATGCTATCATAAATTCTAAAATTCGATTATTTACTCTAGGATAAAGTTACCAGTTATGCCGCCAGTACCTGCCGTACAAGTTACAGATCTGTGTTATACCTACTCCCAGTCTGCGCAATTCGTAATAGATATTAAGGATTGGACGCTTAACAAAGGGGAAGGTATTTTTCTTTATGGACCTTCGGGCTGTGGCAAAAGTACATTACTTAACCTTTTGGCGGGCGTTTTAAAGCCAACCGCCGGAGAAATAAGACTCTTAGGCGAAGATTTTTCAAAATTGAAAAACCGTCAGCGAGACAAATTTAGAGCCCAGCATATAGGTGTAGTTTTTCAACAATTCAATTTAATTCATTATCTAAGCGTGCTCGATAATCTACTGCTAGCGACCAAGTTCAGTGGTACTAGAGTAAATAAAGATGAAATATCACATCTTGTAACCGAACTGCAATTATCCGTAGATATATTCAATAGAAAAGCAAGTCAGTTAAGTGTGGGGCAACAACAACGAGTAGCTATTGCCAGAGCTTTAATAAACAAGCCAGAACTGCTTATTGTAGACGAACCGACCTCAGCCCTAGATGAAGATGCAAGAGATAGCTTTATGCAACTCTTAGTATCCTTAACTCAAACTTTCGGTTGTACATTGATTTTTGTAAGCCATGATAAAACCCTCGCCAAATATTTTCACACTAGAGTAAATTTTACAGAACTAAATCAGGGAGTTATGCCCAATGTTAGTTAAACTTGCTTTTGAAAGTTTAAAAAGTCGATCTAGTTCCGTCATCCTAACCCTTTTGTCCATCATTATCAGCGTGGCTTTATTAATAACCGTTGAACACGTCAGATTAGAGGCAAAAAATAGCTTTAACCGCACCATCTCAGGCGTTGATTTAATCGTTGGCGCACGTACAGGACAAATTAATGTATTACTGTATTCAGTTTTTCGGGTAGGTAGCGCATCTAATGTCATGAGTTGGGAAAGCTATCAAGAGTTGAAAAGTAATCCGATGGTTGCGTGGAGCGCGCCAATTTCCTTAGGTGATTCCCATCACGGACACTCCGTTATAGGGACAACTAAAGATTATTTTGAACATTACAAATATGGTAACAAGCAACCTCTAACTTTTAGCTCGGGGGACGTATTTAATGATATTTTTGGTGCGGTTGTAGGCGCCGATGTTGCCGCCGAAAATAATTACAAGGTAGGTGATAAGATTGTCTTATCCCACGGAACGGGTCATGTCAGTTTTAGTCATCATGATCAAGCGCCATTTCACGTTACTGGAATCTTAAAGTCCACGGGAACGCCAGTGGATCAAACTATACACGTGAGTTTGCAGGGTTTAAATGCTGTACACCTCTCTAAAACAGCGTTATCCAAGGTTGTAGAAGCTTACAACAACAAGCAGCACGTAGATTTACCTGAATCTGGAATAAACGCGGTATTTTTAGGCCTATCATCCCCAATAGCCTCATTGCAAATTCAACGCAAGGTAAATACTTACGAAAAAGAAGCCTTATCTGCAATTATCCCCGGTGTAGCTTTGAATGAACTTTGGCAACTCATAGGCATGGTAGAGAACTTATTACTGGTCATAGCTTTTATGATTCTCATCGCTTCCATTCTTGGGCTTTCAACAATGTTGCTAGCCAGCATGCGCGAACGCCATCATGAATTTGCAGTCTTAAGAGCAATTGGAGCGGGTCCATTGGTCATATTTGGCATGATTCAAATTGAAGCTTTATTGTTAGCTTTCACTGGCGCTGTCTTGGCTTTATTAGTTGTTTGGTTAGGGCTACATTTGAGTAGCAGCTATTTAAGCGAGCATTTTGGTCTATTCATCGATACCAATATTTTTCATGCAAATACTTTTATCTTGTTCGCTATTGTTATGTTGGTGACATGCTTTATTGCTTTCATACCAGCGATTTCAGCGTATAGAACTGCATTACATACTGGTTTATCCAAATAGAGCAATATTCTTCGAGCATTAAGCTTAGTTATCGATGATAAATACTGCTATCAGTTATGCTTTAATTTGTTGAATGTAATAGTGCTAACGTGCAATGATTGATTCAATAGTCCTCCAAACAAAGCTATGCAAAAACCTAATGATGTATTATAGCGGTCTTTAATCTCTGGACGAATTAGCCACATATTAAGTATCCCCCAAAGTAGCTTGTTGCATTTCCAGTTGTTACCGACATTCTTTTTGTGGTTACCGCGAATTTTCTATCTAGTTAAGGATCTTATTTCCAGACCGCCGCAACTTTTGCTACCAAAGAAATAGTTAAAATAGGTTAACTATTTTACACAAATGGTTGTTTAAATATTTGGACTGATACATCTATTTGAGAAATAGATTTTTTAACTATCTGGCATGCTAAACGAAAGTTTGAGTGATCAGGAATGATCAAATTTGGCCAGATTTAACCAAAAGGATGTGTTGTTTTTATGAATTTGATCAATGTTGAAAAGTGTAAAAAGATTTGACGATCTGTACAAAAAGAAAAAACCGGCCATTAGGCCGGTTTTTCAGATTCACCAAACGAGGTCTTATTTTCTACGACGTGAAGCTACGCCAAAACCAATGATGCTTAGTCCAAGAAGCGCTAACATGCTAGGCTCTGGAACTAGACTAGCAGCGATACTTCCGTCCAAACCAGACTGACGTGCAGCTTGACCTGAAGAAGTAACAAATAAATCGCTAGCAGTAGGGATTACTGGAGTATCACCGTCTGGGTCAACGTTAGTATCTAGGTTCAACTTCGCATAATCATCGCTTGTTACAGCATCAAGAGCTAATTGCCCAGCGTCTTGGAAGTTGCCGTAATCGTCTTCAACGAAGAAGAAGCCTAGCTCAGCTGAAACGATGTCAAAAAAGATGTTAAGATTTGCAGCTTCAATGCTAGAACCTGTTACTTCAGCAAGCATGATTGAACGGTCGTTCGCATCATTAAGTAAATCGTTGAAGAAAAACTCAATGTAACCAGTGTAATACTGAGGACCTGCAGGCGTTAAGTTTGCAGTCAATGAATACTCTACTTGGATATCCCAAGTTTGTAAGAAACCTTCGTTATCTGTTCCTAAAGGCGGTACAAGTGGGCTAAGAGCATCAATGTCGCATTGACCTAAAGCACAATCTGGAGAAACCAAAGAAGAACTAGTTGATCCGTCGATTGAATTGTAAGGACCGCCAGGGATACCAGCAGCAGCTAAGTCGGCAGTAATGTTAGTATCTGTTACAGTGCCAGCCAATGACATATCTGGGTTTAAATCATAAATTGAAGTAGCCCATAACTGGCTGAAACCTAATTCAGTAAATTGGCCAGTTGCTGTGTCAGCGTCTGCAGAACCAATAAATCTGTTAGTATCATAGCTGTTGTTAGCAAGGTTTATGTATACGTTGCTTGCCATAGCTACACTTGAGCTTGCGATGATTGCAGTTGCAATACATGTTTTAAATAATTTGTTCATTAGTTTTTCCTTAAAATAACTGTTTGGTGAATCTCACTTACTAACAATGCACATAGGATGCCAACTTCTGAAATAAATTTTTTACCTTTATATATCAACAACATAAACCCATCATGTCGATCTGACAATTTTTATTTAATACCAAAGTGTTAAAAATGCTGACAACATTTAATCAATTATTAATTGAAGTTTTCCATAAGCTTTTTCTTCAACGTATCTTGTGAGCTCGTTCTTGGATTCAAACTATTGAGAATTTGCCGCGCTTCTTGTTTTTTGTTTCTTTCAATTAAGACCTGCGCATAATGAAGACCAACGGAAGGGTCTTTGGACGAATTGTTATATGCAATTTCTAAAGTGGTTTCCGCTTCTAATAACAGTCCATTCTTATAAAGAGCCCAACCATAAGTATCTAAAATTAACGGATGTTCGGGCGCTAAATTATTCGCCTGTTGAGCATATTCCAAAGCAGTTTCATTATTTCCTAGTTCTATGTTCACCATGGCTAGGTTATTAATAGCAACTAAGCTGCTTGGTTGGCTTGCCAATATATTTTCATAAATATCTTTAGCTTTGCTATTTAAACTATGCACCATAGTATATTCACCAGCTGCGTATTTCGCTAAAGGATTCGGATTACTGTTTGCTTGCTCAATAAGAAGACTCGCGCCTTTTTCTATTTGTCCATTATATGCCAGCGCAGATGATAGATTGATAGCATCCTCTAGCGCATTTGAATATTCATAATAGGAACTAAGATTCTCAACTGCCTTAGCATACTCGCCTTTGTTGAGAGCAACTATTCCAACATATTTTGGAAGTAAGGTGTTTTTAGATCCAGAAGATGAAAGCATATTAAGTTTCTTATCCGCTTCTGCATAATCCCTGTTCCGAATATAGTCTTGCACTTGAGCAAGCTGCAAAGCTTCGCTATTTGGAAACTTAGCCAAAGCTTGGTTCAGTGTTTGTCGCACTTTAGTAAATTCTTTTTGATTACTATATGTGCCAATAAGTCTTAAGTAAGGCATTACTTGCTCAGGGTAAAGTTGCAACCATCTTTTGTAGATTTCCTCTGCATCTTTAAATTTATCTTGATTGTAAAAAATATCTCCTAGTGACATCAGTCCAATATCAGATAGTCGACTATCTTTTGCATCTAAAATCTTAAATGCTTCATCTATTTTCCCTTGTTTTCGAAGGAAGGCAGCTAATAACATCTTAGGCTGTATAAGCTCAGGATTATCTTTGACCAAGGATTCTATAAAGAGGCCGTCTTCTTCGGAAAGTCCAGTTGCACCTGTTATTTTTAAATATTCTCCGCTCAGAATCTGATTACTAGGCTCGTCTTTCAGTGCTGTTTTAGCTATGTCCATTGCAAGTTTATAGTTTTCAGATTCAACCAGCGATCGAACGTAATTATTGACCACCGGGGTTTTCTCTGGTGACAACGCATAAGCTTTTTCAAATAATGCTAGTGCTTTATCTAGATTACCCGACTTGCCATATATTTGCCCTTCAAGAACAAGTCCTAATGCTGGTTCATCATTCGCTAATGCTCGAGCTAACGCCAATGCCGAATCTGTTTTACCTTGATTAACATAAATCTCAGCCAGCAATAGCCACTTTTGAATCACTTCAGGAGCAAGCTCAATAGATAATCTAATATCATCTACGCCGCTATAATCACCGGCCGCTATTTTGCTCAATCCCTCTTTTAATATGGAATCCGGCGTTTTAGCATCGGTGTTATTTATAATCTGTAATTGTTGTTGGGCTAATGAAAAGTCTTGTAATTTAGCAAAAACATTCGCGGCATCGTTATATAACTCATCATCGAGCTCTGATTGCCCTTTCAATGTTGCGATCGTTTCACCTGCTTCCGCAATAAGCCCTAATTCTAATTGCAATTTGGCCAACACTCGTTGTATGCCAAGTGTTTTTGGAAGTTGTTTAGCACTTCTTTCAATTGATGCATATGCTTGTTCTAGTTTTCCTAGTTTTAAAGCGCTTAAACCAAGAATGATGTCGTTTCGTAATTCAAGTAAACCTTCGTTCTTTGCTTTTTGAGAATGCAAAAAGCTATTTTCATAGTCCTTGTTAATAAAGTCGACTGACGCTTTGTAGAAATTGACAATCGGTTGCTCCGAATTTAATGCCATTAAATAATCAATGTTTGTAGTAGCTTGTTCTAATTGATTAGTGCGGATAAGAACATCTATTAATAAAAACCTGACCAAATGATAATTTGGGTGCAGATTCAATAACGCATTGTAGCTAGGAATTGCCTTATCATAATCACGATTAAACTCGTTGATAATAGCGTGGATAAATAAGTATTCTGCATAATTTCCATGGTCTTGTGGAAATTCAGCAATAGCAGTATTTGCCTCTTGAATATCATTTTTTGTAAAAAGAAGGTAAGCGTTAGCTAAAGACTCTTTGTTTTTATCCTCAAAAACAGGTGTTATGAGTTGATTCAGATTTTCTTTGAGTTTAATTTTAGATAAAAAGATGAAAAGTTGGACTGATTCACTAGCAGCCACATCTGAAACTTTATCGACTTCGCCTGACAAAGCTATAACACCGTCAAAATCTTCTTGATAATAAAGGGCTCTGGCAATGTTTGGTAGAACTATCCGCTTTGGAACACCAAGATCATCAGCTCTTCTAAGCTCTTTTTCAGAGGCTGCGTAGTCACCCAACTCTAAATAAATATTGCCTAATAGAAGTCTTGCTTCCGCATTATTTGTGTCTTGGGCTATTAGGGCTTTCAGCTCGACAACTGCAGTTTTTTTATCTCCAGCTTCAATGTTGGCTTTTGCACTGCTCATTAGTTCTTCGGGCGTCTGCTGACCACAAGATATTAATGTTAAGCTTGCGATTATTAATATCCAACGTATGTTCCATTTCATAGAGCCAATTTCCTTAGAGCCTTAAGGCAAATATTTTATTAAATTTAAACTTACAAACCATTTAAAACGCTAGAACGTGCGGAAACTTTATGATTTATTTAAAGCATAGAAGTTCAACGCTATTGTTATAGTAAAAACCTTACTAGCGCACTAACTTAGATTTTGCGATGCGATACTTCAATTGTTGCAAAGGCCCTTTATTACCAAATGCACATTTAGTTTTAACTAACTTGTTCAAATAAGCATCAAAGTGCATAGCGTAGGGAGCTTTGATAATTTCGCCTCTGTTTGTCAAAAATTTTAACACATTACTGGCGACAACTCCTCCACATAATTTAACACCTGCTATTGTCGAAGGTGTCTTCTGTGCTTTGAAGTTAGCTCCTTCGGGATAAACCAGATATTTCATCTGTATTAAGGAGGGGGATAATCCAACCATGAAGAGCACAAGCTTTTCTTCTAATGTCTCCACTGCTGAAAAGTTAAAATACTGGTCGTAAGACATAGAGCCAGGCAAGAAATTTAACATGGCAACGCCCATACCAATAGGTGCAGCAATAAACACCGGAATTCCCTTTTCTTGGCATTTTTGATACACCAATATTCGAGCTTCTAAGGCGAAGAAATCTAAGCCATCGACATAGCAATCAACGCCATCAAGAAAGCTATCTACGTTTTCTGGATTTACGCCATCCTTGAACGACTGGATAGTGCTTTCGGGATTTATATCTAAAGCAACTTGTTCCATCACATCGGCTTTTTGACGACCAACAGTGGACATGAATGCCCCAGCCTGACGATTGAAATTGTGAACTTCATAATCGTCAAAATCTGAAATATTGAATTGCTGAATGCCAAGTCTGGCGAGAGAAACGATATATTCAGCACCAACGCCGCCACAGCCGGCCACTGCTACCTTTTTGCTTCTTAAAAGGTTTTGTTCCTGTGGCGTTAGCCAACCTATATTACGTGAAAAAGCATTTTCATAATTAAAATTAGTCATTATTCACAACTGATTTATTCATGGTTTATTTTTCTTCGTACAATTGGCCTTCAATCATCGCCAACATATTCTTAAATGCAGTTTTAAGTTGTTTCTTAAATATTCTTGCATCAATGTAATAAGGCGCTCTTTTACCATGGTAATTTACGGTATCGCCAATCTGATTAAATTTGATACCGACAAACTTCATGTTTCTAGCAAGCCTTGGCTCCATCATTACAAATACATGATATCTTCCCGTTCTCAGTGCTGCAGCACCAGCTGCCAAATACAGGCCTATCGCGACGAAAGGAAAACATCTTAATTCTTCCTCAGAATATTCATATTCGTTGATGCCACCAGTTGCAGCATTTTTGAATTTATCCATACGTCTTCGGCGAAAGCTCGCTGGCACCGCCAATCGGGAAATTTCACAAATCTGATTTCGCGGAAAAGCGTTTGGATGTAATTTTTCGTTGGTAATGCTGTCTTTGCAGAATTGTTCTATTGGCAATTGCTGCTCATCATTGTCTGTATAGACCAACCTAACAGTACCAGCGAAATGACGACTGTATTTATGTTGAATAATATAATGCTGAGAATGTTCATCGACCGAAGTTTTTTCTAGCTTATCTTCACACAAAGGAAGATAATTCATCTCTTCACAATAAACCTCATGTCTGATTCGATAACACTTATCGAGATCTTCTTGAGATTCGGCGATTTCAGAATGAAAATACTCGCAAAAATGCTGAGCTAACTGCTTCGCTTCTTTCGCCTTGTTATAGGCATCAACAACTTTTTTCACTTTACTTAGGTTATCCGATTTGAAATGTTTTATGGCCACAAATAAAGCATGTGGAATTGTGCTCCAAAAGTCATGAATTTGTTCTGAACGCATTTGGTTATTTACCTTACAATAGTATAGTAATCGTACTGGCTCAATCAAACTTTAGAGAAAAACGTAATAAAGTCTGATCTTTCACCCACCACCCTTTGTATAAATTAAAAGTAAAATATCCATATAGACTCTAATAGCCCGTCTCCGACGAACTATGCGACGCACGCACAATCAAGATGCATGCCAAAAGCAGTCGCTTATTTACGATAAAAAAACGCTTACAAATCAATAGTCGTCTTAAGAAAAAAAACGTATCACCTTCTCTTCATTATGAAAAGTGTCTCAAAAAGGAGACAGTTGAATTTAATACGCATGTAAACTCATCGTTTAATTTGTTAAGTAGTTTCGCTTTTATTGTTAATGTTTATAAATATTGCGAGTTAAAATTAAACCAAAGTCTATTTTTTGACGCTTTTTTTTGCGATTATGAAAATGTGATGAAAAAGAGACACTTTAGGAAGAATTCAAATTTTAATTGGGTTACAGAGCTTGGATTAACCTCATTAAAGAGCAAAGATTTTTCCTAAATTTCTTGAAGTATCATTACCTTATCTAATCATTATTATTATTTTTGCAAACGTCTTATTTATAAAATCACTTTTTTGAACTTTTGAAAAAAAAAGTAATTCTTTATTTTGATTAATATCAAAATCGCTGCAATTTGCAAATTATTTGACGATTAGAACAATATTTAAGCAGTGAGTATTATAATCAGTTATGCTTTAGATGTATTTTCTGACAGTTCATAGCCATTGCGATAAAACAACAGCAACAGTGACGGTAACACAATAAGGTCGATTGCTAGAGCAAGTACTATTATAGTAGCTGTTAATATGCCCATTTCAGAGTTAATTGCGAAATCTGACAACCCAAGAACACTGAATCCGCTGGCGAGTACTATGGTGGTGATAATTAAGGCTTTACTTACGTGCTTAAACGCGTAATTCACTGCTTCTAAGCTGTTTTTGCTTTGTTTAAAGTTTGACTGATATTTAACCAGAAAATGAACAGTATCATCCACTATAATGCCAAGCGGAATGATCATAACCACAGCGAGCGCCATGCTTATGGTGCCAGAGAATAAATACCATATTCCAAAACCAAAAACCGCAGGGAAAATATTAGGTATCAAGCTGATAACACCCAGTTTAACATTCCTTAGCGCAAAAAACAGAACAACTGAAATCAGCAACAAAGCGACTATAGTTCCTTCTAATATACCGTCCATGTTCGATTCACTTATATGGGCAAATATTAAGGGGATGCTTGCCCCACTAATTGTATATCCAGCTCCATTGTCAGCTACCCATAACTTAGCTCTACTTTCAAAATCCGTAAGCGCAATACTGCCTAAGTTTTTTGTGGTAACTATTAATCGAATTCTCGATTTACTGATATCAAGCTGATTATTAACGTCAAGACCGTAGGGTAAGGACATCTCATAAAGTAAGGTGTATTGTGCTGCTAAAGTACGCTTTTCGGGCATGCTATAAAAATCTGGGTTATCTTGATTTAACACCTTGTTCAAACGTTTTAATATATCTGCGTATGATAGAACATGATCCACCTCAGGTTGCTCTCTTAACCAAGATGTAAATTCGTCTAAAAATGCTAAAAACTTTGGATCGAATATGCCGTTTTCTTCGCCGGTATCTATGGCTAAGTCTACCGTAGTAAGTCCTGTTAAATTTTCCTGTTGATAGTCTGCAACTTCTCTAAATTCATTGCCTTTATTGAAATAATCTATAGGAATATCGTTCAACTGATTTTGACTCGCCAAATAACCAAAACAAACAAATAAAGCCGTAACAGACACCAATATTGGCTTGCAATATCGAGTTAAGAACACTGTATATTTGTGCCAGATATTTTCAGAAGGTTCCCCTGCCTTTTGTTCTTGGCTAATCACAGTGAAAGGAAGTTGAACTTTCTTAAGTAGCGCTGGAAGTAAAAAGATTGAAAACCCGCAGGCGAATATCACGCCAATTGCGACTAAATTGCCCATATCATGAAGCACTGGTACTTCGGCGAAATTTAAGGTTAAAAAGCCTAATGCTGTTGTAGTACTTGTGATTAGAACGGCACTCAAGTTGATTTCTAACGATTTACCGATAGCCTCCTGCTGACTATAGCCATCTTCCATAAACTTTCGAGTACTTGAAATTATGTGCACGCAATCGGCAATGGCTAGAGTCATGATGATCACAGGAACATTCACAGTAGCAACGTTAATAAACATGCCTAACCAACCGCCAAGTCCCATTGTTGAGGCTATGCTTACCATCACAATCAAGAGCGTAAATAACGTCCCTTTAAAAGTCTTCATAAAAAGGGTCAGTAGCAAGGCAAAGATAGCAAACATCAATGGGAAAAGGGTCATGGCATCTTTTTGTGCAGCTAAAAAGAACGAATCTGTCATGATTACCAAACCGCTAAGACGAATTTCGTGGGCTTCATTTTCCTCAATAACAGGTTGAATAAGATCCCGTAAAAACGCGCCAATTTGATTAATTTCTTTGGTTTGATCACCGTTTGGTAATTGAACCGTAATATTAATCATGGCCACTGAACCATCTTCAGAAATCAGTTTGTTGATAAGTTCTGGCTCAGACAAACTCACCTGTCGAATGGTTTGTATATCTTCGGTTGAGAGGTTATCGGTGCTAGGTACCAAATCTTCTATGACTAGATCTTCATCATATAAATAGGTCCGCTGGTAATTGGTAATTGAATCGACCCTTAAAGATAATGGTGTTTGCCAGCTTTGCTCGGTGAGTTTTTTAATTAGGGCTAGGCTTTGTTGATTAAATAAATCTCCATTTTTCGCGCTAATAACAATAGATGCACTTTCATTTTTACTAAACGCTTTTTGCATCTGCTCGTAAGCTACTCGTTGGGGGTTATCCGGCTCAAAAAATACCCGATAATCACCTCTAAAATAGAGGTTCTTGGCGCCAATGGAGGTTAAGACAATAATAAGTAAACAACTAAAAATCAGAATGCTTGTTCGTTTGTTGATCAGTGTGATTAGAAAATTATGCATGTTGTCTTTTACTTATTACCCTTGATTGAGAATGTTGTAGAGTACTGACTAAATTTTCGGCCGAATTTTCAAAAAGTTAAATCTACAACCTTGGTCATTAACTGGGCAGTAATCTCTGTGAAATTAATTGCCATTTAAAGTGACGCTCTTTAGCTCAAGTCCTTACCACATAAGATCATCTGGCACTACGTAATCGGCATAAGGATCGTCTTCAATTGGAATTTCTTCTGACGTTTTATTTTCAATCATTACACTGGTATCGCGCTCACTGATTTTTTTACCAACAACATTGGGCACCACTATGTAGCCACCCTCAAATCTTGCGACAGCTAAAAGTCCTTTAACTAACTGTGCACGCGTCGCTTCATCGACGTAAATACTTTTAATAATTGTGCCGTCGGTAAAATTGTATTTGATGTCTCCTTTACCCAATTCAATTTTGTTAGCGACGATCAACTGCTTTATCTGAGCTTGGATTTCTCGTTCCAATTTTTGTTCTTGTTGCTGTTTATTCAGTTCTTTTGCCCGTGTTTGTTCTGCAATTTTTTTTGCCTCTACACTGGCTTTTACTTCTTTAGCTAAGGTTCTCGATTTTTTGGAGCCTTTTTTAGCTTTGTTCGCTTGTTTATTGCTTACTAGACCAGCTTTCAACATTTGTTCTTGAAGGGATAATTTACTCATAACACCGATATTTAAAACTCAACTTTTAACGCTAATAATAGACGTTATCACTCATTTAAAAAAGCGTACTAAAGGAATTTCCTTTGTCAGCAATCTCAAATTAGACAATTTCCGTATTCTACTTCATAGTTATATCGGAGGACGTTATGAATATCAGCCTAAAAACACTGCTAAGTTTTGATGTAAATGCCACAGATGGAGCACTGGGTCACATACAAGATGTATTGTTTGATGATGATTCCTGGACAATCAGATATGTGAATGTTGATACTCAGCGCTGGAGACCTTTATCCAAAAAAGTACTGGTGACACCAGTTTCACTAAAACTTCTCGATACTCAAGAAGAAACCTTGGATATCAAACTCAGCAAACAGCAAATATTAGATTGCCCTTCAATTGAAGAACACCAGCCTATCTCCCGTAAATACGAACAAATAATGTTCGACTTTTTTGGATACGGATATTATTGGAATGGTTTAGGTCTTTGGGGAGATTTTCATACCCCAACCGCTTTGGCTGAACAATATGTACAAAAAGAAGATATTGAGGCTTTAGAAGATACTGAAGATACCTCGCCTAATCTAAGATCAACCAAAGAATTAAAGCATTATGATTTAGTGGAGTCCGATGGCATGAAAGGCCATGTCACAGACTTTATCGTTGATGCAGACACTTGGTCGATTCTATATATTGTAATTGATACCCGCAATTGGTTACCTGGCGGCAAAAAAGTGATGATTCCTATTAGCCATTTGCAAGATATCAGTTGGAAAGATCAGGCTGTTTACTCTGATATCAAAGTTAAAGATCTAGAACGAATTCCAGCTTTTGATGAAGGAAAAATTAACAATAACGAGTTCCTTACAGAGATCGATCAAGCCCTTAAAAATTAAATAGATAGCCCTTAAAGTTAATATTTTGTTAACTAAATGTGGTTTTATTTGATTTATAAACTACACTAAAGTTGTAAAATTTGTTAGGGCAATCGTTATGAAAACCAGTTTAAGCTTGTTCATCATGGTGTTGTCTCTTGGCCTTGTATCTTGCTCTCAAGATCAAGGACAACCCATGCAAAATCAAACATCAATAGTGTCCTCAGAGACCACCTCCTCTTCTCAAGATGAAGCTACTTCATCCAACAAACAAACCTGTTCACTTACTATTGGTTTCGATGTATGGGCGCCGTATCAGTATGTAGACGTAAATGACAGGGTAAGCGGTCTTGATATTGAGTTGATCTCAGAGGTCACCGATTATATGGGCTGCACGGTAGATTTTCGGCAAGGGACATGGGTGTCGTTGTTGGAAGATTTGCGTAATGGTGAAGTTGATATGCTATTAGGCGCCTCTAAAACTGAGTCTAGAGAATCTTTTGCGTTTTTCAGTGAACCATATCGTACTGAGGAGTTTTCTTTGTATATTCGCAAAGACGACGCTAAAAGGGCAAAGTATGAAGACATAGCTAGTTTCATTGCAAACGGCAGCAAAATTGGCGTAGTAAGCTCTTATTATTATGGCGACAAGATTTCATCCATGTTAGACGATGAAAGTATTCAAGAGCAGTTCGTGTTCGGCATTATGGGCGAATTAAATGTTGCCCGTTTGCTTGATATGGACATTGATGCCTTCTTGGAAGATAACTTTGTCGGGGCCTCTATGATTCGTCGAAAAGCGTTGGGCGATTACATAGTCCCCCACGGCTTCACCGTGAACACGGGCAACATCTATGTGATGTTCAGTAAGGGCTCTGTTGAACCTGAACTAGTTTCACAATTTAACCAAGTGCTAACATCCCTCAAAGCGGGTGAAGAATATTCAGCCATAATGCAAAAATACGCCAATTAACCTTACTAAGCTTTGCTCAATGTCTGAAAAACAGGCATTGGGCAACCTAAGGTTTCGGCGATTGCACGCATTAACTCCTGCTCTGTATGGCAGTATTCGTCATCTTGAGTCATCATGAAGAAAGCTATTTTCAATAGTTGTTCTTTTCTTTTTGGATATAAGCTGCGTAGTTGTATGACAGCGCCTGCAAAGTCTTCTATTAACACAGGGCCTGACGGATCTTTACTTTGACCTGAAACCTCTACTGAAAACAATTCCTTTACTTGTTGTTTTACTGTTTCATGGTGTTCTGGCTTGACACACTGATCCAATATGAGCTGTAAAAAACAATTTAACTCTGTTGCTACCTTGGCAAAATCTTTGTGTCTATGAATTGGTACTCTAGCCGTTTCAAACTCAGTTTTTAAATATTGAGTTGTGATAGAAAAGACTGTCCATTCAAATAAGTCTAGCTGGTTATCAGCATTTATCAGATATTTTAGATTTTCCTCAAATCGATAAAAATTGATTTTCGACATACTTCTTAAATTAGGCAATGCTATTTCTAGCACAGGTAAACGCAAACTTTCCGCTAGATCTTGGAATTCAGGGAGCATGGTTTGGAATTCCTCAAATTGAATCTCAGGCAGTTGTGTCTTTAAATATCCAATTTGATTATCTAGAGCTTTATCTTTAGAGGTCTTGCCTACTAACAATGCATAAATAGCCGACTCTGCTGATTCGGTATTATACAATCTTGGTTTAATTACACTTGGGATACTAGCGATTAAGTTTGTAGCCGTTTGAATATGTTGAGTAGCCAAGTTTCCAATATCAGACGTATTAATTTCACTAGGTTGAGGAGCAAAGCCCGAAGTTTGCTCATTTTGTCCGGAAGATGTCGGGGTATACTCTTTGAATTTGCCTCTAAATAGTGGATCTAACTTTTTAATTCTATCGTTTAGAGGAGGATGGGTTGAAAACAAGCCACCAAATTTTGATTTAATCGCGTCGGCAAAAAAAGCATGACTAAACGAGCGGGCTTCTGAGGTTTCTAGATTGCCGTGAGATTTGATTCCACCAATCTTCTTTAGGGCGTTGGCGATACCTTGATTGTCTCGGGTAAATTGCACTGCTGACGCATCTGCTAAATATTCTCTTTGTCGACTAACAGAAGCCTTTATAATATTCCCGAAAAACACGCCTGTATAACCTATAACAACAAAGCCCAAGCCCATAAGTGCAATGTTGCCGTTGTTTTTGGAGCGACTGGAGTGGCTAGTCGTTTGCATTATTCTATAGCCGATCAGCGCGATAATTAGAATACCGTGCAAGACGCTGACTAAGCGCATATTTAAACGCATATCACCGTTTAAAATATGGCTAAATTCATGGGCAATAACCCCTTGAAGTTCGGCTCTGTCTAAATTATCTAATGCGCCTTGGGTCACACCGATAACAGCATCATCAGTGGAATAACCAGCGGCGAAGGCGTTTATTGCATTTTCATTTTTGAGTAAATAGACTGGCGGCACAGGCGTTCCTGATGCTATCGCCATTTCTTCTACCACGTTTAACAGCACTTTTTGTTGATGATTTTGGGTGTTGTGATCAATTTTTTCACCGCCCAATGACTGCGCCACAACACGCCCACCGGCTGAAAGTGAAGACATTTTATACAGGCTACCGCCTGATATCACAGCTAAGATACCCAGTGAAATCCAAGCAAACATTTCCCAATTGAAGTTTGCCATTATGAGATCAAAAGATAAGGGTTGGCCTTGTAAATCAAAATAGATGAACACGCCCATGATGGAAATATTGGTCACTATAATTAGCGTTACAACCGCCATAGTGAAATAAAACAGCAACCATTTTGTGCTGGTTCGGGCGTTATCTTGTGATTCAAAAAAATTCATAAATTAGAAGCTTACTTTTGGTGCTTCCTGAATTTTGTCACTGTCTTGGAACTCAAGTAGAGCCGCATCTTCAGAATGGCCAAACATATTCGCCAGCATATTCTGGGGGAAACTTTGCTTATAAGTATTGTAGGCTAAGACTTGATCATTATACGCTTGGCGAGAAAAGCTCACTTTATTTTCTGTCGAACTCAATTCTTCGCTTACTTGCATCATATTTTGGTTAGCTTTAAGGTCAGGATAAGCTTCCATGACTACGTTTAATCTTCCTAAAGCACCGGAAAGCATAGCTTCTGCACCTGCAAGATCTTGCATAGCCGCACCACTCATATTGTCTGCGGCTTTAGACAAACCAGCAGATGCTTGATTACGCGCTGCTATCACATTTTCGAGGGTTTCTTTTTCATGCTGCATGTAGGCTTTGGCGGTTTCGACCAAATTAGGGATCAGGTCGTAACGACGCTTTAATTGCACTTCAATTTGCGCAAAGGCATTTTTGTAGCGGTTTTTGAGCGCTACTAATTTGTTGAAGATACTGATTAGATAGAACGCGATAATAACGATAACCACTATGGCAATAATGCTAGTAATGTCCAAAGTACTCTCCTTGTAGGGTACACATTAGAAAATGCAGTATATGAAAATATTCAGGGGCTGCATAGCTTTGCTAGAACGAAAATTGTAACGCAATTTTACAATCTTACTTTTAGACACCAACACAATTGATGAGCAAAGATAAACTCGCTCTAGTTAAAGAGATAAATTTTGTTTAAATGCGTCTTTATAGCGCCTTGATAAATTCAATTGCTGGCCATTTTTTAGTGTGATTTCACCATCGCCGCTAGGCTGATAACTGATGGATTCAATAGCGTCGTGGTTAACCGAATACGATCTGTGAATTCGAGTGAATTTTGATGACAGTTTATCCGTCATCTCAGTTAAGGTGCCGCGTAAGGGATATATGCGATTATTACTATACAAATTGACGTAATTTCCTGAAGACTCCATCCACTCAATTTCATTGGTCTTTAGCAAAAACTCTTTGTCTAATTTTCGAACCAATAAATACTCTGGAAATTTGACTGTTTGTTTTGAGTCATCGCTCGTAGAAGGTGAATCATTGAGAAAATTCGCTTCACCTTTTAATCGGCTATATAGCATTTTAAACA
Source organism: uncultured Glaciecola sp. (assembly GCA_947496235.1). Classification (GTDB taxonomy): domain Bacteria; phylum Pseudomonadota; class Gammaproteobacteria; order Enterobacterales; family Alteromonadaceae; genus Glaciecola. Next base: position 265,488 of record CANMCE010000002.1, on the reverse strand, counting down.
AGGTGAACAACATCAATACAAATAAATAGCCCCAAACATCTTTACGATATTCATAGAAAAATTCACGTAACCAGGGACCAAAGCTATAGTTGCCATTAGCCAATGAATAAATTAACTCACGCAGTAATACCATCAATACAACATGTGAAATGGCGTATAACAAACTTACTAAAATATGTGCTCCAACCTGCTTTAGTGGAGCTTCAAACCTAAGTGGATATGCCCGCCAGAACATCATCAAAAATGGCAACACTATGACATTCGCTATTAAACTTGAATATTCCCAAACAAAGGGTTCCCAAAGGGATATTTGCGCCTCGCCATCCCTAGTAACCTCCATCCAAACAGAAGTTGCATTGATGGTATTGTTGATAAACATGTACACCAATATTGCAACGATGAAATAAAGCGTAGGGCGTTTATCAATACGCTCGATCCATTTGGTTAAAAAGGTATTTTTTTCATCCCTATTTCCCACCGTTTGTCCCTTTTCTTCCACCGTTTCGTCACCTGAGGCTAGTTAGACCAGACATTCTACTACAAGATTTGTTTCGCAAGATTAATGGAGAGCGGAAGTAATGACAATAGTTGAAAGACGAGATGATATTGATTGGTTAAGAGTGTTGGCTTTTTTTATTTTAATCGGCTATCACATCGGTATGTTTTACGTGCTTGATTGGGGATGGCACATTAAAAGCGAACACCAAAGCCAGATCTTGCAAGATATAATGATTTTGTTTAATCAATGGCGAATGTCTTTGCTGTTTTTTATTTCGGCTATGTCCTTGGCGTTATTTCAGCAAAAGTACGGTTTGAAAAATGTATTATCTATTCGAAGTAAACGCTTATTAATACCCTTAGTTTTTGGCATGCTGGTTATAGTGCCTCCTCAGCTGTATATAGAATTGCAGCATAGCATCGGATACGACAAAAATTACCTAAGCTTTCTTTCTGAATACTACAATCTAGATACTCAGCTAGCCCCTGAAAAACAAAGTGTAATAGGCCTTATTACTTGGAATCATCTATGGTTTTTACCCTATTTGTTTGTGTATTCAGTCATACTCTTGCTGATACATAAAGCGATTACTCGATTGGTAGAGTCCAGCTTTATACAAAAGCTTTCATTACCTGTTTTTGTGGCGTTGCTTGTAGTAACAACAACGCTGATATGGCTGGCATTACGCCAAAAATTTCCAACCACTCATGACTTAGTAAATGATTGGTACAGTCATGCTAAATACTTTTGGGTATTTTTGGTAGGATACGGTTTAGTATATACCCCTAAATTATGGGATTCCGTCGTTCACCATCGCTGGCGACTTCTCATGGTAGCAGTTGTGTGTTATGCGTTCATTATTGCAGATAGACACGGTGCTTGGACGTTTTTAGCTGATAGATTTGAAACTTCTCTGTTAGTGAAAAGCTTTTATGGAAGCGTATTTACACTAAATCATTGGACTTGGATACTTGCGCTAGTGGGTTTGGCAGGCCACTATCTTAGATTCACTAACCAGTTTTTAAGATACGCTAACACCGCTATTTTACCTTGGTACATGTTGCACCAAACACTCATTATCATTGTGGCCAATTACTTGGCACCGAATCGATTACCTGTAGTGATTGAACTAAGTTTAATTACCGCAATAACATTAGTGGGATGTTTTGTAGGGTACGAACTCGCCAAGCGTATAAAGCTACTAAGACTTCTTTTCGGCCTAAAACACTAAAAATGGAGCCGTAGTTCATTTTTTTGGAAAAATGAACTACGGCTCCATTATTTCTTATTCGCAAAGGCATAGTAATCACCGCTTGGTATTAGCTCTAGCTGTGTCACATCGCGGTTATAGATATACACCCAAGCCGTTAACACAATTGACTTCGACGTTAGCACTCGGCATAGTTTTCGAACATACTCATGAGGTTTAACATGATGCTCTGAACATTCTTCGTAATCATCTAAGAAAGAAAAAAGCACCTCTCTATTTTTAATTCGATACAACTCCCCTATCACTTGGTCACCTTCTGTATCAGATTCGATTACACCTGGATAATCACCTAGGTTAAACATTAAGCCTTGAAGTGTTGCAAAGCTCGAAAACTCTGCGTTCTGGATAAGTTTTCTGTGTTGGGGGGAATCTATAGATTTTAGAAGAGTACCGTAAACAAACAAATATTCATTGGCCACTGGTAACTCCAAAAATGGAGTCGTAGTTCATTTTTGGGGAGAATGAACTACGGCTCCATTGTTTGTTTTTAGTTGAGGGTGGTGATGCCCATGTTGTATAGGGTGAAGCCGTAGAGATCAGCTACCTCTTCTATGGTTTTGCTGATGGGTTTACCAGCACCGTGGCCCGCATCAGTTTCAATACGGATTAAGGTCGGATTATCACCTGTTTGATGTTCTTGCAGTACCGCTGCGAATTTAAATGAATGAGCTGGAACCACTCTATCATCATGATCTGCTGTTGTGATTAGCGTTGCAGGGTATTCAACACCTGATTTTACATTGTGAACCGGTGAATAACCTAACAAGTACTCAAACATTTCTGGGCTCTGCTCTGAAGTACCATAGTCATACGCCCAACCGGCACCGGCAGTGAAAGTGTGATAACGCAACATGTCCAATACTCCAACCGCAGGCAAGGCTACTTTAGCTAGGTCTGGTCTTTGGGTCATTACCGCACCAACCAGCAGGCCGCCGTTAGATCCGCCTCTTAGCGCTAGATAATCATTGCTAGTGTAGTTATTTTCGATAAGGTATTCAGCTGCTGCAATAAAATCATCAAACACATTTTGCTTTTGCATTTGCGTACCCGCTTTATGCCAAGCTTTACCATACTCACCGCCACCGCGTAAATTAGGCACAGCATAGACGCCACCAAGTTTAAGCCATGCAGCTACAGTAGAACTAAAGCTCGGCGTTAAGCTGATATTAAACCCACCATAACCATATAAAATTGTGGGATTTTTACCATTTAACTCGGTATCTTTGTGATAAGTAATTATCATTGGAACCTTGGTTCCATCTTTAGAAGTGTAAAACACTTGTTTCGATACATAATCTTCGCTGTTGAAGCGTAATTCTGGCTTGTTGAATAATTCGGTTTCACCAGACTCAATATTAAACTCAAAAATAGAAGTTGGTGTCACGTAGTTGGTAAAAGTGTAGTAAGTACTTACAGCATCTTTTTTGCCGCCAAATGAACCAGCAGATCCTAAACCTGGTAATTCGATTTCTCTCACAAGGTTTCCTTGCAAATCATATTGCATTACTTTTGAAATGGCATCGACCATATATTCAGCAAATAGAAATCCACCCGCTGTACTCGGGCTTAATACATTTTCAGTTTCGGCGATTAAATCTTTCCAATTTGCAACATCTGGATTTTTCGCATCAGCCACAATAATCTTAGTGTTAGGTGCGTTCTCGTTGGTCACTAAAAACAATTTGTCGCCGCTACTGGTTAACATATAAACATCTGCATCTATGCTTTGTTTAACCGTTTTCCAACCAGCTGCTTTATCCTCTAAATCCATCAAGTAAGCGCGGTTTCCAGAGGTGGAATTTGCTGCACTTACAAACAAAAATCTATTATCTTCACTGACTTGGGCACCAATATAACGATGTTTTTCGCTATCAATATGACCAAATACCTTTTCATCTTCTGACTGAGGCGTTCCAACTTTATGATAATAAAGTTTGTGCTGATCTGTTTTCTCACTTAGCTCTGACCCTGTGGGTTTGTCGTAGCTGGAATAATAAAATCCATCGTTTTTGTACCAAGATAAACCACTGAATTTGACGTCTTGAAGCGGTTTCCCAATGAATTCTTTGGTTTCAACATCCATGATATACACTTGGCGCCAATCACTACCACCAGTGGAAGTTTGATAGGCGACTTTTGCACCATCTTCAGAAAATGCCATTCCGGCTAGAGACACTGTTCCATCTTCACTGAAGGTATTGGGATCAATAAAAACTTCAGCTTCTGCATCACCTTTCTGACGATATACAACGCTCTGATTTTGTAAGCCATCGTTTTTATAAAAGTAGGTATATTCACCTTCGGTAAATGGTGCTGAAACCCTTTCGTAGTTGATAAGGTCTCGCACCACGTCTTCAATCTCTTCGCGATAAGGAATCTTACCTAAGAATGCTTGAGTTACTTGATTTTGCTGTTTTACCCAATCACCGGTTTCCTCACTCATATCATCTTCTAACCAACGATAGGGGTCTGCTACTTCAGTGCCAAAATAGGTATCAATAACTTCTCCATGTCTACTCACTGGATATTGTGTTTTGCTTGAACTCACTGTTGACTCACTCTCTTTGGGGACTTCTGATGCTTCCTCAGTTTTTGGCTGGCAAGCTACCAATGTGCTCAGCAAAACTAGAGGTATCGCTTTTAAAAGGTGTTTTTTCATGTTTTCTGCCTGTTACTTTTTTGTTTTTATTAAGATTATTCTTTTTCGTAACCCCAAGGTGTTGGGGGTATTTCAATAGGTTTGGTCAAATCGAAATCTACTCTAAATTCTCTTCCTTGGCGAGTTAATCGATAACTGAATTGCTCAGGATATACAAACATTTGCCAAGTATTACCAATGGATTGAGGCAATTGCAATCGGCTGAATAACTGTTTTGAGTATTCGTCAGCAGGGAACGATTGAATATGCGCATAACCAGCGTCTAATGTATGCCCGCCATACATAGTCAATGAATCATCCTCACCATTTTCTAGTCTATGATCATGTTTTAAACTTAATCCACTGCCAGTTTTGGTAATGATCCAAGTACGTGAAGCGTTTTCTCCTACGTAAAAAGGAATTTCCAACCGCGATTCTGTGCACTTGCGAACAAACATCACCAAGGTTTTATCAGTAAATCCATTTGAAGGTGGTGTATCTACACTCAATTTACCTTCAAACGCCTTTCCACAATGTGCCGCAATAGATTGAAAAAATGCATCATGCGTTGGAATAGATACCAATGGCGCGGGTCGTGAAAAGCTAGGCTCACTTAGCAGTAAAAATACAAGGGTGATTGTGGAGATTAGAATCAAACGCATATTTATTCTCGTTTTTTCATTCATGCTATCACAACAAACAACAAGAGCGTGTTTATCTTTGATTTTATTTTATCTCTAAGCTATTTTGTGTCAAAAATTTAGAGATAGGCAAAAATGACAATTTTAGGCACACCTTTTTCTCCGTCATCCACAAAAGTTCTTTTACTCGGTTCTGGCGAGCTTGGCAAAGAAGTTGTAATTGAATTAAAACGCTTAGGGTGCGAAGTGATAGCGCTCGATAGATACGAAAATGCACCGGCAATGCAAGTGGCCGACCGAAGCTATACCTTATCAATGCTTGATGGTGAGGCGCTTGAGAAAATAGTTACCCAAGAACAACCAGATTTTATTGTTCCTGAAATTGAAGCCATAGCTACTGCTAAATTAATTACCCTAGAACAGCGGGGATTTACCGTTGTTCCAAGTGCCAAAGCAGCCCATCTCACCATGAACCGAGAAGGTATTCGAAGACTAGTAGCTGAGGAGCTTTCTTTACCGACTTCAGCCTATAAGTTTGCGGATAATTTAGATGATTTTGAAGATGCCGTTGAAGAAATAGGTTTTCCATGCTTAGTAAAACCCATTATGAGTTCTTCGGGTAAGGGGCAATCGACATTGCGCAGCAAGGACGATGTAAAACAAGCGTGGCAATTAGCTCAAGAAGGTGGTCGCGCCGGCGCAGGCACTGTTATTGTCGAATCATTTATTGATTTCGATTACGAAATTACGCTTCTCACTATTCGCCATAAAGACGGTACTAGCTATTGCGAACCCATTGGACATCGTCAAGAAGACGGTGATTACCGAGAATCTTGGCAGCCACAACAAATGAGCGAAATAGCGCTTAAACACGCAAAATCCATGGCAAATAAGGTCACAGCTGCTCTGGGTGGATATGGCTTATTTGGTGTCGAACTATTCATAAAAGGGGATGAAGTCTATTTTAGCGAAGTCTCACCTCGTCCCCATGACACTGGCATGGTTACCCTTATATCCCAAGATTTATCTGAATTTGCCTTACATGTTCGGGCATTCTTAGGCCTGTCGATCCCAGATATTACCTTTAAGGGACCATCAGCCTCTGTAGCTTTGTTGGTAGAAGGGGAATCTACGAGTATTCAATATCAAGGAATTGACAAAGCCCTTAGCGTTCCTCAAACAGATATTCGTTTGTTTGGTAAGCCAGAAATTAAAGGGCGACGTCGAATGGGTGTGTGTTTAAGTCGAGCAGATTCTCCAGAAGCAGCTGTCGAAAAAGCGTTAGGAATGGCACAACAAATTCAAGTCGAAACTTGATTTAATTTCGATTAAAAATGTTGATCAAACATAATTAAGTTACCGTCTGGATCTTTTAGCATAAAGTGCGTAGGTCCAGATTCTCCGGAGGTCGGCGAATCAATAGTGTAGCCTTTTGCCTTAATTTCAGCTTCAATAGCACGGGCATCCTTAGGATTAAAGGTAAGAATGTTCTGCTCAAACATATCTTGAAACAAACCAATCACCACAGTGTCTTTTTGCATTATCAACCATTTTTCTTCAATGCCGCCGCACTCAGGATGGCATTGAAAACCCAAACTTTCATAAAACTCTTTAGATTTTGCAATATCTTTAACGGTAAGACTTACTGAAAATTGCCCTAACTCCATAACTTTCTCCTTGTACTTTTAAATTAGGTCGCAAGTTTTTAATCAAGGGTTTACTTGATCACAAGATTTTAAGCATAACCTATTTCGTCTTTTTTACTAGCGAACTGACTCAGCTAAATTTTTTCGCAAAAAAAGCTAATTTATAAGGGCATTTCGCCGATAACGAAATGTGCTTTTGGACTTTTAATATAAGGTATCTCTGATGGTTTATCCTTGGATTGAAAAGGGACATAAAGTTTACAAAGGAGTGTTATTTTTTCAGGCGTTTTTAACCCTGTTCATTGGGTATTTTACTGATACCCTAATGCTTGGACTTGTTGCTGGCATTATTATCTTGGCGCTTCCTCTCGCTATGATGCAATTGCAACAACACAGCCGAGTTACTTGTCATGCTGCGGTCATAGCAACTCAATTATTTGCTGCTTTGCATATTCAGCAATACGGCGGTACTACCTACATGCACTTTGAAATTTTTGCAGTGATGGCAATGACCACCTTATATCGTGATTGGACGGTAGTGGTTTCAAGTGTAGCGGTTGTCGCACTCCACCATATCAGTTTTTATATTATGCAATCCAGCGGAATGCCTGTTTTCATCTTTGAAGAGTTATACCTCACCTTCTATGTGCTAATCGTTCACGCATTATTTGCCATCGCAGAAGGTATTGTGCTTGGGTTTATGGCTATTCAATCTAAAAATGATGGTGCGTCTGGTCAAGAGCTAACGGAAGCCGTCAACACCATAATGGCTGAAAAGGGTACTTTCAACTTACATGTGAAAACCTCTGGCTCAACGCCGGCTTTACGCCAATTCGAAGCCTTGATTAATGCATTTTCTGAATTCATTGAGCATACCAAGTCAGTTGCAGGTGTACTTGATCAGGTTTCCCAAGAAGTAGGCACCTTATCTAAAGAAGTGAAACAAGCGAGTACAGATACTACGGGCCAGGTAGCAACCATAGCAGCTGCTACTGAAGAAATGACAGTAAATAACGACTCAGTAGCTTCTAGAGCTAATGAGGTCAACACCCTGTCTTTGAATGCGAGAGATTCCAGCATTGAAGCTAAAACCGTGGTAGTAGAATCCAATGGTGATATTGTTTCGCTACAGCAGGATTTAACCAGTACATCTAGCGCTATTTCTCAGCTATCGGAAAAATGCCAACAAATTGAAGATTTTATGGCGTCAATTAAAGCCATATCTGAACAAACTAACTTACTAGCGCTGAATGCTGCTATTGAATCTGCGCGCGCAGGGGAACACGGTAGAGGTTTTGCGGTAGTTGCTGATGAAGTGCGCCAGTTGGCTATGCGCACCAAAGAAAACACTGAACAAATCAGCGAAATAACCGCGGCCCTGATTCATGAATCTACAGTGTCTGTGCAACAAATGAAGGGCTGTGTAGAAAAATCAGGCAAAGTATCAAATTCATCAGATTCAGCTAAACGCATTATTGATACAGTTGTTAGTAGCATCAGTTCTGTGACCAACAACATGACGTCCGTGGCCGAAGCAATTCGGGAGCAATCTCAAGCTTCTGCTGAGATCTCTAAATCCACCAGCTTGCTGGCGAATACATCAGAAGCACTTTCATTAAGTGCAGACCATACAGAGCAAAGCTTCTCTAGTTTAGGTGGTCAAATAGCGCAACTGCAACACCAATTGTCACGTTTTAAATAAACCTTAGATTTTAACTAAAACAGCTGCTCTTTCTTTATGAATAAGGCAGCTGTTTTTATTTATAAATTTAAAATTATTTATTGAGTTTCAATGGCTGAATTCACAAACTCATCAACGCTATAAAAACTTGTCGCCCATTAAATTCGCATCTAGATGACCAACTTTGACGTAGATTAGCGCGCCTTGCTGTTGAGTAAAGGGTGTGTGTTTACTAAATCTGGGATTTCTTATCCAACTCCCTGCAGGATAACTTCCATATTCGTCGTTAAAGACACCTTCCAAAACCAAGATCTCTTCGCCACCAGGATGTGTGTGATTTGAAAATTCTGTATTTGGCGCCCAACGTACAAGTGCAGTACTGACCCCATCATGATCGTGTAAGGGTAACACAGATAGCCCTTCTACTTGACCTGGTAACCATTTGGCTATCTTGGTATTGACCACCATAGATTGCAAATCATCTTCAGCAAATTGCCATAGTTTAACCAAAATTGTACAACCATCTTTGGAAAAAGGCGTATGTTCACTCCCAGGGGGGTTACGTAAATAAGTACCCGCTGGATAATCTCCATGTTCGTCACTAAAGGTGCCCGACAATACGAAAATTTCTTCACCGCCTCCATGAGTATGGGATGAATAACCAGCGCCTGCAGTGTATTTTACGATGCTGGTAGCCCTCGCAACTTCTTTGCCCACGCGATCTAACATCATGCGGCTCACTCCAGGTAGTGGTGAATCCACAAATTGGTATTGCTCGGGTAAAATGATCACAGGTTGTGTAAAATCACTATTAATTTGCATGTATTTGCTCGCTAAATAATTTGCTTTACTGCTACGAGAATAACATCAATAAAGCCTAATTTTAGTGAAATATTCTTGGCATACAACTGGCTTTTGGGAGGGGATTTTATGTTGAATTTAGATGACACTGGTGTTGTGCTAATTGATATTCAAGGGAAATTGGCGAACTTGGTGTATGAAAGCGATGCCTTAATCAATAACTGTGTCGACTTTGTTGAAGGTGCGAAAATTCTAGGGCTTCCGATTATTTGGTTGGAACAAAATCCTGAACGCTTAGGCCCTACCAGCAAGAAGCTTAATAAAGCGCTGAGCAACTACAAACCGATAACGAAATACACTTTTAACGCATGCGATACACCAGAGTTTATTGACGCAATAGAATTCCATAATAAACAAAACTGGCTATTATGCGGCATTGAATCTCATATTTGTGTTTATCAAACTGCCGTAGGGTTACATGAAAAAGGAGTAAAGGTACAAGTGGTGAATGAATGTGTGTCGTCTCGTACATTGGAGAATAAACAATTAGCCTTACAAAAGCTCATGCAAAAACAGATTGAGATAACAGGTATTGAAACCTGTCTATATGAACTCGTGGGTGATTGCCGTTCACCACATTTCAAAGCAATTTTACAACTGATAAAATAGGTCGTTAAGGCTGTTGAATTTTTTGCATGATATTAACGTAAGAGTCGACCCAATATTTATCTTGATTGTCTGCCAAGAACTGCAACAGCTCTGCGTGAGCTTGTTCAGAAACCGCTAGATGATCACCGCCTATTCCATGAAATAAAATACTCACGATCTTGGTGCCAGGTTTGGCATTTTGCACATAGCTGATGAGCGTTTTACCGTCGACTTCACTAGGCGCATGCAGTATTTCAGTGCCTTGTTCTACGCCTTGCCCCTTCACTCCAACAAACATTTGCTCCACTGCGGGCAACAGTGGCTCTCCTCCCACTAAGAGATCACCGCATGGCAAGGTTAAGGTTCTGTGAGTTTTTCCATCTAAAGATTGTAAAAGACTATTTGCGACCGCTATTTCCATACGCAATTCTTCAACGCTGCGTTTATCAAGGTCTGTAAATGGAATTACCCAGTCGCGATTAGGCTTACTGCCACGACAGCCATGAAACAGTGAATGATTGCCTAATTCATGACCATTTGCAGCCACAGCACGCCATTCTTCGATACGATTAGCAAAAGCTTCGGAACGCGGCAGTAAATAAAAAGATGCTTTAAATTGGTGTTTGTCCAATTGGGGAATGGCTGTATCTAATTGGCTGTTTAGCGCGTCGTCATAACTCAAGCTGACAGCCAATTTTTGTGTATGTTCTAAGGTTCTTTGTTCTTCTGCATTGATCGCACAAGAACAAAGTAAAATGCTAAGAATAAATCCAATACTGTGTTTTTGCATCACTGAGACCCTTTTAAAAAACTACTCTAGCGCTACTAGTTAAATTAAAAGGGTCTTGTAAATTTATTCAGGTTGTTTATAAACTTGCCCTTCTTTCATTACAAAGACAACTTTCTCAAGTAATTCAATATCTTTCAAGGGGTTTCCTTTAACTGCGATAATATCCGCAATCTTTCCTTCGCTCACACTACCTAAGATTTTGTCTTGCTTAAGTAGTTTTGCCGGATTAATAGTCGCTGCTTGAATAGCTTGTAATGGCGTCATACCAAACTTAACCATACGAGCAAATTGCTTGGGATTATCGCCATGAGGATAAACACCAGCATCACTACCAAACACCATATTTACTCCAGCTTTAACTGCACTTTCAAAATTCGCGCGCTGAGTTTTACCTACAGTGCGCTCCTTAGCTAAACTTTCTTCTAAGATCCCTGCTTTTTCGCCTTCACCCAGGATATATTCTGTAACGTAAATATCCATGGATAAATAAGTACCTTTTTCTTTGGCTAATTTAATCGCTTCTTTATCGATAAAACTGGCATGTTCAACTGAATCCACTCCGGCTTTAATGGCAGATTTGATACCTTCTAACCCGTGAGCGTGAGCTGCCACTGTTAATCCGCGCATGTGGGCTTCATCAATTAGGGCTTCCATTTCTTCATAGGTAAACTGTTGCACACCTACTTTCGTGCCTTTAGACAATACGCCGCCTGTAGCGCAGAATTTAATTACCGTAGCGCCGAACTTTATATTTTCTCTTACTTTCTCACGTACAGCCCAAGGACCATCAGCAACACCATCAGACTTTACACCATACTCAAAAGGCAACAAGTTGTTATCACAATGACCACCGGTTACGCCGATTGAACGACCAGCAACAAACATGCGTGGGCCTACTAGCTCACCATCATTGATAGCATCTCTTAATGCCACATCAGCAAATCCGGGGGCGCCAACGTTTCGCACAGTGGTAAAGCCGGCTAATAAGGTTTTCTCGGCAAATCCAACACCTTTCAAAGTAGTACGAGGTAAAGAGGCATTCAAGCGTTTATAGCCGTGCTCATTTGCATCAGAAGTTAGATGCACATGCATATCCATTAGACCTGGCAACAAGGTGTGGCCAGACAAATCAATAACATCTGCGCCTTCTGGAACATCTTTTGATGCAGTAACAGCTACTACTTTGCCTTCACTGATTTCGACTAAAGGCGATTTTATTACTTTGCCATTAGTAACATCTATTAATGCGTCAGCCTTTATATATTGAGGGTTGGCAAATACTGCAGCGCTGAATAACAGGCCAATTAAATTGATAAGAGAAAAAGGGCGCATGGTGAATCCTATTTTTATTTTCTAGTCAGTATAGCAGTCAGTTAGTCGGTGGTGAATAAGCCTTTAGGTATATTGGTGAAAAAATCGCTATGCTTGAAACATTTGCTAGTTATAAAAAACTAGCGATTTCCGTTAAGGATTTTTTCTTACGTGCATGTTCAGGAACGCTCGCATCCTTTGCTGGATAGCCTGCAATAATTAGCATGTAGGCTCGTTCGTTGTCTGGTCGCTGGCACACTTGGGTGAGAAAATTCATGGGTTTTGGGGTGTGAGTCAAGGTGGCAAGTCCAGCGTTATGTAGAGACGTAATTAACATGCCTACCGCAATGCCAACAGATTCGTGAACATAGTAGTTCTGACGTTTCTGTTCTCCTTCGAGCTCACCAGTTTTCTGGCTAAACACAGCTATCAGCCAAGGGGCTGTTTCCAAATATGATTTATTAGCGTCTGTACCTAATGGCTTAAGATCTTTTAGCCATTGCTCACCTGCTCTGCCTTGATAAAACTCTCGCTCGTGAGCTTCGGCTCGCTCTCTGATCTGACGCTTGACTGATTCAGAATGAATGGCTGAAAAATGCCAAGGTTGGTGATTTGCGCCGCTTGGCGCGGAACCTGCGGTTAAAATACAATTTTCAATGACAGTTCGAGATACAGGTCGATCGCTGAAACTTCGCACACTATGGCGACGCCGCATTTGCGCAAGAAAATCTGCACTGCGCTGCTGCATCACTTTTTCGGGGTATTCAATAAAATCGTCTAAAGGGCTGTTTTCATGAGGCTGCATAATTATTTGAGCTCTTTTTATAAATTAATTATGTATTGATCTATTTAATCAGACCTTGCAAATGCCTTGTTTATTTTAGCCTTGTTTTTGCAATGGCAAAGATATTCTTACCTCTAAGCCGGTTTCTGGCCTATTTCTCAGGGCAATTTGACCATGATGAGCATCTACTATTTCCCGACACAAGGCAAGGCCAAGACCTGTGCCAGAAGGTTTGGTGGAATAAAAAGGCAATAACGCGTTGTTTAGCACTGATTCCCCCATCCCTTTACCCTTGTCTTTTACGCTGATCACCACTTGCTGTTCCACATTCCAAGCGCTAACCACAATGTCCTTGATTTGTGAGCCAGACTCATGGGCATTTTTAATCAAATTAATCATGAGTTGCTCTAGCTGAATAGGATCCGCGTAAAGAACTAAATTAGTGTCACCTTCTAGGCTAAATTGCCATTGTTGCCCAAGAGACTGAGTGAAACTCTGCCAGTCAATTGTTTGAAGCTTAGGTTCGGGCAATTTGGCAAACTTGCCATAGCCTTGCACAAAATCACACAAGTGCTGAATACGATCATCTATGGTACTAAAAACTCTTGAGAGCTTTTCATCTTCAACGTTGCCCGCCAGTAACTTTCCACTGTTGAGCATAGAACTTATGGGGCCAAGAGAATTATTTAATTCATGACTGATAACGCGAATGACCTTCTTCCACACTGCCACTTCTTGACGACTCATTTCTCTTGTCATTTGCTTTAGAATATACAATCTATGTGGCTGATTATTTAGATTGAATTCACCTGTCGTAAGATACCAGGTTTGGCTATCTTGTTGTTCCCACGACATGGTGAAAAGACCATCTTGCATACCGTTGAAAATTTCTTTCACCCCAACTGGCGTCCCTTGCACTAAATCATCGATTAGCACGCCTTCTAAGCCAGTTTTGGTTTTAAAAAACTGCTTAGCAGCGTAATTACTAAACACGATTTGGCGTTTGTTATTTAGTAAAATAAGCACTTCCGGCGAGCTTTGGGTAATCTTATCCAGCAGTAATTCTCGTTGATATAGCCAATGTTTCTCGGCGCGTAATTTTTCTGACGTTGCATTGTATAGCGAGCAAAGCTCACCAAATTCATCGTCTTTTTTGTACGCTAAACTCGTGGAGTATTCACCATCTTTGAGATTGAGTAAACCTAACTCTAATGCATCTATGCCACTATTAAGATCCCGCAGAAAATAAGCCGCTAGAGCACTCGAGAAGACAACCACGGCCAGCAGTAATAAAACGCAAATCCATAGATCCAAGGAAGAAATGTATAAAATAGCTACACTAACGATCAGGCTACAAAGAGTAACTGTCATTGTGAGTTTGTGCGCTAGCCTAAGCCCCATTAATACTCGATTCCAAATTTATTTAGCCGTCGATACAGCGCTTGCCGGCTTAGACCAAATTGTCGAGCAACTCGAGCTATAACACCTTGATGTTCACGCATTGCATCTTCCAATGCCTGTTTATCTGGCTCCTGAGCTGGAACTTTATGATGCTCGCTTGTAAGATCCATTAACACGAAATCTGAAGCTTCTATAATCCCTGTAGGCTTCATTACCGCCACTCGCTTGCAAGCATTTTCCAGCTCTCTCACATTTCCCGGCCAAGGATATTCAAGCAATGCTTTTTCTGCCCCTAAACTAATATCCCGTTTGGGCAGGAAAAAGGCGACTAAAGGCATGATATCATCCACCCGCTTAGCCAAAGGTGCTAACGGTATTTCAATCACATTTAAACGGTAGTAGAGATCTTCTCGAAATTTATTCGCTCTGATGTCTTCTGGTAAGTTCGCATTAGTCGCACTTATTACTCTTACTTTTGTTTTCTGGGTCGCAACAGATCCTAAACGCTCGAATTCACCAGTTTGCAACACTCGCAACAGCTTTGTTTGTCCTTCGTAAGATAAATTACCAATTTCATCTAAGAAAAGTGTGCCGCCATTGGCTGCCTCAAAACGCCCGATACGGGTCTTATTTAAGCCTGTATAAGCTCCAGCTTCAGCGCCGAACAATTCAGCTTCAATTAAATCTGCGGGTAATGCACCACAGTTAACTTTGACAAAAGGTCGATTTGCCAAAGAGGATTCAGCATGAATCAATTCTGCGATTTTTTCTTTACCTGCACCGTTAGGGCCTGTAATCAATACCGAAATGTCTGCTTTTGCAACTTGAATTGCCATGTCTACCGTACGTTGCATGGCTGTACTTTGATATATCAAACCAACTGATTGCGCTGCACTTTGGCTATCTTTTACGCCCTCCACCTGACGGAGAATTTTTTCATGCTGCTGTTTGCTTTTACCCAGTTCAACTAGGTTTGCCACTGTGTTGACCAGCTTTTGGTCGTCCCAGGGTTTAGCTATGTAATCCACTGCACCCGCTTTTACTAATTCGACCGCTTGCTCTAAGTCTGTCCAAGCGGTGATTAAAATGATCGGCAAATGAGGGTTGATTTTGCGTAATCGATAAAAGAGTTCACGACCTTCTTCACCAGACGTGGTATCTCGGGTGAAGTTCATATCCTGAATAACCAAGGCAACCCTGAGTTGATCCACTAGTTTTTCCGCTTCACTGGGCGAAGTAGTCGTAATTACATCGTACCCGTGAATCTCAAGCGCCAGCGATAGTGCTTGTAACACCGCTGGCGTGTCATCCACTATGAGAATTTTGTCCATAAAAAGTTAATTCACATCAAATTGTTCGGGTTGCTATGCTTGGCGATATGTTAGCGGCCTTGTTTGCCGGTATTAACACTGACAGTAAACTGATTATAAACACCCCAATAGCAGTCGCAACTACATAATACAAACTTAATTTTGGTAACGAATATTCTGTCATTAAGAAATGACCCAAACCTATAGCGCCAGTAATTCCTACCGCTAATCCAAGTACACAAACCAATGAATTCTCTACTAAAAAATAGCGTACTATGGCTGATTTTCTAGCACCTAAGGCTCTTCTTGTACCAATTTGTTTGGTCCGTTTGCTAATATTAAATACGGTTAAACCAAATATGCCTAGGGCTGTGACCAATACCAGGATTACCATTAGTACTATTAGCATACGCACCATGAGTAAGTCTGCGGCATTGTATCTTGCTTTGGATTCATCCATGCCGCGTAAATTGATAATCACTCTTTCATTATATTGTTCTAACAATAAGTCCTCTATTTTGCCTATAACCTCAGATCTGTCTTGAGCTTTAGTTCGCACAATAAAGTTTTGATACACACTGGCTTCTGCATATGGGATCAAAAGCAAATTATCTGGGCGTGAGTCTTTCAGCCATGGTCCTTTCATCTTTTCTACCACACCTATAATTTGAGCACCCATATTGCCAGTGAAAATATGTTGACCTAAGCCGTCACCTTCAGGAAACATTTCATCTAAAAACGATCGGCTTACAATAGCAACTGGTGGTAAATCTGCTCGAGTATTGGTAACAATCACATCGCTGGGAAGAAAGCCTCGGCCTTCTGCTATTTCCACGCCTAGGGCCTCAAAAATGTGTTCATCTGCGCCTATATAGGCCGCGCGAACTTCACGATAGTTTTCTTGTTCATTTTGGTCGCGTGGTAAGTTAGCAAAAGAGCTAGCGGATCCACTGCCACTTAAAGGCACACTATCCACGTAGACTGCATCTATCACACCGGGCATATTCCGCAGCAGCTGTTCTGTTTGTTCCATTTGTTGCGATAAGTCTTCAACATCTCCAAAGGTATTTAGTGAAAATGAAAACACTTCATCTTCTGGATATCCTGTATCTTGAGAAATATATTGTACGCGGTCATACACGATAAATGACGCGTTACTCACAATGGCAGTTGCAATTGCAATCTGAATCAACAACAAAAAAGCGCCTGCTTTAGAACGTCGTAATGCGCTGATGGTGGGTTTAATATCTAACATTTTTACTTCCTTATTGCGTTTTCAAGCAGTAAGCAGGGTTGGTATTGCAAACCAACCAAGCAGGGTAAAGCCCAGCTATAATACATGCTAAAATAGCGATTAAAGGCGCAGCTAAAAACATACTCAAATCCATAGTAGCCAAAGCGTCATAGTAGCTATAGGTTGACCTCACGCCCCATAATCCGAGTTGAGCGATGGCTATCCCCAAAGTTCCTCCGATAAGCCCTAACAGCGATACCTCTACCAAATGCTGCATAAACACTTGGCGTTTACTGGCGCCTAAGGCTCTGCGCACTCCCACTTCTGGTACGCGTTTTAAAAACTTACCAAGTAACAAGCCAACAATATTTGCCACACAAACTGCCAGAAATAAAAAACTTAAACCCACAACTACTCTATTATCCTCAGTGACTACATTGTTGTAATCCAGCCATTGCATCACATTTTTTAGGTCAAAATGCACGTCTTGGCGTTCGAATCGGCCTAGGGTTGCTTGCTCGGTTAAATAGTTGGTTAAAAAGTTTTTATATGAGGTGACTTCTTCAGGAGAATCTAATTGCACCCAGAATTGTAGCCAAACTAATTCCGAGTTAAGTTTGTCTTGAAAGGATCTTATATCTTCATACTTCCAACCATTGGTATTACCCCAATTGTTAACTTCTAAAGGTTCTATCAGGGAAAAGGGAATAAATACCTGTTCATTTTGATTAAAAGCACCATTGGTTAAGTCGTAAAATTTAACGTGATAATCAAAATCATCAAATACACCCACGATACGAAATGCCACTTTATCGAAAAATACTTGTTTGCCAACGGAGTTTTCTCCACCAAACAATATGTCGTTGAGTTCGGCACTTATTACAGTGACTAACTCGCCACTATTATCACTCTCATCTGACCAAGGACCACCGTAAATAAACCTCATGTCGAACATAGTGAAAAAGTCGTTATCAATCAGTCTCACTGTTTCCATAAAGGGTTTAATTTGGTCATCATTTAGATGCACGCTATAACCGGTTTTCACTGAAGGTGTTTTTAACGCCGGAATATCTGCTTGATATAGGTTTTTCGCGTCTATGTAAGTCAATTGATGAGGCAGATCGTCTTGGGTCCACCAGTTAACCCCTTGATCACGAGTATTTAATTGCGGATGAAATAATTTACTGCTTTTGTGCGGCATTGGGTCCATGGACATCATGTGATACACAGACAAACTTGTCATAGTCACACCAATGCCCAATGCTATTGCAATGATCATCAGTAAAGTGGTCATGGGTGTGCGTTTAAAACTACGAACACTCAAATCCAGATAATGCGCTAGCATATTACACCTCGGCCACAGCAGGCTCAGTACCTGCGAGTTGTTTTTGATAAAGTGAAAAATCGGCAATTTGTCCATCAACTACTTGAATATTTCTAGGTGCACGTCGCGCCAATTCGGGATCATGGGTAACCATAATAATAGTAGCCCCTTCTTGATTGATTTTTTCAAGCAACTCCATTACCTGTCTGGCCATCAAACTATCGAGATTACCTGTAGGTTCATCCGCTAATAAAAAACGAGGACGACCCGCCAAGGCACGAGCAATAGCCACTCGTTGTTGTTGCCCTCCAGACAATTGTTGGGGTAAATGCTTCAATCGGCTGCCAAGACCAACTTGTTCCAAACATTCCATCACTCTTGCTTTACGTTCTGCAGATTTAATTCCTCGATATCGAAGCGGCACTTCTACATTTTCAAAAATATTAAGATCTGGAATAAGGTTAAAGCCTTGAAAGATAAACCCAATTTTTTGATTGCGTAAATCTGCACGTTGATTGTCACTTAATCGCCCAATGTCGATACCGTCCAATAAATATTGCCCTGAGCTGTAGGTTTCTAACATTCCCGCAATATTCAAAAAGGTGGTTTTACCTGAGCCAGAAGGACCAGTAACTGCAATAAATTCACCTTCGTTTACTTCTAAATTAAAATCGCGTAGGGCATGGGTTTGTACTTTTTCCGTGGTGTATACCTTGCTGACGTTTTGCATAGTTAACATAAGTGTTGTTCCTTTTAATTTCTCAGCAGAACAGTGTCTGCGTCGATAAATTCTTGATAATTTGAAATAATAATTTGATCGTTTGCTTGCAGTCCGGTCAAAATCTCCACTTCACGCATGCTCTTAGCGCCAACTTCGATATCGACTTTGTGGGCAATATTGCCCTCAAGCTTATAGGCTATAAAACCACCTGACTGCATGAAGCTACCCCGCTTTACTTTCAATACGTTAGATTTGTTATCTAACAGTACGCGGGCTGTGACTTGCTGATTTTGGCGCAGCATGGTCAAATCTGGCTGGTGTAGCTTAACCCTAGTGGTGACCTCGCGATTTTTTATTTCCGGCGATACGGCGGCCAAAGTACCTTCTAGTATAGAATTCCCAATACGTAGCTCAACTGGCAACCCGATGCTTAGTTCACTTGCATAGCTTTCAGCAACGTTAACTTCTGCTTCATAAGCTGTAAGGTCAACTAAAGTCATCAATGGCATGTTTTTATCTACCAAGGCTCCATGTTGCACCAGCAGATTTCCTACTACGCCAGTAACGCTGGCGGTTACATTGAGCTGCTGAATTTTACGCTCTAGTTCTTCAACGATTAACTTTTGCCTGGAAAGCGTTGAACGAGAAACATCAAGCTCGAACGCTAAGGTATCTTTGGCGAGATCAACTTCTTGTTTGGCATGTTTGAAATTTAATTGTGCGCGAGCAAGATCATCTACCGCTTTTTCTAGGTCTATCTGGCTGATTAAATTGTTGATGATACTTTTTTGTGCCCGTCTGTTTTCTCTTTCAGCTGCTTGCAAGTCTACCTCTGCAAGATCCAGTTGTTTGGTGAGTTGAAGGGTTTGTCGACGAGCGTCTAACTCCTGTCTCGCAAGCTGTCCTTCTAACCTTTGTTGCTCTGAACGCTCTTGCTCAAGTTTATTTTGCAATTCAGGACTTTCCACTACCGCGAGTACCTGACCGTATTCAACACTGTCACCAGCATTTACGGTTAATTCGACAAATCCTTGTTCTGGGGCGTACAACTGAGGCGCGTTAGCGGCAACTATACGGCCATTTGCAATAATGTCCCGTACCAAGTCGCCGGTTTCCAAGGTGGCAATTTGTACTCGAGCCATATCAACCGATTTATTGGCAGAAGGTTTAGCAAACACCAAGCTAAGAACTGCAATAAGCACCAATACTGTAATAACGCCAGCTGCTAACTTAACCTTGTTCACAGAGGATTTTTCTAAAACCACATCCTGACCGCTAGTATCCTTAATCATCACAGAAGTCCTAATCTGGTAGTTTAGGTGTTTCCACCAGACAAATTAGCCATGCAAAAAACAGCACAGAAAGAGGGGATAACAACAAATAAATAGCTAACATAAACGACCTGGCATTAATAAAATGGTAAAAACTTGATATTACCTATGCCAGCTTCGAGCCAACTCTTATCTTATTGAAAATACTATAAAATTAAGAAATATTTGCGATTTTTAAAGTGTCCGCGGACAGCTAAAGTGTCCGCTCCGGACACTTATTTAAGGACAAAAGCAGAAGGAAGGAGTTCGGGGACAGTACAGTGCCAAGCCACATCATCCTGCATGGATTTACTTTCAATCCAAGTACTTGCGTCTGCTGCAAACTCAACGATCACTTGTCGACATGCTCCGCAAGGCGTTAAAGGCGCTTCTTGATTGGACATTAAACGGACAGATGTAATTTTTTTCATGCCCTTTGTCACTGCCGAACAAATTGCATTTCGTTCTGCACATTGAGTGAGCCCGTAAGATACGTTTTCTACGTTTACCCCGTACTCAATGAAAGACTCCCCATCAATTTCATACTCAATTGCAGCGGCCACTTGGACGCCTGAATATGGACTGTAAGCCTTTGTTAATGTTTGTTTTAATTGTTCAAATATTGGGTCTTTCATAATAGTTAGTGTTGTTCCTGACAAATTATCAATACACTTTATTTGGCTGCTTCTTCAATTAGCCATGTTTCATTTTGGATCTTTAACATCACATCTATTCTATTTTGTACATTAAGTTTGGCCAAAATTGAAGATACATGATTTTCTATAGTACGTGTTGAACGGCATAATGTCTCGGCAATTTCGGCGTTGCTGCAGCCTTCTGCAAGCAATACCAAGACTTTTTGTTCTTTACTGGTCAAGCCTAATGGATGCTGTTTAGTTTTACTATAGGGTCCACGCTTTTGTTTAGGTAATTCGTTGATAAACCCCGTTTGGGTAGCATAGCGTCTGAGCCAAGCAATGGCGCCGCTAGCTTCTAATTGTTCAAAGATAGAATAGGCCTTAAGTAATTCCTGTTTGCTGTCTTGTGGTTCTTTATTTGATGCCAAAAACTGCATTGCAGCGTTGTAGGGTACGCCCAGCAACATCCAATCATCGACTGCCTTAGGTAATTGAATTGCCGCCAATGGCTCGGGAGCAGTAATAATAGGCAATTGAATTTTATTCGCAGTATAGATTTCGAGTAAATCCATCCAAAGCCTTAGCTCTTGGTACTGCCATGCGTTGAGCACATTTTCAGGTAACTCAGAAAACCAATGCAAATGGGCAAGGCAATCTTCTGAGCGATGATTGAAAAACGCATGTTCTATTAACCCCAAACGAGCCGGTATCATGTATTGATATTCGTCGGTTGCATTCGCGTTTTGCAAGCCATTCGACAACACTTCCAAAGCCTTGGGATCACCTAATCTTGACAATGCTCGTCCTAAAACTAATAAAGAAGGTAACTTCATCAGCAATGTTTGATTTTCTAATTTTTGTACACCTTGAGAAATGGTAACTGCATCATAAAAGCGTCCTTGTTCCAAACGCAATGCCGATTGGATGCCTACCAAGTAATAGGTCCAGGCATCCAAGTCATGCGAGATATCAAATTGGATACCCTGGGTAATAAAACTATCTGCTTGTTTGAGCTTTTTAAACCTAATGTAGTAGTCAGACAAATTAGTGTAAACCCGCGCCGCATCTTCGTGAAAATCTTGTTTTAAGGCAATATCTAAACTCTCGTGCATCATGCTTTCACCAGAGCTATCGCCTTTCATAATAAGAGCAGTTCCCTTGTTGTTAAGGGCATGAGCTCGAATTAAAGGATTAGGAAACTGCTTTTCAAGTTGCAACGCCTTGTCAGCCCAGTTAATCGCGTCTTTGGTTCTATCATTTAGCATGTCTAATTGGGAACGCATAGAATAAGCCATTGCTAGGTCACTGGAAGCTCCCAAGGTTTCAAATACTTGAATGGCTTGCAAAGAAAATTGCTCGGCTCTGTGCGCCTTTCCTTGATACCAATATAAACGGGCTAAAAACCTGAGGTTTTTGCCGACTTTGTCGGTTCTGCCTAAGGCTTTCCATAAATCCACTGCGTGGCGCACTGCATCGATCACAGATTGTTCCATATGAGCAGTTAAACCCACTTCATAGGCCCAACTCTCATACAATTGCGCTTTTACCTGAGTTTCTGCATTGTCAGAAAAATCAAGGGCTCTTTTAAAGTAAGAAGCTGCTTCTTTGTGCGCTCCCATTACTGCCGCTTTGTTAGCTGCCAATGTGGCATATTGAATCACCTTTTCTGCGTTTAATGCGCCTTCAGCGTGCTGGACCATCCACGCTATATTTTGTGCCTGTTCACTTGCTTCCAATACCGATAAAATCTTCTCGTGAAACTGTTTTTGTGCAGTAATTGGCATGTTGTCTAACACGGCCAATCGGGCGAGTTCATGGCAGAATCGAATCACTTGACTGTTATCCACCATTAGGATTCGATATCTTATGCATTGGCTTAGTAAATCATCTACCGCCTGATCAAAAATATCCTCGATTAGCCATACAGGTATGCCATAGGGCATAACAGATAAAAACTGCACAAAATGTCGGTGTCGATGAGAGAGTTTAGCCACTTTGCTATTCACTGTATCCCGAACAGATGAGGGAATACTATTTTCACTCAGGGGTTGAGCTGAAATAAGTTCAGTTACAAAAAAGGGGTTACCAGAGGTGATTTCAAAAATCCGCTGGGCATCTTTGTTTTGTTCTAAAGCCAGCAGTTTTACTGCATCTAAGCTAAAAGGCGAAAGCTCAATACGCATAGTATGAGCAGAAGGGACTAAATTCAGTACAGCTGCAAGTGGGTGTTCAGGAGAAATTTCATCATCTCTAAAGCTAATGCAAATTAAGCAGGGTAAAAACGAAATACGCCGAGCGATGAACTTTAAAAGATCTAAGGTGGCATTATCAGCCCAATGAACATCTTCTATGACAATAATTGTGCCCTTGTTCAAGTCGAATAAAGTATTAAAAAAGATATTAGCAACTTTGGCTGCAAGGGTATTTTGTTCTAGAACATCGATTAAATCGTTAGAAATTGCGCCGGCGATTTCAAGTATTGGCGCATAGGGTTTTGGGGTGGATAATGGATCGCAACCGCTCCAAATGAATTGTTGTTGTAGTGCCAGACGCATGTGCTCGAGCAACACCGTCTTTCCAACCCCTGCTTCCCCTTTTATTAAAAGCAGCTTACCCGAATGTTTGGATAATTCAGCTGCCTGTTTAAATTGTTGTATAGCAAGGTCGCGCTCTAACAACATGGGGTCTTCGTCCTAGAAGATATAATCACATTGTAAAATAGATGAATTCGAGCGCGAATTAAAGACTTTGAGCCCGATATCTTTACGCGATTTCCGATTTCAAATAATCTAAGCCGCCAATAACAGCCGCAATTTGAGCCTTAATACAAATCTCTGGCGTAGATTTTGGGCTATCTGGATACACCTCTGTGGTAGTGACGTAATCAGCATCGGTAAAACCAGCGCACAAAAATAAAGCTCTTTTATCATACTCAATTACGCCTTCTTGCACCATTTCACTGCCAATAATCTGGTTTTTATCATCGGGCGGCGCAATATGGGTTACCTTTTTAACTGAGTTGATGACCGCTTTTTGGAAGTCGAGTTGAGGGCGTGTACTGTCAGCTACGGTATAGAATCCATCTGGAATTCCCCAATCATGAAATTCACTGCCTATTTTGGCGGCTAGAGCGGGCCGGAATTCTGAATCATCAGTATCTGTTGTTTCATGCAGGTCAAAATGGGCAAAAATAGGAACATCCAAAGAATGGACATAGTCCATGACTTTTTGCGCTTCTTGGGCTGGACTGTCTTGAAAAAACGAGCGGTTAGGATCTATAGTTTCAGGATTCCAGCGATTGATAGTTTCATAACCCCAAGGACTAATGCAGGGGGTAATCACAAAGTTAAAATGCGTATGATAGTCGCTGGCATGATGCAGTAAAAATTCTATTGCACCTTGCACGCCGCTAGTCTCATAACCGTGTACACCGCCGGTTATCAGCACAGTGGGTTTATTCAGTGCCATTTGGGCAGAAGTAAAGGCCAATAATGGATATCGGGTTTTGTTGTACGAAAGCGCACCATATTGAAAACGTGAAAAATGATCGGAAACTGCTTGTAGTTTGTCGACGACTTCTCCTTGATAGCTTCGTTTAACTTCCTGTTTGGATAACCAAAGTCCTTTTTCTTCATCACCCCAAGGTTGCCCTTTGGTACCAATTGGATAGGCTTGCATGCTCTGTCTCTCTTTTATCTTTATAATTTTATTTTGTCGGAACTGGTTGGTTAAAACCAGTATCAGTTAGTCCATTATATTTGGATTAAGAGGCATTCGCGAGTTTGGATTTTATATAATCAGAATGGCGGATATATAACAAATCTGCCACTTTACGAATCAAGGCTTCCTCGTATTTGCTTAACTCGCCGTCAACATAGGCCACCGCCCAAAGTTTGTCGACCAGCGCAACTCTTTGCTCATATTCGTAATGTTCGTTAATAAGCGCAGTAAACGGATGAACTGAAGTTGCTTCAGTTTCGCGGCTGTTTTGAATAAGATCAGTTAGTTTTTCTTCCGTTAAATCAAAGTTTCGCTTTAACAGTTCTCTTACTTTTTGGGTTTCTTCTGACGTCTCTTCGTAATCAGCTTTAGATACTTCCAATAGCAAAATAGCACATGCTTCGTGGAGCTTTTCTGCTTGTGATTTTTGATCGTCATTGTCGTTAGTTTCGAAGAACTTCTTAAATTTTCCTAGCATTTCAATTATAAACTTTTAGTTAAGAGCATAAACTTTGAACGCAAAATTAACGATTAAGTTCATACTTCTTGTTACCTTGTTGAACCATAAACTAAATACGCAAATTCGGAGGTTTTGGGACACTCGTGTATATTATTTAGTTTGAGCTCTATTCAACCGTCAATAAATTTTACACTCGCCTAGTATTTACTTCTTAAATACCACCTAATTCACTGATTTTTTTAATAAATAATATTTGGCCTAATATTTGCGCAGTATTTTTCTGCTGCTAACGCAGTGGTCATGATGTTTGATTAATAAGGAAATTTAGTTATGAATTTAAAAAAGATGTTGGCCGGAGTATGTTTACTTTTAATAACAAATCTTCAAGCATGGGCAACACCAATAGAAATCCTCACTAATGGCGATTTCGCTACTGGGGATCTAAGTAGTTGGACTCAATCGGATCCAATTACGCCTTTAGAATGGGGAGTTACGTCTGCGGCACCTATAGGTGCTTATTTTCTTGAATCTTCAGATGGTAGTTTCTTCGCGTCTCCATGGGAAGAAGGTCCCAACCCACAAACTACAACCTTGTTTCAAAGAGTTGATTTAGCCACTTTATCAGCAACGTTACTGGGTACTTTTACGTTTTCGGCTGAAGCAATTTACGCAAATGATAGAATTACGCTAGGCTACGAGCTTTATGATACAAATTTAAACTTGCTAGCATCGCAAATAGTGTTTACTGGTTTGGGCGGACCTAGCGCTAACAACCAGAGTATTTCGCAAACTTTTTCGCTTGTATCAGATACCCGTTATATCAGCTTTATTGCTACTGGCGAATTGATCAACGGCTCTTATATAGATGCAGGATTTGACAACGCATCCATTTTAATGGAAGTACGACAAGCCTCTGCGGTTTCCTCTCCTCACGCCCTTATGCTATTTGTTTTGGGAATGATTGGGGTGGCTAGCGTTAATCGAATTAAAAAGAGCAAAGACTAAACCGAGTTAATATAGCAACTTAGTTTAAAATCGACGTTGAGTATACTCAACGTCGAACAGTCTTGGGGTATGCCTAATTATTGAAGTGCTTTTATGACGTTTTGGGATGCTTCAAGACTCACTTGTTTCTTAAGCAATGCTAAGCTATCTTCTGGAGATGCAAAAGGATCCGCTATTTCCCCTTGAATATCCTCTTTGCCTTGAGACTTTCTGGCTTCCACCACTTTCATGTTAGTGCCCAGCGCATTCAGACTACGAGGAAATCCTGCATATGCATACAAATGCATTTGCAACTCTTTAATTTTACTTATGGATAGACCATTTTCTAATCCTTGTGTTACTGCTCGTTCAAGGGCGATTAAATCACCACTGGCGGTAAAGGCCGAAATTGTGACTAAAGCTTGTTGTTCAGCAGACAGTGCCTTAATACTTTTTGCTCTTCTTGGTTAACGGAGAAGACTTTCTGATAAACCTCATCTGTTACCTTGTCTTTCCAAATTACATTTTTGCCGTCTTTACTGCCGGTCAGCGCAATATGCGTCATAGCAGCATGTGGCGTAGCACCATGCCAATGATCGATGTCTTTAGGGCACCATACAGTTTCACCAGCATGGAACTCGATGACCCTGCCATCTCTGGTGCCAGTAACTGCTGTCCCCTCTGTTACTACCATATGCTGACCTGCAGGATGTTGATGCCATGCAGTGCGTGCACCTGGTTGAAAGGTAACATTGGCGCCGGAATAGTGTGCGGTGTCATTATCTGGAAACAACATTTGTACGTTTACATCACCGGTAAAATATTCCTCTGGCCCAACAAAAGACTTTTGCTCTTCGTCTGGATAATATTTTTGTTCAGTTTCGCTGGCATTTGCACTAAAGCCAAAAACGACTAAACAACTTTTAGCAAGTACTGACAGTTTTTTCATATTAGGTAACTTCATTATTTCCTCTATAATTGTTTATAGGAATTGATAAACAAGGCGCCAAACTTGTCATCACCAGGGTTACCTATTTGTATGTAGAAATTTGATTTTTGGATAGTTAGATTATTTGCACAATTGTCTAAAATGCATGCCTAAAACTCTTGATTTGATTAAAGAATGCTAAGAATTGACGAAAAAAAGCCATCGCTAGAATGTAAAGTGATGGCTTTGCTATGTGTTTGCTATTCAGGCTACTCTTGTAATAAATCCAAAAGAGCCGTCACTGTGGTTTCAACCGCAAAAGGCACGGATCCATCCGGTTCAATTTTGAATAATGGTGAGTGATGAGAGGGAACCGCAGGTCCACCATTGGCTGCTTTTTCAAAATCAGCTTTAGGTGTTCCACCTACTGACCAGTATACACTTGGTATATTATGTTCATGAACAAAATAAGGAAAATCTTCTGCACCCATTCCTTCAGACGGCTTTTCCATTAAATTACTGGCACCGAGTTGCTGTTTCCACGCCTTTTGTAAACGCGCGGTCAAAGCATCGTCATTAATTTGCGGTAATGTGCCTTCTTCTAAAGACACCCTAACTTCAGGTAATTTATCTTCCGGTAAACCGGCAACTCTTCCCATGTTTTCAGCAATCCGCTTAATTCCATCAAGAAGCTTATCCCGAGTCTCTATTGTTGCACTGCGCACGGTTATTTTTAAATGCGCCTTATCAGAAATAATATTATGTTTGAATCCGCTATTAAAGGCACCTACAGTCACAACGCCAGGCTCTTTGGGTCCTAATTCACGTGACACTAAGGTTTGTAACGCCAAGACAATTTGCGAACCAAGCACCACTGGATCTTTTCCGCCTTGAGGGTAAGCGCCGTGTGTACCTATACCATGTACAATAATATCAACGCTGTTTGAACCTGCCGAAGTAGGTCCAGCAAATACATTAATTTTACCGGTTTCGAAGTTAGAACTGACGTGTAAAGCGAGGGCATAATCTGGCTTTCCATAAGTCTCCCAGATATTTTCTTCCATCATTTTGCGCGCACCCATGATGCGCTCTTCTGCAGGCTGAGCCACCAACATAAGGGTTCCTGACCAATCATCTTTGTGGGTAGTCATATAACGGGCTGTACCAATCAAAGAAGTGATGTGGACGTCATGGCCGCAAGCATGCATAACCGGACGTTCTTCTTTGGTAATAGGATCAAACTGCATGGCTTGTGACGCATAATCCAATCCGCTAGCTTCTTTAACCGGCAATCCGTCCATGTCGGCTCGCATCATTACCGTAGGGCCTTTGCCATTTTTTAACGTTGCAATGATTCCGGTTTCGGCAATACCTTCATGCACAGTAAAACCTAGAGCTTTTAAATCTTTGGCTATGCGAGCAGCCGTTTTAGTTTCAGCCATTGATAGTTCAGGATTCTGGTGAAAATGGATAAAAAGCTCTTTTAAATAAGCTTGATAATCTTTCTCAATTTCCTTTGTTAAGTTGGCAAAACTTGATGCGCTGACCAAGCATAACCAAACAAATACAATGATATTTAGTGTTTTCACAGTTAACCCCTTTTTGTTATTTTAATTTGTTTAAATGCTACCCGACTACATCTTTAATTTTTTGGCGCTAATTTGCTTTCAACCAATGGGTGACCATCGGGAAAGAATACTGATGGCTGGTGTTTCGCAAAAATCTTACCTTTAAGCATGAACCACAATATCTTAGGTAAAAAAGTTTTGGGAAAGGTCGGATGCACATCTTCTGGCACATTCCCGATAGCATGGCGACCGTATGCTTTTAAAATAACAGGTCCCAAACATTGGTCCTTTGTTTGTCCATTCCCAAATTTCATAAATGTGGTTGAAATGCCCACAAAAGGCACTTTGGCTGAACGCAAGGTGTTAGCGATAGGCATATTACAGCAGCTAGTATGCCAACGGAATAAGCCTTTCGGGCTCAATTGCATACAACTAATGTTTTCTTGTCCTTGGGTAATTTGTAAATAGCTAGGATATGTTTGAAACAAATCGGAAGCCCCATGGGCATCTAATACCGCCGACGCAGTACCTAATTCTGTTGCGTACTTTTGACAATCGCAACACAGACATTGAACATGAAAAGCATCCGACTTTACGACTTTGAGTTCGCCTTTTACCGAGCCGCAGGCACATTCTAGAGGAAGGATTTCACTCATATTCAAATCTCCAAGGCAAATTAGAAATTACTCTAAAATCATATTGCACCACTGCAAATATTCTTTATTAGTATCTTTAACTTCAATTTGCGTAATGCAGGGCGTGTCATAGGGATGGATTTCGCTCACAGCTTGAATCAAATCGGCGAATTTCGCCTTGTCATGTTTTAGCAAAAGCAGTGATTCCATTTCCTGTTGAACATCTGTATCCCCTGAAAAAATCGAAATGACTTCGGGAATAATATTGCCACACACTGCCAACTTAGCTTCAATCATCATTTTTGCGATGTATTTCGCTGAAGACGCATTAGCGCAAGGTATATAAGCGATTGCTAGTTCCATAACTTCTCCGAATTATATCGAAGTTTACAGTACTGAAAACTGCATCTGTTGGCAATCTAAGAATTGTGTATTTTTTGTTTACTGCAACCTAGGCCTAATCTTTAGTAGATTGATTTTCTAATTCTGCAATACGGGCTTCTAGTGCTTCTAACTTTTCTCGAGTTCGAATAAGTACTTGGCTTTGAATATCAAATTCTTCTCGACTGACAAAATCTAGCTTAGTTAACTGAGCTTGTATAACTTGTTTTACCTTGGTTTCCGCTTCTTCAGCCATGTTTTTCATGCCTGGGGGAATGGCATTGGTGATATTTCGCGCTATTTCTTCAATTTTTTTGGGATCCAGCATGGTCAGTCCTTCTTCTTGTATGCTTTTATCTATTCTAGAGAAGAGTGAAAGACTTTACTACAAAAGAAATTGTTTGCTTGTGTTTAGAGCGCTTTGGAACTAGGAATTAGGAAGGCTCAATAAACTTAAAACCAGTTAAGAAAATTGAGCCTTACTCTTAAGAAATTATATGGATTCGACGTCAAATTCTACTAGAGGATCAACATCTGCTTCATAGTCAACATCGTCTAACCCAAAACCGAATAGCTTAAGGAATTCGTCTTTGTAAAGTTGATAATCTGTCTCATCAAACAGATTTTCATCTGTGACTTTTGGCCAAAGGTCGCGGCAAGCTTGTTGCACATCGTCACGCAGTTCCCAATCATCTAATCTTAATCGGTTACTGTCATCGGTAAGCTCATCAGGTGAGCATTGGTTGTATAGGCGCTCTGCAAACAAACGATAAATTTGTTCCATGCAGCCTTCATGTAAACCCTTTTCGCGCATTACTTTGAATACCATAGACAAATACAAAGGCATTACAGGTATTGCAGAAGAAGCTTGCGTGACCACAGATTTTAAAACCGCCACATTAGCACCACCACCCATTTGTTTTAAATCACTGTTGATGGCATGAGCAGCGCGATCTAAATCTTCTTTTGCTTTGCCTAATGCTCCATGCCAGTAAATCGGCCAAGTGATATCAGAGCCAATATAGGAATAAGCAACACTTCTAGTACCTTCAGCAAGCACACCAGCCTCAGATAAAGCTTGCATCCACAATTCCCAATCTTGCCCGCCCATTACGGTTACAGTTGCAGCTATTTCTTCTTCTGTTGCCGGCTCAATCTCAGCATCGATGATTACATCTCGATTTGTATCAATTGCGGTAGATTTATAGGGTTGACCGATAGGTTTTAGCACGGAACGCACAACTTCACCTGAGTCAGGCATTTTGCGTACAGGAGAGGCCAAGGAGTACACCACCATATCAATTTGGCCTAGGTCTTGTTTAATCAGCTCTATAACCTTAGCTCTTGCCTCGTGAGAGAAGGCATCGCCGTTAATGCTTTTCGCATACAAGCCTTCCTCTTTCGCTGCTTTGTCGAATGCCGCAGCGTTATACCATCCTGCCGTACCTGGTTTTTTCTCTGTAGCAGGTTTTTCGAAAAATACGCCAATGGTTGCAGCACCACATCCAAATGCCGCCGCTATTCGAGATGACAAGCCATATCCGCTGGACGCCCCTATCACTAATACACGTTTAGGTGCGTTTTCAATGGTCCCTTTAGCCTTTGTTAAAGCAATCTGTTGTCTGACATTTTGCTCACATCCAACCGGATGAGTAGTAGTACAAATGAACCCGCGAATTTTTGGTTTTATAATCATCGAATATGTCCTTTAGGAAAATCTGCGCCCATTGTAATGTCGTGCCAAAAGATAACAACTCGGACAAGCTACAAGGGTAATGTTTTATGGTTTAGAATTTTTGCCTTAGTGTAACAAAAAGGCGCAGTAAAAACCGCGCCTTTCGCATTATGAACTTCTTTTTAAGTTTAGAAGAAACCTAGCGGATTTACATCATAACTGACCAGTAAGTTCTTAGTCTGTTGATAATGTTCAAGGGCAATTTTATGGGTTTCACGACCAACCCCTGATTTTTTATATCCACCGAAAGCTGCGTGTGCAGGATATGCATGGTAACAGTTGGTCCATACGCGACCGGCTTGAATACCACGTCCCATGCGGAAAGATAGATTCATGTCACGAGTCCAAACACCTGCGCCTAAACCAAATTCTGTATCGTTGGCTATATGAAGAGCTTCAGTTTCATCTTTAAAGGTAGTCACACCAACCACAGGCCCAAAAATTTCTTCCTGGAACACGCGCATGGAATTGTCGCCTTTGAGTAACGTAGGTTCTATGTAAAATCCTTTTTCGAAACCTTGCACTAGTTGCTTAGAGCCACCAGTTAAAACTTGCGCACCTTCGTTACGACCTATATCTAAATAATGAAGAATTTTATCAAATTGTTCTTGAGACGCTTGCGCACCTACCTGAACTTCATCATCTAAAGGATTGCCGCGCTTTATTTGTTTCGTTCGAGCAATAACCATTTCGATGAATTTGTCATAAATTGTCTCTTGAACCAGGGCTCGAGATGGACAAGTACAGACTTCACCTTGGTTAAAGAACGCAAGAACGGTACCTTCTACACATTTGCTTAAGAAGGCATCTTCGTGGTCCATGATATCCGCAAAGAATATATTAGGAGACTTACCACCTAATTCCACAGTCGATGGAATGATATTATCAGCAGCATATTTCAGGATTTGCGAGCCAACGGGCGTTGAACCGGTAAACGCGATTTTCGCAATACGTTTGCTCATGGCCAACGCTTGGCCCGCTTCTTTACCATAGCCATTTACTATGTTTAACACACCTGGCGGTAGTAAGTCCTTGATCAAATCGGCAAACACTAAGATTGAAGCAGGTGTTTGCTCCGCTGGTTTTAATACTACGCAGTTGCCCGCGGCAAGTGCAGGACCTAGTTTCCATGCTGCCATTAATAATGGAAAGTTCCACGGTATGATTTGGCCAACTACGCCTAAAGGTTCATGAAAATGATAAGACACTGTGTTGCTATCAATTTCGCCTATACTGCCTTCTTGCGCCCGAACACAACCGGCAAAGTAGCGGAAATGATCAATACATAAGGGAATGTCGGCATTCAGAGTTTCTCTAATCGCTTTACCATTGTCCCAAGTCTCAGCCACTGCCAACATTTCTAGGTTGGCTTCCATGCGAGCAGCTATTTTTAAAAGGATGTTAGAACGTTCGGTTACTGAAGTCTTGCCCCAAGCATCTTTTGCTTTATGCGCGGCATCTAGGGCTAGGTCGATGTCATCACTGGAAGAGCGAGGAATCTCACAAAAAACTTCGTTATTAACGGGTGAAACGTTTTTAAAATATAAACCTTGTTTGGGTGGTACCCATTCGCCACCAATAAAGTTTTCATAACGTGATTTGAAGCTGACTAAGCTGCCAGCTTCACCGGGTGCTGAATAGATCATAGGAATCCTCCTGCTTTTAGTTACCACATAAAAATTTGACCTTTTCATGCAACCCAAAGCACAAATCTAGGTCAATCCGAAGTGCCCCATGTATAGCACATAGAATTAACACCTGTAATTCACTAAGTCTAAAGTCGTAGGGGCTTACTCAAAGCACGAGCGTAAATAATGGAGCCGTAGTTCATTCTAAAAATGGAGCCGTAGTTCATTATCGCCAACTTGGCTTCAGGAGTTTTCAATGTTTACGCTGAGGCGATAATGAACTACGGCTCCATTTTTAGAATGAACTACGTCTCCTTTATTTTAACCTTGCTTTGCTGGCGCTTTTGGCATTCTTCTTGTATTACTTAACGTTAGTTTAACAAAACAAATGTTTGAGAAATGATGTCAATTGCAGATAAATTAGTCCATTTTTGTACCCAAAAACCTAAATTGGTGTACGGAATTTTACTTGTTTTAGCCATCGCTTTTACGGCGCAAATGCCGCGGATAAAAGTGGACACAGACCCAGAGAACATGCTGGATGCAGAGCATCCGGCTAGAGTGTTTCATAACGAGGTAAAGACTCAGTTCGCCATGCATGATGCGATAGTGGTTGGCATAGTGAATACCCAAGATGAAAATGGTGTCTTCACCCAGCAGAGTCTTGCTGACATTTATGACATTACAGAGTCAATTCTGTCAATTGAAGGGGTTATTAATGCTGATTTAATGTCCATTTCCACAGTGGATAACATTTCCCAAGAAGCTCCCGGTACTATTCGATTTGAGTGGATGATGTCTAATCCACCCTCATCTGCTGAAGAAGCAAGTAACATCCGTAGCAACTTAGCAAGACTTCCCCTGCTACAAGAAACTTTGGCCTCGCAAAACGGTAAAGCGGCTGCTATTTACGTGCCCATTGCAGATAAAAATCAAAGTTACAATATTGCTGAGCAAATTCGGGCTGAAATTGATCAACTAGATGGCACATCCAATTGGTATATCACTGGATTGCCCGTCGCTGAAGATCAATTCGGCGTAGAGATGTTTATCCAAATGGGAATTTCAGCACCGCTAGCGGGTTTAACCATTTTCATTCTATTATTCATATTTTTCCGCAATATTCCCTTAATCATTGCGCCTATGGTTGTTGCTATGGCAACCGTTCTAATCACCATGGGCGCCTTAATTGGAATGGGTTTCACTGTCCACATTATGTCGTCAATGATTGCGATCTTTTTAATGCCGATCGCAGTGGTTGACTCAGTGCACATATTGTCGGAATTCAGCGATCGCTATAAGCCAGGTAGAAACTTACAAGAGACCATTGAAGAAGTGGTGGGGCATCTATTCACACCTATGTTGTATACCTCCGTTACTTCCTGTATTGGTTTCTACTCGTTAATGTTAACGCCCATTCCACCAGTACAAATATTTGGTGCTTTTGTCGGCACCGGTATTTTACTGGCGTTTTTAATCACTATTACTTTTATGCCTGCCTATTTATCACGCATGAATGAATCCAGTCTAGACAAACTTCAAGAAGTCATGCACTCCCAACAAGGTGGCAGTAAAATAGCTCGATTTGCCAAAAGTTTAGGCGGTTTTGCGTTAAAATTTAGAGTGGTTTTAGTATTAGGTTTTGCAGCTGTATTCGCGGTTTCAGTTTGGGGTATTACTCAAATTCAAATTAATGACAATCCCGTAAGATGGTTTAAGCAAGACCATGAAATTCGAGTTGCTGATCGCGTGTTAAATGAGCAGTTTGCAGGTACTTATAACGCTTACGTGGTGCTTAGTAGCACAGAAACCTTAGCCCCTTTAAATGACAGATTAAAAAGCGCACCAGAAAGTTTAACCACTTGGGTACAAGATGTGGTCCAGGAATTAGATAGTCAAGTCATTAGTGAGCAATACCAAGAATTATTAATTCGCATAGATGATAAATTATTCTCAGATGTCACCGATGAAGAAGATCAGTATTTATCCATTTTAATCAACGACATGGAGCAGGCTCTAAGTCAATCCAAGGTTTTCCAGTCACCTGAATTATTAGCTTACATAAGTGACATGCAGGATTACCTGCAAGCTTCAGGTTTGGTAGGTAAATCCAATTCTCTTGCGGATGTCACAAAGATAGTGAATCGCGAGTTGCGTTCAGGTGAGGCTAGCGATTATAAAATTCCAAATTCACCTCAAGGTGTTGCCCAAACGCTATTGCAATATCAATCATCGCACCGTCCGGGAGACTTATGGCATTTTGTTACCCCAGATTATCAAAAAACGTTGATTTGGTTACAGCTTACTTCGGGCGACAATCAAGACATGACTCAGGTCATCGAACAAGTTGACAAATTTATTGAAGAGAACCCTTTGCCAGCAAACCTGACTTTGGGCTGGGCAGGTAAAGCATACTTAAACGTAGTCTGGCAAGACAACATGGTAGCTGGCATGTTAGACAGTTTGATCAGTGCCTTTTTCATCGTCTTTATCATGATGGTAGTACTGTTCAGATCCTTTGTGTTCGGCATTCTTGCGATGTTACCTTTGACCATCACAATTACCTTCATTTATGGATTAATTGGCATTGTTGGAAAGGACTACGATATGCCCATTGCTGTGCTTTCAGCATTAACCTTGGGACTTTCAGTAGACTTCGCCATCCACTTCCTTGAACGGGCGAGAGAAACTTATTCACAAACAAAGGATCTAAAACAAACCTTCGCCATTATGTTTGACGAACCAGCGACTGCAATTACGCGAAACGCTTTGGTAATTGCGCTGGGCTTCACACCTTTATTATTTGCCCCTTTGGTGCCATATATAACGGTAGGTATCTTTTTAGCAAGTATTATGGCGATATCTGCGCTGGTCACCTTGTTGATCTTACCAGCGGTAATGACAATGGCGAAACGCCTTGTTTTCGGTAAATAAATTAATTGGAGTACTAAAATGAAAAAACAAATTTTAGGATTAGCTTTAGTTGCATTGTCATTTTCTAGCTTGGCATCCGTTGATGTCGATGCTTTAGTGAAAGAAGCCGAAAAAGTCGCTTATTATGCGGGCGATGATGGTCGCTCCGATGCCAGAATGATGATTGTTGACTCTCAAGGGCGTAAACAGTTGCGCCAGTTTACTATTTTACGTCGTGACTCCCAAGACAACGGCGATCAACAAATGATGGTGTTTTTCTCACGACCTGCTGATGTCAAAGATTTTGTGTTTCGTGTAGAAAAGCATACAGCACTTGATGTTGATGATGACCGTTGGATGTATGCGCCTGGACTTGATTTAGTCAATCGAATCTCCGCTGGAGACAAACGCACTTCCTTCGTGGGTTCTCACTTCTTTTATGAAGATGTATCAGGTCGTGCCATCAGTGAAGATGACTTTACTTTGGCTGAAGAAACCGATACCAGTTATGTATTAAAAGCCGTTCCAAAAGTTCCAGATTCAGTTGAATTTGAATATTACATGGTGACTATAGATAAAGAGACCAAACTGCCTGTATTAATTGATTTTTACAACAAAGGCGACACTAATTACCGTAGAGTAGAAGCCGTAAAAATTGAGACCATTGAGGGCTTCCCAACGGTTGTGCGTTCAAAGGTCAGTGATTTAGCCAACGACGCCTATACCCTGATGGAATTTAGAAATATTAAATATAATGTCGGCTTAGAGGACGATGTATTTTCTGAGCGCAGTCTACGTAACCCTCCAAGAAAATGGTTGGATTAATAAAGCCCATGGGTAAACTTCGTAAATTAAGTGTCTTGGCCCTTTGTTTGGGTCTTAGCTCAACAATGGCTTTTTCTCAAGACGATGATTGGGATATGGGCGATTGGGGAGAGGAAGAAGAGGCTAAAGCCTACCAAATCACCGGCTTTATTGAGGGGGCACTAGGCACAAGATTAAGCTCTGATCCTGTTATTGACAGCGAAGGCACCTTGAGAGATTTAAGAGCGCAAATACAAGTCGACTATGATTTAGCCGCATCGCGTTTACAATTCAGTGCCGATGCTTACTACGACGGTGTATTACAGCAATCTAAACTCCAAGTTCGTGAGGCCTTTTGGCAAGGTAACCTAGATTCGGTAGGAGATTGGGGTAAAAACTTTGATGTTAAAATTGGCCAACAAATTCTCACTTGGGGTACGGGCGATTACATATTTTTAAACGATATGTTCCCAAAAGATTACCAGTCGTTCTTTTCGGGACGTGACGATGAATATTTAAAAGCGCCTTCTTTATCAGCAAAAATCTCCGGCTTTTTCGATTGGGCTAATGTGGATTTTGTGGTAACACCTAAATTCACTCCTGACAACTACATAAACGGAGATTATTTCTCTTTCTTTTCGCCAATGGCAGGACAAAATATAGCGCCAGGATTTGATGTCAAATCACCGCTAAAGCCCGATTCGCCAGAATATGCGATTCGCATTTATAAAAGTGTGGGACCAACGGAATACGCAGCTTATTTTTATGATGGCTTTCATAAGTCACCGAATAGTGCGACTCCTTTAGGCGAGCCTACATTTTCAGAGTTACAGGTAGTGGGTGCCAGTATGATCACTACCCTAGGGCCGGGCCTTTTTAATGCTGAATTTGCTCTATACGACTCAAAAGAAGACAGTGAAGGCACTAATCCTCTTATTCC
This sequence comes from uncultured Glaciecola sp., assembly GCA_947496235.1. Classification (GTDB taxonomy): domain Bacteria; phylum Pseudomonadota; class Gammaproteobacteria; order Enterobacterales; family Alteromonadaceae; genus Glaciecola. Next base: position 228,145 of record CANMCE010000002.1, on the reverse strand, counting down.
TAACAGCCAACAACGTTGGTTGATAGGATACAAACAGGAATTAGCCAAGAATTTTACCGGCAGTGTGCAATGGTATTTAGAACGCAATGACGACTACGATGCACTAATAGCGAATAGCCCTGCTCCACAATTTGAAATTGGTCGAAGTAGAATTTGGATCACCCAACGCCTAATGTACAGAGCCTTGCAGCAAACCCTAACCTTAAGTGGATTTAACTTTTTTTCAACCACTGATCAGGATGGGTATTTTAAGTTCTCCGCCGACTATAGCCCAACTGACGACTGGCGACTATCAGGCGGGTTCAACATATTCTACGGTGATGAGCCTTTCACTTTTTTTAATCAATTTGAAGATGCGTCAAACGTCTTTGTTCGTTATCGATACTTTTATTAACTGAGGAGTAATTATGTCATCTGAACGTGCATTAACCGCTTTTGCAGGCTTTATGGTGTTATTGTCAGTAGCGCTCACTGTTTGGGTGCATCCAAATTTTGTGTGGTTTACTGTATTTATTGGTGCCAACCTATTCCAACAAAGCTTTACCGGCTTTTGTCCTGCGACCATAGTGTTGCGTAAAGTCTTTGGCTTTAAAACCGAAAAAGAGTTAGCAACAGGAATTACTGAATAACGATTTTCATATCGAAATTGGGCTGACGTTATTCATATTTCAGCCCGTATTTTTGTAGCTTCCTATAAAGTGTGCGAGTACTTACTTCCAATTTAGCTGCTAATTCATCGATTGGTAATTGCTCTGATTCACACAAATGCTGCAAATAGGATTTTTCAGCGTCATCCAAGGACATTAATTTGGTTAAGGCTTGCTTTGCGTTTGTTGTATTAGGTTTAACCTGAGCAGGTAAATCATCTAGCGATATAACATCTTCATTCGCTAACAACGCCGCCTGCTCCACTATATTTTTCAGTTCCCTTATATTTCCCGGGAATCGGTATTCAGACAGTTTTTTAAGGGATTCTGGACTAAATTTTTTATGTCGCATTTCTGATTGACTTAAAAAATGTTTGGCTAACGCAGGTATATCTTCCTCTCTTTGACTCAGAGAAGGTAGATCGATGGGAAAACCAGCAATACGATAATAGAGATCTTGTCGAAACTCCCCTTGGTCGACCAAATCGAGCAAATTCTTGTGGCTGGCACAGATCAAACGAAAATCAGCTTTGCGCTGTTTAATGCCACCAACGGTGCGGTAGCATTGCGTTTCTAATAACCTTAGCAATTTTACCTGCATGCTTAGAGGTACATCGGCTATTTCATCAAAAAATACCGTGCCACCATTGGCAATTTCAATCAACCCTTTTTTTGCATGAGTGGCGCCGGTAAAGGCCCCTTTTTCATGCCCAAAAAGTTCAGACTCAAACAAGTTCTCATTCAACCCTGTACACTCAATAACAACAAAGGGCTTTTCAGCTCTTCGACTAGAAGCATGTAAAGCTTTGGCAACTAATTCTTTACCTGTGCCGGTTTCACCGTGCAAGAGTACTGCAATTTCTGATTTTGCTGCGCGATTTATCTTAGTTAACATTTCCTTAAATGGCGCTGATGTGCCTATCATTTTGTTGTCTTGAGACTCTGCTGAAGCAAAGTTAATGCGGTCTAAAATTTCTAGATAGCCGGTAGTAATGCCATTTTCATCCTTAACCGGTTTCATCAAAATATCGCAGTAGGTTTTACCACCGGCCACATTATGAATGTGAATAACACTTGCTGCTTTTTCAGTTTTAGCACACTGCTGGATTGGACACTCCTCGCCATGCTTATCGCAAGGCTTACTATGTCCATGAGAAATTTCAAAACAACGACTGGTACCTACCTTTACTTCTGTTTCATAGGTGTCTCGATAAGCATCGTTAACAGCCAATATTTCATAATTATTGTTAATAAAAATAGCCGGTTTATCGATAGCGTTGATCATAGATTGCACGATTGACATAAAGAATTACCTAGTTTTTATTCTGTCATTGCTGTCTTTAACTTTGACAAATTTGACATAAAACGCAACGTTAAAACAACTTAATTTTTCCTTAGAGTATTTTTTCTAAAAAATTCAATTAGATAGATGTTTATCATTTTTGGCACGTCTTTTGTTTACATAAGTTTTACAAATTACAAATATTTCGGTGGCAACCGAATGAGAGGATAATTCGATGGCTAAAGTTGTGGTGTTAGGTGCTGGAACAGGTGGAATGCCTGCAGCTTATGAAACAAAAGAAATTTTAGGTAAAGATCACGAAGTCGTTGTTGTTAATGAAAGGCCTGAGTTTAGGTTCGTTCCTTCAAATCCTTGGGTTGCTGTCGGATGGCGACATGCTGAGGCTATTACCTTACCTATTGAAAAATATTTGAGTAAAAAAAATATAGGTTTTGTATGCGGTAAGGTAATCGAAATTGACGCCAAGAATAATCAATTGAAGACCGAACAAGGGGACGTTATCGACTATGATTATTTGATTATAGCTACCGGCCCCAAATTAGCTTTTGACACTATTCCAGGTGCAGGTCCTAAAGGATACACGCAATCAATCTGCACCCTTGATCACGCCGAGCAATGCTACGAAGATTTCGAACGATTGGTAAAAGACCCTGGACCTGTGGTTGTGGGTGCTTTTCAGGGCGCGAGCTGTTTTGGCCCAGCTTATGAATACGCCTTTATATTAGATAAAGCGCTACGTAACGCAAAAATTCGTCACAAAGTACCGATTCATTTTGTTACTAGCGAGCCCTACATAGGTCACCTTGGTTTGGGAGGTGTTGGCGATTCTAAATCAGTATTGGAATCTGAACTGCGTACTCGGGATATCAAGTGGACTTGTAATGCCAGTGTAGACAAAGTCGAAGACGGTACTATGTTTGTGTCGGAATTTAACCGCAAAGGCGAGGCCGAATATCAACATGAATTACCCTTTAATCATTCTATGTTGATACCACCTTTTGCAGGTATAGATGCGGTCGCTAAGGTTGAAGGCTTATGTAACCCCAAAGGCTTTGTGATCACCGATGAGTATCAACGCAATCCAACTTACCCAAACATTTTTTCAGGCGGTGTTTGTGTGGCAATTCCGCCAGTAGAAGTAACGCCAGTGCCAACGGGGACGCCAAAAACAGGTTACATGATCGAAACCATGATGACGGCTATTGCACATAATCTTAAAGCCATCATTGTCGATGGTCAGGCGCCGTCTACAAAAGGCACCTGGCATGCTATATGTCTTGCAGACATGGGGGATACTGGTGCAGCTTTTGTGGCAATGCCGCAAATTCCACCACGTAATATCACTTGGTTTAAAAAAGGAAAATGGGTGCATATTGCCAAAATTGCCTTTGAAAAGTACTTTATGCGAAAAATGAAGACGGGCACCAGCGAGCCAGTTTATGAAAAATACGTACTAAAAGTGCTTGGAATAGAAAGAACAGAACACGAGTAAAAGGATAACAACATGACAGCAAGTCGTTATATTGCGCCAGCTCTTTTATTGGTTTATTTGAATGTGTCAGCTCAACAACCCGCAGAAGGCTCTGACGCAATTTCCTTAGCTGAAAAACCAGCACTGACCGACGCTGAAATTGTCAATGAACAAGAAGCGTTAGCGCTGGAAGGCAAAATGCGAATAAGCAAATTCGCTGAAACCTTAAAGCACACCTTGGTTACAACGATTCAGACGCAAGGTTTAACTGCAGCGGTAGAAGTTTGTCATCAAGAAGCGCCTAAAATAGCGGACAAGTTATCTACCCATGGTTGGCAACTTGCTCGCACTAGTCTAAAAACTCGAAACCAAGCAAATCAGCCTGATGATTGGGAAACTCAGAATCTCATCGCTTTTGATAAGTCCTTTAAGTCGGGCGCCGCACCAGATACTTTGATGGTTACTTCAATTCAAGACAATCAATTTAGGATGATGAAGGCTATTCCTACTGGCCAAGTATGTTTAGCCTGTCATGGCACTTCAATTAGTGAAGAAGTCAGAACTGTCATTCACGAAAAATATCCTAAGGATGCTGCAACAGGGTTTACTTTAGAAGATATTCGAGGCGCTTTTACCCTAACCAAAGATCTTTAACACGCAACTAAATCCGTATTCTATCCTAAAGAAACGACTGACAAATATGTCAGTCGTTTTTGTCATCTCTGACCGAAGCCTGCATAATCAATCACGAAAGAATAAATTTTTTCATATATTTCATATACATAAATTACTTTCTTGGTATGGCACAACCTATGCTAAACGCAAAATAGTTTTTATTGTTTTTATTTAGTTTAGGAGACAAATCATGAATGAGACGCTAGTCGAGCTTTCTCGGTTGCAATTTGCCATGACAGCAATGTTTCATTTCATTTTCGTTCCGCTAACACTAGGGCTCACCTTTATGTTGGCAATAATGGAATCGGTTTATGTAATGACAGGAAAGGAAATCTACAAACAAATGACCAAGTTTTGGGGCAAATTGTTTGGGATTAACTTCGCCATTGGTGTAGCAACTGGTTTAACCATGGAATTCCAGTTTGGCATGAACTGGTCATATTATTCTCATTACGTAGGGGATATTTTCGGCGCCCCTTTAGCCATTGAAGGTTTGATGGCTTTCTTTCTTGAATCAACCTTCGTTGGTCTATTCTTTTTCGGCTGGGATCGCATGTCAAAGGTTAAGCATTTGATGGCAACTTGGTTGGTAGCCTTAGGCTCAAACTTTTCAGCATTGTGGATTCTAATTGCCAACGGTTGGATGCAATATCCAGTAGGCGCGGAATTTAACTTTGAATCTATGCGAATGGAAATGACTAGCTTTACCGAAGTCATGTTCAACCCTGTTGCTCAGGTTAAATTTGTGCACACAGTCTCCGCTGGATATGTAACCGCCGCTATTTTCGTATTGGCCATCTCTTCATATTACTTACTTAAAGGCCGAGATATTGCGTTTGCTCGCCGCTCTTTTGCTATCGCCGCTAGTTTCGGTTTGGCATCTGTATTGTCAGTAATAGTGCTTGGCGATGAAAGTGGCTACGAATTAGGTGATGTTCAGAAAGTCAAACTGGCAGCAGTTGAAGCTGAATATGAAACCCATCCTGCACCTGCACCATTTACTATAGTAGGGCTTCCAAATGACGAAACCCAAACGGTAGATTATGCAATTCAAATCCCTTATGCCATGGGTATCATAGCTACTCGCTCACTAGACGAAGAAGTTACCGGCTTAAAAGACCATAAAATACATCATCGCGAGCGCATTCTTTCCGGTATTCAGGCCTATGAAGTGTTAGATAAAGTGAGAACTAACACAGCAACAGCTGCCGAGAGACAAGTGTTTGAAGATCATAAAGACGATCTTGGTTATGCAATGCTATTGCAACCTTTCACTCAAGACATCACTAACCCAAGTGAAGAAGCTATAGCCAAAGCGGTTGATTACAGCATCCCCAAAGTTGCGCCATTATTTTGGAGTTTCAGGTTGATGGTAGCATCAGGCGTGGCAATGCTAGTGTTATTCGTTTTAGCTTTCTACTACTCAACTAAACATCAGATAACCAAACCTCGCTGGTTACTAAAAGCCGCCGTTTGGAGCTTACCATTACCTTGGATAGCCTCTGAAGCTGGATGGTTTGTTGCCGAGTACGGTCGCCAACCCTGGTCTATCGCCGAGATTTTACCTGTTCACACATCAGTATCTAACTTAACCGTAACTGACGTGGTCATCACCATGGTCGCTTACACTACTTTTTATACGTTGATGTTTATTGCCGCATTTTATTTGATGCAAAAATATGCCAAGAAAGGCCCTTCTGCGACTTTCGCAGAGTCTGAAAAAGCATTGGAAGATGCTTCTACAATTGGCGCAGAACCTCAAGGAGCACAATCATGATCGATTATGAATTTCTTCGCGTTGTTTGGTGGGTGTTAGTTGGCGTGCTGCTAATTGGCTTTGCAATAACTGATGGTTTCGATTTGGGCGTTGGAGCTCTACTCACCTTAGTCGGCAAAACCGATGAAGATCGTCGGGTGATGATTAATACCATAGGTCCTCACTGGGATGGCAATCAAGTTTGGTTTATTACCGCTGGCGGTGCTATTTTTGCTGCTTGGCCAATGATTTACGCTACCGCATTCTCAGGTTTTTATCTCGCTTTGGCGCTTACCTTAATTGCCTTGTGGATGCGACCTTTAGGCTTTGATTATCGCAGTAAATTACCGAATAAGAAGTGGCGTTTAATGTGGGATTGGGCGTTATTTGCTGGCGGTATCATTCCGATTCTTATTTTTGGTGTGGCATTTGGTAATCTGCTTTTAGGTGTGCCTTTTGAACTAGATAACACACTTAAAGCAACGTATACGGGCAGTTTTTTCGGCTTGTTAACTCCCTTTGCTTTGCTTGCGGGCTTAGTTTCTGTCGCCATGTTATTAAACCATGGTGCTACCTGGTTACAACTTAAAACCGATGGATTGCTATTACAACGCGCCAGAGCTGTGTCAGTTATCTTATCTTTGGCCACTGCTGGGTTATTTATCTTAGCGGGTATTTACCTCGCATTAGGTGTTGATGGCTATGCAGTCACTTCTATTATCGACACGCAAGCGACCAGTAACCCGTTAACCAAAACAGTAGAAGTGGTCAGCGGCGGCTGGTTAGCAAATTATGCTAATTATCCGTGGATGTTGATTGCCCCCATTCTTGGTATTGGTGGTGCCTTGGCCTGTGCTTGGATGTCTTATCAAGGCCACAATGGACTTGCCTTCATAACAAGTTCACTGACCATTACCGGCATCATACTAACCGCAGGTTTTTCAATGTTTCCGTTTTTAATGCCAAGTAGCACTATGCCAGAAGCCAGTCTAACCGTTTGGGATGCTACTTCGTCTCTACTGACCTTAAAAACTATGTTTATTGTGGCTTGTATTTTTGTGCCTATCGTTCTGTCCTACACCCTTTATGGTTTCTGGGTCATGCGTGGACGCATTAAACAAGCAGACTTAAATAAGTCTCACGCAATCTATTAATAAGGAGTTCGACTATGTGGTATTTCACTTGGATTTTAGGCGTATTACTAGCTTGTTCATTCGGCATCATCAACGCGATGTGGCTTGAATCTACCGAAGATATGGACCGTCCGGAACAAGAGTAATGCAGAATAATCAATCCCCAATTTCTGTTGAACAAACCCGTGCTTGGCTAAATCAATTAGCCAAGCCGTATCGTCAACGTCAACTGCAAATATTGGGGATTAAAATTTTACAGCTTGTTGCTCAGGTCAGTGCGTTTTGGTTTTTCGCTCACCAAATTCACTTAGTTGTAGTTGAGCAACAAGCTATTTTATTCACTCAATTTACGCCAATGCTAATAGCTATTGGTAGTTGGGCAATCTGTGCATGGGTTGCTGATTTTTTAGCACTAAATACTAAGCACAAGATAGAAGCTGACCTTGAACAGAAAATCCATCAGGTTTTGAATCAGCAACAACTTGCTATTACGCGCCAATATTCAGCTACTTTTTGGCAGCAATTACTGTTAGAAAATGTACCTGATATTGCGCAGTTTTTTACCCAATATAATGTGCAAAAGTGGTTATCCGGCATTGCCCCAATATTGGTCTTAGTGGTGATATTCCCTATTCATTATGTGGTTGGGTTAACCCTAGTTTTTACCCTGCCATTAGTGCCGCTGTTTATGATTTTAGTCGGCAAAGGCGCAGCTAATTTACATAAAAAACATTTTTTGGCGCTCGAGCGCTTGGGGGACATGTTTTCGGATAGACTTAAAGCCATGCCATTGATTACGGCTAGCTTTCAGCATGAACAGCAAACAAAGCGAATCCAAGATGCCAGTGCTATTGTCAATCGTAAAACAATGAGTGTTGTATCAGTGGCATTTCTTTCCAATACTGTACTGGATTTCTTTGCCACTATTTCCATAGCCTTGGTAGCCGTATTTATTGGTTTTACTATGCTAGGCGAAATCAACCTTGGACCTGCGATAAGTTTGCACCATGGCCTTTTTATGTTGCTTGTCAGTCCGTTGTTATTCTCAGAATTGCGCGCATTAGGTAAGTTTTACCACCAAAAAGCTAAAGCCGAAGCTGGCGCTGATCGACTATTAAATGTGCTGGTAGATATCCCACAACCACAGAAACAATCTCACTTTACCGGTATTGCCTGGCTCAACTATCGGGTACATACCCCCACTTTGGTAGCTAACAAATTACAACTATCTGCGGGTGACTGGGTAAGTTTGAATGGAAGATCTGGTGCGGGTAAAACGGCTTTATTAGAAGCCTTAATGGGGTTTAGACAAGCTTCTCACAAACTATCAGGCGATCTTGCGCTGATGACTCAAGAAACCAAAGTACTCAATGCCAGCTTAAGAGATAACTTATCTATGGGACATGCTCTCATTAATGACGGGGAGATTTTGCAGGCATTAGATGAAGTGGAATTGACTCAGTGGTATTCCAAACTCCCCTATGGCCTAGATACTTGTTTAGGAGAGTATCCATTGTTATCTGGCGGCGAAGCTCATCGTCTCGCTCTTGCTAGAATATTGCTTCAAAATAAAGAATGTGTGTTGTTAGACGAACCTACCGCACATTTAACCCAAGATCAGCATCAGCAAATAGCCCATCTAATTCATAAAAAACTCATGCATAAAACAGTTATTTGGGCTTCCCATAAAAGTCTGCCAGAAAGTTGGTTTAACCAATCTTGGCATGTAGAAGATGGGAGGATTTCGAGTCGATGAATAAACACAATACACCCAATGCTACTGTCATAAGTTGGCCAGCTACCATATTGACCCTATTTTTGATTCTGCTACATATGACAACAGGTCTTCTTATACTTATGGTCGCGTCATGGTTTATTGCGGCGAGCAGTATTGCAGGCATGGGATTCAACTATATGTTACCTGCTGTGATCATTAGAGCATTAGCCTTACTGAGAATTGCCTCTGGCTATTTCAGTATGTTATTTGGTCATCACCATCTATTACAAGTGTTGGCGAAATTGAGGCTAATAAGTTTCGCTCAACTAGAAAATAGCATAACGCCGCCAAAAGCCAATTCCCTAGATGCTTTGCAACATCAGACTGAAGAGGTTGCCAGTATTTGGATATCTTGGGTTGGGCAAAATGCGGGATTTATAATGTCTTTAGCCTTGTTAAATGGCTTCGCAATTTTTCTAACCACCGATGCTTGGCCTGTTACGCTTATTTTTACCTTAGTTTTCGTCTGCCTTTATGGGGTTTTATTAACATCTTTGTTGAGCACTAGCGCTAAACTAGTTGAAATAAAAACTCAGTTGCAATATCGCCTATTGGAACATGTGGAAGCTGCCGCTATTTGGCATCTGCATGGAAATCTAAGGGCAGTAACACCCAGCATCAAAAATCTGCAAGTTATTGAACAAAAGATTCAGTTTCGTATTCGTACGGCTGCCTTATGTTTATTCCTGATATCAATATTTGCATTGAGTTATTTTATGCAAGTAAATGCTGAAAATATGCTAGGCAATCCTCTTTTCATTATCTTGCCCATAGCATTATTGTCTATCAACGATTGGCTAACTCCTAGTCTTGCAAATCAACAGCAATTACTTAACTTTTTCAAAGCTAAACAGGCAATAGACAAGGTCGCACAAACGACCAAACAGCTTACTCCTGTGGATTTTTCTGTGGAAATGCTGAGTTTAAAAGGTTTTCAACCGGAACATTCCAATATTCCAAGAATTAATGCCAACTTCCCAATCGGAAAATGCCATTTACTCGAGGGAAGCTCTGGCGTTGGAAAGACACGTATACTTCATGCTATTGCGGGTTTAGCGGCTTTTTCAGGCGCCCGTTTTTGCTCTAAAACATCTACTAATCAAAGCCAAACAGGTCTTTTACGACAAGCTTATTACATTGAACAATTTCCTTATTGTTTAGCAGATACATTGAGAGCCAACCTACTAGTCGCTAATCCACAAGCAAGCGACGCTTTGTTGGAAGATATTTTAGGCAAAGTCGACCTAGCCTACCTTGGCTCACTGGATCAATGGTTAGGCGAGAATGGTCGCAGACTCTCTGGCGGGGAGAAAAAGCGTCTAGGCTTAGCGAGAGCTCTCCTAAGTAATGCAAAAATATTGTTGTTAGACGAACCCTTTGAATCTTTAGATGTGAAAACAATCGACATAGTGACAGAAAATTTAAATGCGCTAGCAATGTCAAAAATTGTGATAGCAACTACACATATTGCACCTCAAAATCTCAATGTGTATCAAAGCATCAATCTAGATTATTCCAAAAATGATTTATTTTCTGGAAAAGGAATCATTCATTATGAATAGACTTTCAATTCAACCTTTTTTTGATGAATCCACTAATACCGTAACCTATGTCGTAACAGATAAAGCCACATGGCAAACTGCAGTGATAGATCCTGTTTTAGATTACGATCCCAATTCTGGAACACTGTCATCGGCAAGTATAGATAAAATTATTGGTTTTATGGATGAAAATAATCTAACACTTGAATGGATCTTAGAAACCCATGCTCACTCAGATCACATTACTGCATCAAAATATTTAAAAGAAAAACGCGGTGGACAAATAGGCATTGGAGAACATATTCGCAAAGTTCAAAATACCTTTAAACGAATGTTCAACTTTAATGGTGAAGTTCCTTGTGATGGCAGCCAATTCGATATGCTATTTGAAGATGGCGAAATCATCAATCTCGGTCATTTAGAAATTGAGGTTATTCATACTCCTGGACACACGCCTGCCTGTGTTAGCTATAAAATTGAGGATAGCATTTTCGTTGGCGATACGCTCTTCATGCCCGACTACGGAACAGCTAGAACCGATTTTCCCAATAGCAGTGCTAAATCCCTTTTTTACTCTATTCAAAAGATATTATCCCTACCAGACCAAACACGCATTTTTGTAGGTCATGATTTTAAAACCACCAACCGCGATTATCACGCTTGTGAAACATCCGTATTTCATCAAAAACGTAGCAACATTCATATAAAACGCGGGATCACTGAAACTGAATTTATTCAAATCTGTAAACAACGAGATGCTAAACTTACTGCACCTCGTTTATTGCTACCAGCTATGCAACTGAATATATGCGGGGGTGAACTACCCGCAGAAGAGTCTAATGGCACTCGTTATTTAAAATTGCCGTTATCGGTTCAATTGAACTAAGCATTATTTTTTACATATAAAAGATTAGATAAATAGGAAAACCAATGACAATAACAGAACTACACGATAATTTTTCTATCTCGGGTGAGTTAACTGAAAGCGATATCGATAAACTAAAAGCAGCGGGCATCACAACGCTTATTAACCTACGACCAGATGGTGAGCAACCAGACCAAACCAACGACGCGCAATGGCAGGCGCTATGTGAAAGTCACGGTATCGAATATGTGCATATTCCTGTGAAACCTTGTCAATACAACGCTACAGATATCGAGAAATTTGCCCACAATCTGCATGATTCGTCCGTGGTGCATGCGTTCTGCAAAACAGGTACAAGAGCTGTTCATCTTTGGGCGTTGGCAAACCGCGAACACCTAAGTCTGGAGCAAATTCGTCAAGTTATAGCCCCTAAGGGTTACAACATTGATATGATTCAAGACCAGTTCTAATTGCGGCCTAAGCTGCTATGTCAGGGATACAATTGAATCTTGGACGCGGCTAGCACCGCGTTGACGGAGAAAACTGGTCATCCCGCAGCCAGCCTCCGACATCCCGCACTTGATGCGGGAGCTTTCCCCCTAAGCTCTAACAATTTAGGCAAATTCAAAATAGTGTCCCTATCTTTTTGCTTTTCGGCTTCGCTTAACTCATTGTATGGAATTAAGCTTGGGGACAAGCGGCGATTGCTGTCTTTTTCACCTGAGGTGTACTGCCAACCAGCAAGTCGTTTTTCAGCAACCCAACGTTGATGTTCCATTTCGGCTAACAGCTCAACATTTTCCTTGGATAGGGTTTGCATCAAGGTTTGTTTATCAGGAGAGGATGTTCCCGTTAAAAAACGACATTTAGTTAGCGAGTGATCCGCTTGATTGCGATTGGCGTCCTTTAATACCTCAGGTAATTCATCCCATGGTACCAAAGCGTTATTATCTTGCACGCTTAGACCTTTGGCTTCTTCTTCCGCTAGGTATGCATTGTGAATGGCCTTGGCGAGAGCGTCCTGCTTTTCTCCGAATATGCTATCGAAATCATGGATAGCATCATATGGGTTGGCAAAAATAAAATTAGTTTGATTGTAAAATTCTTCAGACAACCATGTAAACCCTTGCAAGTTGTCAGTTTCCGTGACAACTACAGGAAAATCGACACTACACCTTTGCAAGTAGTGCAAAGATAAAAGTACGGAATCAAATTCCTTCAGCAAAACATAAAGACAGTCAAATTTAGTGATTTTGGCATTGGTTTGTAAAGACTCAAGGTTGAAATCGGGTAAATGAATGTGATTTATATCCAGCAACTCGTTTAGAACAGAGCTTTGTTCTAATAAATTCTCCTCTGGCACTTTACCAACATGGATTATGCTGACTTTTAATTGGCTATTAGGACAATAAATACCAATTTCTGCTAACCGTTCGACTAATGAATTTAGCAACAAGTTGTCGCCCAAAATACCAATATGCAGATTCTGTCTGCTCGCAAAATCCTTAATCAAAATATCAGGACCTTGGTGCCCGAGTAACCACCGAGCCGTTAACTTTTTATGGTTAATGAGCTTAGTTTCCATGTTCGGATGATTAGTCGAAAAAAGTGAGCAAGAGCTAAGCACATTGATCAATGATATTTGCCGGATTTTACAGACCGCTTTAAGTAATCGGGTTTTCTCGATACTGAGCGCCTGATGCAGAATTTCAAGATTAGTTGAATCAGACGCTGTATTTGCAAATAAATATTTAGCTTGTGCCAGATTGAGTTTTTTCAATAAGGTTTTATCTGCCGGATTAGCAATTAAATAGGGGACTTTTGATTCCGCTAGTATCCCCAAATATTGGTTGTGTTCATCGTCTTCCACTACCACTGGATTTTGTCCATTTTTAAGCATAGAGCAGGCTAGTTTTGCACTATTTTTGTCTAAGCCAAACAGAATGGCATGGTCATGTTTACGACTTAGCTGGTATAAATGAAATTTACTCCTTGCGAGTGCTAAAAATGTTTTCACTATGGTGAATGTAAGCGTTAATGGCGCCAGCCAGCGGGCCATTTCTAATGTCCAAGGAAGTTTTCCTTCCGCTGGAAAATCTAAGAAAAACATTGTCAAAGAGCGATACATTAGATCGAATAGGGTCGCGGATTGGTCTATGGATTTATAGTATTCGTAGTAGCCTAGTACACCTAATACAAAAGCTATAATTACCAGCACAAGCAGGCTTATTTGCTCTTTATTGGTGAAAATGATACCCGAGTGATTAGAATTCACCGTTTTGTCGTCAGCCAAGTTTAATGATTGATGTAGTCTGACAATATACCAAACTGTTGTTTTACAATGCAATTATCTAATTGTCGTTCCATGGTTAACCATCCGTCATTCCGAGGTTAGCTATTCGTCATTCCGAGGTTACCTATTCGTCATTCCGAGGTTACCTATTCGTCATTCCGCACTTGATGCGGAACCACCTTCCTAACCTACAAAAAGATAAAAACACTGTTATGATGAAAGTCTTGCCATCGTCGGCGAGTTAATTCTTCTTAGTAAGGAAACTGATCTGTGAAATTAAAAGTGCTTTTATTGTTGCTGTTGTCTTTTGCATTTTCCAAAACATCGATTGGAAATGAAGATGAGGCGCTTTTCCTAAACAATAATATTAGCAAAGCCTCATATATTACAGTCAGTAATGCAGTAATTTCGGTAGAACAACTTTCTGCATATGATGAAAACTTTGAAATAATTGACGTCAGCGGTGTCTTGGCCAAAGTCGAACCGGACAATGGCTACAAAATTGTAAGTGAATTGAGAAGCAAACTTACAGATTCTTCCAACTACGTTTATTTATATGACACTAATTTTGGCTATCGAGAAGATGAAATCGTTATTTTTGAAGCCAAGGATGATTTAGCTTAACTACAAAGTGTTCGTACTGATGGCATGAATTACAACATAACATCAGACGATGTTTTAAAAAAATATCAACAATGGCATTCTATTTATGGTCTTAGTTTGTTTGGTGCAGGTCAAGATTGGATTGAAGCCAAAGTGACCTTAAATAAGGTAAATTGGAAACAGTTTGCCAAAGAAGTATTTAAATTTTGTCCTGACGTTGTTTGGCAAGGTACGGGCAGTATCGAAGAGTTAGAGCTCGAGATGAAAAATACTAAAACGCTCTATTGTTGGTGGGATTGAATTTCCCTCGAGGATACTTTTTATGGAAAGTATTGTTTTACGTTTTTAAATGTCGTGAATCTTTTTTGGCCTATTGCTGCTCTATTGGTACTTTTTTTAGCATAAATTTTTTTCGCGGAGGGTGATTTCATTCAATTTGTCACCTCAACTTCATTGGAGAAAACTCAGAGATGAAATGGACTATTCCACTTTTGCTGATTTTTACATTACATCATGGATTTGCATCAGATTTTCCCACAAGCCTTAGAGCTGAAAAAGCCATTGAAAGTGTTGAAGAAAAGCTGAATGATTACAAAGAGCATCAATGGTTTAGTTTTTGGAAAAACCTGCAGCAAGGGTATGAGTATTTTGAAGCAAACCGGCAACCGCCGATAGTAACTTACAAAAATAGAGAATACGTTATCGTTAGACAATAAGCTATGCAAGATATCCCCTTGTCATTGTTGCCGCATTTGGAATCCCTCACAAATCTTTTGAGAGTAAAGTTATCTCTCGGGGACATACGGGCACTTAGATTATTTTTTACTTCCCATAAGATAAGTGATTTTCTATTTTAATGGTATTTGAAATACTATTATTTCCGACCTCGTCCCATCAAGCCAAACCAGTTGTACAAAAATTGGGCCCACTGGCCATGAGTACCGCAAAATTTCGGTGGTGCTTTTATTCTGCCAATTTTTATTAACCTTAATGGCAGAGGGCTCGCTTAAACGTTCAACCAATGTGGGACCACTAATACGCACGGGCGTACCGAAGCTTAAACTGCTTTCAGACTCTTCGGTATTGTTTGCGCGTTCCTTTGCTAAAACCTTTTGGCGTCGCTCTTCCATAGTATTTTGAAATGACGTAAAATCTTCATGAATAGAAAGCATATTATTAGCATCTAGCCCAATTAATACATCTTTTATTATGCCTTTACTGGCAACGCCTTCAAATTGGGTAAAATAACAACCATTTACTCCACAAGTAACTATTCTATCGTGCAACTTCTTATATTTTGTTAAAGAAGCTTGTTGTTCAATTACGCTTAAATCTAATTGATATTGAAAGCTCTTTGATTGCCCATTTTTACCTGTCACATTCAATGTGATTTGCTTAATGCTTCGTAACTCTGACGGTTTAATATTGGTTGCAAAAAACCAACCCTGTGAATTCTGCATTTTTCTATTAACCCCAGCATAAATACTCCAACTAACTTTTTGAGTATCTGAGGCTATTAGCGGGACTAATAATTTATTTTGCTGGGAAAAGTCATTCGCTAAAAAAAGAGCTGGCGCTTTAGGATCATCTGAGTTCAATTGAACAGCTCGAAGCGTACTATTTTTTTGCGGAAGCAGGTGAATATTCCCTGTTTCGTCATTAGTAAAATGTACTTGGTAATAAGTGTTTGAGTTTGTAATAGGTATCATGATTGAAAATTTTTGCCGCCTATCAATTATTGCGCTTACTTGCCCTTGTGTACTTAGGGGGGATAAGGATACCCAATCTGACATTTTTTCAGGTGATGATCCAAAGGTAATTTTTTGGATAGAAGTTTGTAATTCGGATAACTGCTTCTCTTGGCCAATCCCACCGAAATAACAGATGGGAAAAGCGGGCACATTAGAAATTGATGAAGTACATTTTAATCCTTTTTCTAACAATTGTTGGGCTTTTGCCTGTGCTTCTGAATTTGAAGATTCCATCATTTCTTTTAACTGAGGTAGGTTAAATTCCAAAGTTTCAGTCTGTTTTTGTCGGCCAAGATCCTCAATGGTCAGGCGTAAATTACTTGCAGGGGATGAAGATGCAGGCACTTTAATTTGTACTAATGCCAGATTACTGATCTCTTCTCCATTATGCCCATTGTCCAGAGAATATTTAAATCTAACTTGTTCTTGCATTAACTCAGGACTGGGACTGAATGTTAAAAGATTGGCTTTTACAGTAATGATAATGGGTCCATTGGCAAAAGATTGATTGACAGAAACAGAAAAATCTTTTCTTTCTATTTGACTGTAACGAGTAACTATTTCTGGTGGTGGGGGCATTGCTTGGCGTTGACTGAAGAAATAGATTGCGAAGCTTACTAAGATAATTGCGGACACAAGTCCAATCGCATTTTTCGTTGAAAAGCGTAACAAGCGTGTTGCTGCACTAGGCCCTTTAATTTGAGCCGAAGAAACTTGCGTATTGGTAATTTCGGCGACTATGCCTTTAAGCCTTTCTGGGTAATCTGAACTCCATTGGTCAACCCAATGAGGTAAACCTAAAAATAACTCTATCGACTTAGGGACTTGGACATCTTGTAACCGAATAGTAAATACTTTTCGTCGATAAGACGTGGCTCGTTCCACTTCTCGTTTAACGAAGTTTGATGATTCTACGTGTTCAGATAACAGTAGAATCAAGCTTTTCGAATTGATTACTCCTTCAATGATTTCTTCACTGTAATCACGACCTACGCGAACATTTCGAGGGGCAATCCAACAGGATAAGCCTTGGTTTTCTAAATATTGGCAAAGCGCAATGGCTTCTTTTCGATTTTCAGACGCATGGCTGATAAAAACATCAAATATTTGAGGGCTTTCATTTACTGGTGACATCGCTAGATTCCCTTCTATATCATACCTTATCAGTTAAAACAGCACGCACTGATATACAAATCATATCGTTATCAATTGATTATAATATCACCAAAAACGAAAATACAAATGTAGATGTCTTAAAAGTTAGGGAGCTCAAATATTCGAGCCTCTTGCGATACATACTTCTCATCCGAATTCACATGGTGTTGGATAAAAGTTTATTTTCTACTTTAAATGAAATCGGGCCATTCGGCCTTAAAACGTGATTATCGTTAAGAAGAGTCAAACCGTTTTTGTGGTGCTTTTATTCCAAAGATTCTGAAATCGTTTTTCACTAAAAAAGTCATAAACATTCCAACAATGAGGCAATAATTCCCGCTCTCCACCATGTTTTGATTCTTTGTAAAGGAGGCTAAGAATCTCCTCTAAACGTTCTTTACTGATTTTAGATAGCAAATCTCTAGCACTTGGAAAATACAAATTCGCATCTGTTGTTACCACTAAATTAGTGCCTGAACTGGTAAATTGAAGACTACGTGTCACCGCTCGACACAAGGGTTCCCGCAATTTTTCTGGATTTAGTTGATTGACTATTGCGTATTCATATTTATCAGGGGGATTATCCGCGTGATCAGGTTGACAATACACAACGCCAAAGCCTTGAGGGAATTGCCCTACAATTTTGATAAAGGTTTTTGCCGCCTCAGCATCTACGCTGCCTGATTTTGCTAACTGATCAATAAGAAAAATGGCTTTGGGTAGATCCATCAAATCCATTTTTGCTTTTGTTGATAACACTACCGAGGTATAAACCTGAGGTATCTTTATTAAATTTCCTACTCCATCTTTAGGAGATAACGCCCCTTTGAGCAAATCTTCCATAAATTCCATTTGCTCGTCTTGCTGCTGATTAAAGACTATTCGTTCTTGTTTAGAGTTACCTATATATTTTTCTTTTCCAAGCCCTTTGGTCAAGTAATCCATAGTGGCTTTATAGTTTAGGCGTAGCAGCAATATGCGATCTTCTTTATCCAACACTCTAAATTCATCTTGGTCACCTGACTTTCCATATAAAATCTCGCGACATTTGGGATGAAATAAGCCGACGTCTTGAATCAGATTCGCAATAATCATGGGCAGCACCACAAATTGCTGAAACTCGGTATATTCAGTTTCAGGCGAAAAATACCGCTGTTTGGAATCAAAGTGCTTCAAAATATACGGATGTGTAATTTTATCTTTTGCTAGTAAGCCATCAAGTAATCTTACAGATAAAACGGCTTTGTAAATAGGTTTCATTCTTTGATGTAAGCGACGCGCCTTTGGCCCATCATAAGAACTAAGCAGAAATAATGTGCCTAACAATCTAGAGGATTGGACCTGTGTTTCTTTCCAATTTTTACCTTCGGTTAATTTTAGTAGTTGAGTGGCAATATAAATAATATTTGCCAAGCGAGCGATGCGAAGCTTTTCACCTTCCCCCGTATTCGCTTCGTTCGACATTTTAGCTTTGGATTCACCTTCTAACTCATTGAAGTATGCCAATGCAACGCCTATGGCAGAATCTTCAGCGTCAGAGGGATCGTGAAAATCTCTTAAAAGATTTTTTACTGAATTTGTAAAAACGGATTCTTGCGAGTCGCTGGGCATGTAAAACCTATATTTTCCCTAATGGATGCCAAAATAGTTTTGGATTATCTAATAATATTAGCCGAAGAAGGGTATGCCCGCTATGCTAATTGTATGAAAACATGTACTTAATTATTTTAATTTTAGGTCTTGTGGTAATATCTCAGGCACAATATTTGAGATTGCGCGCGTCAAAATACCCTAGGGAAAGGCCCATGAAACCGGCACAAACGACAAATCAAAGTAAACGTCAAAGATTCATATTTGTCGCTCGCATTACAGCCTTAATAATAGGCGTTGTCTGCACTATTGTTTTTCCACCTTGGCGCTTAGTTTTTGCTAATTTAATGCCGCTACCTGATACTATTGAAGAATATGTTAAACAAGGGACTGAACGAGGTTTTGATGGCATTATTCTGTACATAGATCGAGCCGGTGAACCACCCGCTTTTTATAGCGCAGGTTGGCATGATCGAGATAAAAAAATTCCAGCAAATCCGCATGCTTTATTTAAGTTGGCAAGTATTAGTAAGTTATATGACGCGCTCGCTATCACTAAACTAGTGAGCAATAATCAGCTTTCTTTGGATGCAAGTTTAGCTCAGTTGTTTCCAAACTTAGTGGGGAGAATTGAGAATGCAGAAGAAATCACACTGCGCATGTTGGTTCAGCATCGCTCTGGTATACCCAACATCACCGACGTAGAAAACTTTTGGGTAAAACCTCCGATAACCCAACAAGAAGCCCTTGCATTGATTCTGGATAAAGCTGCCAATTTTCCGCCCAATCAAGAGTTTGAGTATTCCAATACCAATTATCTATTACTTTCAATGTTGATTGAAAAAACCACTGGTATGGCTAAATTTGAGTATATCAAACAGGCGATTTTAGTGCCTAATGAGTTACACAACACTTATGGCTCATTATCGGAAGTTGACACTGATAAGGTCATGAGCGGTTACTATGTGGGAATCGAGCATGATATAAAAATGTCGGATTACGGCACTGAACTAACGGCAATGATAGGCACCGCCGAAGATGTAGGCAAATTTATTCGAGCATTAAACGACGGCTCTATTTTTACTGACGAAAAAGAACAGGCTATTTATTCTGAGTTATATTTTTATGGTCACACCGGTCTTATGCCAGGCTATCAAAGTATTGCCCGTTATCATCCTGATATAGACACTGTCATGGTACAGTTTGCGAACACAGCAAACTTCAGTGACTATCAGCATTGGGGGCTGTTTGAAATTCAATACAATCGTACCCTTGAGATTTTGCGACAATAATAAAACGCTGATCTTTTGTGCTAATGAATCCTTAGATTTGGAAATATGAAGTAAATTGTGAAATCTCGATATAACCTTACTCAACTAGGCGTTTTACTTGCCGTATTATCAGCGACGGGCTTTTCGTTAAAAGCTATATTTGTTAAGCAAGCCTACATGATAGCTCCCATTGAACCTATTACGCTATTAAGTCTGCGTATGATTTTTGCTCTGCCATTTTTCTTATTGATTAGCTTACATGGCTTGAAAAGTTTCCACCGACTGAGTTTCAAAGAAGTATTTCTACTTAGTTGTTTAGGAGTGGCAGGGTATTACGCAGCATCCATATTGGATTTCATGGGGCTAGAGTATATTTCCGCTGGTTTAGAAAGGATCATTTTGTTTTCTTACCCCATTCTGACTATTTTCATGGGGGTAATTTTTCTTGGTCAATCGTTTGAAAAACGATTGATTCCCCCTATTCTACTTACAACACTGGGCGTACTTTTTGCCTGTATAAGCGATTTGTCCGTGAACGAGAACAATCAGGAGATTATTTGGGGAATTTTCTTAATCGCAGGCTCAGCAATTAGTTACGCTTTTTACCAAGCATTTTCCGAACCTATGATTAAAAAACTGGGATCTAAGCAGTTTTCAGTACTGGCCATGTTGGTATCTATACTGGCTGTTGAATTACACTTTTTTATTCAATTACCGGTTTCGAATTTAGTGCAACCCATGGAGATATACACGCTTTGTTTTATGATGGCGCTGTTCTCTACTGTGCTTCCAGTGTTTTTACAATCCAGTGCTATAAAGTATATTGGTGCAGCCAGAGTCGTGCTAATAAGTACAATTGGTCCAGCGCTTACGATAATTTTTGGCTGGTTGATCTTAGATGAACCCATCACCATGTTACAGATCATTGGTATGGTTTTGGTTTTGGCGGGAGTGTTAACACTCAAGGCAAAACGCAAAGTTGTCGCCGCCGAGTCTAAAGTTGTAAACGCAAAACCATAGAGTTAATCTCAAAATATCTAGTGTAGGTTTGACTTATTTTTTGGCTAAAACCAATAATAAAAATGAATGAATAGTTTCGATACTTTTAGATTAAACACCTTAGGCGTGCCTTTGGCGCTAGTTTCTACTGGGTTAATGCTAGCGATAATCGCCGCATATCAAATATTTTATGTAGTACCGTTAGACTACCAAATGGGTGTTTATGTCAGGTGGCTTTTTCCTCATGTTGCAGCGGCATTTTCAGCAGGCATATTGTTTTTCATACTAGCCTTCATTAGCTTTAAGAAATTCGGTTCAGCAAATACCTTGCTTCTCCTATTTTTCCGAGCAATGGCCGCTTGCATAGTATTTTTAACTCTAATGACTCTATTAACAGGGGCTATATGGGCTGTTCCAGTATGGGGAGATTTCTGGGTATGGGACGCTAGATCAGGATTTACAGTATTATTTCTTGTTGTGTGTTTTGGAATATACGTTGGCACTACAAAAGTGTTAAATAACCCAAAACTTTACTTTATTTATCTACTTTTAGTTGCGGTCGCAGCAATCGTCTTATTTTTATCACACCAGTCTCCCGAATGGTGGAACACTATGCACCAAGAATCCCGCCTATCTAACTTTAAATTTGATGGCTATGCCCCAGAATATTTAAAAACAATTGCCTTTTCTTTAGGGGCTGTTTTGTTTATATCCGTTGGTTATATTCTTTCAAGTGTACGCAGGAGAATTTAGGTGAATTTGGAGAAGTCCCCGCTTTCGCGGGGCTGTCTCGCGCTGCTAGCAATTACTTAGTTACACTGCGTCTAAGGTAGATACTAACCAGTAATAACATAAACCAAACAATGCTTGTGGAACCACCGCCACTTTCACTGCCACCATTTCCACCCGAGGGCGGTGCTGGCGTCGGTGGCGCGGGTTGTTCAGACCTGTTGGGATCTAATGGATAGGCATCTTGAGCATCTGGCACACCGTCGTTGTCATCATCGGTGTCAGCATTGTTACCAATACCATCGCCGTCGGTATCAACTGATTCGGCAGGATCTAAAGGAAATGCGTCTTCAGAATCGCTAACACCGTCTCCATCATCATCTGTATCCCCATTGTTTCCAATACCATCACCATCCGTATCAATCCACTCATTTGGATCGTTAGGGAAGGCATCTTCTATGTCGGGCACGCCATCATTGTCACTATCGGTGTCATCGGTACTATCACAAAGATCACCAATGCCGTCGCCATCCATATCCGCTTGATCGGTATTCACAACACTTGGACAATTATCAAAGCCATCTGCGATATTATCGAAGTCAGAATCTAATTGCTGACCAGTGGCGCCGCCATAATAGATAAAGACATCACCCTGTCCGCCACCAAACAGATAAGGCGCACCAACACCAAAATCTGCCTGTTGGTCTGCATTTAAATCTCCAAGATAAGCAATAGCATAACCAAAATGCGACTGTTCTTCTCCTGTCCAACTGTGATAGGCGTTTGCTAAAAGCGCATCGGAATATAAGGTCACTTTGCCATGATTTTCAGTATCCGGTGCTTCATCTGTTGGCGCATTAAACTGGCTTGAACCCACCAATAACGAGGGCTGGTCTGTAAACGCCATATTTGGCATTAATTCAACCGCGAGACCAAACTGCTCAGCCTCCTGATCACCGTAGAGCACATAACTTGCTACTGGGTTTTGCGCCCCAGACCAAGGATTATCGCTACTTTGATATAAATAAACCGCGCCTTTGCCAAGATGACGATATGCGCCAATGACCAAATCTGCAATGCCATCTCCATCCACATCCTGTCCGCTGGATAGGCTATAGCCAAAGTAATCAGATTCAGCTTCACCATAGAGCGTAATGTCAGACAAAATAAAATCATCAGTGCCTTCAGTGCTTTGCGACCAGTCAATATTTCCACCTAAATAAATATCAACGCGGCCGCTATTCATATTGGGTGCACCAACGATGATATCTAAGATGTCATCGCCATCAATATCTGCGACTACCATGCTTGCGCCTGACTGATCCGAATCAGTTATGGATAGGGTTTCTGTTGGCACTGGATTCGCGTCTCGCCAGAAATCAGTGCGCCCTAGGTAAACATGCACAGCACCTGATGTATCAACACCATTGTTGCTGTAAAAAAGTGATCCAACCAACAAGTCATTCAGCTCGTCGCCATCTATATCAGCTATAGCTAATGAGGTTCCATAGGTAGCCACATTGCCTTGGCTTTCTATTTCAAAGGGAGATAAAAACCCGTTTTCAGTGCCTAAAAACACATTAACATGTAAATAGGATTGAGTGACAATATCATCAATGCCATCGTTATTAATGTCGCCTGCAGCAAGGTTTTCTCGAATAAAACCATACTCTATCATCAATACTTCGGTGGTGTTGGTTAATCCTGATTCGCTACCGTATTGCACTAGTACATATCCAAAACCGCCATCCAAATTGCTGGAATTAGGTGCCGAAGCCACTACGTCCATGTAGCCATCGCCATTAAAATCACCTGCCGCTATATTAGAGCCAAGATAACCTGAATATTCCCGATTAATATTTGCCGCAGCTGAGGTAATACGCGCAGCAGCATGAGCGGCATCGGCAATCAAAGGCGCGGTGCGGTTCTGAAACTCTGTTAGGTTAGTCGCTCCGTCTCCATCACTGTCGAGGTTGGCATCGCTGCCATCATTGGGGTTAAGTCCGTATTCGGTTTCCCATTCATCGGCTATACCATCTCCATCGGTATCATTGGCATAAACTGGATTATTGGGAAAGGCGTCTAGGTAGTTAATAGTGCCATCATCGTCGTCATCTGCCATGGATACTGTCATCTTAACTGTTCTAGACGATTCTAAACTTGGCCCAGCATCAGAATGTTGTACTTCAAAGGTGAAATGTTTTTCATCTTGGCCTACTTGAGGGTCGAAGCGAACTTTAAACTCTAATAATTTTTCTTCTTCAACCGCCAAATTACCTAGTACACAAGTCACTTGTTTGCCAGCACGAACACATCGGTTGTCTCTTTGCGTCATTTCAACGCCGTCAGGCAAATCAAAACTTACGAGATTATTTTCTGCCGTATATCCTGCCCAAGTTGAAGGTTTTTGGTTTACCACTAGCATATTCAAATCGAAATCTGCGGCTGGCTCTGCAATATCTTGCGATTCGTTGCTCAAAATGACTTGAGTAACTGAAATGGCTTTTATTGGTGGCGTTGTTTGACATAACAATTCTGTTGGATCAGGCATGTCATAGGCGGAAAAGTCAGTAATACACAAACTTATTCCCGCAGAGTCTTGATCAAAGGCTCTGGCCACTGAGACTATACCTTGACCGGGTAAG
This sequence comes from uncultured Glaciecola sp., assembly GCA_947496235.1. Lineage (GTDB taxonomy): Bacteria > Pseudomonadota > Gammaproteobacteria > Enterobacterales > Alteromonadaceae > Glaciecola. Next base: position 203,941 of record CANMCE010000002.1, on the reverse strand, counting down.
GTGTTGGTTTGCGGATCAACGGGTTCGTCATCATCGTCGTAAACACCAATATTCTGCCAACCTTCGGTTCTTTTTGAAGAGGTACCATCACCAAAAATGACTTCATCTGCCCGAGGTTGCGCTGATGATTCCCTATCAGGGTCGTTAAATTCAAACACATAAGCTTGAGAAAAACCCCGTGCAACACGAATTTCTTCATCATGTGGCAGAGTGAACTCTAATAGATCTGCTGTAGGTTCAACCTCATATTCTAAGATGAATACTTCTGAATATTTATCACCATCGGTTGCTCTAAAGCTAAAGGTATCAATTCCAAAGAAGTCTGTTGATGCATCGAGTCGATAATCAGCACGGTCAACTTGAGTATCAAGTAGCGTGAGAGTGGTATTTTCTGGTGCTTGAGTAATCTCGAACGTTAACTGATCTAAACCGCCGTAACCAATAAAGCCATCTTTATCATCTGCGAAAAAGCGTACCCAGATCGAACCTGCTTCACTTGTTTTGTCACAAGCTGTTGGTATTGTAAAATTACTATCATTGAAACATTCTACGCGCAGATTTTCAGGTGCTCGGTAAGCCCTTGACACATCGACACTAACGGTAGCTACATCGCTTAAATCAATGCCATCATCGACCAAATAAGTAAAAGTGTCTGTGCCTTGGAAATTGATATCAGAAACATAATCAACTTTTGCGCTATCAGTCGTAATATCGTAAAAGGGTAGCGTTTTAAAAATATGTAAGAAGTAGTCAGCATTTTGTGGATCTGCCTCTAACACATGAAACTCGGTACTGTTAACCGAGACATTTTCTGGACTGCCCATGTTACCTAATACAAAACTGCCGTCTTGAGTAACGCCCTCACCGGTTGATTTAGCTTCGCCAGCAAAAGTACCGTCTGCTGAAAATCGTTGTATACGTTGGTTGCCGCTGTCTACAATGTAGAGCACATCGTTAGGATCTATATCCAAATGACGAGCAAAACTAAATTGGCCAGGATTAGCGCCGTGTAAGTCTAAGTTGTCTGTTGGCCTTTCGCAGGTTTCATCTGTACATTGGAAGCCTTTTGAGACTTGATTATCAACATCACAGTAGTTATAAGGAACTCCGGTTTCTGGGTGTTGTTTGTTGCCCGTACACTTACCCATCCAGCCGATGTATTCGCCGATGTGTAGCTCGCCATCAATCATCTGAGGCGGTCCGATTTTATGGATTTCAGTAGAACAGATTTGATACAAGCTACCTTGGGTATCAGTTACCATCCAATAACCATCTCGCGAACCCGCGCCAGCTGACAAACAATTTTCTAAGAATCGCTCTTCATTTTTGGCTGCCCCTAAAAAGCGTTCAGGATCTTGCGCATCAAACATGTAAATACGGTGTTTGTCGTTGACATAAACAACACCTCTTTCGCTGTCTACATGGGTTCGGACCAAATTACCTGCATCAAATTCTAAACCGTCTTCGCTCATTTTTAACGTGGCGCGACTATATTTTGCACCTGCAGGACTAGTGGTAATGGGCTGAAGATTGGCGTTTAAGCCATTAATAAAGAGCTCTTTATCGCCACCACCGGTTAAATAGCGATACCAAATACGTTGCTCTTTATCCATTTGGAAAATATCCAAATTGCTTGGGATATTGGTATTTTCCGCCAGTAATTCGTCATCTTTGAATTTAGCAATTCGATTGCCTCGGCGGGCATCATGATTACCATCATAACAACCCCAACGCTGATCAGTGACATACAAGATGCCATCGTCGGTGATATGCATAAACTGAGGGTTGAAAATAAAGTCACCGGGAATTTGCTTGTCGCCACCTGTGCCGTCGCAATAGCACTTTTCCATGTACTCATCTTGATACTGGTAATGTAGCAGCGCTAAACTTGCCTCTAACGTTTTACCATCCATAGGGTCGCTTGGACATGCTAAGGTCTCATAGCTGATATCACCATTAATAGGGATTTCAGGTTGCAGTCGATAATCTTCGATAAAGTAAGGATATAGGGGCGCGACAAACTCACCATTAGCAGGTCTATCAACTATCCCAAAAGCCAATGGATCTGGTATGCCATCCAAAATATCGTTATCCATACCCGTTAAGGTTATCGCCACTGGCACAGAGGTGTTGGTTGAGGCTTGTTGGGCAGTCGCTGAAGGAGCCGTGTTAGTGCCAGGACTTTTAATCGTGATTATTTGTGAATATGCATCAGGATTGTTTTCGTCAGCGGCCGTGACATTACCTGTTGCATCAACGGCACTGTAATTCACCACATATCGTCGGTTTAACGCCAAGGTATCTGGTAAGTTACTACTTACTACCGGATTAGGGTTAGCTAAATCTGCCACCAGTGGAACACCAGCGTTAAAGTTCTGATCACTGGTATCCACAGGTGCTTCTGCATATTGGGAGAATCCCGCAGGCGGAACAAGTATAGGCCCTTGGGTATCCTCTACTCTGACTGTTTGAGTAATCGACATGGTCGGCGCAACATTAGGAGCATATATTCCACCGTCACTCACGGTCCAGGTAATTTCAATATTTTCGCCAATAGGCAAAAATTCTGGTGCGTTGTTGGTTAAGGTCACAGGGCGCTTACAAGGATCTGCATAAGTTAGGGTGTCGATTAAATCTGATTCAATACTTTCGAAATAGGAACCGCCAAAGTTACGCGCTTCTGCCACTACGCTTTGCTGTGAAGTAGATATTTGCGGCGTATGAATATCAAGAATCGTAATGGTTTGGGTAGCCGCATTCGAATGGGTTGGTATAGTGTCAGTCAGCATACCAATGATAAAGTTGTCATCGTAGACACCTAGTTCATTGTTCACTACATAGTCGGCGAATGAAATAGAAGCGGCTTCAGCAATGGACTTAGCTGATTTTTGCAAATAATAGCGAAATCCACGGGCCGCTTTTGAACTTTTCCCTGCCGCTTTCATTGTGACAGAAGCGCCATAACGGGTTTCGACCGATAGGTTTGGCCAAATTAGCGCAACGGGAAGAGCGATATCCCAAAAGGGTGATAAGTGACTGGTAGCTCGCCATTTAACGTCGTAGCGCCCTTCTCTTAAGGTAATTAGATCCGGTAAATCGTTGACATCACCGTACAATGTCATCGAAAGTTTTACACCTGTATTCGCGTGGCGAACCTCAGGGGTTCCAAAATCAAACCATTCGTTGTCGCCAGGTAGCGGAATAATGTCCCAAAAACCAAACCAGTTTTCGTAATCATAAGTGTAGGTATCACCTTCTTTTGTAAAATTCTGCGGAAGATGGAAATTTCGGTAGCAATCCTTGCCATAGGTGTCTAGATCGTCGGTAATACTTGCGTCTGGCAGTAAAGTTAAGTCATTGGGAATATAAAGTGCTGGCGCAACTGCTTTTAATGTTAAGTTAGTAGAGAGATCCAATAATTCCGCTGGTTTGCTTACTGGTTCAAAAGGCACGAAGCCAGCAACAATTGCTGTATCGAGCGCGCCGATTAAAAAAGATTGTTGATCGATTAAATCAGAGTTATCTGCTGGTGTTTTATCTTCCGCCAATACGCTAGGGGTAATGACTAGTAAGCCAGAAAGTACCGCCGCGCCTACTCGCGACAGGTGACTGGGAAATATCTGTTTCATTGTGTTCTCCAACTCCATGGAAAAAGTAGATATGCTTTTTTGGCTTGTTTACCAAATGCCATTGACTACCTCCAATGGGATAAAATTTTTGCCTTAATAAGGTAAAGCGCAAAGCGTAGGGAAAACCCGTCAAAAAAGTTTGAAGAGTTTACTTGGAGTCATTTAGTAGGGTGGCGAGCTTAAAAACAATGGAGCCGTAGTTCAAACAATGGAGCCGTAGTTCATTCTTTCTTAGCCGGGGATAGCAGAATCAAGATACATTTTAGAAAGAATGAACTACGGCTCCATTGTTTGAACTACGGCTCCATTATTTATGATTCTGAACTGTCTTGTTGTTTTCTGATGTGTTTCGAACCTAAATATCGTAGCTTTCGATATAGCGTGTAGATATCGCCACGAATTTTTTTCCATTGCACGATTATTTTGTACAGATAATAGAAAGTTAAAAATAGGTAGATCACCGAGACTAAAACATATTCAGCCTTTAATGCTTCTTCGCTTCCTGAGACTAGTTTCCAAGTTTCAGTAAAAAATGTGGATGCAAATTGCGTCGCTTGTTGAATATCGGAAAATGGAATGGCTAGCAATACGCCAAACCCTATGACTGAAAACCATCCTGCAAACGTCCATCGTGGAAGAAATATATTGTTTACGCTCGGTAATACAGTATCAAAAATACCGATTAAAATAGGAATTAAGGTGGCGAGCGTTAGCAGCATTACAAAAGAAATTTCTTCTTCGACTTCATCATTTAAAATTTCTAGTGCGAAGATAAACATCAAAGAAATACCAATGACTCTTAGATGTCGAATCAAATTGTTCTGTAGGGTCTTATTTACCTCACTTTGGTCTTGGAGCGGAGAACTTTCGCCTATGAGTCTGACTATACTGACGCAAAACGATATCAGCCAAAAAACCAATACTATTCCTATAAGCAGATACACCATTGGAATGATAAAGGTAAAAACAGTTTCGGAGTAGTTCCCCAGAAATCTCCACCGAGATTCGGTTAACATAACAAAGGTGAACAAATAGAGTATGAAAACTATAGAACCACTCACCAGCGCTAAAGTATTATTAAATTTCCCTGTTTTCATATCTCCTCCTACAAATGAAGTCGTAGTTTAAATAATGTAGTAGAAAAATGGAGCCGTAGTTCATTATTTCAGGAATTTTCCAGAGGTCTTATCAAATCGCGGAGAAATAATGAACTACGGCTCCTTTATTAGTCTACGGTTCCAACGTTGAAGTGGGGCACTATTTTTTAGTGTTTTCTCCGCGGCTTTGGAATTTGCGTTCTTCGATATTAATTTTTATCCATTCACCTGTGCTGATATATTCTGGTACTTGCACAACTAGCCCTGTTGATAAGGTGGCTGGCTTGGTGCGAGATGTTGCTGAAGCGCCTTTAATAGAGGGATCAGTTTCAACAACCTCAAGTTCTACACTTATTGGCAAGTCTAGCGCCACAGGAGAATCACTCACTATCAACACCTGAATACCGTCTGTCTCTTCATTAAAAAATAAAATTTCTTCCGCAATGCTGTCTTTGTTCAAGTGATAAGGCGTGTAGTCTTCTTTATCTAAAAACACATAATCATCGCCGTCAATATAGGAGAACATAGCTGGGCGTCTAACCAAATCAGCCATTTCTAGCATGTCAGAATCTTTAAAGGTTTCATCAAATTTTGCACCGCTAACTACGTCATACATACGCATGCGATATATACTGCCTCCTGCTCGTCCTTGGGGAACTGAGCGTTCGATATCTCTAACAATGCAGGTTTTACCGTTAAATACGATAGTGTTGTTCTTTTTAATTTCACTTGCCTTAGGCATAAGTCTTTCCATTTGTAAGCATGCGGGGCTGGTCAATAACACCCCAATAATTGAAGATGGTTATTCTCCGCGATTTTGACTTTATGGGGAAGTCTGAATAACATGTATTTTATCTATTGTTCTCTACAAACTAGGTAGAATAGTCGCTAACTCCCTAAACTTTTTATTCATTTACTGTCCATCAAACAAGATGTTATGATGAATTTTTAGGCAGTCTAATGAGTTCAATGCTTCTTGCTTAAGCGGTGCAAAAAATGAATCAAGCGGTAAACTTTACCCAACTGTTGCTGTCTCACAGTGGTGGTAAGAAAAATCTGGAAAAAGAACTGACCCCCATGATTTGGCAAGAGTTACATTCTCTTGCCAGCCGCTATATGAAAGGTGAAGTTGACAGCCATACTCTTCAACCAACCGCTTTGATAAATGAAGCTTACATTAAGTTAGTTGTCGGCGATGTTAGCTATCAAGATAGACGCCATTTTTTTGCGCTTGCTGCTCGCCAAATGCGACACATTTTAGTTGATCATGCTAGAGCAAAAAACGCTTCCAAACGTGGGGTAGAATTCGACCAAGTGGAATTCGAAGAAAATATCATTGGACAAGATAATCATGCAACAAGCACAGATATTCTGACGTTGGATAAATTACTCAATGCTTTCAAAACCATAGATGAGCGAGGAGCTCGCTTGCTCGAATTACGCTTATTTTGCGGTTTAACCAACGAAGAAATTGCGGAATATGAGGCTATTTCAACCTCAACGGTTGAAAGGGAATTTAGAGCAGCAAAAGCTTGGTTGCAACTGCAAATACAACAAGACGCTAGCCCGCATTAATTAAATCTGACGACAAGGTGTTAAATGGATAAGGCGCAATGGCAACTAAGTAAGGATATTTTTTATAAAATTGCTGACTTACCGCAACAAGAACAAGAAAAACTCCTACTCTCGCAAACCCAAGATCAAGAAATTATTAGCATGGTCAAGCAAATGCTTGAGCAAGACCAATATGGCATGACGCAAGTAAACAATGCTGTTGTTTCAAGCGTTGAAAATGTGATTAATAGCAATTTTGATTTACCAGCAGGGAGCCGCGTTGGGGCCTTTAAAATTACCAAACTTTTAGGTAAAGGCGGCATGGGAGCCGTTTATTTAGGCGAGCGAGATGACGCAGAGTTTCGTCAACTTGTGGCGATTAAAATAATCCACAAACATCTTTTAACTGAACAATTACTGGAACAATTTAAACAAGAGCGCCAAATTCTCGCGGATTTGAACCATCCCAATATCGCGAATTTACTAGATGGCGGCACTGTAAATGATCAAAGTGAGCACCCCATTCCATATCTAGTAATGGAATATATCGAAGGCCAACCTTTAATTGAGTATTGTCGTTCTCATAATCTCCCATTGGAACCAAGGCTTACACTGTTTTTGAACGTTTGTGATGCAATTGAATATGCGCATCAACATCTTATTATTCATCGTGATATCAAGCCTAGCAATGTAATTGTCGACAGCCAAGGAAGAGCGAAAATTTTGGATTTTGGTATTGCCAGAATCCTTAATAATTCTACTACCGAAGTAAGTTCACCTGATCACAAGGTACTGTCTTTAGAATGCGCCGCACCTGAACAGATAAAAGGAAACACTGTTACCACCGCAACTGATGTTTATGGCCTAGGGACATTGTTATACCAACTATTAACTGAATGTCCTCCTTTTATCGATAGCAAATCAAGCAGAGACAAAACCCTCGAGCGCATTTGCCATTCACCGTTAACGCCGCCTAGCAAAATTGAAAATGACAATCTCAGCTCAGCAGCTTTTAAATTTGTTTCCAAACTTAAAGGGGATTTGGACGCTATCGTAATTAAGGCAATGAACAAAGAGCCTAATCAACGCTATACAACCGTGACCGAATTACGCCAAGACGTGAAAAATTTCCTCTTGAGATATCCAGTTGCCGCAAAGAAACCGACCATAGGGTATCGCCTCACACGCTATTTACAGCGCAACGCAATTGTTTCGGCTTTAACCATTTTAATCGTTATCTCTTTAGGCGTATTTTCAGCCACTTTATATAAGCAATCAATTGCTTTAGAAAAGCAGCGTGTAGCCGCAGTGGAAGAAGCGCAAATATCAGGTTCAATGAATGATTTCTTATTATCAATTTTTGACAGTGCCGATCCCATGGAGAACTCAGGTGAGAAACTATCAGCGTTAGATTTACTAGAGAAAGCTGGCACTGATATTAAAAATATGGAAAGTACCAATACTGTAAAAATGCGGCTTTTAAACGCAATTGCGTCTGCAAATGTTAACCTCAACCAAACTGAACAAGCACGAGGTTTGCTACGTGAAGCCCAAGCGCTAGTAGACAAAAGTGAAAGCCCTCAAGTCATTATGCAAGCCAATTTATGGATAAATTGGGCCAATATTTTCCTGCAACAGGGTGAATATGAAAGCGCGATAGAAAAAGCCCAACAGACCATAGAACTGCTAGAGCATGAGTTTTCGCAAAAAGATACCAGTATTCGAAATGAAGACATGTTAGAGCTACTACGCTCAGCGCTAGCTAGCAAAGCCACCACTCACAGTGAACTTAGGCAAAATCAAATTGCTCTAGAGGATGGTCGAAAACACATGCAAGTTACCAAGCAATTATACTCGAATGACTCCAAAGAAATTGCAGACGCTCATGCTTTATTGGCTCACCTTGAAAGAAGAGTAGATAATCTTCAAGCCGCCACTGAACATATGAAAATAGCGCTTCCGATATTTAAACGAGTAAAAGGCGCTAACGATTTAGAGTATGGTTTAGCCCTTAATCAGCAAGCTCGGAATCTTTTCAAATTAGAGCGATATGAAGAGGCTTTACCACTCACCCAAGAAAGCATTGAAGTCATACGGCATAATTTTGAAGAACCCACGCCTGAGGAAGCCGCAAGCTTGGGTAATCAAAGTTCTATATTGGCTGCTTTGGGAAGATTTGAAGAAGCCATTGAAGCACGTCAAAAAGTATTCGATATTTTGGTCGCCACTGTCGGCGCAAATCACCCTTACGTGGGTATTACGCTTTCTTCTCAAGCAAAAATATATGAACAAGCTGGTGATTCAGACATTGCCGTTGAATACTTCAATAAATCAATCAAAGTATTCGATGACATTGGTGAAAATGCGGATTACTACAAAGCTGATGCTTATCTAAATTTAGGTGAGGTATATGTTGCTCAAGAACAATACGAACGGGCTCTGGAAACTTTTTTGAAGAGCTATGAAATAGCAAATTCACATTTTTCTGGCCCGGACAGACGAATTGCATTAAGCGCAAGCCATATTGGCGATACATATTGGACACTAGAGCAACCAGAACTAGCAAAACAATACTGGCAACGGGCCTTAGAAGTTTATAAAGAAAGCTCTCCATCAGATGAACAGACAATTCTAGAGTTACAATCCAAACTCTCACAAATCGCCCCCTAATACCCCCTGAAATAACTCACAAAACAATCTAGCTTGCTTGGCATAATGTCAAGCTTTAGCGATTTTATGTAAAGTATGCTTGACTTTTTAAATGATGCGCGTATAGTTTACAAAAAGTAAAGTACACTATACATTTTAAGTGAGGTTAATAATGCAACATGAAAATGCGAATCTGACACAACGATTGAATAAATCCTCTCATACTATTTTTATTTGGACAGCATCTTGGGTATTAAGCTTAGCGTTACTTGCCTTTGGTCCTAAGTTTCTCTGGGATTATTCAGTGGTCATTTCCTTAATTGTCATTCTTGTAAACTTGAGCTGTGGATACAAAATGATCATGGCAAATAAAGCACACCTTATGGCAATGGACGAGTTACAGCGAAGAGTGCACATGAATGCAATGGCCATATCCTTGGGAATCAGTATGATTTTTGGTGCGGTTTACGGATTACTTGAAGGTATTCGTTTAATCGAATCGACACCTAATCCTGCCAATATTTTGTTCGTAATGGGCATTAGCTACTTAGTCAGTGTTTTTGTTGGCTTTAGGAAGTACGAATGAAAAATAGACTTAAAGTACTCCGAGCTGAACGGGATTGGACTCAAGCGGATTTAGCAGAAGCCTTAGATGTCACTCGCCAGACCGTTAATGCCATAGAAAAGGGTAAATTTGATCCCAGTTTACCCTTAGCGTTTAAAGCAGCCAGGGTGTTCAACATGAAAATTGAAGAAATTTTCGATGATGAACACCAAAGTTAATCAGTAAATCTGTTACCTCAGAGCGACTTCCACAGGTTCCCTGACCTGGGAGGTCGCCTTTTTATAGTAAGTAAAGTCGCTTATTTTTTGGGTCAATAAGCACTTTATATTGAGCAAGAAAATCTCCACCGACAATACCTACTACTCCCAAATCTGCAAGTACTGATAAGTCTTGTTCATATTTAGCTACCTTAACAACTTGGTTATTGACGGTAAATTGCACATCATCTACAGCTGATATATCTGCTTTGCTTGGATCAAAAACCGATACTGGAGAACCAGTATCCAACATAAGGTTCACTTCTTTATTATTTAACGTAGCGCTGAAAATTAGCGGTCCAGCATCTGTGTTAAATCGAACCCCGCTTAATGTTTCTGTACTCTCTGGACTTGTTTTGTATAAATTGAAGACGCCATTTTGATAGTCAATTTCTGTAAAGTAATGACTAAAGTATCCCCACCCTACGACAGCATTAAATTCGGTGCCTATTTGCTCGGAAACAGATTCCATCTCACCTTATTTGAGTCATGGCCTTTGTCGCGATACTCTTACTTAGTTAATTATCTTCTTTGTGGAACACATGTAAGGTTTTTAACGCCAAAGCAAAAACATCTGCAGAATCATCACCATTGACATTTTTAACAACAGTCACAGCCCGCTTGTGGTCAGTGCACATGATCAACATAGTAATACCGCCCATACTGCCACCTGAATGCATCACCGCATTTGGCATTGATTCCATCATCGCGAGAACTTCTTCATTGTCCTTGTAGCTGTCGCGGTTTTTATAGCTGTTAAAGCCGACCATCCAGCCAATACCAAAATTAACCCCGTCGCCATTATTAAGCTTGGCGGGGGTGAACATGAGATTGACCGTTTCCGGTTTTAAATAGTCATTTTGCAGATGTGCTACTGCAAACCTTACCACATCAGATGGCGTTGAGATAAACCCGCCACCGGCCCATTTATAACTGTGATCCGTTTGCGGAGAATTAAACAATTTGTCTTGATAGACACTGTAAGGTTGCGCTCGATGACTGATAATTTCGTATTGGTCGTCAAAGCTAGTGTCCTTTAAACCTAGAGGTTCAAACACTTCTTGTTGAATGATCTGAGTAAAATTGCGCTTGTTATCCGCCCCTTCCATAGCCGCGCTTACTAAAGTCCATGCAAATGTAGAATAGGTAAATTTTTCGCCTGGAGTGAATAGCAGGGGATCATCTTTAAAAAGAGTTAGGGATTCATTAATGCTAGTAAAGTTTTTATTCAGTAAAAACTCATCTGCCCCAGCTTTATAATGACGAATGCCCGCAGTGTGTGATGTAAGTTGTCGTAGAGATAACGCTGGTTTATCTTGTGACCAGGCTGGCGCATATTCAATAACAGGTTTATCCAAATCTACCTTGCCTTGGTCATACAGTCGCATCAGACCGGCAGTCGCTATCAATTTGGATACACTTCCAATGCGAACCTTGTGTTCAGTGGTCATGGGTAATGAATTTTCTAAATCAGCAAATCCAAAGCCTTTAGCATAGACAACACCTTCAGGGCCACCAACAGCGACCGTAATACCAGGCACATGCTCATGCGTTACAGCAGTTTCAAACCACTTATCAATTTCTTGGTCGGGTAAACCTTTGGCCAAAGTTCCGCTTGAATACAGTGTTGCAAATAATAAAACGATTAAATAATTTCGCATTGATAACTCTTTTTTCGATAAGGTTATTTGTATAATTCCCATATACACTAACCTAAAAAACTATCTTCGACTAATTCTATTCCCAAGTCTCTTGGTAAACATAAAGCTCGTTAAATTTATCCATTTTATTGACCAAGATCCAACTTATAGCAGGTTCTGCATTTCAGTTCCTTCAACCAATGTAAACTAAAGACAATTCAATTAGTTACTTTCCATATTTTGGAATAAATAAACAGACAGGAATTTCAATGACTCAACGTAATGCCCTTGTGACAGGTGGCGCTCGTGGTTGAGCTATTTAGCAAGTGAAGCAAGTTCACATATTACGGGCACTTACAATCCTGTTTGTGGCGGAGCCTACATGGCGTAGATAACATTTTCTTAGTAGCCGAGTATACTGAAATCTTATTTTGCTCATTCAGTAAACTTGGCTCTATTTTTATGCTCATTACGGATAATTTAGCTCTTTGCCGCCCCTATGCTCGAACTCTTTGTAATGCCTATACTCATCGCTTTTATTGAGGTCTGCTGCACATCACCTTTCTCTAGTTCTATACCTCCAACTTTTAGTTTAAGCACATTGGGTAGGTAGATACCTGCAGTCAAAAAGATTAATGAGGAAAATGTCAGCACTACATAGACTTCTTGGGAAAGCCTAGATTGATATAGTATGCTCCCCTGTTCAGCCCCGATGCTTCCTGCAACAAAAAAATCGACTTGAGCAAGTATAAATACAATTACAGATAGCAGACTTATAAGTAGAGGACCGAGAGTATCAACAAGCTTGGATTTAATTTGTTGATTAAGTGTTTTGTTCAATTTGTAGATCGCAGCATCAGCTTTGAAATTTTTATCGTCGTGCTTTTTACACTGTTTAAAATCTTTTACTGCTGTTGCTAAAGAAACATTATTGCCACTAAATGAGTCTGTTTCACAAATTCTAACCCGTGCATAACCGCGCAAATAGTATACTTCTGAAAGCTCTCTATCTTTCAATAATTTAGATCCGCGTTCAGTACTGTAGCCAACATTGATAGCTTTGGTTAAATTCTCTTCTGCTACGCAGTAGCGATCTACCTCGCCATTATCGGCTAACTCAATACACAATGAGGCGTACCCTGTTAACGCATCAATATTATTAGGCGCTAGTTGAAGCAATTTTAAATATTCGGATTCGGCAGCTTCAAAACGTTCCATTTTGAAAAGTGCATCAGATAAGTGAGTTTTAGCTTCAATGTTTGAAGGTTCATATCTCAATGCTTCAGAAAAACTATTTTTAGCCCTTTTATAGCGCTCTAAATTTAAGTGTATTAAGCCTTCAATGATTTTAAAAACGACCTTTTTTTCAGGAGAATCATATATATAGGATCTGCATTTTTCTAACACTTTTTCACTGTCTATAAATGCACCCGTTTTCAGATAGAAATCAGCTAATTCAATCTGATCCTTCCAATTGTCGTCTTTGGTAATTCTTGCGTTATATATAGCGATAGTTTTCTTTACATAACAATCTAAACCAATTCCAGCGGCTGGTACAGGTGCATTTGAATTTAAGGATTCGTAATATAGTTGCGCCAAACCAGACAATGCATTTAGATTAGTATTATCATGTTCTAAAACGTCTAAATATAAAGCTTCAGCGCCAGCATAATCAGCGTCTAGCATGGTAATCAGTTGTGCTAGGGTATTTTGGTCAGATAAGCTGTAATAATCTATTTTGTCAGACTTAGCTTCATTGTATCTGGCAATTGCTGCACGCCAATTCTTCCATCCCTCTTCATATTTTCCAATTTTAAATTGGTAATGGGCAAGATTATGATAAGGAAAAGGCGAACTATTGTTCACTTTTACTGCTTTTTCGAAATAGTCAAACGCGCTTGTATACTCACCTTTTTTTGCATGTAAAACTCCCAGATTACCATAAGGAAAAAATGCTTGGTCTGGAAGGGTTTTTATGTACCAGTGTATAGACTTTTCGTAGTATTCTTGCGCTTCCTCAAAACGCTCAATGCCTTGTTCTTCTAAGCATAGTCCCAAATCATTATAGGCTTGAGCATAGGTCTCATCTACATTAATCGCTTCGAGTAGAGCTTCTTCTGCTTCCTTTAAATCTCCTTGAACTCGAAGTAAATTGCCTAAATTGCGTAAGGGGTACCGCTTATCGCCATTGTGCCCGTTGATATCATATTGGAGACAAGACTTTCTATATTCTTCTATCGCATCATCGAAATGCTCTTCTCCTTGGACTTCAAAACAAATGCCTATGTCGTTATAAACGTCTGCATAAGTAGAATCTTCAGATAATGCTTCCCGGAACTTCTCTTCTGCAGCTTGATAATCTCCTAAGTAACTTAATACGAGCCCCCAATTCCTTAGAGAATATTTCTTATCTTTTAAACCTTGCTCAGTATAAAGCTCAGTGGATTTTTTGTAATATTCTAATGCTTCTTTGATCCGAGACTCATCTTGCCTTTCTATACATATACCTAATGTATTAAATGCATCAGCATAGGTATCATCTATAGTAACAACTTCACGTAACTTTTCTTCAGCTGCTTTATAATCACCTTTTAACCTCAAAGTATTTCCCCAATTCCTCAGAGGATATATTCTGTCGCTTGAAGCTAATGAATCGTAAAGTTCACTTGATATTTTATAATTTTCAATTGCCTCATCAAACTTACTATCTCCTTGGTTTTGGAGACAAATACCTAAACCATTATACAAATAAGCCTGCATAGATTTATCGCCGAATTTAAGTCCTTCTCGATACAGACTTTCTGCTTCTCGATATTCCCCAATTTTACGAAGCAACTCTGCACAATTTTTTAAAGGATAGACTCTGTCGGGTGAAGCTAATGAATCATATAGCTGACTTGATATTCGATATTCTTCAATTGCTTCATCAAATCCCTGTTCACCTTGGTTTTCGAGACATAAACCCAGACCATTGTGCAAAAAAGCTTGCATAGGTATATCGCCAAATTTAAGTCCTTGTCGATACAGACTTTCCGCTTCTTGGAATTCCCCAATATTACGAAGCAACTCTGCACAATTCTTTAAAGGATACTGTCTGTCATTTGAATCCACTAATTCATATAATTCTATAGATCTTTTATAATCGTATTTGGCTTCGGTGTATCGATTTTCGCCTTGCTGCGTTCGGCAAAATCCTAGTTGATTGTAAACCTCAGCGCTGTCGGGGGAAGCTTCCAAATACGCTATGAATTTGGTTTCAGCCTCTTGGTATTTTCGTTGTTCGACTAATAGCTTTCCATGTTCGAGCAGTGGTATAAGGAAATCATTTGAGTTGGCTTTTTTATACAGAGCTTGGGCGTCTTCAAAATATTCAATGGCTCGCATTTGGTCATCGTCAGATCCAAACATAAGCTCATAGCCCTTGATGTATTTTGAGTAGGCTTTTTGAATTAAATCTTCATTTGGAGAGGTTGGCTGTTCTTCCATGGTGCCTCGCAAGTTGTTTTTTAGTTATTTAACCTTAAACAAACTTCGTTCATTGTTAGAATAGTGTGAATCTCTACACAATTCAATATGACCTACTGTTGGCATGATCAGAGTTTTATATGCAAAAAAATGCCGCTCTTATTTGAACGGCATTAATGATTTTGACTTTTTTCAGATTTCTAATCTGAAAATAATGATTACTTTGCCACTTCCGTACCATTCAGCCAGATAGTGTCGAGCTCAAGTTTGTCATTGACTAATAACAGATTTGCTTTCTGACCCACAGCAATACTACCAAGACTATTTTCAAGTGACATGAATTTAGCCGGCGTTTGACTCGCCATACGGCTACAATCAATAAGGGAAAAACCTAAGTCTTTGTGAGTGTTTACCACCGCTAGGTGCATATCTAAGCAGGAGCCAGCTAGGGTTCCATCTGGAGTAGTTAGTTTTCCGTCCGCACGTTTAATTACGGTATCGAAAAATTCCAGTTCGGTAAGTTCGCAACCTACGTGGGCCATTGCATCTGTAACCAACATTATATGTTCTGCACCTTTAGCTTTAATGGCTAAGGCGGCACTGCTTGGATGCACATGATGATGATCAACGATTAAACCACAGTAGGCAGAAGTGTTGTTTAGTGCCGCTCCAACCATACCCGGCGCTCGTGATTGCAATGCAGACATGGCATTGTATAGATGGGTAAAACCTGTGGCGCCAGCATCAAGCGCGGCTTGGGTTTGTTCATAGGTAGCATTACTGTGTCCAAGGGCAACCACTACGCCTTCGGCAACCAATTCTTGAATAAAACTTAAGGGCACATTGTCCGGCGCAACAGTGACCAAGACTTTACCTAAGTCTTTACGACTTAATATTGCCAATTCAGAATCTTTAGGCGTACGTATAAACTGTTTATCGTGTACACCACGTTTTAGTTCATTTATAAAAGGACCTTCATAATGCACACCAACAATTGTAGGGTGATTGGCGTCAATGGCTTCAGCGATTGCATCTGCTGCTTTCGCCATTACCTGCTCACAATCAGTGATTAACGTCGGAAGCATCGATGTGGTACCGTATTGCAAATGCGCTTTAGCAAGAACATCTAGACTTTTATAATCGAGGTGTTGATTAAACAAAACACCTCCACCACCGTTGACTTGCGTATCTACATAGCCAGGAAGTAAAGTGCCTGAAAGCACGGGTAGATCTACCGATGCTTCAATCTGAGTTATTACTCCATTTTCGATTGAAATTGCCGCGTTGTTTACAATTCCTGCTGGCGTGATTGCGCGCTCAACACAAAGCTTCATTTACACCGTCTCCGTGACTTTGTTTAATCCAGGAGGTGCATCTGGATTTAATCCCATATCTGCCGCAACCTGTTCTATATCTAAATAAAACCTTTGCATTAAAAGCAAAGGCAAGACTCTAGGGTGAAAATCGTTTGACACATTAGCAAGTTTTACCAGCTTTGCACGACGTCGACCAATATCTTCAATCATAGCACGATGATAGCTATGGGATTCATCTTGAATTTCTAAATCGATAATAGATAAAGGTTTTTCAGCCAATGTCACTGGACCATGGATAAACTCTGCGCTGCTAAAAGCCTCGGCATGAATGCCTAACACTTCTTTTAATTTCAAGGCGACCTCTCGAGCTATGGCGTAACCAAAAGCTCGGCCTAATACGATACAGTTGTGCATGGCGGTTAAATGCTCTAAGCGTAACTGCTGAGTTTGCTCGCAAACCGTATTCAAAGCGGCTGGTAATTTATCCAAAGAAGCAAGCAAATCGTCATTTTCAGACCAAACGGCGCAAAGCTGTAAAAGAGCAGATAAACTGGCGAGATAGCTTTTTGTTGCCGCAACCGCTTTTTCTTCTCCTGCTCGAATAGGCAGAACTTCATCACATAATTGAGCCAATGGCGAAGATTCGTCATTCACTAAAGCCACAGTGTAAGCTCCACCGGCTTTGGCGTCTTTGGCTTGTCTTAAAATATCCGGGCTTCGGCCTGATTGAGAAATCACAATCACCAATGCATTGGAAAGTTTTAATTGTTTATTGAACACCCCGGAAACTGAAGGCGCAGCTGCACACACTGGAATACCCAGTTCAACTTCAAAAAGGTACTTGGCAAATACGCCAGCATGATCTGAAGAACCTCGCGCTATCATCATTATCATATTGATGGGACGGTTTTTTATATTGGCTACTATTTTCTCGCACACTGATTTGTTGTGCGTTAGTTGCCCTGCTATAGCGCTGCCAGCTTGTCTAGCTTCTTTGGCCATAATGCTATTGGTCATGAAAAATCTCCTGTCTGTTTGGCCAATAAAATAGCGCCTTGTTCTGGGCTTAGCTGACAGTCTTTTATTCGTTTCTGCACAGCGTTACTTAACATTGGACGATAAATTTGAGTTAAACCACCGATTAAACAAAGACGCATATCTTCAGTAATTAATACTTCGTCAGCTAGACGTTGAATATATCCAAGCCCTTCATTTATAAATCCTGTCACCACTGCGTTTTTTTCCTCAAATAGAGGCAATAGTGGCAAAACGATCTCGGCATAATTATTGGAATTAAAATCTGCACATTTACGTACAATATCTTCTGCAGATGTTGCATTAAGATGACGACAGACTGCATGAAAAGTTGCCTCTTTCGGCCTTAAATTATCGAAAGCCTGTAGGCAAAATTGAATTGCTTGTAAACCTAACCAAGCACCGCTGGCTTTATCTCCAATAGGAAATCCATAGCCACCATAATCGGTAAACTGTCCATCAAGGTAACGGGTTGCTGATGAGCCTGTACCGCAAACGATAACAGCACCATTTTCTCCAGCATGAGCGCCTGCACAAGCTGCATGAAGATCACTGATTAACTGCACTTTTTGAAAAGGTAAATGCTGATCTAAAAACGCTTTTTTAGCAGACGAAATATTGGCACCTGCTAATCCAGCACAAAGTACAATTTGTTCGCTAGACATTTTCTGTCCAGAAAGCTTAATGGCTTGTTCAGTCGCATCCATTATAGATTTACATGCCGTTTCCAGGCTTCGCATTATATTGGCTGGGCCGCTTTCCGCGCTTGCCAGTAATTTACCGTCGTCAGACTCTAAGCGAACTCGACAGCGACTACCACCACCATCAACGCCTATGAAAAAATGTTTGCTACTCATTGTATTATTTCTCAATAATTAGTCTGAATTTAGGATTACTATTGTTGCCAAGATTGAAACCTTACTTGTCTTTTCTAAAGGCTTGATACGAAAACTACACTACAGATGTTTAAAATTGTGGTGTTGTGGTTAAAAAGCAGCTCATTGAAATGCCAATAAGCTGCCGTTTGTTTACACATTACCTGTTTTGACTTTAATTAAAAGCTATAACTAGCGCCCACAAAGATTCTACGACCGTTGGCACTTTGTGTACCGCCTAATCGAGCACCGTCGCTGGATCTTACATAGTAATTTTCCCAAATTTCATCTGTAAGGTTCAAGGCTTCGGCTTTGAAGGTTAAGTTATCGTTGAAATGCCAGCTAAATTGCGCGTCTAACTGTGATTGATCATCACGGTATGTATCGCCAATTTCAGCTTGAGCAAGGAAATATTCAGAACGATAGTTGTAATTTAAACGAGCGCTGTACACATCATTCTCGTAATAAACCCCAATATTATATGAATTTTTCGAAGTTCTTGGGAAACTCACTGTACGAGTCGCCAAAGTTGCACCAATGATATTTCCAGCATCATCCAGTACCGGAGCTGCTTCATCAATTTCTGCATCGTCAATTTCAGTGTAGGTATAGTTAAAGTAACCACCAAAACCATTTTCAAATGCATGCTGAATCTGGAATTCAAAGCCTTCAAGCGAAGTAGAACCTCCATTTTCAGGCGTGCTTAACTGGTTAATTTGTTGGCCGTTGATTTCTCTTGAAACCGTTTTAGTAAAGATAAAGTCGCTGATATCTTTCTTAAACAAGGTTACCGACGCCAAAGAAGAAGAATCAAAATACCATTCCACACCCGCTTCAAACTGATTTGCAGTTAATGGGTTAAGGGCTGGGTTACCCGCTGTTCCAGAACTGGTTTCTGGGGTTAGGTTCACTGCAGGCGCTAGTTGGAAAGGTGCAGGACGCGTAATAACGCGTGCCGCCGCGAAACGTAAAACTACGTCTTCCGATACATCATAGGCAATGTTCGCGCTAGGTAACCATTCGTTATAGTCGCCGTCAAAAGAAACAGCATCACCACTATTTAAGTCAAAACCCATAGAAGTTGTATCTGTTTCTACGTAACGTAAACCTAAATTACCTCGCAACCCTTCTGTGTCGAATTTAGCCATCACGTAAAGTGCAGTGATATCTTCTTCAATATCAAATGATGCGTCTTTTAAATATACATCGGTAGTGCGACAAAGACTTGCTGCATTGGCATCATTACACTCGGACACAGCGTAAAGGGCGTTATACATGCTATCTTTATCTGGCATGAAGTAACTAGCAGCAACGCCGTTGGTTTGCGAATGTTCAACATGGACCATATCACCTGTCCAAAAATCACTTGCTGGCCCTAAACTGCCATCACCTGTTGGCGCAAGGTTAGCTAAATCAGTACGATATCTATGTTGACCAAAGCTTCTATCTCGAATTTTAAAGCCTGACTTGATTTCAGTAATCGCACCCCACTCTACAAAATGCGAATAGTCGATTTGCAGATAGTTTTCTTCATCTTCGGTAAGGTTTGCTTGATCGAAAATACCGCCTAACCACATTTCATCATCTGGGTTAGCCAACCAAGGACTTGCGGTAGTGAAATCAATATAAGGACTTGCTCCACCAGGATTATAAAAATCAAAATTTGCGCGTTCGTCATCCGGTGTTACCCAAAATTCAGTAAAGAAGTCTCGGTTGGTGCCTTCACCCGTAGTGGTACCTAGTTGGAAATGTAGTTCACCGCTTTCTAAGGTATATTTACCTTCCAAATCCAAAATTTCAGTCGACATTTCAGAGCCATCTCGGAAGATATTGTCATAGGCCATGTGGCGCGCCCAAGCAGGACGTTGCGCCAAGCCTGTTACTGCCAAGGATTCAACGATATTATTGCTGACAGTTCCCGAGTTAGTATCGGTTCCCATGTAAGCAACGCCTCTAAATGGAATACCTATTAGGTTGGAGTTGACGTTATCTGCTTCCATTTTTGATGACAAATAGTGCACTGAGATGTCGAGGTCGTCAGTTGGTAACCATTGTGCTGTTACATCTATACCCTGACGTTTACGGTCTTGCTTGAACAAAGCTGAGCCCATGCCCCAAGGAATCGCACCTTTTTCACTGGCGCCTTGAGGAGCTTCGACTAAAGGATCGATACGCGGAATGCTTGGACCAAACCAACCAAAGTCTTCGTTTGTTTCACGATGTACTGTACGCTGCTGATAACTACCTGACACTAAAATACCGAATGTGCCTTCATCATTTTTCCAACTGTATAGGCCAGAAAGGGAAGGATCCGTTTCTTCTGCGATATCATTGTATTGTGCTTCTACCGAAACTTGAGCAGTATTCGCATCCAACTCTAAAGGCTTGCGTGTGCGCAGAATAACGGTTCCGCCTAAGGCTCCTTCGTCTAAATCTGCTTGTGACGATTTGTATACTTCAAGACCAGCGACCATTTCCGACGCTAAAATCTCAAAGTTAAAGTTACGCGTTGCATCCGACAATACAAACCATTGCGCTGTCCCTACTGCTTGGCCGTTCACTAAGGTTAAGTTTTGATCCGGTTGAACACCACGAATAGTAACCCCTTGACCTTCACCAAAATCACGGTCGATTGTGATCCCTGGAATACGAGACAAGGATTCAGCGACGTTTTTATCTGGGAATTTCCCAATATCTTCAGCAGTAATAGCGTCCACTATAGAATTGGAAAAGCGCTTGGTATTAATGTTGGCTTCTTGGCTTGCTCGAATACCGCTAATTTCGATGATTTCTGTTTCTGAGGTGCTTTCTTGTGCAACTGCGAAAGGCGCGGTAGTGGCAGTGATTGCACCTACGGCAAATGCTAACCTCAAACCACGCGTTAAATTGTTTAATTTATGTTGTTTCATCACTGAAGTCCTTGTTCTCCGAAGAAATGACAGCGCTGTCATTTATTTCAAAAATAAAATGACAGTGGTGCCTAAATTTAGCGCAAAAACTAAATGACAACGCTATCATTGAGTGTTAACGTTACAGCAACAAAATTACTTTTGTAAACATAAAATTAAAAAATAAATTTTGATTTAGTTTTAATTTATTGATTTTATTGAATATTTTTTAACATAAATTTTTAGATTGGAGGCACAGTGTCTGCCACAATTAAAAGTGTTGCTGAACATGCAGGGGTTTCGATAAAAACCGTTTCCCGTGTTATCAACAACGAAGGAACCGTAAAACCAGAAACGCTGGCGAAAGTGCAAGAAGCCATAGAAAAACTGAACTACAAACCAAACAAAGCGGCTCGAGATCTTGCAGGACGAGAAAATTTTGTCCTTGGCTACGTATACGACAACCCAAATGCCTATTACATCATTGATATGCAAAAAGGTATTTTAAACGAATGTCGTGCGAAAGGTTACGAACTCCTGATCCACCCTTGTGATGCAAGTAGCAAAAATATCATTGATGAAATTATTGGTATGGTGGAAAGCGCGAGACTAGCGGGTTTAATTTTGTCACCACCGCTATCAGAAATGCCCGATGTGTTGTCAGCACTCGATACCAAAGGCGTGCGTTATGTCCGCATATTGTCTGGTAGCAAAGCTGATAAAGATTCCCAACCTTGTGTATTGGTGGATGACTTTGAAGCCGCCTATCAAATTACCGAACATTTGATTAACCAAGGGCACAAAGACATTGCTTTTATTGCGGGTGAAGAGCAGCACAACTCAACTATTGAACGTCAAAAAGGGTTCTCCGCCGCCCTTCAAGCTCATAACATCGCTCAACATCCCGAGTTTATGATGAAAGGCACCTATTCTTTTGGCACAGGTGTTCAAAGCATAGAACAATTGCTTAACCTTACTCAACCCCCTACGGCTGTGTTTGCCTGTAACGACGAAATTGCGGCCGGGGCGCTTTTTGGAGCTCGGATGCGAGGTATAGATGTTCCAAAACAATTGGCCATTGCCGGGTTTGAAAACAGCCCCTTTTCTCGACAAACATTTCCACCATTAACCACAGCTTCTCAGCCGACGGCCCAAATTGCAGAACGAGCCACAGCAACGCTTATCCAGTCGCTAAAAGCGCGTAAATTGGGACAGGACAAAGCCAGTATACCCGCTCATGTATTTGTGCCTGAGTTAGTGGTGCGCGAATCTACTAATCAGTAATTCAACTATGATGGTGCAACTTCCAAAATCCATTGTAATTGTCGGCGGAGGAATCGCAGGTTGGATGACCGCGGCTTATCTAGCGAAAAAATGGGGGCAGAAAACCCAAATATCACTGATAGAATCTTCGCAAATTGGTACAGTGGGTGTGGGAGAAGGCTCTACTCCTTTTTTAAAGCAATTTTTTGCAGACCTTGGCTGGCATGAAGAAGACTGGATGCCTCAATGTAATGCCACTTACAAAACAGGGATTGAGTTTTCCCAGTGGACCAATAGTGAGCGGTTTGCCTCTTATTTCCACCCGTTTTTTACGCCTTTGGATTTATCCACTGGTGATGCCTTTTTCGAGCATTGCAACCGACTTAGAACCGGAAGAGGTGATGCAGATGTTAAGCCTGAACATTACTTCAGCGCGGCAGAATTAGTTCGCCAACGGCTTTCTCCATCCAGTGTCAAATTACCAGGTGATATAGATTACGCGTACCATTTTGACGCCATTAAACTCGCAGCTTTACTAAAGAATTTCGCTTTGAATTTAGGGGTGTATCATATTGAAGGTAAAATTAATGAGGTATTTACTCAGAATTCACAAATTCAATCCTTGCTCTTGGAATCAGGTGAGACACTTACCGCCGATCTTTATGTTGATTGCTCTGGATTTAGCGGCCTGTTGATGAAACAAGCCTTAAAGGCAAACTTTATAAGCTACAGCGATACCTTGTTTAATAATGCTGCTGTGGCCATTGGCACCCTGCACAGTGATCAAGCGCCTTTAGTTCCCCAAACCAAATCTATTGGATTGAAAAATGGCTGGATGTGGCAAATCCCACTAACCAGCCGTATTGGTAACGGCTATGTGTATAGTACGGAATTTTGTAGTCCTGAAGAAGCTGAAACGGAAGTTCGCCAAGCATTAAATGTTGACGAATCTGTACCTGCTCGTCATTTGAAAATGCAGGTAGGAAGATTAGAGAACCACTGGCAGGGAAATTGTGTTGCTATCGGCTTGGCAGAAGGTTTTATCGAACCTCTTGAAGCGACAGCCTTGATGTTGGTGCAATATGCGATTTATGAACTAGAAAAAGGTTTTACATCCAATCATCCATTGCAAACCGCCCAGCAAAACTATAACAACGAAATCAATCGAATGTTTGATGGCATCCGTGATTACATCGCCGCGCATTATTATTTGAACACTCGTGAAGATACAGCCTATTGGCGAGCATGTCGCGAACAAATAAAAGTTCCGGACAATTTAGCTTATCTGCTTGATGCATGGGATTCAGGCGCCTGTTTTGAAACTGCGCTGGATCATCTGGATACACAGTTGGTCTATTTGCGTCCCTCTTGGTATTGCATTTTAGCAGGTATGGGACGATTTAAAGGCACTCAGCCAAACCCTGTAGCACCTAAAAATGAGGAGTCTTTGGCGCTATTACAGAAAGCGGTAAATCATTACTTTTACAAACAACAATTTCCGATTGTTTAATTAACATAAAGATGCAAGTATGTAATCACTTACACACCTATATCTTCATTCCACAATTCTGGCTTATCAGCAATAAAGTTCTTCATCAAATCGATACAAGTCTGGTTCTGTAGCACGCTCAACTCTACTCCTCTCGAAGCAAGCAATGCTTCTTCTCCCAAAAATGTCTTATTTTCACCAATTACAATTTTGGGGATCTCATATAGCAAAATAGCACCACTGCACATGGAACAAGGAGAAAGCGTTGTGTAGAGAGTACACTCTCGATAAACCGCTGCGCTTCTGCGGCCTGCGTTTTCGAACGCGTCCATTTCGCCATGCAGAATTGGGCTACCCGACTGAACTCGTCTATTGTGCCCTCGTCCTATGATTTCATCACGGTATACGATAACAGAACCAATCGGAATTCCACCTTCTGCTAGCCCTTTTTCAGCCTCTTCTATCGCGGCTTGCATAAATTTGTCCAATGCTCTACTCCAACATTCGCTAATGCTATTAGCATACACAAAAATCTATTGATTTTACTAGTGTTTATAGAGGCGCCGATAATAAGAAATCAACAACAAAAATAGCACAAAAAGACCTAGCGACCCGCCACCGCTGTCCGATTCAGGTTCTGGCGTAGGAGGTTCTGGCTCAACATTTGTTGACGTCACCACTAAGGTTACAGCAGTAGCCGTTGCCTCCAATGATACATTCAAATTTGAGTTTGAGGTTTCGGGTAATTGAACATTATCAAATTCACCACTGATTTGTCCGGCAGTTAGTAAGTCAAATCGATCGCCAGCAGTCAAATTCATGCTATCGCTCAGTGAAATATTTAGCGTCCCAGTTAATTCAACCGCCCCACCAACATCAACAGCATCGTACTGAGTACCTCGCTCTGTACCTTGAATACGTAATTGAACATTAGCATTTGTCTGTAGCCTTAGATCTCCAGCGACCTGGATTAAATTTGGGTTTTCACCTAAATCTACGCTTCCATTTAACGAAACCAGCCCCTGCCCCAGTATGTGCTCACTACCGCTGTAATCACCGTTAATAATAAGTTGAGAGCCAGATTCAACAGAAATTTCGCCAGTATTTATTAGGTTACCAAGAACCGTCAATATTTGGTCTTGAGGTACACTGATACTGCCATCATTTTCTATTGTTGCCTCAAGATTGCCATATCCACTTAGTATGGAACCTGTTTGAATGACAATGGGTTCATTAACTGTGAATTGACTTCCTACCAAATCTAGCTGTATTTGACCTGCTCCGCCGCCGATTTCAAGTGAATTCAAACTAGTATCTGCAGATGGCCCTTGAATAATGATATCTTGATCAAAAGCGAACACTAGGTCACTAGAAGCATCAGGGAAGCCAGCAAAATTCCAATTCGTAATATCGTCCCAACTCCCTGTTGAGGCATCGTTTCGCCAACCAAAGTCAGGCTTCCAAACATGTATGCCATAAGTGAAATCCTCGTACTGAACTCTATATGCCACTGAACCTTTGTCACTAAACGCGTTTGCTGTGCCATAAGATTGATAATTTATGGTGATATCTTTTATAACTTTCCCATTAACCTCATCCCCTTGACGTGCAACGGTCTGGTAATGCACACCATCAGTGATGATTAGGATATCGTCGGTAATAAAATAACTCCCCTCATCTCCTATCACCTCTTGTGTGGCTAAATCTGCTTGGAAAAGTACTAAACCATTATTGTTGATCAAAGGATCTTGGAAATATTGCAACGTACCGTCATCGTAAATGTCATGCCTTCGAGCAACTTCAATAATCTCATCTGTTGATGCTAAAAATATCCCTTGGAGTTGGTGCCCATCCTCAGTCAAAATTGTGATATCAAATGCAGTTTGGTCGAGATCATTAAAGGCTGGGGAAATGTTACTACCGCCAGATAATTGGACAAAAGCTCCGAAGGTTGCCGCGCCATCTGGGGTGGATTGACCCTCCATGACGACAGGGCTAATTGACATGCCATTATAAAAAAATAAACCCGTACCATTTGTGACAGCAAATCCATCGGAATCAGCAATTCTGCTTACAAATGCAACATTATTTTGGTTATTAACTCTGGCTTCACTTAATCTTGAAAAAATTCTAGGCTCTGCTGATTCTACTGGCGCTGAATCGCCTTCATACACTACTTGGCCATATCCATTTCCTTGTGCCAGATAGATTCCCGTTGTATGTCCTGAATTAATGATGCCGTGATAACCAAAAAATACTGAATTTCCAATATCGTTTGAATAAGCGCCCGCAATATGACTGAAAATGCCATGAAAAGAACTATCTCCTTTTCTCACTAGTTCGACCACAGAATTGTCATTAAAACGCTTAAAGTATGCCGTATTATCAACATCACCATTTTCAGTTTCGTTTAATGCAGAAAAAAATGTCACTTCGTTGTTGTTACTCATGCCGATCAAACTGAAAACGCTGAAACCACGGTAAACACCATTTCCCGACTCCACCGGCGCTAGAGCTTCTGCTACTAGCTCAAAATTACTACCTGACTCAGCAACTATAATTGAATTGCCAAAATCTCCAGAAAAAGGCACCAAGGGCAGCATTAAAGCAAGGTTGTTAAATTCTCCTACTGCGCCCATTACTAAAATAGGATAGTCCTGCAACAAATAGTCGCTATTAAGGAAAAGATCAGCTAATTCAAACGACTTACCACCCGCATTAAAATCCGTAAATTCTCTAGCAATTTGCTCAATAGTATAAACCCCAGGTCCTATTGTAGAAGGCAATGCTACTTGGTAAATACCACTGTCATCGAAAATACCATTTGCTGTATCTGCTAATCGCGCCGTAAACACTATATTGTTGCTACGATTGATAGTCGGAACGGTAAAATTTGAAAAGGTCCCATTTCCATCCGATACACTAAAACCTGTCTGCACTACAGCCAAAGTTTGATTTGCACTTGTAAAATTACAAAACGAGAAATAGGTTAACGCGGTCAATGCCGCGACTTTTGGTGTTATTTGTGTCCTTAAAATTTTTTGCATCGTCATCGTCCTTTTTTGCACTTACTAAAGTGTAAAAACAATGACAATTAAGTGTTAGTGATGGACTACCTAATTTTTACGCATTTACTACGCAATTTTTGAAAAACGATAAACGCGCTTTAGTTTAACTTCGAATATCGCAATATAGATTCATCATCCAAACCGATACGTTTCAATAAGGTCAGGTACCTAGGATCATCTCTCAAAGGTGCTAAGCGAGGGTCTTGTCTGGTAAATACTAAACAGTTAGAGCGAGCATCAACTGCGTCTTGTAGATCTGAAAATGCCTGATCAATGTCATCTAGTAGAATATGATTTATCGCCTTTTCGTAGGGACAAACGTAACTGTCGAATGTATCAGCCCGTTTAAGTAGATCGTTAATTTTTTCTGGTTGCCCCGCATAGCCGTAGACTTGCGCTAGTGCCAAATAGGAGTATGGTGATTCTGGATCGAGTAAAATTCCCTGTTCCGCCAGTCTAATCGCATCTGAATGCTCATTTCTAAGGGAGGCTGACATACTGGCACCGCTAAAAATCATCCCTACATTCGGATAAAGCTTTGTTTTCTCTTCACTCCACTGCTTAGCAGCTTCTAATTCACCAACCACAGCCAATATCCAGTGTCCCCAATCAGCAATTTCAACATTCAAAGGATCTAACTTGTCAGCAAGTGTGATTGAATTGACAACGTTTTGAGTATCCCCCAATCCAGAATAATAAATAGCTAACCCCAATTCCGTTTGTGCAAGTCTCGGATTAAGGTCTTTAGCTGCGGATAAGGTTTGTATTGCATCTTCCCATCGCCACGCAAAGGCGTAAGCCAAACCAAGGGATGATAAAGCGTCGGCCGTGTCTACTTTATGATTAAGCGCTTCTTCGACAGCTTTGATCACTTCAGGTAATATTTTTGCCGGCGTATCGAAATACGCCATTATATTGCGATAGGCATCTGCTTTTGCTAGATAAGCCAATGCGAACTCAGGATCTAAGCTAATGGCTTGATCAAATAGAGAGATTGCATGAATTAACGCTTCATGATTTAGCTTGCTCGCTTCATATTGACCATTCACGTATAGCTCATATGCGGCTAAGTTTGATGTTGGAAAACTTGATAATGCATGCTGTTCTGCCTGACCTAACACTAGTTTCAATGAGTTAGTAACTGAACGTGCTATATCCTCTTGTACAGAGAAAAAGTTAGTATTGTCGATTGCGGTTTCATAGGCTTTATTCCAAATAAATTGTTGTTGGTCTACCTCTAACAAATCCGTTGTAATACGCACCTTGTTGTCGCCTGCAACATTCACCACAGCCGTTAAAATTAAGTTCACTTGCGGTAAATTCTCTTCAATGCTGCGGTTATTATTTTGTTGATTCAGTGAAAAGGCTGAAGTAGCTGGTACGACTTTTAACGAAGAAACTTGGCTAAGTTTGCGTATGACTTCTCGCGTCATTTGATCAGCAAAGGGCTGCCAATATTGATCGTCAGAACTTGAGATTTCAAAGGGCATAACCAAAATATGCGGATTTTGCCTTTTTGTTGGTGTTGAGGAAAAAAACCATAAAAACCCGATTAAGAAACAAATGATTATTCCATAAACTAGATAACTAAAATCCAGTGAAGACCAATTTTTAGTAGATTTTATATTACCGGAGAATCCTGATTGTTGGCTATTAACTTGTAACTCTGTATGCGTTGATATTTCTTCTACATTACCAATGAATTGGTAGCCTCTCCCCCTAATGGTTTTGATGATTTTTTGAAGCTCACCATCATCTCCCAGAATTTTCCGGGCTGACTTTATATGATTACTGAGGGTTGTATCTGAGACCGATCTATCTTTCCATATCTGGGAAAATAATTCATCTCTAGTAATAACTAAACCACGATGATTTATTAAGTAGACTATCAAATCGAATACTTTGGGCTCTACAGATATAGCCTTGCCATCTACCGAAACAGTAAATTGCAATGTATCAATCTGAATATTACCCAAATGGTAAATCATGATGAGGTTAAATCCTTATCGTTAAACATCCTTATATGAGCCCCTAATATTAACCATGATATAGAGCCTATTTCTATGGGTAATACAGCGATTTAGTTAAACAAACGAAATCATTATCTAATAATTATCTAAATATTATCTATTGATGTGTTCTTCTTCATGTTTATTATTTTCCACCGCGCATAATTTGCAGACCATTTACACCAACATCCTAGGAGCAATTATGCCAACACCAATAGAAATATTACTCGACCCAATCTCTTTGGGACTTTTAGCCATGTTCAGTACACTTTTTATATTAGAACATTTATTTCCAGCAAAACAATTGCAGCGACCGAAAGCCTGGTATGTAAAGTGTGCTATCGCCTTTATTTGTTACTTTTACTTAGCCAGTTACTTACCCCTGCTTTGGGACTCTCATTTAGCCAGTTATCAACTATTTGATCTAACCCAAGCAAATCCTTGGCTCAGTGCTATCACCGCATTTTTTACATTTGAGTTTTTATTATACGTATGGCACAGAGCTATGCATGAATCCAAATGGTTATGGCGGATATTCCACCAAATGCACCACAGTGCTGAAACCGTCGATGCAATGGGCGCCTTTTATTTTAGTCCCTTCGATATGCTTGGGTTTACAATGCTTGGCAGTTTAAGTTTAGTCGTTATTGTGGGTGTGTCACCTGAAGCCGCCACATACTTTCTTTTTATCACGCAATTTTTAGCTGTTTTCCAACATTGTAATGTGAAAACTCCTTATTGGTTGGGTTTTGTAATTCAACGACCTGAAAGTCATAGAATTCATCATGGACGCGGAATTCATAAGTATAACTATAGCGATCTTCCCATTTTCGATATCATTTTTGGCACATTTAGAAATCCCAAAACAGATGAAGTTGACACTGGGTTTTATCAAGGAGCCTCAGATCGCATCATCGAAATGTTGTGTTTTAAAGATGTATACACACCTAAGTTAAAATCATCACCTAATGACATGCAGAAGGAACCAGACACAGGGCTTAGTTAATAAAAGCTTAACTAAAAGTGGCGAGAGAAATTACAGTATTTGATGCTTTATCTTATTGTAGATACGCCCAAACTTTAAATTGCCCCTAGTGATTGGAAATTCCAATTATTGGGGCTTTTTTTATAAGTGTAGTTCAAAGTCCAGCACACTTGCTGACGATTTGCTATTTACTCCAATAATGTGCATAAAAAAATAAAAATACGCGAGTCTGTTTGCTGATATTTAAGATTAATTAATCAAGTTATTGATTTAAATGCTTTAGACCTGAACAAAATTTCTATAAGCTCTACCTTTAGTTCACGAGCAATATCTATAAGTTTATTAATAACACTTTAAATTTAATGATTAGCATATTAATATTATGACCGAAATTTTATCTACTGCCGAACGCCTTACTGAAATCAGAGCGGATTTAAAACTGTCTCAAAAGGCCTTCGCGTCGCAGATAGGAATAACACAAGGTGCGTTATCTCAACTTGAAGCAGGTAAGTCCACTCTATCTCTGCAAACGATACAGAAACTCTGTGACGTATTTAGCATAGACAGTAATTGGTTATTGCTTGGTTTAGGAACTGTGCCTTTTCGAAATAATGTTAGAAGTAATGATATGTCTGTAGACGGAACTAACCAAAACCAACAAAAGCCTTCCCACGCTTTTTATCTTGATGCTCTCATACCACTTATTAATGAAGAAGCGCATGCCGGATATGTAAAAAACTACGAAACACCTGATTACATCTCCACTTTGGATGTGTACAGAATTCCCGGCTTTGACAATGGGGATTTTAGGATGTTTGAAATTATCGGTGACAGTATGCTGCCGACGATTCACCCCAGAGAAATTGTTGTGACAGAAAAGGTTTCTCCTATCACAGCTATACAGGATGGCTCTTTATATATTGTGATCACTGCTGAAGGAATTGTTGCTAAACGCGTGTATCTGCATGAAGAAAACCACTTTATATTCAAAAGCGACAATGCTGAATTTAAATCTTACTCATTACCAAAAGAAGAAGTACTGCAAATTTGGGCAATAAGAGCCAAAATTACCACTGAGCTTGCTGCAGAGAAAAGCTCTCATGTCGCTAGGTTTGAATCGATAGAATCTGAAATAAAAGGGCTCAGAGAACAACTTTCCCAGTTAGCAAAAAATGACAATAAGTAGAGCTTTTGCATTATACGACGGGATCTGAAGCTCTTACTTACCGATCTCATTCCTTTTAATAGTGTCCGCGTGGTTAAAATATTCTATTTTTACTCAGCCGCTATCCTATGAAGACTCGCCACGACAAATTCTAACAAGAGCCCTTTAAATATAAGTAATACTTATTTATATCGCCAAAATAGTAAGTTAAAGCTCTTTATTTCAGTTGAATTAAGCCTCGGGAGTATGATAGCCTGATGAAATATTAGCTAGCTAATAAAATTAGAATTCTAATTCTAGTCTTTTGATTCTTATTTCCTTTAGCACTTGACTCCCCTTAGAGGAAATCACATGACAACAACCGAATCTCTTCAGAAATTATCTCTACACAAGGGGTATATTTTCGTTGTTGACGATGACATTGACGATCGCGAATTAATTTCTGATGCCTTAATGGAAAATAAGTTGAACAAAGATCAGATTCAGCTCGCTGCCAATGGTTTTGATTTAATCGAAAAATTACAACAAAACAATACCTTGCCCAGATTTATATTATTAGACTTGAATATGCCCAAAATGGACGGCAAAGAAGTACTAGCAACCTTAAAGAAAAGCGATACCTTTCGTCATATTCCTGTGATCATTTTTTCTACGTCTGATGCTGACAAAGACATCCAGGATTGTTATCAACTTGGATGCAGCGCATACTTGTCAAAACCTTTGGATTACACAAGTTTGCTCGATGTAATGCAGGTGACTTTAGGCTTCTGGAACAATGTGTTAACTAAACTGCTTTCTCATCCGTTATCAGTGTCTATGGAACCGAAATTAAATAGCTAGACACGCTAATTTTTACCATCTTCAGTAGTAATGTTCAGGGGGAATGAAATTATTCAGAAAATCTCACTGCGTCAGTTTTACATACATTTGAACCCCCAATGTGCCATGGGCATCTTGAGACAAATTGCGGCCTAAAAGTTAACTACGAAGAATCGTCATCGTGGCGCAGGCCACGACCTCCTTGGAAATTAATGCAGTTGGTTAATTCACAAGTAAAGCTTCATACAAATCGTCCCAATCCGGATTCTCTGTATTGATCAATTTATCTTTCCATTCTCTATGCCAGTTTTTTAAGCGCTTTTCTCTTAATATTGCATCCTCCATAAGGACAAACTGTTCAAAGTACACCAGCTTTTGCAAGTTGTACTTTTTGCTAAAGCCATCTACTTGCTTGTTTTTGTGTTGATGAATACGTTGAATTAGATTAATCGTTACGCCGATATATAGTGTTGTATTGTGCGTATTGGTAATAATGTAAACACAAGGTTGCTTCACTACTGGAATGCCCTGTAATCAAATAAAGCAAGCTTAGCGAATTTTCATTTTATTTAGACTGTTCTTTGTATCGGTTTTAATTAAATTTACTATGTTCCAAGGAGGTCGTGGCCTGCGCCACGATGACGATTCTTCGTAGTTAGCTCTGTGTTGCTTACTTCCGCTTAACGTACATTTGCGCCGTTCAGTATGATAGTTTTTTGTTTAACAAAATTTATGTGCAAACTTTAAGGGAAGCGTGCAAACTAAATTGTAAATACACAAATTCAAACCACCTGCCCTGCTACCCAGCCACTGGACCAAGCCCATTGGAAATTGTAGCCTCCTAGCCAGCCAGTGACATCTATGACTTCACCAATAAAGTACAAGCCTTTATGTTGGGTGGATTCCATGGTTTTAGAGGATAAGTACTTGGTATCAACGCCACCCAAGGTGACCTCTGCGGTTCTGTATCCTTCGGTGCCATTGGGTTTTATACGCCATTGCGTAAAGGCATCAATTACCTGTTGTAACTCTCTTAGATTGAACTGTTTAAGCGGTTTATTGCTAATACCAAAATAAGGTAGCAGTGCTTGCACCATTCGTTTTGGGTAATGATTCGACAATGCTGTAGACACCAATGCGTCTGGCGTTTTTTGTTGAGATTGGCTTAGATAATCAGCTAAATCCACCTGCGGTGATAAATTGAATTCTACTTCTTGGCCGGGCAGCCAATAGGATGATATTTGCAGCACCGCTGGGCCGCTTAAACCACGGTGTGTGAATAGAATATTTTCATTGAAATGGGTGTTATTGCACTCGGCGCTGGCATCAACAGAAACCCCACTCAAGGTGGATAACACTTCTTTATCTTGCTCGTGCAGAGTAAAAGGAACCAGCCCTGCTCTGGTAGGCACTATTTGCATACCAAATTGTTCTGCAATCTTATAACCAACGGGCGTTGCCCCTAGCTTTGGCATACTCAATCCACCGGTTGCAACAACAAAACTTTGCGCTAAGAATTGACCTTTAGCAGTATCCACCTGATACCCCGAACCAAGCTTAACAACAGCGTTAAAGTCACACCGGTTTAAGATAATAACGCCGGCTTTCTTACATTCGGCTAATAGCATGTCCACTATATATTTTGCAGTATCATCGCAAAATAATTGGCCGAGGGTCTTTTCATGGTAAGGAATTTTATACTGGCAAACCAAATCAATAAAATCCCACTGGGTATAACGACTTAGTGCGGACTTACAAAAGTGTGGGTTTTCAGAAATGTAATTTTCAGGGCTGGTGTACATGTTGGTAAAATTACAGCGACCACCTCCTGACATTAAAATTTTACCGCCAAGGCGCTTCGCATGGTCAATCACTACCACTTTTCGACCGCGCTTTCCGGCTTCAATGGCGCAAAAAAGTCCTGCCGCACCCGCGCCTAACACAACTACATCATAATCGGTTATCAAAGACATAAGAGATTAAAGCCAACGCCGCACTTTGTTTGAATATTCGATGTAGTCATCGCCGAAGATTTGCTGCAAAGCAATTTCTTCTCGTTTAATCTGTAGATAGGTCATGGATAGCATAAACAATGGCACAATGATCAACGAAAACGCGCTTCCCAACCAAAGCGCCCATGCAATCAATACAAATACCATTCCGACATACATGGGATTGCGTGTATAGGCATAAATGCCCCAAGTAACTAAGGTCGAGCTTTTTTCAGGGGAGACTGGATTCACCGTGGTGCGATGTTTTTTGAATTGCCATACACCTATAACGGCTATCGCCATACCAATAAACGCCAATCCAACGGCAATACCTCTTAACATTCCACTGTATTGCCTATCAATGATAGCCACTGTAGACATTAAAATGGCCGCAACTAGCGCTTGTACTACCGGAGGGACATTTATCATTGTTGTTGTTCTTCGAAGTCTGTTCCAAAAGTAGTATAAATGATCAAGACTGGGTTTTTAAGTGGACTTTTTCAATGAATGACGTTTTTCTACTGCGCAATTAAGTTCTATTTAGTATGCTAGGATTTTAGTTCATATAGTGTAGAAACATGTTCGAAGGTCTCGCCGCTTTTCCTCTCACCCCCTTCAAAAATGATGAAGTTGATTTTGCTGCCTTTGAAGTATTGATAGAAAGGTTGGTGTCAGCGAACGTTGACTCTATTTGCCCTCTTGGTTCAACTGGTTTATACCCTTACATGAACCATGACGAATATGCTCAAGTGACGAAAAGAGCCGTGGAACTCGCCGGTAATACACCTGTGATGGTGGGCATTGGTGCAGTGCGAACCAAAGAGGTACTCAAAAAGGCTGAAATAGCTCAGAAAGCCGGGGTTGATGCCCTTTTACTAGCGCCAGTTTCCTATCATAGATTACATGATCATGAGGTCATTTCTTTATATGAGACTGTTTGTTCTCAAATATCAGTGCCACTTTGCATTTATGAAAACCCCGGCGTCACAGGTTTTGAATTTAGTGATTCGGTATATGGATCCCTAAGCAAATTACCCAATATAGGCGCGGTCAAGATTCCCGGCATGCCTTTCGAAAATGATTCAGGAAAGCAACGGCTAGAACGCTTGAGAAACCTGTTTCCAGAACATGTAGCCATTGGCGTCAGCGGTGACAAATTTGGTGTGGCTGGAATGGCACAAGGCTGTGATTTATGGTTATCGGTGGTGGGTGGACTTTTTCCAACAACCATAAAAAAATGGATATCAATGGTAGCCGACAACCGCGCTGATGACGCCCAAACGGAATCTGATGACTATGCTGTTCTTTGGGAGTTATTTGCTAAAAATAAAGGCGGTTTACGAGTTATGGCTAGTGCTGCAAACATTTTAGGCATTACCCAAGAGTCAAACCTTCCTTCGCCATTAAAAGCCTTGGATTCTGAAGACCGAGCACAGCTTGAGTCATTTATTCGTAGCAAACAGCTTTAGGTAAGCGCATATTCAGGCGCAACAGCAAAAATCCAACCTTCAATTTGGGTTGATTCTTCAGGCAACAACTCGGTGTTCAAAGGAGTTTCATTTTCAAACACCCATCGCATGCCGGCGGCGGCGATGATTGCATCAGTGAGATGGTCATTAATACTATCAGAAGTAAAATAAGGGCGTGTATTGAAGTACGCTAATGCTTGATTTAAGTCTTCTAAAGTGCGCAGTTTTTGATTGCCCATTCCCGCTTTACGAATGAAAGTTCGTGGAAAATTTTCAGACACTACAACGGTCGCCGAGTTTATTAATCCAGCTTCAAATGGCCAAATGGCAATTTTATCGCCAAATTCTGATTTCAATTTATGCATGACTCGCATACCTGCAAGACCGCCTTTCCCTACTTGCTTCGCACCAATGAGTTTAAATGGGCTTTCAGGATCACCAAACCCTTGGCTCACTGCGGCATGTTCGGTTTTTCTGCGAAGTAATTTAGTATCAAACCAGTCAGGTTTTTTCCCTTGTGTCCAAAAGGTTTCACCATAGACTTCATGGGTCCAAAATTTACCGGCAAAAAAATTACCCTCAGCACTGCATATATTTTCAATTTCTGACCAAAGTTGCCAATAATTCATGTGATTGCCAAATTGGTTCTTAACTACATTAGCGGCGTAACCTAAATTGCAATCTATACCCACTAAGGTTTTTTTATGGTTAACAATTTGCTCGCTAATCCAATGATAAATATCTGTTCGTGACATTTTATTGGGAATTGCAACAGGGGCGTCCGTGGAATTAGCTTGGCACACAGCTAAAGACACAGCAAAGCTTCGTTGCGGCGATTTTGCGCCAGACCAATCAATTGCGGCAACTTGTTCAAACATGATCTACGCCTTTGAGTCTTAAACTAATGCTGGTTTACAACGGAATCTATTTATAACGGAATGATAAGGCGAGAATCTTCAAACAGCCCTATCAAGCTTTTGTCTTTTTCATTCAATAGTATTTGGTTAGCTTTTTTGTTTAGTTGATAGGAAAACATTAATCGGCCAGTATTTGGATCCCATAGATTTAAGATGCCGTCCAAGCCAAAACTGAGTAGGCGTGAATCTTCTGCAAGCCAAATAATGTTAACTACACCATCGTTATGGCCAGCTAATTCTAACCTGAGTTTTCCTGTCTGAACATCAAAGATACGCACCAAGCGATCAGAGGTTCCTAGGGCTAATAAAGCACCATTGTTAGAAAAATTAGCTGACAATAGTTCACCAGAAAGACTCTTGATGGTGTGAAGTTTTTTGCCATCGGACGACCAAATGCCGCTTTGTTGTCCATCTTCCGTGACAAATACTAGCTTTTGATCCTGACTGACAGCATGTACATAGTTTCCGTTGGGTTTGTAGTCTTCCAACCATGGCATTGATTTACCGGTCGCAAGATCGAGTAAACGAGCCCCTCGCCTATAGCTGGTCTTTTTCCAAGGATTATACTCATCGTATTCGTCATAAAAATCAAAGCTCCCTCTTTCATAACCGTATTCAAATAACAGCTTGTTTTGCTCAACCGAGAATAATGGCAGAATCGGCAAACTGGTATCCGTATTCAAATCCACTATTGAGTCATCAGACGTGGAAGTGTTCAATAACGTATGGATGATTTGCCCTTCAGCTACATTATAAATCGCCGTGATGCGCAAGCTATCCACCAGCAAGTTATCAGCATCTAACCAAGTACAATTATCAACGAGTTCTGGAAAATTAAATTCGCGTTCTGTGTTGCGCGGAGCATGGGTTATTTTTACGCTATTTTTTGCATAGCTAGCAGAACTGCCCGTCGTGGTATTTAAACAAGCGCCTTGCACAGTCTCAGTTTCGGAAACCACTTCTTCGGCACTAAAACGTTGCAGATTAAATGAATAAAGTTGGTCATCTTTAGTAAGCAGAACTGTACCGTCATCATAAAAAATTGGCTCCCATTCACCCAAACTAGAGGTGTAACTATCTTGCTCTTCAAAGGTGGCGGCTTGCACTGTTATTGTTTCTGAGCCTCGGCTTTGGGTTGGCATATGCCACTGTCGAATAATTTGATTTTTAGTAATATCAAATTCCAAAAAGTATTCGCCCGATGTTTGTAGTAATAGCCGCTCATTGGTTAAAAAGTTCGATTCGGCTATTCGATCGTTATTACTTAACTGAAACCAGTCAGTTTTAGGCGGATCATAGGAATTGCAGTCGAGTAAGGTAAAGATCTCATTGCTACCACTTTGACGCGCGCTAATACAAAGTCCTTGTTGATTCATAAAGGGATAGTCAATTTCTTGGGCGGTTTCTGCATTGCTTTTTTGAACTTCATTAGTAGTTTCAACCTCAGTGGTGTAAGCCCCAAGGATGTTATTTTCTTTGTCTTTAAGCCAATGCACCTGTTTGCCTTCAAATGTCTGGGTAAACCAGACACCAGACGCTACTAGTTCTCCGCTGGCATCAATTATCCCGTCATTTGTATAGTCTAGACTCGGCGTTGATAGCCTTAGATTATGTTTAGGTTTTGCTTGAAAAGCACCTAGTTGATTAGACTTATTCCATCTTTGAAACTGTCCATTTTTGGCTCCCATATAAATTTCGTTCCCTTGTTCAGAGACGAATAAGGAGGTAATGGGTTCTCCTTCAATAAACAGGGTTTTGTGATTGGTAAACTTTTCACCTGTGTACAAATGCAGACCTGAAACGCCATGTACTAAAATTTCATGGGCATTTAATCGGTGTACTTGGTAGATGGGATAATCATCCCAATCATAACCATTTTCATCGCCTAAGGTTAGCCAAGTTTCATCCTGCCAATTAAGGATTTTGACTGTATTATCGTTGCCGGCGGATAATAGGGTTTGATCGTTAATAAAACTAAGGGCATTAATTTTTGTTGACGGGCCATAGCGATCCCGAGAACTAAACGAATGTAGGCGTTTTGAGAATACTCTTTCTCCGCTTTGGGTATCATAAATTGCTACTCGATTTAGATACTCCAGCGCTAGTTTACTTGCATCAGAATTGAACGGGCTTTCTTCATCTGCATAATTACCTACCAGATCGCCGCCATCGAAGTGTTGTTGAAACTGCCACTGAGTATCCAGCATAAAAGTATCACCCATGCCAGTGAGCAATATTTTATTATGTTGACCATCTACATAAACCTCAGTGAAAGTAGCATATTCAGGTACACCTGAAGGTTGATGAAAAGCCTGTTCAAAACTGGATAAATCGATACTTGTAATTTGGTTATTCTCTAATACTAAATAGAGTTTTTCGTTATGCTCCTGGGGTTTTTGATAAATTGAAACGCCTTTGACAACAAATTGATGAAGTACTTCACCCGTTTTATAGTTTTGTACGAGCAATAAATTGCCATCGGAATATCGGTGCTGCAATCCAATCACCAAGGATTGCGCTTGATTAATTTTCCAAAGGTTATCAATTGAGATGTCATAGCGACCTTGGATATTACCAGTAGATTTATCGACCTCAATTAATGACTTCTCATTAACAACAAATATACTGCTAGTGCCATCGATGCTCTTACCTACGCCACCGAGATCCACCGTCCAAGGACGAGTATTGGATAACTTATCGAACCAATGCCATTCAATGTTACGATATTTTTCTGCGGTTTCGTGAATCACGTTGCGTACTTCGTCAATTTCGCCCCGAGAAAATAAATCCCGCGCCGCGAGCATAGACACTTTATAGAGTTCTTGCTCGGCTTTGTCTTTTTGCTGTTCTGCAATGACAGTCTGAGCTTCTGCGATCTTAGTTTGCGCTTGGGCAACCTCTCGCTGCTCCACTGCTTCTTGCTGCTTAAAGTAAGCAAAAGCGCCAGCGACAATGGCAACGGTAGCAAGACCTGCGGTTAACCCTAACCAGCGCCGAAGTTTTTTCGCTCTTTGTCGCTCTAACGCCAGCTGATATTCTTTGTCCCGCTGAGTTAAATCACTTAACGGCACACCTAAAATACCGGCAATAATTTTTAGCAGCATTAGATGCAATTGCTTTTCGTAGTCAGCCACTAGTTCGGCTATTTTTTCGTTGGCGACACCTTGATGCTTTAATTCCTCTCGTAAAGCTTGAGGGCTGGTCCAGCCTTGTTGTGCAATATTGTCTAGTGTTACTCGAAAATCAGCGGCAATGGGTTCGGCTCGTTTATCAGTTCTTGCGCCGTCCACATATTCGTATTGTAGCGGAATTGGAAAACATTCATCTTCAGCCGAGAATTGGCTAGATTGTTTGCCCGCATCCAAGCTAGCATTAGGTTCGCCATCGATAATTGCTGCGATAATGCGATCTGAACGTCCGAGTTTCTTAAAGTAATCAATTTCATCAGCAACATAAGTACTTTGCACGGCACGCGGAGAACAAAGTACGATGAGCAGGTTACTTCTATCCAATGCTTTAGTGATAGCCCCGCCTAGATCAGCATCAGCGGGTAACTCATCTTCGTCTCTAAAAATAGGATATATTCGGGATGGAATGGGTTCGCCATTAGGTAATTTGCGAGATAATAAATCTTCTGGAACTTCATAGGTTTCTATAGCTTGATGAAGCCAGGTCGCCCACTTTCTGCCTTCTTGTTTATTATCTGCATGACGGTAAGAAATAAACGCGTGATATTGCTTTTGTTTAGGTACCATGCTGTTTAATTTATCCTATTTTTGAAACTAGCAACTGCATACAACATCAAATTCCCATGGCTAAAAATAGCGAATAGATTCCCTGAACAATGTTGTGTCCCGTGTTTAATTATATCGACTACCTTTAACGACTTATTAGTCCAAGCAACCTAGGATCTTTCTTGGCATAGTTTTCCATCTCCAAGAAAATCAAATTAAAATAAAAGGTAAATCAGATTCATTTAAGCATACTTTGATAACTTGTAGAATCTGCCGCGCTAGTTTTAAATAGCTGTGATAAAATTAAGCCGATTTATTTATTCAAGGTTAATACACAATGTTGTCGGTTGAACAAAAACAATTATATGAAAATCAAGGCTATTTAGTACTACCTGAACTTTTTAATGCTAATCAAATTAGTGCATTAAAAACAGCCGCAATGAGAATTGTAGATGAGTTCGATCCCGAATCTACCAGATCCATCTTTTCAACGGAAAATGCAGACACTAATCGCGATCAATATTTCTTAACTTCTGATGATAAAGTGAGATGTTTTTTTGAAGAAGATGCGTTTAACGCTGATGGTGAACTTTGCCAAGAAAAGCAGTTAAGTATCAATAAAATTGGCCATGCTTTACATATGTTGGTGCCCGAATTTAAGCAGTTTGCTAGCGCAGATATCATTAAACAGATTGCTATGGATCTGGGTGTTGAATCACCGGAAATACGCCAATCTATGTATATTTTTAAACAACCCAAGATTGGTGGCGTAGTGCGTTGGCATCAAGATGCCACCTATTTCTACACCAGCCCTCTATCCGTAGTGACGTTTTGGTTTGCCATTGAAGATGCCACCTTAGAAAATGGTTGTCTGCAAGTTGCTCCTGATGGTGCTAATTTTCCTTTAAAAGAACAATTTAAGCGTTATCCAGATGACACAACTGGATTAGAGCAATTAGAAGATATTGAATGGCCAGATGAATCTGTGGCAACGCCAGTAGAAGTCAAAGCTGGCTCATTGGTTGTGTTTAATGGTGTGTTACCGCACTTTAGTGCAGCTAATCGCTCAGCTAAATCTCGTCATGCATTTACCTTGCATATCACTTCGGCAAACACTCACTACAGCGAATTTAACTGGCTTAAAGCTGCACCCCTTAGTTTGTAGACCTAGAGAGATTTCAGCATGGACTCAGCGTCGCTTACTTCAAAGCGACCTGGATCTTCAAGGTTAAGCGCTTTTACGATGCCATCTTCAACTAGCATGCTGTATCGTTGAGAGCGAATACCGCCAAAGTTGTCTGTATCCATGTCTAAGCCAATAGCAGAAGTAAATGCCCCTTTGCCATCTGCTAACATAAGAATTTCTTCTGCATTGGATGCTTTACCCCAAGCATCCATTACAAATGCGTCGTTAACTGACAAACAAATAATGCTATCTACGCCTTTAGCTTTGATTTTATCAGCGAGTGCAACATAGCCTGGTAAATGGGCTTGAGAACAGGTCGGTGTGAATGCGCCCGGTACAGCAAAAAGAACCACTTTTTTGCCAGCAAATAGATCATTGGTGTGTGGATTTTGCATTTCGCCGTCTTGGAGAGTCGCGAAAGTAATTTCCGGTAATGCTGCGCCTACTTCTATCATAAATACTGTCCTTTATTTAAATTAAATACACATCAAATCGATGCTTTTTAGATTTGATTGCCATGTCAGGTTTTCGGCCTGAGGCAACATGAATTGGCTCTGCTTGATTAGGTCTTTTTACCACCACTCGTTGACTTGCGCAATCCAGCGCTAGTGACATCAATTTATCACTATCAGTATCTGGCCCCAATAATCGTTGAAAAGCCTGCATTTCTTTTTTCACCATAGCTGATTTTTTCTTATGTGGAAACATAGGATCCAAATAGATAACCTCAGGTTGGATTAATTTTTCGGCTAAAACCTCACTAGCATCTTTATTAATAAGAGATAATCGACTCGCGATATCTATATTGTCATTCGTTGCTCGTATCAATGCATCTTCAAGCAAAGCGCCGACAATAGGACTTCGCTCGGCCATAGTGACATGAGCACCTACACTTGCCATGACAAAACTATCCTTGCCCATGCCCGCTGTGCAATCTAGTACATTTAAGGATGTTTTGCCTTTAATTCCAATGGCTTTAGCTAGAGGCTCATTTCTTCCACCGCCGTGCTGTTTTCGATAAGCCAAGGCTGCAGAGGCAAAATCAACACGAATGTCTCCCCAACTGGGCTCTGAAGATAAACGTAAAGATAAACCTTTTTCGGTGTACACCAGTTGCCATTGTTCTTGATTAAAGGTGCGCTTTTTATTTTCACCTTTGATCTGAAATACGGGGAAACCGGTTTTTTTAGATAGCTTTTCAGCCGATTCAAATGCACTGATGCTACCAATATCTTCGATTAAAATGACAATATTATGCGTTGCTGTAGTCATCTTTATATGCCAACCATCGATCAATTAACGCCAATGCATTTTTTCTATGCTGTTGCCAAACTACCTCAGCAATGTGTTTTACCTCAGAGACTAAAGCTGTATCTCGAACTAAATCTGCAATCTTAAGATCGGCCACACCGGTTTGTTTTGTTCCCAATAGCTCACCAGGTCCCCGAATTTCTAAATCCATTTCTGCAATGTAAAACCCGTCGTTTGATTCTCGCAATACGCCGAGGCGTTTACTCGCGGTTTTTGACAGAGGATTTTGATACATCAATACACAATGACTTTCTACTGAGCCTCTACCAACCCTTCCTCTTAATTGATGCAATTGTGCCAATCCTAGACGCTCAGGATTTTCGATAATCATCAGGCTTGCATTTGGCACATCTACACCTACTTCAATCACAGTGGTCGCCACTAAGAGATCGAGTTCTCCTTGTTTAAATTCGTCCATTATAGCTTGTTTTTCAGCAGGTTTGAGGCGTCCGTGAACTAAACCAACGTTGAGATCAGGTAATGCGGTGCGCAAACTGATTGCAGTATCTTCTGCGGCCTGACATTGCAGTACTTCAGATTCTTCGATCAGGGTACAAACCCAATAGATTTGACGTTTATCTTCCAACGCAGACTTTCTAACTCTTTCGATAATTTCAGAACGTCTGGAATCTGGCAAAACTACGGTTTTTACAGGAGTTCGTCCTGGTGGCAGTTCGTCAATAATAGAGGTATCTAAATCTGCGTAAGCTGTCATTGCCAAGGTTCTGGGAATTGGTGTTGCAGTCATTATCAATTGATGAGGATAACGTCCTTGCACCTCTCCTTTTTGCCTCAGCGCCAAGCGCTGATGAACACCAAACCTGTGTTGTTCGTCCACAATCACTAAGGCTAAATTATGATACTCAACTGCGTCTTGAAATATAGCATGAGTACCTACAAGTACTTGAGTTTCGCCACTTTTTAGCGATTCAAGAACATTAGTTCTTGTTTTCCCTTTAAGCTTTCCAGCTAGCCAACCCACGTTAATACCCAAAGGAGTGAGCCAATCAGTGAAATTTTTTGCATGCTGTTCTGCTAATAATTCAGTGGGCGCCATTAGTGCCACCTGATAACCGGCACTAATGACAGACAAAGTAGCCAAGGCTGCCACCAAAGTTTTCCCTGAACCCACATCCCCTTGCACAAGGCGCATCATGGGTAAGCCCTTGACCAAATCCGCTTCTATTTCTTGCACCACTCTTACTTGTGCTCCCGTAGGTGCAAAAGGTAATGTGCTAAGAAATTTCTGTTTTAATCCAGTATCAGGAGAAATCGAGAAACCTGGATCTTGTTTACTCTGCGCTCTAACTTTCAGCATACTTAAATGATGTGCCAACAACTCTTCGATTATTAAACGTTGTTGAGCCGGATGTTTACCTTCAGTTAGCATTTCTAAATCGACATCTGGCGGTGGTCGATGCACTAAATGCAACGCCTCGGATAACGACATTTGATTGTTATACAAACCCTGAGGTAGTAAGTCTAATAACGCACCTTTGTTCAATTGCGTTAGTGCTTGAGACGATAACTTTCGCAAGGT
Organism: uncultured Glaciecola sp.; assembly: GCA_947496235.1. Classification (GTDB taxonomy): domain Bacteria; phylum Pseudomonadota; class Gammaproteobacteria; order Enterobacterales; family Alteromonadaceae; genus Glaciecola. Next base: position 160,025 of record CANMCE010000002.1, on the reverse strand, counting down.
TAATTGATTAACGCCTTCTGTCGTCGGATATATTGGCGTCAGGGATTCTTCCATGCCTGCCGCACTGCCGTCTGAAACAACTTTATATTCTGGATGCATCATCTCCAGACCCGAAGGACCCGTCCTTACCTCACCAAAAGCCCGCACTGTAGTACCCGTGGTAAATCCTTTTAACTGCGCAGCAGAGAAATGAAAAAAACGCAAATTAATCCCACCCGTGCCGTCAGCTAATTTGACCACCAGCATCCGCTTTCGACCATATTTAATATCAGCAGAAACAACCTCCCCTTGAACGGTTACATTTAAGTATCCATAGAGGTCAGCGATAGGATAAAGTCGAGTACGATCTTCATAACGCAAAGGCAGGTGAAATATCACATCCTGTAGCGTTTTAATGCCTAATTTTGATAATTTTTCTGCTACTTTTGCCCCTACACCTTTTAAGCTAGTAACAGAAGTATCAGCAAGGGATTGCATCAATTCTTTTTCTTATTAATTGTTTTGCTACAGATTAACAAAGAATTCCGTTATCCACACCTTTTCTATACTGCAAAGTTAGTGGGTTTTGTCGAAGGGTAGTTTACTCACCACCTGAACAAAATAGCCTTTGTTGCCCTCTTCGTCGTCATCATCCATCATATCATCATCAAAATCCTGATCTAGCACATGGGTTATAATTGGCGCTCCACTTTCTATCATTTCTTTACACAGTGGACACCCACAATCAGCGAATTCTTGAATATCTTTTACCGACCTTTCCAGTTCAATCAATGCGCCGACATATTCTTCTATGGTTTTAAAGGGAGTATCAGATAAATTTTTGTTTAACCATTTTTTAGTTGAAGCAGTGACTGGCACTTTTATATTAGACATGAGTAATTTCCTTATTATCAAACGTCTCCTAAATGTAAGCTAAATGAGGAAAATATCACCTGTACTTTGTGTTGGTTTTGCGACTATCAGCATTCTAGGATTGAAAACCTTTTATTCGGCTAGTGTTCTTCTTGTGCAGTTGACATTCAACAACTGCTAAGGCTTAAGCAACGTAATATTGATGCCGCCGCATACCCCTAATCACCTAAACCAACGCATAGTAAATATGCCACGCGTTGCGAATCACCCTTAAACAGTTTGTATGTGCGTGCTAATTCAGGTACTTTTGCCAATGTTGCTGACCTTTCAAAACTACTCTGTAATCTTCGTAGTCCAATGAACTATAGAGCTTTTTAGCTGCAACATTATCATCACCGACCTCAAGTGTGATTTTGACGTAATTATTATCACGACAATACTGTTCGATACCTCTCAGTTGCGCCTTGCCAACACCTTTTCTACGAAAGCTATCAGATACCATAAAGTCATGGATATTCATCACTCTTTGCGCACGATAAGTTGAGAAAGATTCAAAACAAACCGCAAACCCGGCAGGCTTGTTGTCTACAAAACTGATAATTCCATGGAAATAAGGCAGCGCAAACAACTGATCAATAACAGAAGGATCTAATTCAACCGATAACCCAGATAGGTACTCTTTGAACAAAGTCTCGAATGTACTTTTATCCTCAATGCTTTCTATTTCGATTCGTCTAATTGTGATTTCCATATTCGTTTCCACCAAAGCACACAACGCCAGATTTGGCAGTCCGTTGCTACGCCTTGTTAGCCGCGCTCATGCCAATATCCCGGCTTTCTGTGGTTGTGCATAATAGCAACCACGATTATTTCTTTATCCTTGATGATTTTGTAAACTATCGAATACGGAAAACGACTTAAGACAAATCGCCGATGAGATTGTCCGACTTTTGCCCAAGAAGATGGCAAGGAGCGAATAGAATTTATCGATTCCTTTAATTCCTGAGAAAACTCATAACCCAACCCAAGCGATTGCTCTTGATACCAGTCGAAAGAATTTTTGATTTCAGTCTTAACTTCCGGGTGAAAAGAAACTGGTAGCATCTCTTATCTAAGATCTCTTTCAATTTCTTCCCATGAGATACTCTTAACTTTACCGGACTCTATTTCAGCGCTACGAGACTCAGCGAGTTTCAGCCATTCAGACTCTACATCGCTATCAATTTTTGCGTCCATTGCGGTCAGCAAGCAATGAGCGGCAAGAGCTTTTTCTTTAGTGCTAAGCTGATCGATTGTTTCCAGCATGACTTTTAAGGCATCGGACATAAGAAGGCTCCTAAATAGTATAATGTGATGTTACCACTAAAAAAGAAAAGAAGAACCCAAGAATATCATTCAGCGGTTAGCGGCGCCAACACAGGAGAAGCACGCAGTACTGAGACAAGCCCACGTAGTGGGCGTTGTGCTTGGCCTTGTTATAAGGCATTTGCTACTTTCCGCATTCTGGATGTGGTAGGAAACATATTTTCTTCAAGGGTTTCTCCCTCGCAGCACCAATGTTCGATGGTGTATTTATGAATATGTTGATCCTTAACTAAGGCGCTCTCTATTTTTTGCCACATCTCTTCGTTGTCTTGGCCTGAATGAATCAGCTCATCAAAGGATGCAATGATTAGTTGCATGACAGACATTTTTTGCGGCTCTGATAATTGTGCGTCTTCATATGTTAAGAGGAACTCTTCTACTCTGTTTTCATCTGAAAACTCTATTTCCCAATCTTGTTCATCGTCAGTGGCTTCAAAGCCAAACATCTTGTTTAGTTCAGCAATTTCATTCTGATTGGGCCACTGTATGTCCATGCATATGCCTTATAACAGCGTTACTATCTACACGTCTAGATATGCCCTAATTGGCAGATGCTAGATGTGGTAATGTGAGTCAATTTCATGCCAATTTAGAAGAATTGTCAATGTAAGGCTTATTCTTTCGCTTCGACAACAGGGTATAAATGATCCATATTGTGAATTCTCGATTTTTATACATCAGCTTGTTCCAAGGAGGTCGTGGCCTGCGCCACGATGACGATTCTTTGTAGCTAACTCAATGACGATTCTTCGTAGCTAACTCAATAACGATTCTTCGTAGCTAACTCAATAACGATAATTCCTTGATTACTTCAGCTACACGAAAACAAAACACGTCGTTATTTTTTTAAATATTTATCCAGTGATTTTTGAAGTTGACCATTAAACTTATCGTACTTCTGACAACCTGCGCCGCCGAATCGCCATAATGTGGCGCCACGGGTAACGGGGTCTAGAAGATCGGTTTCTGTAACTGTCATGCACGAGTCCTCAACCATAATTGTTGTTTCGTTTGGCTCAAATTCTGATAACACTATAATATTTGAGCCAGGTGGCGCGAAGTCTGCACTTTGCGCTTTTAATTGCGCATTTATACTGTGCTCTTTTGATTTATCGATGAGCGGTTTAGGTTGCCGGTATGCTTGTGCAGAGTGCTGTGATAATTCATTAAGCTTTTTTGAATTTAGGTCAGTAATGAACTTTGCTGTGCTGTTTAAGATTGTAGATGTCTGGTTCACATTAGTTGTGGCATTGTTCTGCAACGACGCTTGTTCAGCTTGTGCGTTTTTTTTTGGTTGCTCGTCAACTATTTCAATCGGAACTGTTTCTGGTACAGGCTGGTTTTGGACTGTCGTTGTCTTTTCTATCTCGTTAGCTTCTTCAACCGGCGACACTGTATTTACATGCTCAGGTTTGACTGTTGTAGGCTCTATAATGCTTGATTCGATCACCGGCGGCTTAATATACAAGTAACTTTTTAAGCTTGGCTGTTCATCAATATGCTGTTGCTCTGGTAAAGCGATGCCAAAGATTAAAACGATGATCGCCACATGAATGACTAAAGAGAGAGCAAATGGTTTTATTTTGTTGAGTTGCATCCACTGCCAAGCATAAGAATATCCGTAACTTGCCAGTTAAGAACGCAAAAACTAGATCAAGTTCATACAAAATTTCCTTTTATTCTAGATTGAATATTGGGTGTTTTTATAAGCTATGGCGGATAAATTTGGGGGGGATCGTGACGTTCGTCACTATGGCGGTTCTTCAGCTAAAAAATAATTTACACTTTTTATGGCCACAGTAACCCATTGTTTTTATTAGTATTCAAATTAATTCAAGTTAATTCAAAATGATTTTCTTGCCTGAACATCCGGTTCTTCTATAAGGTTTGTAGACAATTTTTTAAACCGACTAGGTTTATAGAAAAGGGAATTTTATGTTAACCAGAATAACTAGCATCATTGGAGCATTAGCGCTCATACTCTCGCAATCTGCTCAGGCTTCTTACATAGTGGACAATGACTTTTACACCACGGTCAATCATCTTGATTGGTTGGATGTTACCCTGTCTTTGGGGGTTGACAACAGTTGGGTTGACCAAACATTGGCTCAGGAAGCAAACAAGTTAGATGGTGATACAGCGTTAACAGGAATTTTTTTCTCCCATAGAAATGTTGGGAAAGGATGGCGTCGTGCTACGGGCTCTGATTTCGCCCAACTAATGCTCGCATTTGACTTCATTAGCGTCGATGATGAATGTTTGTTGATGCCTGCACCCAATTGTTCAAACAATGATCTGGGAAATGACAACGGAAATGTTAATCAGGCGCTCAGACTTTTAGGTGATACGGGTAGGGCAACTTTTAATCCCATAGGAGATACCGCGCTCATATCAGGTAGAGCATCAGGTATTCTCGCTGACGTCTTTACGTTGGATGACGATGGAGAGCCTATTCGTAACTGGGTCGCTAGTATTGTAGATAACGATCTTTTCAGGTTTGCTTTCGGCTCGGGCTCATCAGGATACACCCACTACAGAGATACAGTTTATACCCATGCTGAAACGCGTCTGTATACCGACCCAACGCACCCCTTCGGCCATTGGCTGATAAGAGATACAACTGATCCAAATGCACCTCCAGCCGTAACTTTTCAGGTAGACGAACCAAACACAATCTGGATTATTTTGCTCGCTTGTGCGTTTCTGTATCCTCTTAAACATCGGTTCGGAAATCGCCCCACTTTTCTAAGCTATGACGGTTCTTCAGCTAAAATAAAATAAAGCCCTGCATTCATGATATGCAGGGCTTTGTTAAGCAATAAAAAAGTTAAAGCGAACTGGCGTTAGAAGAAGCCCAATGGATTCACATCATAGCTTACCAATAAGTTTTTGGTTTGCTGATAATGTTCTAGCGCCATTTTATGGGTTTCTCGTCCTACGCCCGATTTCTTATAACCACCGAATGCCGCGTGCGCTGGGTACATGTGGTAACAATTGGTCCATACTCGACCCGCTTGAATGCCACGTCCCATTCGATAAGCCGTATTCATGTCACGAGACCATACGCCTGCTCCTAGTCCGAACTCGGTATCATTGGCAATGGCAAGGGCTTCAGCTTCGTCTTTAAAGGTACAAACAGAAATAACCGGCCCGAAGATTTCCTCTTGGAATACGCGCATTGAGTTATCGCCTTTAAATAACGTAGGCTTGATGTAGTAACCTTTGGCTAAATCTGCTTCTAAATCTTCTACTTCACCGCCCAACAAGACTTCTGCGCCTTCGTTTTTACCAATTTCAAGATAGCTAAGTATTTTGTCATGCTGTTGTTTTGAGGCTTGTGCACCCACCATGGTAGTGTCATCTAGCGGATTACCACGTTTAATTGCTTTTGCACGCTTAATCACCATGGCGATAAACTCGTCATAAATACTTTCTTGAATAAGTAAACGAGAAGGACAAGTACAAACCTCACCTTGGTTGAAGTAAGCAAGCACTGCACCTTCGACACATTTGCTTAAGTAGTCATCTTCATGATCAAGCACGTCTGCAAAATAGACATTCGGCGATTTTCCGCCTAATTCAACGGTTGAAGGAATGATGTTTTCAGCTGCACATTTTAAAATATGACTGCCAACCGGAGTTGAGCCAGTAAATGCAATCTTTGCAATGCGTTTGCTGGTTGCAAGTGCTTCGCCGGCTTCTTTACCGAAACCATTAACTACATTCAATACTCCCGGTGGAAGTAAATCACCAATTAACTCGAGCAATACTAGGATTGAAGCAGGTGTTTGCTCTGCTGGTTTCAACACCACGCAGTTACCAGCAGCAAGCGCAGGACCGAGCTTCCATGCCGCCATTAACAATGGAAAGTTCCAAGGAATAATTTGCCCTACTACACCTAATGGTTCATGAAAATGGTAGGCAACTGTATGCTCGTCGATTTCGCCCATTGTGCCTTCTTGCGCGCGCAAACAACCTGCAAAATATCTGAAGTGGTCGACACACAATGGGATATCAGCGTTTAATGTTTCGCGTACCGCTTTACCGTTATCCCAAGTTTCTGCTACGGCGAGCATCTCAAGGTTTTGCTCCATTCTATCGGCAATTTTTAATAGAATATTTGAGCGTTCTGCGACTGAGGTTTTACCCCAAGCTTCTCTGGCTTTATGCGCAGCATCTAAGGCTAAATCTATGTCGGCTGCGTCTGAGCGCGGGATTTTACAGAACACTTGACCGTTAACAGGACTCACATTCTCAAAATATTCACCATTGACTGGCTTTACCCATTCGCCCCCAATATAGTTTTCATATTGTGGCTTAAAGTTAATAAGAGCGCCTTCTGAGCCTGGGTTTGCATAAATCATATCTACCTCTGTATATTTTGTAGTTGTACAAGTTGTTATATTTATGCAATATAATTGTTAATTCGATAGTCTACTTGACTACCAGTGCTAATGATTTATCTTAGAGTACGCTTTATTTGGGATAAGTCTTTTAGGATAAGTTGTGAGGAACATCTATGATAAGTGAAAGCTTACTTAAGGTCCGAAAAAATCCGCAAACAATGGTCGAAAACAAAATTAGTTTTGCGACTTCTAGTGCTGAATTAAGTGTGTATGATACTTTTGAAAAAGCTGACCGAGTAAAGCTAAAAGCTGATCAACTGCTATATTGCGGAATGATCGCTGGTAAAAAAATAATGCACCTAGACCAGGACAATTATCATCGTGAATTTTTGCCCCATGAGTCATTTATATTGGCGCCTGGACAACTTGTGGAAATAGACTTTCCCGATGCGCAAAACATTCGGCCAACCACTTGTCTAGCCATAGAAATACCCAAAGAAAAAATAAAGCAAGTCTGTGACTATCTTAATCACTCAGCACCGTTGCCAGAGGAGCTTGGTGAGTGGCATTATAACGATCACATGGTACATACATCTCACAATCAAGAGACTCAGGCCTTGCTAAGTCGTATTGTGAACATATTTACCGAAGACCACCCGGATAAATCATTTTTAAGTGACCTCGCTGTATCAGAACTCACTGCCCGTTTGTTGCGTCATCAAACGCGAGAAATCATGGTTAATTTTAGTCGCGAAAACCCTGAACATAATGGCATTACCCAAGCGGTCTCTTATTTAGAAGCAAATTTTAATAGGCCACTTGATATAGATACTCTGTGTAAAAAGGCCTGCATGAGTCGCACCAAATTTTTCCAAAAATTTAAACAATCATTAGGCTGTAGTCCTTCCCATTTGCAACTGCAATTGCGCATACAGGGTGCTCAGAATCTATTGAAACAAGGCTACTCTGTTACTTATGTTGCTTATGAGATGGGATTTTTAAATGTGAGTCATTTTAGTCGCTGCTTCAAGCAGGTAATGGGGATAGCGCCAAGCCGTTATAATTAGGGCGTGTTTGTCTTTAATCATTAAGTGTTTTGGCTCTAAAGACTACTGAGCAAAAAAACAAAAAGCCGTTAATAAACGGCTTTTTTGTGTCGGTTGGATTGTACAACTACAAACTTAATTGTGCTGCACAAGCAGCATCTGTTGCTGGTACTTCTTCAGTCACCAATAAACCAAAGCTTTGATCTATAGATGGATTATCAGAATACCAATCAGCAAAATCATCATTTAAATTAAATCGATATTGGCCATAATTTTCACCTGGCATTTTTGGTTGAGAAGGTAGTTGAGACGATACCGGAATTTGACCGCCATCGACTTCATTTCGAATTTTCATCGATACACGTAATCCTTCTGCCACTAGTGAAAACATCCGTTGAGTAATCGCTGACCAAGATCCTACAAATCTCTCCCCAACAATATCGTCCGTTGGGTCTTGAGGATTTCGATAGGTAACACACATAATGAGCTCACCAGAATTATCACCAGGTTCACCCGTAAAGTACGAAATTACCTGACCATATTCATTGCCATCATGAATTCCAGAAATACTGAGATTATGGCCCGCAATAGAAAAATCAGGATCTTCAATATTTACTGCTGGCGTAATGTCAGTTTGCTCAAAAATTTGCTCGAAATTTAGATCTGGGTTGCTATCAGATGAATCTTTCACTTGTTTAAAAATCTCTGCTAGATCAAGATTGGGGACAGACGCCAATCCAGATTCTAAGTCAACACTTGCTCTTTGTCTTAAGCGTGCAGATAATCCATTATTTACATTGTTCAATGAACCTATGAAATTCAGTGTATTAGTTGCCTGATTAGATTCTTCAAACGCGATAGGATTTGGAATTATCCCTAACGTTGTGGTTTGAAAGGTTGCAATCTTATCCGCGCTTGAAAAACTGGTAAGATGATTAGTTGGAATTTGCGCCAAGTTCGTAATACTGGAAGACAAATTATTATTAACCACAGTATTTGAAACGCCATTACTCACTACGCTAGAAGCCACCTCAATAATTTTTGTACGGACTCGCTCCAATAAATTTTGAAACTTAACCGCGGGATTAGAATTCTGTCTTGCTGATGAAGTATTTAATTCGCCCGCTATCAGTGCCTCAACGACCGCTTGATAAATATAATCAGACGTACTGATAGGCAAACCATCCACGCCCATATCGAGATTTTCAGTCGCCTTGTCAAGATTGATAGCAATTAAATCCACTACTCGGCCAATGGTTAATTCCGCTCTAAACAATTCATTACTTAAGGCTTCATCATTATTTAATCTTGCCCAATAGTCATGGCTGAGTACTTCTTCAACTGTAGTATTAATCGGTAAACTATAGCCATTACGGGTTAGCACAGTTTCAATTGATTGACCTTCAGGTAAGAAATATGCCACTGAAGTAATCGCAGAAAGCTTAATGATACTAGCATCTAGATTATCTAACCAATCACTTGCATCGCCGGGTGGTCTTTCACCTAAATTCGCCAAAGCTTGTATGTTAGCTTTACTTTGCGCAACGGTTACTTCTGTCGTAAGTACTGATTTAAAGGGTTCGCCAGACATAACCTCTATGCCTTTGGCTGCTTTTATCACTAAATTGCCTGCATCTACACCGGTCGCTAAACAGTATTTTTGCTCATGAGCCAACGTACTTTCACAATAATTCACTCCGGTATTTGGGTTGAAACTCACAAAGCCTTCACCGTCGCTATATGCAAAAGGTTCAGAACCATCAATTGCGCCATTATCTCTAAAATCTATCCAAACGACTGCATTTGCAACATAGCCATTAAGAATGCTAACTGGGATAGCGTTAAGTGTCGCTTCTGGTATTTCGTCAACGCTGGGTAAATCTTGGTTTTCATCTGCACTTCCACAAGCTAATAAGGTACTAACTGCGGCAGAAAGTGTTAAATATTTAAAAACTTTTTTCATGATCTTGCCTCAATTAAAAACGGGATTGAACAGAAAAACTAACGAATAGTGAACGCGGCGCTTTACTGTCATCAATTTCCACTTGCTCATCACTCCATGCCACGTCTAAATCGGCATATTTAAACAAGGTGAGGCCGACAGAAAAATAACTGAGTTCTGATCCCGCTAAATTTTGACTGTATCCAAGACGTAGTTCTGGAATAAGCGCGCTTTCGAAGAAGCTAGTCGCAGAAAAATGCGCCCATTGATAAGGGTCACCAATAGGGTCATTCTTTTCGTTCAGATCCACAGAAGCGCCAAAAACTAACCCGTTGTTTTCGCCCACACTATAACTACCAGATAGAGTTGCTTGTGCAGTTGCTTGATAGGTTTCGTTACCACGGATACGGCCTGCGCCAATGGCATTTTGTGCAACTAGACAATTATCCAGTGAAATACCGCTTAGGTTTTGACAATCAGAAACCAGGCTTCCATAGTCATATTCAGGTTCGTTTACATCAGTTACGGCTAAACCAAAATGATAAAAATCACCAACCAGCTCAAGACCAAGGTCAACGCCTACACCAATACTAGAATTAGCATTTTCTTCATAGTCGTCTTCTATGGCATCGCCAATATCCTCGCCATCTTCTAGCCCGGCTAAAGAGATGATATTTTTCGATAAAGAAAAGCGGTTAATATTAGCTTTAACACCACCGTGTAAGCTAGCTGAGTCAAACTCCCAAAGAGTACCTGCATAACCAATACCGAATGACACTAGGCCTACACTTTTAACATAGACGGCAGCATCTGTATTGATAGCATAGGTATTGTTGAAACTAATAATATCAATTTCATCGTCTAACACTGTTGCTCGTAAGCTCCCGCCAAAGTGCAAATCTGTGTACAAGGTATGGTTTTCATTAATTCGAAAAATAACCGGAAAAATGGGCACTGAGCCGTAGCCATAAGCCTTTAGCATTCCGTCAACTGCAGCATTTTGCAGAAATGGATCAAATCTTTCTTTTGCGTCCAAGGCGTCTTGAGCAGTTAAATCGTCTTGCTCTAATATATCGATAAGCTCGTCTAGTTCGTCCATTAACGAGTCTATTTTACCGACCTCATACCCAAATCCAAATGGACCAAACATATTAAAATCAAAGGTTTCGTCCTGAGGAAACAAATGATTAACGCTGGCGGGGTTTACGCGTATTGAGGAATAGTCATGAATAGAGGCTACTTTACCTCGGGTAGTTGATTGACCACTCTGAGGTGCCACTAGTTGGGCGCTTACGGTTGGTGCAAGTAAGAACATACTTGCAAAAAGTGCTGACGCTGGAAATTTCACTATGCGATAGACCTATGTAGTTAACATTAGTCTCTGTATCGGACATTGTAGTAAAACTATGACAGTTAATTTTGATTAAAATTGCGACTGTAAAGATAAGCTCAAAAAGGTTGATTTTGAATCTTGGTCTCTATCACCTAATGTATTGGCAACATTCCAAGCGAGGCTTTTATCAGACGGGCGAATCAACGCAATACCGACACTGTAAAAAGTGCTCTTAGCGCCCGCTAACTTTTGTCGGAATCCGACTTTAAACTCTGGAATATAAGCATTTTCTAGAAGGTTTGACTCATTTAGGTGACGCCAATCATAGTGGTCACCTATGGGTAAATTTGAAGGATTTTCTGCAAGTAATTTGTTGAGTGTTGCATCAATGGGAGAAACTATTTTTGCTTCAACCCTAGCAGGGCTAGCAACGTAAACTTCTGTAGTAGAGGTTTCTTCTTGCTCAATAAGAGACTTTTCAACCGAATTAGTCGATGTAAACAGGTTAGCAATATTGAGATGCTCTTGGGCAAAACAGCTTACTGAAAATACACTAAGTACTGCACAAATCATTAGTTTCATTTTTTGGCCCCAACAAGACTTAACATCAACTTGGGACTGAATATAACCAGAACTATTGCGAACTAAAATATACTAGCTAACAATTGGTATACGAACTTATACCTCTTTTGGACTGAGTCTTTTTAACATACAAAATCATTGCTAACTAAAACTATTAAATACTACCTATAATCAATCAGTTAACCATTTATACATCACATAAGCGTCAACAAATCCAAGTCGCGGATGGTCAAAGGCCTTGGGCAAAATTCCAACAATATCAAACCCCAGTTTTTTCCAAAGCCTAACGGCTCCTTCGTTGGATGAAGCAACATAGTTGAACTGCATAGCCTTGTAACCTAGTTCCTGAGCAATCTGTTGCGAATGTTGGCAAAATGCAGTGGCGAGCCCTTTTCCTCTTGCCAGCTCAGACACCATATAACCGCAATTACAAACATGGCTGCCTGGACCTAAAAAGTTTGTTTTTAAATAGTAGGTGCCTAGCACGAACCCATTTTCTTCTGCAAGAAAAGTCATCCGTGGGGTATCCATCCAAAAAGACTTACCTTGTTCTTTATCGGTGTCCCTAGGATAACCATAGGTTTCTCCTGCCCTCACAATCTTTTCATATATCGGCCAAATTTGCTCCCAATCATCGTCTGTAGCTTGGCGTATTTGCATTTTTGATGTGACCTTACTTAATCGTTTAAAAACCAATACTTAGGTTTGATTTTCAAAAGTGGTTAATTAGAAATCTATCAGGTAGACTCAACTTATTGATCATGAAAGAAGTTTACTATGTTACAAAAATTTATTTACCTTGTTTTTTTTCAAAGTTTGTTAATTGTCAGTTTTATCGTTAAAGCTGCCGATACGGAAACCGTTAATTTAACCGCTTATGAGTTTATACAAGCCTATTCTACTAAAGATAACGTTGCCATGCGTGAACTATTTAACATGCAAACATTTACACGGCGGGTAGCGGACAGTGCAGGATTTAATAAAGGTTTAAGAAAACAATATCTAAACCTGTTTAATGATGAAGCGCAAAGCGTAAAATTAGTTGGCAACATGTTTGTCGCGGTAGACCCTACAACCTTTGTAGATATCGCTCATGTGAGAAACACTGACTACCAAAATAAGTCAAATTTACCAGTGATCCGCACCTTGTATAACGATGATTCCATGGAATACTATCTCATTGATGTAAGTGATAAAGGTAAAATTAACGATATTTTTATGCTATCTAGAGGGGCTTGGCTATCTGTAACAGTGGGCAGAAGTACTGCAATTATGTTAGGTCAAACTGAAGGCCTCTTTGACAAAATAGTACAAAAACTCACATTGGATAAATCGCCTGTTGAGTATTATCAACCGGTAATTGATGCGTTTGCTAAACGAGACTTTGAAGCAGCGTACAATGCAATTCAATCGTTACCTGAAAGTTTACGCAATTTACAGCCAATGCTTGAACTTTCCGTATTTACTTCTATGAATTTGAATAATGAGTTATACATGCAAGCATTAACTGATTTATATAAAGCCCACGGCGATAAACCAGAGCTTGCTTTTTTATTCATGGACTATCACTTTTTAAATAACGATCTCCCCGCTGTTGTTGAGTCTCTAGATGCATCAATGAAGGTAACGGGTATTGATGCTGAACTATCTAGTCTCAAAGGTAATATGTTTATTATGCAAGAAAAGTTTGAAGAGGCTGAAAAGAGTTTTAACGAAGGGATTGAAGCAGAACCAGATTATATCGAAACATATTGGGGTCTAGTTACTGTCTACAATAGTACCAAGCGTTACGCAGAGCTTGCTGAATTACTTTTGTTTTTAAATGATAAGTTTGATACCCAAATAAGCGGGGAAACTTTAATAGAAAATGAGTTCTATCAGGATTTTGTCCAATCTCCAGCATTTATAAACAATTTTTTATAAATATATTTGCGGATTGGGTTTTTGTGCAATCCGCATCATCACTTTTGTTAGTATTCAGGTGAAGAATACTGTAACTGTTTCCACCACTCATCCGAGGCAGAAATGCAACCATTTTCGTCTACCTTAGGGAATGGCAAATTGCGACGAACACATTCTTTATAAAGAACAGGAAAACCGCCTTTGAATAAGATCTCCTGCGCTTCGTCGTCTGGTAAGTTACAATTACCATACATTCCTTTCGCGGAACGCTGACGTTGAGCTTCATACAACACTGTAGCCGCAGCTACCGATACGTTTAACGACTGCACCATGCCTACCATGGGAATTATTATAGATTGATCCGCCTGCTCCACAGCTTCGTCAGTAGCACCATCTTTTTCTTGTCCCATGATGATGGCCGTTGGCTTGGTGTAGTCGACTTCTCGAAAATCTACAGCAGTGTCATCCAAATGGGTAACTAACACTTGCATACCCTGTTGTTTTAAATGACTGACTGCTTTGGTGGTGGATTTATGATGTTGATTATGAATCCAAATTTGACTTCCAAGGGCGGTTCCTTTACGCAAAGATGGATGCTGTTCCCAAACAGAGTGAATTTTATGTACACCCACAGCATCAGCAGTGCGCACAATGGCGGAAATATTATGCGGCTTGTGAACTTCTTCAAGTAAAACCGTTAAGTCAACTTGGCGTTGAGATAACACCTCTTGAATCCGAGCATATCGCTCAGGAGTCATACACTGTTGCAATACTTACTCCGGCAAAACCAGCACTGCATCAATTTCAATCTGAGCACCTTTAGGTAATGCACTCACTTGAACCGCAGCTCTTGCTGGATAAGGCATATCAAAGTATTGCGCCATAATTTCATTTACGGTGGCAAATTGTCCTAAATCGGTAAGGAAGATATTGACCTTGACTAAATTTGCCATGGTACCGCCAGCTGCAGTCACAACCGCTTTGATATTTTCAAAAACCTGCTTAGCTTGTTCAGAAAAGTCCTCTGACACCATTTCCATAGTGGCTGGTACCAACGGAATCTGGCCAGATAAATACACAGTGCTACCCGCTTTTACCGCTTGACTGTATGTACCTATAGCCGCTGGTGCTTGGTTAGTTTGAATGACGGACTTCGACATTGGCACTCCTATTTGGTTGTTCTTGTTGCTTGTACTGACTATGCCGCGAAATATTCTGCAAGTCAGGAAGTTTGCGGATTCTACGCATTATCTCAGCAAGATGCACCCGATTTTTAGTAGTAAGTTCAACGTCAATAAAATAATTATAGTCTTCTTTGTCATCGGTTTTTAGATGAATAATGCTGGAATCACAACTTGCAATTGCAGCAGTTAAGGCAGCTAGGGTACCTTGCCTATTCAGCAGTTCAATCCGCAGACTTGCTTTGAAATCACCTTGAGCTTCATCGTCCCATTGCATAGGAAGCACTCTATTGGGTTCTTCTCGACTCAATTTCCGAATGTTGGTGCAACCAGTTTGATGAATTACAACACCGCGGCCAGGGCTCAATATAGCAACAACATTATCGCCTGGAATGGGGTGACAACACTTGGAAAAATGGACACTCATACCTTCTGTGCCTTTGATAGCAACATTGCCTTTTTTGGTAGGAATTTCTGTAGACTCACCTACCAATCTTCGAGCAATGATGGCTGACAATTCGTTACCCATGCCGATACTCGCGAGCAAATCGTCAAACGTTGGGTACTTGGTTTCTTTAACCAATCGCGCAATTTCTTGCTCTGGAATTTCATCTAATTTTATCGTGCCTAATGCATGCCTAAGTAGACGGTTACCCATTGAAATAGCATCCCTTAGATGCTGACGTTTTAAATAATGCCGGATATTCGAACGTGCTCTAGCACTCACCACAAAGTTTAACCAATTAGCATTTGGTTTAGCTCTCGGGGAGGTGATAATTTCGACACTTTGGCCATTTTCCAGCGGTTTGGTCAATGAGTAGTTTCTATGATCTACTCTGGCACCAACACAGGTGTTACCCACATCAGAATGCACTGCATAAGCAAAATCAACCGCGGTTGAACCCACAGGTAGTTCTACAATTTTGCCCTTGGGTGTAAACACATAGATTTCATCAGGGAAGAGGTCTGACTTAACATTTTCAATAAATTCAACCGAGGTACTAGCGCGTTGTTGCAATTCTACCAGTGATTGCATCCATTGGTTTGCTCTAAGTTGAGCTGTGGTACTTTTATCGTCCGTATTTTTATATAGCCAGTGTGCTGCAACACCTTTATCCGCCATTTGATCCATTTCTTCGGTACGAATTTGCACTTCGACAGGGATACCGTGTGGGCCTTTTAAAGAGGTGTGCAATGACTGATAGCCATTGGTACGAGGAATCGCAATATAATCTTTAAACCGGTTTTCAATGGGTTTATACAATCCATGAATGGCACCCAAAACACGATAACAACTGTCGATTGAAGTAACTATGATACGGAATCCATAAATATCCATAACCTCGGTAAACGAAAGCTCTTTATTTTTCATTTTCCGATAAATGGAATATAGATGTTTTTCACGACCCACGACACGTCCTTGGATGCCTAGTTCAGCAATTTTGGTCGCCAATTCTAATCGGGTTTTTTCGATGACTTCTTTGCGGTTGCCACGAGCTTGTCCCACAGCACTTTTGAGTGCTCTGGAACGCATTGGATGCATGGCTTGAAAACCTAAGTTTTCCAATTCATTTTTTATATCATGAATACCAAGCCGATGAGCCAAGGGTGAATAAATTTCGAGAGTTTCCATGGCGATACGGCGACGCTTTTCAGGTCTTAACGCGCCTAGAGTGCGCATATTGTGTGTACGATCCGCCAGCTTGATTAATATTACCCTGATGTCTTGTACCATGGCCATTAGCATTTTGCGAAAATTTTCGGCTTGTGCTTCTTGTTTTGACCTAAACTTTAATTTATCAAGTTTACTAACGCCTTCAACCAGTTCGGCAACTGTATCTCCGAAGGCTAAACTTAAGTCATCGCGACTGTATTCTGTGTCTTCGATAACATCGTGTAAAAGTGCCGCCATCAGGGTTTCATAATCCATGCGCATGTCGGCCAAAATGCCAGCAACTGCCACGGGATGGGTGATGTAAGGGTCACCGCTGGAGCGTGTTTGACCTTCATGAGCATCTTGGGCAAGCACAAAAGCCGCCTGCACGTTTTCAACTTGCTCTCTCGTCAAATATTCAGAAATTTTAGCCTTTAGGCCTTCAAACAGATACACGCTATATTCTTTACACTTTTCCCATAGGAGTAGAATACGTTTATTTTCTCAACTTGCAAACGCAAAAACGCCGATTTTCATCGGCGTTTGTAATAAAAAGTGTTCAGTTTGTTTTTTATTTAAAAAATAACTGTTTAGCTATTCGCTAATATGCTGGCAACAGAGGCAAATTCAGCTGCTTCTTGCTCTCTTTGATCTTGCAATTCTGTCGCTTCAACAGTTTCAGCAGTCACTAAGCCTTCTTCGATTTCACGAAGTGCAGTTACGGTCGGTTTGTCATTGCCCATTTCAACTAAAGGATCTTTACCTTCAGTTGCGATTTGACGAGCACGACGTGCCGCAACAAGTACTAAATCAAATCTATTACCGATTTTATCTACCGCGTCTTCAACTGTTACACGTGCCATTATTGCTCCGGATTTTGCGATGGTTTTAAAAAATGGTCGCGAAGTATACTGTATTTTATTACCACTGACCAGACATAATCGTTACCCAAACGTCCAAATTTCTACATAAAACAGGCAGAAACTCCCCTTATTAACGCAAATAACCTACAAAGAGTTCAAAATAGATTAAAAACTTGTGTATTTAGCGCTGGTAACTTTGCGCTGTAAATCAAATTCAATGGTACATTGATGAATGTACAAGTTAAGCGCGCTGTAAGAAATTAATTCTCTGGCATGAGGTTCAATAGCAGTTGACCACTGGGCCGTTGCCAGTTGTTCTTCCACTATTACTTTTGGCATACCTTCAACAAAATTACTGCACAGGAAATATACTTCTTTACGCGCTTCGTTATAAATGAAGCCGTAAATGACCAAGAGTAAACCAACAAAAACTGCGAGATATAAGTGCTTTACGTTTACACTCATTTGGTTAGCCCATCAAACAGCTCAGAATACCGCATTGATTGTTTTGTTGCGCTTAGACTAGCGGTTTTCACAATGCTGGCCAACTGCGCCAAGGCGACATCAAAATTGTCATTAAAAATCACATAGTCAAATTCGTCAGCATGAGACATTTCACTTTTCGCTTGTGCCATTCTATTTTGGATAATTTCTTGAGAGTCCTTTCCTCTGCCCACTAAGCGTTTTTCTAATTCTTCAATTGATGGAGGTAAAATAAAGATACTGGTGACGGCATCAGTTATTGCCTTGATTTGTCTTGCACCTTGCCAATCAATGTCCAAAAACACGTCTATTCCTTGGTCCAATTTATCGCTAATGGCTGATTTCGAAGTACCATAATAATTGCTAAACACCTTGGCATACTCAAAAAATGCGTCCTGACCTATCATGGATTCAAAATCTTGTACTGATACAAAATGATAGTGTTTACCCTCTTCCTCCCCAGCTCTGGGAGCTCGGGTTGTATGAGAAACAGACAGTTGCGCAGGATTTAGTAATCCTAGGTCCTCTGTTGATTCCAAAAGTGCGTTGATTAGACTAGACTTACCAGCACCTGAAGGTGCCGCTATAATAAAAAGATTACCAAGAGGTTGAACCATAAATTCGTATTCTGGATAGTGGTTATAGATAAAGATTTTTTTATGTTAGCACATATGGTCGCGTTAGTGATCTTTGGTTAGCTTGAATTACAAGGGGAAATGAATGAAAGATGCAGAATATGACCAACTGATAGAAGATATTTTTTTAGCGCTCGAGGATTCGCTAGACGAGCAAGAAGTGGTTTTTGACTATGACAGTAATGGTGATATTTTTACTATAATTCATCCTGATAACTCTAAAATCGTATTAAATAAACAACCGCCTTTACAACAATTATGGGTAGCAACCAAATTCAATGGTCACCACTTTAACTATGAAGACGGCGTTTGGATTGATGAAAGAACAGGCGTTGAGTTCTATTCTTTTTTAGATGAAGCTGTAAGTAAACAAGCAAATACACCAATTAAATTAAACTTGAAGTAAGGAAGTGGTATGTCAGATGCGTTATTAGATGCTGTCGTTATTGAACCCGCAAATGTACACAAAGCTACCATAATTTGGCTACACGGGTTGGGTGATAGTGGCAATGGCTTTGCGCCCATTGCACCTGAATTACAGCTGCCTGAAGAACTCGGGATTAAATTTGTGTTCCCTAATGCCCCCATTCGACCTGTTACCATCAATAATGGCATGCAAATGCGCGCTTGGTATGACATAAAATCCATGGACATGGAATCAAGAGCTGATGAAGAGGGCGTCAGGGAATCTGCTGATCAAGTACAGAAACTGATCGAAAACGAAATCGCGAATGGTATTCCATCCACAAACATCCTTTTAGTGGGTTTTTCCCAAGGCGGTGTTATTGCGTATCACTTGGGCACTAGGTTTTCACAGCCTCTTGCGGGCATTGTCGGGTTATCGACCTATATGTGTAAACCAGAACTCCTAACCTTTGAAAAGCATAGTGCCAACGATAATACGCCTATTTTGTGTTGTCATGGTCAACAAGATGAGGTTGTTCCCTTGTTTTTAGGGCGAACGGCCTACCAAACTATTGTGAATAATGGTTATAAGGTCATTTGGAAAGAGTACATCATGCAACATAACGTTTGCATGCCTGAAATTAAAGACATCAGCAAATTTATTGTAGAGCAATTGAGCTAACGCAAATCTAATTGGATCTTTTCGGTTAACCTCTTTTGCGAAATTAGGTAACATCTAGCCCACAATAACGGCAGTACAAGAGGTTAATTTGTCTACTTCACGCACCATCAAGATTGCGACCAGAAAAAGTGCCTTGGCAATGTGGCAAGCTAAATATGTTCAACAACAGTTGAATCATTACTACCCAGACATACACGTTAGCTTAGTGCCAATGTCAACCCAAGGGGACAAAATCCTCGACACGCCTTTAGCAAAAATTGGCGGCAAAGGTTTATTTATCAAAGAATTAGAGATAGCCATGCAAGAAGGAAGAGCTGACCTTGCGGTGCATTCATTAAAAGATGTTCCTGTTCAGTTTCCTGACGGTTTTGGTTTACATGCCATTTGTCCACGAGAAAATCCTTACGACGCCTTCGTTTCTAATACCTATGATAATTTAGACGCTTTGCCAGATGGCAGTGTAGTGGGAACATCAAGTTTACGTCGCCAGGCACAACTAAGAGCAATTCGCCCTGACTTAATGATTAAAGATCTACGAGGTAACGTTAATACTCGTTTAGCTAAGCTAGATGCTGGAGAGTACGATGCCATCATTCTCGCTTCAGCGGGTCTAATTCGACTAGAAATGAAAGATAGAATAAAGCACCCATTAGCGCCAGAAGTGAGTCTACCCGCAGTGGGACAAGGTGCCGTTGGTATTGAATGTCGTAATGACGATCAGGAACTTATTCAAATATTAAGCGCTCTAAATGATCAAGAAACCCAATGGCGAGTGCGTGCTGAACGCGCAATGAATGCACATCTGCAAGGCGGATGTCAGGTTCCTATTGGTAGCTTTGCTGAGTTGTCAGGAGAGATGATACGTTTAAGAGGTTTGGTTGCTAGTCCAGATGGCAAAACAATTTTAAAAGCAGAGGCCGAAGGTTCAATTGAAGATCCTGAAAGCATAGGTATTGCAGTAGCCAAATCCCTGCTCGATCAGGGTGCTGGTGAAATTTTATCGGCGTTGCAAGAATAGCTTTGCATGTTTTTAATTACCCGACCGAAAGAGAAAGCAAAAACATCTGCTGATGCATTTATTGCCGCTGGATTGGTTTGCACTTGTTGTCCCGCAATGGATATTGAGTTTGTTTCGGGGGTTAAATTATCACAGAATTTTTTTGATATTGGCATTATCACTAGTACTTATGCTGCGGATTGGTTAAATCAACATACAGACGTTAGGTTTGGCACTATAATTTGTATAGGTGAAGCAACCCTAGAGACACTGAATGAGGAAGTAAAAAGTCGCACCGACATCCTACTTCCTAAACAGCATAATTCGGAATCTGTTTTGGATCTTTCTATTTTTAAGGACGTAGAAAGTAAGTCAGTACTTATTCTCAAGGGTGAAAAAGGGCGCGACCTGTTAGCCAGATCGCTTAGTGATAAACAAGCTAAGGTAAGTGTCGCTGAAGTATATAAAAGAGTGCCTTTTATTGACCAAAATACTGTGAGACAAGTTGAGGAAAAACCAATTAGGTGTATTATTGTGACAAGTAATGACATCGCTGAACAAATACTTGATAACTTTACATTTAGTTGGTTAACCCAGCGGCATTGGATAGCAGCAAGTAAGCGAATTGCCGACTATTTAAAAACACAGAACATTGTTAACGTTAGTGTAAGCAAAGGCGCTAGTGATGACGTTATGATTAGCGCAGCAAAAACATGGCAAGAGCGTGATTTAAACCTAAATGAGGGGCAAATAGCCTCCGAATGATTTTTTGGGAGACAAAATGTCAAATTCAACACCACCAGAAAACAAGGATCTGTCTACTAAGAGACGCCGTTCTGACGAAAAGGACGATCTTCAAGTAGAAGAAGCCGTGGTGATTGAAGAAAAAGCGTCTGAGACTGCGCCTGAAAAACCCTCATCAACCCCATCATCAAAGCCTTCATCTTCTAACAAAGTACTTTGGTTGTTCACTGTTATTAATTTTTTATTGATTGCTGGGGTAGTTGGAGCCGGTTATTGGTACTGGATGCAGCAACAAAACAAAGTGACCGGTGAAGAAACCGCGATTACTGAAATTCGTTCTCAGTTATCTGCAGTTGAACGAAAAAGCAATGCCCAAGACGAAGATTTACAAAGTGCGCAAAACGCGTTTTCTAATTCGTTAGAAAACCTTGTAGCAGAGCTTCAAAATAATGCGCAAACTACCAAAGCATTACAGCAACATTTAGCCGAAATTTCTGGTCGACGCCCTTCCGACTGGTTACTTGCAGAAGCAGATTATCTAGTGAATATGGCAGGTAGAAAGCTGTACTTGGAACACGATATAAGAACCGCTAAAACCTTGCTTCAAGAAGCCGATGCAAGACTCGAAGATTTAAATGATCCAACGCTTTATCCTGTTCGCACCTTAATCGCTTCAGATCTGGCCGCATTGAACCAAATTAATACGGTTTCTGTTACGTCTATTGCACTGGCAGTCAATGGTCTTGTGCCTCAGGTGCAGTCCCTTCCTATGCGTACGTTTAGATTGCCTGAAAGCAGTCAAGAAGAAGATACACAGCTATCGAGCGATGTGAGTGACTGGCAAGAAAATTTAAAGCGCACTTGGCGTAGCATTGTAGGTGATTTCATCAGCATTAAACATGTTGATGCTCCAATAGAACCTTATTTGGCTGAACGACAACAGTGGTTAATACAGCAACAACTAAAATATGCATTATCTCGCGCACAAAGCGCGGCATTGTCTGAACAAGTCACCTTGTTTCAGCAGAATATTCAAGAAGCCATGGCTATAGTGACAGAGCATTATGAATTAGATAATCCCGCGACTACGCAGTACTTAGGCGCACTTGAACAATTATTAAATACGGATTTCAGTCGCGAATATCCTGAAAATCTTCAATCCCAGAAAGGATTAAAAGAGCTGTTACAAATTCGCATGGAAGACCAATTTAACAATGGAAATAACAGTCTATGATTAAGATTATTGTACTCATATTAATCTTATTCTTGGCGTTAGCTCTAGGTCATAATCTCATTGGCTATGAAGGACGGGTTGTCATTGCCACTGAAAGCACAGTGATAGAAATGACGTTAATAAGCTCTATCATTATCGGGGGTTTGTTAATTGTTGGGGTATGGGTTGCAAAATGGCTGTTTGTGCGTATTGTTCGCATGATTTCAGGCTCTAAAAACTGGTTTGGTGCTTACAGCAAAAAACAACAAGAAAGAGCTTTCTTTACCGCACTTAATGCTTATTTAATAGGTGATACAGATACCGCACGCAAATCCATTGGAAAGACCTTTGGCGGTGATTTCCAAGGCGCTAATTATTTATTAGCCGCCGATATCAATAACAGCAATCAAGAGATTGATACTCTGCTTACTCACGCCAGCACTGAAAAAGCATCAGCCTTCGCAGCGGCAGTAAAACAAGCCCAAAAGCATTTGCATAACGCGCCTAAAAAATCTCTAGAAGCCCTTGAAGAGCTAGATAAAAAACAACAAACGCACAGTATAGTATTGAATTTAAAACTAAGAGCTTTAGGTGCTTTACATCGTTGGCGCGATGTTAAAGACCTCATCAGTGAAAATAAGAAGTACTTAGGTAATGATTATATTGAGTGGGCACACAAGGCTACTCAAGGAGAGTTTGCTGAAATTGCGAGCAAAGAAGGCGCCAATGCCCTAAAAGAAAAATGGCATAGCTTATCTCGTGCAGCCCGCAAAGACATAGCAAATCAAATTTGCTACGTACAATTACTGATTGACCAAGGGTTGTCGTCGGAAGCTGAGATTAGTTTAGTAGAATTCGCTGAGAAGCAGCATCACGCTGCATTTTGGGGATTATTTAAACAACTTAATCATAGTGAACCAACTGTTGCCAAACGCTTCATTGAAAAGTGTATAAAACAATCACCGGATAACGCTCAGTATTATTCAGTACTAGCCCATCTTGCCTTTAATGCAAAGGATTACGAACTGGCATTAAAAGCGGTTAACAAGTCCTTAGAACTTGAATATAACAGGGAAAATGCGCTCTTGTTAGCGGCTATATTGGAACAACAGCAATCTTTTGATAAAGCGAATGCTCTGTACAAAAATTTATTGCAATCATAAACTGACAACCTTTACCGTCGTTACTTTCTAAGGTTCTTACCTTTTGAAAGTTGCAAAGGATTTGCTATGAAATTTAATCCGCGTTTTTTCACTTTTGTGCTTTTCGCAGTTCAATCAGCGGTACTTTATTACTTATATGTATCTAATGAAGCAGAAGTATGGCCGGCAACCATCCCTTGGTTATTTGTACCACTTGTTGTCTTTAGTATCAGCTTTCCGCTGTTGTGGGTTTTTGTAAGTACACAGGGACTGCAAGTTAAAGCGCTACTTGTATCTTTTGCTACCAGTGCCCTTTTAGCCATTATTGGCGTCTATACGGGATTACAACAGATGCCGGTAGATATTCTTTCTAATGATTACGTCACTCAGGTTCTTGGCGTAACTAGCTTCATTGCCTGTTTTAAACTTATTATGTACGCGCAACTTAAGCTAGATAACCAACCCATTACCTTTAATAATCTGTACAATGTTTCTTGGCAAAATGCGGTGATGTTTGCCCAAAGCGCTGTCTTTACGGGTGTTTTATTTCTCATTCTGAACCTGAATGCGGCCTTATTTGAACAAGTTGAAATAGGTTTCTTTTCAGATCTTTTAGACCAGGCTTATTTCAATATACCTGTGGTTTGTCTTACTTATGGATTATCCCTGCTGTATTTTAAATCACACACAAATCTCACTAAAGCACTTGCTAAAATCCTACAAATTATTATTCAATTCTTGCTGCCTTTATTAGCCATCATCGCCATCGGTTTTGCGATAACTTTGCTATTTACTGGGACTGGCCGCTTGTGGGAGGAAGGTCCAGGAAGTCATTTACTGCTCTGGCTACAAGCCATCACATTGTTCTTTGTAAATGCTATTTACGCCAATAAAGAACAAGATCCTCCTTATAATTTGTGGGTACACAGGCTAATTTTGGTAGGCATTGCTGTGCTCCCTGTTTATTCACTGTTAGCCATGTATGGTCTGATAGTCCGCATCGACCAATATGGTCTAACCCCATCTAGACTTTGGGGCTTGCTAGTCAATCTTTTTGCTTCAGCATTTACTTTAAGTTACCTAGTTTGTATTTTACTGAAGCGTGATGGCTGGGTAAGCTACAAAAATAAAGTTAATGTTTACATGGGAATGGCAGTATTTTTAGTCTGCATTTTAGTCAACACTCCTTTCTTAAATTTCCAAGCACTGTCGGCACAATCTCAAATTGATCGCGCTTATTGGAGTGATAAAGGTATTGACTCACTGGACATCAGTTACTTTGAATGGCACTTAGGCGCTGCCGGTTATCACGCTTTATTTAAACTAAAAGAGCAACTAGATTCAGAACATCAGCCTTTAATTTCGAGCATAGAACGTGCATATCTATCAAGACGAAACGATGAACAAGTAGACGTTCAACAGGCGAAAACAGAATTTCAAAATAGAATTGTTTATTGGCCCGACAGAGAAGAATTTCCACAAACCTTAGTAGATAAAATTACTGAGTCACATTTAATCAAGTGGAACGGTCTTGTTAATGTAACAATTCGAGAGACCGATTATTTTTTGCTCGCCTATGATCTAACCAATGACGGCGAACATGAATACATTTTGCTTACGGAAAGCAACCATTTCCGTAGAGCCTATCTGTGGTTTTGGGTTGCACAAGAGGAAAAATGGAGCACCCGATACCTTGACGTAAATGATGCCAACACAGAGTCTAAGGTTAGGTTGTTAGAGCTCATTGAATCTAATCAAGTGCAAAAACAAACACCTGAGTTTGATGACTTGGTAATCGGTGACATAACCATTAAATTAAACTGACCTAATTCAGAGATTTCAAAATGACTGAAAAACAAAATTCTCAAAACGCCGTCTTTTTTAGTCGCGGTCATAAGATGACCAGAAAAGAAGTCAGAAATGTGATTACCCCATACGAATTTGGGATTTCTGAAGACCTAATAGGTACGTCACTTGCCAAACCCAGCAGAAGAGGCATAGCCATTCTGATCGACTTGCTTTTTATCGCTATTCTTACGTCATTGCCCAACATCATTCTAGCGTTGTTATCCGGCATTGCTTTTTGGCGAGCAGGTCGACAAGAACATGCCAATATTAGTGAAAAATGGTTAAGGCGGGTTTTTGGGTTTATCGCAATCATCTTATTTCTTGTTGTTATCGGCATGCTAATGGATCGATTTTCAAACGACATTGTAGAAGAAATACAAGATAGGTCATCGGCTTCTGAGGTTGTGTCTGATATTGCTGTTAACCTCATGATCAAATCTTTGCAATCTGAGGCATTTATAAACCAGGTTGTACAAGGCGATTGTGATTCGGGACAATGTTGGCGAGACTATACCAGTTCAATTGCTGAAGAGATGGCTGAACAACAAATACCGCCAGTTGAAGTGGACGAAGTTTTTGATAATATCGCGCAAGTAATTTCTGACACAGATGCGGCGAATGCGACCGCTAGCGAAGTTAAGACTGCATTAATGCAAGTTTATCGCGCCAATTATGTTGCCCCATCGCCTGAAGATCTGAACACCAGTGATGACCCCTCAATTGATGACGACGCTACCCAAGAGGTGCTATCGACAACGCAACCTGTTGCCGAAAACAAGAAATTCGAAGTACCTAATAATGATGAAGGCGATCCTAGTTTATTGCGATGGATTTTAGGAATTGCTGAAGATTTCGGTATAGGTTTTGGCTGGTCTGCACTGTATTTCACTGTATTCGCCGGTTGGTGGCGAGGTCAAACTCCCGGTAAAAAAATATGCAAAATCAAAGTCATCAAACTTGACGGTAATAGCATGACATTATGGGAGAGTTTTGAAAGATATGGTGGTTATGGTGCAGGCATTGCAACAGGCTTGCTCGGTTTTATTCAAATTTATTGGGATGCCAATCGACAAGCCATTCAAGATAAGATCGCTGAAACCCTAGTCATCCACCTAGGCCAACCTAAAGTGGATGTTTGGGCATTGGATAAACAAAATACTGAAGCAGATCAGCAAACAAGTTAACACAGCAATCAATAGCCTAAATTTCTATCAACGACATTAATCAGAGGCTGATTTTCAAGGCTACGCTTATAGTTTTCTGCTATTTGCTCACAAGCTTCGTCTAAATTTGTTACCGCTGAAATGTGTGGCGTAATGTAGAGGTGCTTTGTGGTCCAAAATGGATGATCCTCAGGTAAGGGTTCTTGGCGAAATACATCTAAATAGGCTGCCGCTATTTGCTCTGTTTCAAGCGCTTCTTGCAAATCCTGTTCAACTACATGATGGCCGCGCGCGACGTTTATTAACACCGCAGTATTTTTCATCTTTGAGAACACGCCTTGGTTCAGTATGTTTTCTGTTTGTTCAGTCAAGGGTAATAAACAAACCAAATAATCACTTTGTTCGATAATGGAATGAAACCCTTGCTCTCCGCTAACACAAAAATGGTCTTCAACACCTTTTTTTGAACGACGCCAACCCGTTACATCAAAACCCTGTTTAGAAAGCAACTTGGCGGTAGTAAGTCCCAACTCACCAAAACCTAAAATACCGACCTTGTTGCCTTTTTGTTTGCTTTTAGGTTTCCAAATTTTAGCTGTTTGATTATCTGCAAATTGCCCTAAGCCAATTCGGTGGTGCTGGATCATAGTCCAGACATATTGCGCCATATCAGTGGACATTTTGTCATCTACTATCCGCATAATAGGAACATCAGGAAGTTCGGAGTCAGCAAAGACTGCATCAACACCTGCACCAAAAGACGATATGCCCGCGAGGTTTTTATACTCAGTTAAACTACCTGCATGATGTTTCCAAACAAGAGCAAAGGTTATATCGTCGGGTTTAGATACTTCGGGCCAAACTTGGATATCAATGGGTGATATACCTTTCTGTGTCATTTTATCGGTTAAACATTGTTTGATTTTATCAACGTTTCGATTGGGTAGATTTATTAAAAATGCCATAGTGTTCTTTTTTGTAAATAGGTTACAATCTTAGTTGATGATCTCACGCTATTGAAAAATAACAAAGTTTCTTTATGTAAACCGGTTCGTTGTCGATAGCTAGATAGAATATATTGCATCACTACAGCTTAAATTTCTTAATCTATTAATTAACTCCAACGGAATAAAATGCGCTCATTTGTTTTTTGTTTAACGCTTCTTATTAGTTCTTTCAGTCTCCATTCCCATGCTCAAGAAATCAGTATCTCAGGCGGTGAAGCTTACGGTCGATGGACATTTCCAAATAGCGGTAAGTTATCCTCTACTGTTGTGCGCATTGGCTATATTTCGCCAGCTTTGTACCAATGGAACTTCGACGCTACCAGATTACAGCTAGAGTTAGAAGCTGGCGCTCATTTTTGGCAGGATGATTGGAATGACCGTGATAAAAAAGGTATTTATCTAAACCCAATGTGGCGCTTGTATTATCCGGTGGGTAATCAACAAATATATGCCGGTATTGGGGTTGGACTAGCATATTCTAATGGTGAGAATTTACTGGATCGCCAGTTAGGAACTCATTTGTTGTTTGAAGACAGATTCGAATTTGGTGCAATTTTGGCAAAGCAGCATAGAGTTTCGTTAAGTATTAATCACTACTCTAATGCCAATTTTGCTAGTATCAATCATGGTGTGAACTTATTTTACGCAAATTACGCCTACAAATTTTAAGTACCGAATTAGAGCGTGCTTTTTCTTAGCTGTTCAAATTCAGCTGATTGGTCTTCTTTAGCACTTCTTAACAATACCAGCAGTAAGCAACCGATAAAAAATGCGGCAGCTACCGCTGGTGCCGCGGTAAAGGTTAGCTTGTCTGTCTTTTCGGATACTGAATAGTCAAATTCTTCTACAGGCATGACAAATGGTTGCTTTAAGGTTGCGGAAAAAGATGAGGCACTAAAAAAACGATGCCCTAAATTCGATTTAAGAATGACAGGGGGATCGTAAAATAAGCTTTGGATACTGGTTTGATAGCCTAAGCTGTTAGGATTATCCACCCAACCGACTTGCAAGGCTAAGGGATCTGTTCCGAACAAAGACTCTTTAAATACTTCAGACTGTATTACATGAACATCTTCGGGAAGAGATTGTAGTTTAAGATCGGCATCTTCTGCAGGTACCACTACTCCCTCATATTGATCAGATGAGTATGTCTGCGACAGTATACTTGCATTCGCGCACACAGATGTGCATAAGAATAGGGCAATTAACAAGCACCTGCCGTGTCTATTGCACATTTTCTTAGTCCTTTAAAATATAACAAAACAGAAAAAATTTCCGTATGAACTAATAAAGGTAGTCCTTAAACAGAAATTGCGCAAACGCTATTTTAAATTTATTTGTTCAAGCCACAATAAAAGATAATGCATTTCCGGTTTTACCTTGCAGATATTCTTGAATATTCTCGAAGGTGGTTTGCGCTATGTTCGCTAAGGCTTCATTAGTCAAAAACGCTTGATGGGATGTAATCACCACATTATTAAAACTCATTAAACGTGCAAACACGTCATCGTCTATCACAAGGTTAGATTTATCTTTAAAGAAAATTTCAGATTCTTCTTCATAAACATCTAGTCCCGCTTTAGAAACCTGCCCGCTTTTAAGCCCCTCAATCAGTGCCCTAGTATCTATTAAGGCGCCGCGACTGGTGTTAATTATCATTACGCCTGATTGCATCTTGGCAATACTTTTAGCATTGATTAAGTGCTTATTTTCTTGAGTCAGAGGTGCGTGAAGGCTGATGATTTGAGAATGTTCAAACAAATCGTCCAAATCGACGTAATCTACCTTAGGGTTATTCTCAAACGCTTTATTTGGATAAGGATCAAAGGCCTTAATCTGACAGCCGAAACCTAAAAGAATATCTATTACACATTGCCCAATCTTACCAGTACCAATGATACCGACGGTTTTACCGTGCATATCAAAGCCCACCAAACCGTCGAGTAAGAATTGCCCGGTTCGATTACGTAAATAAGCTTTGTGTAAGTTACGATTGAGCATCATCATAAGGGCAATTGTATGCTCTGCAACTGCATGGGGTGAATAAGCCGGCACTCGAACCACATCGATGTTATGTTGTTTACAAGCTGCTAAATCTACATTATTAAAACCTGCACATCTTAGCGCAATTAGCTCTACGCCATATTTAGCTAAGGTTTCAATGGCTTGCTCATCGCATTTATCATTCACAAAAATGCATACAACTTTGCATCCTTTTGCCAAGACCGCCGTGTTAGCATTTAATGCCGCTTCTAGAGGCAATATCTCAATATTATCTGGACAATATTGGTTGAAGGCGTGGCTATCATAGGTACGAGCGTCAAACATCGCGACTTTTAAGCGCCCTTTTTCGTCGAACCCATAATCCGTATTTTGCTCATTGAGTACATTTAGAATCCGCTTTTTATTTGCATCGGTAAGTTCTGAAGATGCTTTTACTCGTGCGATCAGTTGTGCAACCGACAGATCATCTGTCATAAGTTTTGTCTACTCCATAAGACTACCCAGCATGACTACTAACTTGAGCCTGTTTATCTTTGTTAAACCAGTTTGCCCTAATACTCAAGCACATATCAAGTTTTCCGTGGTGAATATATACAGACTAAGCACTGTGTATATACAAGGTGCTCTTTTGATGCTTCATATACACAGCCATAAAAATTTTAAAGTTTATTATTTTCAATAAGTTAAATAACTATCATCTATTTTTTGTACAAATTTTATTTGTCAACTGTGTATATCTGTGTATACTGTGCATATATGATATACACAGATTAGTTTTTAATGACGATTAAACTCTTTCTTTCACAAACAGATTCTCGTCCCATGTACCTGCAGATCATGGCGCAGATCAAACAAAAAGTGATGGTAGGCGATTGGCCAACTGGCTTTCATTTGCCTTCAATTCGGGAACTCGCCGCCAGTACAGGGGTAAGCGTGATTACAGTTAAACGCGCTTATCTCGAATTGGAGCGCGAAGGGGTTATTTACACCCAACAAGGTAAAGGCAGTTTTATTGCTGATACTAACAAAATGCAAACAGCCCTTCAGTACGAAGAGCTCGATGAGAAGATTAAACAGGCCATTTCTCTTGGGATACAAATGGGACTGACTCATCAAGAATTGCTGCAACGCATAGCTAAGCTATGCGATGAGCACAAATCTGACAACGGTTAAATTTGGAAATTAATTATGGAAAATTTAGCAATACAATTGGAAAACGTAAGCAAGTCGTTTAAATATTTTCAATTGAAAAATGTCGACCTTACCTTACCCACTGGCCAGATTATGGGTTTCGTGGGCGCTAATGGCGCGGGAAAATCTACCACAATTCGTATTTTAATGGGTTTGATGCAAGCAGATTCTGGCGTAGTAAAAGTCCTTGGTCACTCCCAGCCAGAAAACCAAACGCTAGTGAAAAAGGAAGTTGGTTTTAGTTCAGAAGAAATGAAACTCTATGGCGCTAAAAATCTTGCTTGGCATATAGATTTTATTAAATCCATTTATCCACAATGGAATCAAGCATATGCCAATGAGCTACTTAAAAGATTCGATCTAAATCTAGAACAGAAAATAAAGCAATTCTCAAAGGGTCAGCAAATTAAAGCACAGTTGCTTTTAGTGCTAGCTCGCAAACCAAAATTATTGGTTCTAGATGAACCTACCACAGGTTTAGATCCAGTGGCGCGACATGAGGTCATGGCGGAATTAGCACTGATTCTAAGAGATGAAGACAGAACTGTTCTATTTTCATCCCACAACACGGCGGATGTGGAAAAAATCAGTGACCAAATCACCTTTATCGATCGCGGCCGTATTTTGGATTCCAACGATAAAGAAAGCTTTTTTGAAAATTGGAAAAAAATCCAGGTAGAACTGCCTTCTGAAACCTTGCTGTTTAGACATCACAGATCAATTGGTATTGAACAAGCAGGTAAGTTGGCCTCGGTCACAACCAATGCATTTACACCTGAAATTTTAACCGATATGCAAAAGCAAAATATTAAAGTGCTGGCAGTAGAAAAGATGTCTTTGGAAGAGATATTCATTGCTAATGTCAGCTATCGTCGTCAAGGAGAATAGCTATGAACTTACGTTTAAATCCTTCTATGATCTATAAATTAACGACCAAAGATTTTTTACTATTTCGTCCATTTTTGGTGGTTTACATACTCATTTGCGCATTAGCTGCAGGTGTTATGATTGCGCCAATAGAAGGCGCTTACTACCTAGGGGTTATATTAGTAATTACTGTCTCAATTGGTTCCGGAATTCACTTTGCACTGACCTCCGTCATCATTGAGAAAAAGGAAAACCAGATGTCTTTTATCATGGGTTTACCGATAAATGCCACAGATTACGCTGTTTCTAAAACGGTTGGTGGAATGGTGGTTTACTTTCTTAATTGGTTGCCAATGTTGGTTATAACATTGTCCTTGATTTATTTCAGCCATTTACCCAATGGGTTAATTCCGATATCGATACTTTGTTTCTTGCAAATATTGACTGGGGTCGTTGTTGTATTGTGCATTGGTGTTGGTACAGGATCCGAAGGTTTCACCATAGTGATGGTGGTTATCTTTAATATCTTATTCAACTTATTCCTAAGCGTTGTTGGTCAATTGCCAGGGATCAGTGAATTCATACAGGGCAATGAAGCCGTGTTTAATGCTACCTTCTTTAGTGTTTTCGGCATTGAAATTCTCGCCCTTATTTTAGTCTTGAGTCTTACCTTATTTATTAAATCCAGAAACGCCTGTTTTTTATAAGCAGGCACTAAACCTCCCGAAAACTTACTTTTTACAAGGTGCTTATTATGAGTAGTGATAATCGTGTCCACTACATGGACAACTTGCGCGCGTTCGCCATGCTTTTAGGGATATTTTTCCATGCAGCATTGGCGTATAGCCCCATGTTAGCAAATCTTTGGTTGACCTCAGATCCGCAAAATTCTGTGGTAGTTGATGTACTAGCTTTCTTTAGTCATACCTTTAGAATGCCACTGTTTTTCATCGTTGCGGGCTTCTTTGCTGCCCTTTTAATCCAAAAGCGCGGTATAGGTGCAACTGCTAAAAACAGAGGATTAAGAATAGTACTTCCTTTTGTGATTTTCTTGCCTTTCGTTATCATATCTATCGTTTTGATCATGGGTTGGGCGATTGAAAACGTGCAGCAGAAAAACCCTTTGTTAGGCTTTATTGCGATGATGGCGCAAAATCCCGATGCCCCAGCGCCGCCATTGACCACAACCCATTTATGGTTTTTGTATCAACTGACGTTTTTCTATGCCGTGGTACTTATCTGCAATAAATTAGGCAACAAATTTAACCAGCTTAAAGTAAACTGGGTTGGCTGGAGCAGCGCCCGTCCGTTGCTTATTGTTGCGCTGTTACCTGTGCTAATGATTCCAGCGTTAGCAACCCAATATACACCTTTTCCAGCGCCTGAAAAGTTTATGCCTCAGCTTTGGGTATTCGGTTTCTTCTTCCTGTTTTTCTTGTTGGGATATGCGTTGAATAAAGCGCCAGAGATCTTAGATAAGCTAGCGCCACATGCACTATTGCTGTTTATTGCTGGTTGTGCGGCCTATGGCGCAATGTTTTACATGTTACCTGCGCAAGTGAGTGGTCAAGAAGCGATGATGCGCATGATGCAAGGTCCTGTTTTTACCTCTACACAGGTGCTAGAAGCTTGGCTAGAAGGAATGTCCTCGGTTTTCCTAAGTGTTAGCATTATTCTTTTTGCCCGTCGTTTCTTGAACAAACAAAGCAAAAGTGTGCGCTTGATTTCAGATGCGTCTTACTGGATTTACATCATACATTTCCCTGTGCTTATGTTCATCCAATTCAAGTTGTTAGATGTGAATTACTCACTCATCACTGAGTTTGCTATAAGCTCATTACTTACTTTTGCCATTGGTTTCATCACCTACTTGATGTTTGTAAGATGGACGCCAATTGGTTGGTTATTAAATGGTCGTAAAAAAGCCAAAGCCGAACCTCAAACACTCGCTACACAACAAGTGTAGAACAAGCTAGAAATAGAAAAGGTGTACGTTGTGGTACACCTTTTTCTAGTATTTCATTCAATCGCTACCTTAATTTATAGCGCTGTGGATTGTTGTACATTATTCGCCAGCAGGAGGTTCCCAAAGCTCGATCTTATTTCCTTCTGGGTCTATTACCCATCCAAACTTGAACATCAATCCCAAGCTAAACATGCAAGCGTGATTCAGTTTGATACCGAAATAGGGATAATGTCAACGCAAAACTCATCTAATGCAAAGAGCCGAATTTCAATCAACCTCCCTCGCCTATCATTTTTTCCGTTAACACAACATTTGTTTACTGTCTAAATTGTTAAATACCAAATAAAGTTATTTTCAAAATACTCAGATTTTAGATTTTTTTTAGCTTTTTTTAGGTCTTTTTACTTTGCATTAGATAGGCTGGTTGCTTACTCAACATCCGATTAAACACTTAAGGAATAAAATGAATAAGGTCATCATCGCTTTACTATTGTCAATTGGAATGCACTTTTCGGTCTATGCTGAGATTATAAAAACCATTGATTTTGAGAACGAAACCGTAGGAGAGTTACCATCCTTTAGTTTTTCTGATTCAACTATGTTAAACGAACTTAGGTTTGGAGATCCAAAAATCCGAGAGGAAGATGGTAACAAGTATCTAGAATTGAATGCCTCTGATAATGGGGGAGCGTCCCCATATGATCAAGTTATAGTATCTCGATCTAACTATACTGACACTTTGCAATTTTCTTTTGATTTAAAAGTGTCGGAGCAAGCTACTTTTTTCTTTGATATTCCTAATATCCAACGATATGACTTTTATGCAACCGGTATCATTACAGCTGAAAACATTGACCCTACATCTCGACGCTTTGAAGGATGCTGTGTCCGATATGATAATATTTATGAAGCATCACATGATGTTGGTACCCTATTTGATTTGTCCCAATGGAATAATTATTTATTCGATGTCAACTACCTTGATCAGCTTGTTGACGTTTATATAAACAATCAATTCATGTTCTCTGATACTATCTTTTCTGATCTAAGAAGCGACAACAGAATGAGATTTACTAGTAATTCAGGTCCTTTTGGTATAGATAATATCAACATTTTAACCAACACCGGTACATTTTCTTCGGTAAACGAACCACCGATGATAATGTTATTATTTGGTGCTTTAGCTATTGTAGCTGGTGCGTTACGCAGAAGACCCTAAACGGCTGTATCTAACATATAATCCCTAACTAGTTTTGTAAGCCAGCCAATTTAGTAGGGATAAATTTTATAATAATGAAACTCTTATAGCGCGCTCGTTAATTTAAATTTTAACGGGCGCAAGACAATTTCTGCAAACAAGCCGGCGTACAACAACTCCAGTATATTTATGCCCCAAGCATGTATGTATTTATTTGAGGTCATATCTTCAATGTTTAAATGAATTGCAATGGCGCCAACGCCATAAGAGTGCCAAGTCACTGACAATTGCACGCCAGAGGGCTACTTTGGAGGCCGCGACTTTCGTCACAGCGACGGCGGTAAAATGCACAGTGATGGAGGTAGAGTCCACGGTGACGGCGGTAGAGTCCACAGTGACGGAGGTAGAGTCCACGGTGACGGCGGTAGAGTCCACAGTGACGGAGGTAGAGTCCACGGTGACGGCGGTAGAGCACTCGGTGACAGGAAAGTTCACGGTGACAGTATCCTTTCCCATTTCAGGCGTACCTACTACGTGCCTACTACAAGTGCTTATCTAAAAACTCCACCACCTCATTGTAAACTACTTCTATGTCTACATGATAATAGAAAGGATTATGCCCTGTATCTTCAAGTGTTATGAACTTAACCGTTTTATCCTTTTCTTTCATGGCTTCGAACATGTCGTCAGACTGATCATAATCCACTACATCATCATCTGTGCCCGCAATGAGTAATAAGGGCGCTTTAATTTTATCGATGTGATTGATGGGCGAAAAGTCGCTTAGCATTTTTGCATCTTGCTCTGGATGACCAACACGTCTATATACGTATCTTTCGACCTGTTTATCATCTAACTTTCCCTCGTCAAATTCGATCATTGCGTGCAAATCAGAAATGCCATTAATCGCCACAGCACACTGGTATAAGTCTGGGTCTTTTGCAATCCCCATCATGGCTGCATAACCGCCATAAGAAATACCGACAATGCATACGCGTTTAGGATCGACCAATTGCCCTTTAACCAGTTCGTTTATGCCGTCAGTCAAGTCATCTTGCATGGCTTGACCCCATTGTTTATATCCCGCTTCTTCAAAAGCTTTGCCAAACCCCAAAGAACCACGGAAATTGGGCTTAAGCACCAAATACCCACGTGTTGCGAGTAACTGTGCAAAATCATCATAAGTAGCACGGTCGCGAGCGTGAGGCCCACCATGAGGCATTATGATTAGCGGATATAATTTGTCTTCTAGGTTTTCCGGATGATACAAATAACTGCGGATAGAGAGTCCATCACGAGTGGTGTAATCAATGGGTGAAATTAGGGATAAGTTTTTACTCGCTATATTGAAATATCTATTTTGCAAAAACTCCAGTTTATTACTCTCTAAATGATAAATGAAGTACATGCCTGGATTGTCACCACCGTATACATTGACTGTAGCGGTACTGCCATCATCGGTAAAAGAGGTTATCGAATAGTTAGCTAATCCTATTTTTTGCTGTAACTGTTCATATTGCGCTTGAATCTCTTTATCAAAAAATTTATAGGTGATTACGTCTCCATCAAAGGCATAGCCAATAATGTTATTGGAACGGGTAGAGGTTAATGGATACAAAATATCTTTGTTGGGAGAACTCGCTAGCAATTCAGGCTCACTGTTTTTATCATCTAAAATAATGAGTTCATAAAAGCCTGTTTCGCTATTACGTTGTCGGTACACCAACTTATTTTCGTAGAGACCAATCAAGTCGGCTAAGGAAGTGTTTTCGTCATCTTCTTCCTCTTGCTCTAAATCTATTTCCCGCGTTCGATACCAATCGTTATCTTCATCAAGCTCAAAAATATCTATGCGCTTAGCGATTCTTAGATAATCCAGTCGATACAACAGATTACCTTCTTCGTCATTAATAAATGCATAGGTTAGTCGTCCTCCAGAAGTTAAGATTTTGGAATCTCCGGTGTACACATTAACTTTCAACAGGGCTAGACGCTCATTGCGCCAAGCCGTCATTAGAATATGTTCAGGGTCTTTTGGTAGAAAATGTCGAATTTTGGAAAGACTAACGTTCCTTCTAGCCTTTCGATCATCCTCCATTAATTGGACTAAATTGCTTCCATCTGGGTCAATTGCCACTGTCCGACTAAACATAAAATAGTCGTAAATGTTGAAATCTTCTTCTGTTTCCTGCTCCCTTCTTACAGAGTCAGTACGATAAGGTACATGGAGATGAATTAACAACCTTTTGTTATTCGCCCAACTGATAGAATATGGACGCACTACTGAATCGCCCGTACTGCTAATAATTGGTCGGTCAGCTTTACTGAGATCTTTGATTGTTACAAAGCGAGTATTGTCTTCTCGCTTGTTCCAAAGCTCAGCTAAATACCGTCCATCAGGTGATATTTTAGCCATGCGATAATCTGCTTCTCTGAGAAAATCATCAATACTAGGTTGAGCTGAAACTTGCGAAAATATAAGAGTAAGAACTAAAGCGGAAATTATTTTTTTGATACAACAATACATCTATAGCGTCCTTTGCCAGTTGTGTGGGATTACAGGAGAATTTTTAGCTAACAATATTCAATGAGATGTCATGCAAAAAACCTCTAAAACAAACTTTACCACTAAATGTATATTTTATGTTAATTGTTTAATTTTAAAATGAGGATATCACAAGGCATAGCCTGGGTTAAAGTAACGGCTGTATCTCCCATAATTCTGTCGAAGATATTGCTATCTTCATTATTTCCAATAACGACTAATTCAGCGCCAAGTGCTGCTGCTCTGCTTGGAATGACATCGTCAGGAATCCCTTCTTCAAAATGCAATTGATCATCCATTAGTGAATAGTCATGAATGTAAGATTTTAATTGCTCTAAGTGTTGTTCTTTCACAGACGCTTGGCGTTTGAATCCGCGTTTCGAGTTATAATCTACTCGCATGGAGCCGATCTCACCGTAAAAACAATCGGTCACATGCATATGCCCACCTAACAATCCGGTCAAACGATCACTGATAGATAAAATATGCTTGTTCATAAGCACATTTTCGTGCGCTTTATCTGCCATATCGATGCAGGCCATCACTTGAATGTCTTGATCCCATTCTCTAGGTTTAATCATCCAAACGGGAAGTGGGCAATCACTTACAAAATACTTATCTAATCCACTGCGGAATAGCTTTTTGAATTCACCTTGCTGTACAGGTGCTTTTATCACTAGGTCAAATTTTCTATCTTCAATTAATCTTTGAGTTGCTAG
Organism: uncultured Glaciecola sp.; assembly: GCA_947496235.1. Classification (GTDB taxonomy): domain Bacteria; phylum Pseudomonadota; class Gammaproteobacteria; order Enterobacterales; family Alteromonadaceae; genus Glaciecola. The sequence goes on along the minus strand of CANMCE010000002.1, from coordinate 122,150 downwards.
CGAGGTTTTTTCTTGCCATGAAAGAAAGGTTTTATCGAGTAATTCAACTGTTTTGAGTTGCTCAAGTTGCTCTTTTACATCTTCCCGCAATTGATCAACCATATCGCCTAGGTCGTCGTTCAGTGCTGATTTATTTTTTACCGATAACACAGCGAAACAAGAAATTAACACACTCATCTTTGCGTCCATGAGTTTGCACATTTGACTTGCTCGCGTCAGTGGTATTGCAAAATCTTCAGAGGCATCTAAAACCACTAGAATATGTTGGAAAGGCGCAATGGTGGAATCCATCCTAGGCATCCATTCGTTACTTTGTTTACATCAGTGTAACCTAGTATATGATGAAAAAATAGACACCAAAAACAACTTCAATATTAAATTAAAAGACCCGCTCCACCAGCAATAACTGCATATAACAGTAAAATAATGGCAGTCCGTTTTAAGATAACACCATCTTTATTTTGTATACCTAAGATTGAGGTAACGGCTACAATATTATTAATACAAACCATATTACCCATGGCTGCGCCTACAGACTGGAGCGCTAGAACAGTGGTAAGATTTAATCCCAGTTGAGTAGCGATTGATTGTTGAATGCCGGCAAAGGTTAAATTTGAAATCGTTGCTGAACCAGAAAAAAATGAACCTAACGCGCCTAATACAGGCGCGAAAAACTGCCAGCTTTGTCCCGTGACTTCAGCCAAATGATTACCGATTTGGGTAACCGGCGACTGGTCATCACCAAACATCATTAGATTCACAAATACTAAGGCGCCAAGTAACGCAAAGAAAGGCGATTTGATTTTATCCATAGTATTTTTTGCAGTATGTTTAATAGATCCTTTGCCAAACCAAACAATGGTAATTACACCAATCAATAAAAAAGGCAAAATAGATGGCACATATAAAAACGCATGTTGCCAAGATTCATCTGTACCCAAAATATTTTGTAAACTGACCACAAGTGCACTGCTAACTGAAAGATCGCCAAAACTGCCTAAGGATAATCCGAACGCAGGCGATTTAGCCTGCAGCATTGATTTAATTCCCAATTCTTGAATGCGCGTAATCACCAGCAGAAGTACCGTACCCAACAACGGGAAACTGGCTTTAAACAAGGTGCTTAGCGTTAAGTCGGCGGTTGTATCTTTGCTGTCAGATTGGGCAAAATCTTTGGATAATCCGATATTATATTTTGCTAACAGAAGGGTAACCACTAACCCAATCATGCCGCCAAGTAAAGACGGGAACTCATAGCTTATGAGGCTTAAAAGTAAATAGGGCAAAGTACATGCGAAGGTTGAAGCTAATACAAATATCCATTGGCGCAAGATAGCAGTTCGCTGTTGCAAAATGATGTACAGGGCAGCTATCACTATAAAAGGTGCCGCTATGGTATTCAGTAACGCCGCTTTCCAAGCAATTTCAGATATTTGGGCACTGCTGAGATCAACGACTGAAAGACCGAACCATATTGGCGTTCCAACTGCGCCAAAGGTCACTGGAATGGTATTTAATACTAAGCAGAAAATTGCGACTCTGAGGACTGGGAATCCTAGACTGTATAACACTGGCCCAGCAATCGCCGCTGGTGTCCCAAAACCACTAGCACCTTCGATTAAAAATGCAAACGCCCAACCTATAATCATCACCTGCGCTAGTTGATTTGTACTAACACTGTTTAACCATTGTTTTATCAGATCCAAGGCACCAGAAACTTCCATGGCCTTAAACAGAAATATAGCGCCAGCAATAATAGAAAGTGGAGTTAAGGCAAGCAACAATCCGCTTATCACGGTGGCATTCAGTTGCAATAGATCTTGCTTAAATACAAACAGGCTGATCAGATATATTATCAGCGCACTTAAAGGTAACGCTTTACTTGATGCCATACTCTTGGGTTTGGTCATCAAATAAATCAGAAGCAAAATAGGAAGATACGAAAAAAATAGTGAAAGCATCATGCTAGCCAAACATCCGTCTACTAACATCAGTATACGCAAAAACCTTGTTGGCTTAAGCGACTTTTAGATAAAACAAAACCCTGATTGTTTCAGATCAATAGGTTTGCGCTAGCAACCTGATTAAATTGCCTTGTTTATTTGGCATTTTTTACTGGATTAGCATAATTGGCAATGAGATATTCTTGAGCATGTTCGGGTAACTGTTTAAGTTTATCTGCTAATCGCGCTTTACAATCTTCGGTAATATCCTTGTTCGATTCACCAGCGGCTAAATAGTTGATTGGATATAGTTGATAATGCTTGTGTATTTGCTCATCAATATGTTCAGCTAGGGCGACAGGTGTCTCAAAATCAGCGTCAATTACCTCGCCGAAATTCACACTAATGCGGTATTTGTTGCCGATAATCCCTTGAATAATACTTTCGATATCTTCGAATTCGCCTTTATTGTAAATGCCTAAATCTTTGCGTTGATATAGCTCTTTTGCTTTGGCTATATCGCAAGGATCATTTTCGTAAGAAATTGCCACAGGCACAATATTCAACGATTTCATGTACTCAGAAAATGGAATACCTTGTTGCTTGCCTGCCACGTAAAACATTTTCAAAATAGCCGGATCTGTGATGTCCATGCCATCTTTAGCTCGCCCTTCCCTGTGTGCAATCCAAATAGATTTGTTGCTACTTAGGGAATCACGGATAAAATTGGATAGCTGAGTCAATGTTTTAAGCAATTCTCTTGGGCCTTTCACCGAACGCTTAACCACAAAGCCTTTATTTAGCTTCATAAGCTCAGTCACGCTGGTTTTTTTTAGCAGATTATCGCCGAAAGCTATTAAGGCTGTTTGGTGTCCCGCCCTATGCAGTGCAAAATTCACCAGAGCTGGGTCCATTGCAATATCTCTGTGATTTGAAATAAAGATATAGGCTTTATTGGGATCAAGTTTGTCCAACCCATTTACGCTGATGCCTTTACTTGTGCGCACTAGTAGCTTATCTAAGTGCTCACCGACCTCATTTTGAATATGGGCAACGGTTTTAAATTTACGCCATTTAAAGCGTAGAACCAGCTTTACAAATGGACTAAGCAAAGTAGACATCCAGCGCGGACTATGTTCAAAGCGGTGATTGACGATAGCATTGATAAACTCTTGATCGTTTATCAATCGCTCAATGGAAGCAGGCACCTGCTCGTCGTTGTATGGTTGGATATCTTGGTAAGGGCTTGGCTCTGTCAGCATTTATTTGGTTACAGCGGGCTAAAAACCGCACATTTTACCCATCTATGTGCATTTAGCTAGTGCTAACAGCAAACTCTTTGATCTAACTTGTAAGAACTTCTACTTTGTATCGATTATTACTCTGTTCTACTTTTAATTGCCAATGCATTTCTTCTGCGATACGTGTCATTAAATATTGTCCGTGTCCCAAACCCTGATAATAGGGGCGAGATTCATTTCCTGTTATCGCATTTTCAAAAATTACTGTATTGCCTTTTGAATATATGTGCATCCCTGCGCTATTACTGTGATAGAAACCATTGTTCACCAAGTTTTGACATAACAAACTTATCAGGTACTCATTGCCTGTTACCATTAATCCATTATCCACTTCTAAATCCACATTGAAATTTGCCTGAGGATATCTGTTGTAAATACTTAAAATAGATTTTTCGACGATTGGCACTATGGGCTGCTTAGTAAATTGAAGATTTTCCTGTCGAGCCAACGCAAGTAACACTTCAACGGTTTGCTCTAATTCTTTAGCAGCTTGGAAAATCACTTCTGTCGCTTGCGGGTGTAAGCTGGTGTTTTGGTTAAGCGATAAGGTATTTTTTATTAATGTGATGGGGGTTCTTAACTCATGACTCACATCTCGGGTAAAATTCTGCTCTCGTTGCAATAAGGCTTCTATTTGTGAATATGAAGCTTCTAACGCTTTGGCTAGTTGCCCGATTTCATCAGCTCGCTTAACTCCGTAAATCGCGGTTTCTTGGTTCTTAGCTCTCAAGGCCACATCTTGAGTTAGGTGCTGAATCGGGGTCGAAAGCCATTTAGCTAAATACCATGTGCTGAGTAAGCTTAAGATTAGCGCTCCGACTATCACGCTATTAAACAAAAGCGGCATAAATTGATTCAAATGTTCATTTGCTTCTAGAGTAGAGCTATTCATCAAAAGCACCCAGGCATCACTATCTTTACTACTGCCCTTTGCAAACAAATACTTGTTGCCGTCTAACCAGACGTCACCTCTTTGACCCGAAAGTGCTATAGAACTAAATTTTTCCGGTAATTTAGCTTCTTCATACAGTTGTACATAATCAGGTAACAGGTATTGATGGGAGCTTAAGTCCTCAGCCGTCATTTGTTCGAGCTGCGCGACTTGTTGATTTAAAACCGATTGATACGCATTGGTTTGGGCTGAATCAACCAATAACATAGTCATTCTTGCGAAAAATAAGCAAACCACAATCAATAGAACAGAAAATACCGCACGTAAACGACTATTCAGACTTTTGAACTTAATCATCAAGATCCTTCAATTGATAGCCTATATTACTAATGGTATACAGAACCTGTGCATCCGTATAAGCTTCAAATGCTTTGCGCAGGGCATAAGTGTGTGATTTTAAAGCATTACTTTCTGGAGGATTATCTCCCCACAAATGCTGCACGAGTTCAGAACGACTAACGGGATATGGATAAGCTTCAAGTAGCTTATGTAAAATTGAGAATCCTAGCTTGGTAATTTTTAACGGTTGGCCATTCCAGCAGGCGGAATGTGCCCTTGTATCTATGCTCAACGCGCCTTGGGTTATTTCTGTGTTGGCATGTAATTGCGGTCGTCTGGCCACAGCTTCACATCGTAAAGCCAATTCTCGTAAATCAAAGGGTTTGGTCAAATAGTCGTCCGCTCCTTGTCCAAAGCCTTTCACCTTGTCTTCAAAAGCATCTCTTGCCGTTAACATTAGAATCGGAATGTTGCGAGTAGCTGTTTGTTTGATAGTGCGACAAACTTCTAAACCATCTATGTCCGGCAGGTTTAAATCCAATATGATAATATCAAAATAATGATTCAGCGCTAACTCTATGCCTTGCTTGGCCGTAGATGAATAATCGGTTTCCCAGCCATGAACTGCCAGAAAATCTAAAATCTGAGTCGCAATGGCTTCATTGTCTTCAATCAGCAATATATGTAACTTCTTGCGCATGGTCTTCCTCTACACTAAAAATCCACGTCCATTTTACGGTTTCGCAAGTGATATTAAGGTGAAATTAACCGGCTTTTATTCGCTATTTTGCCTTGGTATTATCCAATAAAATATTGATAAAAACTAATACTCCAAACCACAAGAGCAAACATCAACGCAGTAAAAACGCCCGCCGAACCTAGATCTTTGGCGCGACCAATCAGTGGATCGTATTCCGGTTTTAACGCATCTGCTACTGACTCAACTGCGGAATTTACAATCTCTGAAAACAACACAAAAACCAAGCTAGCTATTAACAGAATCCAATGCACCAAAGTTTGCGCAATGAAAAAGCTCACAGGAAATAAGAGTGCAGAAATAACCGTGTATTGTCTAAAACCAGATTCATAGCGCCATGCTGCCCCGTAGCCTTTCATCGAGCAGCTAATAGCTCTTGGAAGCCTTTTCAAGCCACTGACATTTTTGCTGATATCGGGTTTCACTTGCTCAACAATTGGTTAAGTTCTGACAAAATAGCTTGACAATCAATGCTATCTCCCTGCTTGTGCGCTAATGCTTGTGCTTTTTCGGCTCTTGCTAAAGAAGCGCCTGATAACTTCTGTGCGACCTTACTCAGCGCTTGCATTTTTTCTATTTCACCACTGCATTGCAGCACCACATCGCAGCCAGCCGCTATTGCTTGCTGAGCTTTAGATTCGACCGTACCACTTAACGCATGCATATCGATATCGTCGGTCATAATCAAACCTTCGAATCCTAAATTTTCTCGGATTATTCCCTGAATCACTTTTTGACTTAAAGTACCAGGAAACTCAGGATCAATTTGGCTGAAATTGATATGCGCGGTCATCAGCATGCTTTGATCATTGAGAGCCTTAAAAGGTATAAAATCCCAATCCGTGAGTTCAGTTAAAGAAGCGTCTACATAGGGTAATTCTAAATGACTGTCGGCAGTTGCTCGACCATGTCCAGGCGCATGTTTAATCACAGGTTCAACGCCACAGGTCTGTAATCCCTCTATTACGGTTTTAGCTAGAGTGATAACTTGTTCAGGTGTCGCGCCAAAGGCTCGCTCAGTCACTATGGTAGACGCATTTTGTTGTGGGATATCTATCATAGGCGCACAATTGACATTTATGCCCAAGGTTTTCAGCTCATGACCAATCAATATATGGTTTAATAAACAAGCTCTTAGTGCTTTCTCTGGATCTTTAGCATACAGCTTAGCAAACACAGTTGGACTTGGAGGAATTCTCCAGTATTTTTCTGGTAAGCGAGAAACTCGTCCGCCCTCTTGATCAATAAGTACAAGCGCCCTTTCATTTTGGGTTACCTGACGAAACTTTTCGGTTAACGCTGTCACTTGAGTTGGGTTTTCTAAGTTTCGAGCGAATAAAATAAGCCCCAGTGGCTTTAACTCTGAAAAAAGTGCTATTTCTTCGTTACTCAATTGAGTAGACGCTATCCCTAAAATAAGATTGCTGGGGACTGTCATTTAACTACCTATAAAATTTTAATTGGGAAAACTGATTTTCCCCATACTGATGTTGGGTCTTTGCTCATCGCTATTGGCAAATGTTTGCGTTCTTCCGGCAACACATTCATTGGCAAGAAGCGCAAACAAAATAGCTTCCTTAGCATCAGGATCAATACCAAGAGCTTGAGTAGAGGATATTACCGCATTTTTGGATAAATTCTGTAATTTAGTTTCCAGCACCTGCATTAACAAAGGATTGTGAATACCGCCGCCACTGACATAAACAGACAATTTTGTTGCGTTGTTTATGTAGGATTCCATTGATTCAATAATAGTCTCTGCTGTAAACGCAACTAAGGTTGCCAAAAGATCTTCGACACTCATATTTTCATTGCCAGACGCTAGCTGCGCTTGTTTTACAAAACTCAGATTAAAGACTTCTGGGCCTGTGGTTTTTGGGATGCCTTGGTGAAAAAAATCATGCTGTTTTAACACATTTAACAAATCTGGACTCACTTTACCCGCGCTGGCAAGTTGAGCATCTTTATCGTAATGCAAATTTGGGAAATGCGCTCTCACAACAGCATCTAAAATTGTATTTCCTGGTCCAACATCTGAACTAATAACCTGTTCAAAGGTTGCGTTTTTAGGGAGCCAAGTGAAGTTGGCAATGCCGCCAATATTCAACAATATGCGATCTTCTTGCTGACTAACAAATTGCAAATAATCGCCATAAGTCACTAAAGGCGCACCTTGACCTCCAGCGGCAATGTGTTTTTGCCGAAAATCGCTTAGCGTAATAATTCCTGTAGATACTGCAATATGGTCGCCATCACCCAGTTGCAAAGTTGCGTTGGGGAAATCTACAAGTTTATGCTGTAGTGCAGGAGCATGAAAAATCGTTTGACCATGACTAGCAATAAGATCGACCTCTCCAGCCGTTAATTGGTTCTGGGCTAAAAACTGATTGATCAATTTAGCATGGTACAGCCCAATCCATGGATTTAGCAGACATAAATGCTGCAAGTCACCTTGGGACTGCGCAAACACTTTGAGTACTTTATCCCTGTATTCTGCATCATAATTTAAGGTAGCAAATTGCAATAATTCGAGGCGAGTATGCTGGCCACAGCCCGATACTTTACACAGGGCAAGATCAAGCCCATCTAACGAGGTACCACTCATTAAACCTAAAATAATGCGCTCATCTTTACTTGCGATTTGTTGTAATCGCGTTATATCGTCAAACACTTAGGGTAAGCCAAACAACTAATTTATTTTGGATAGCCGTCTCTCAACTGAATATCGATTGCTCGTAATACATCCGTTCGATTTATCGTGCCTTGTAAAAAGCCCTCTTCGTCAATCACTGGATACACCTTGGGTTTTTCCCCTAACATTCGTTGGGCCAGTTCCAATACTGAATCATAACTATTCACTGACAGCACTTCGGTTTTCATGATGTCTTTCACTCTCGCGACTTGCTGGCGATAGTAACTCGATTCTAACATACGAGTAAGGCAATCCTGTTCTGATAAAAAACCAACCAGTTGACCTTGTTCGGTTACTACAGGACCGCCAGTTTGGTGAGTATCTAATAACTTCTCTACCGCTTCTGCTACAGACATTTCTAGGGTGAATTTGGCGGGTCTCTTGTTCATGTAATCGCTAATTTTGAGTGATTCCATGATTACTCCTCGCAATTTTTCTTATTCGGATACATTTAGCATAACCCTTTTTGTTAATTTATCAGCTTTTTTTTGCTTAATTTTTGTATAAATAAATTGCTAATCTCTGATTTATAGGCCTTGTGAAGTAGTTGATGAATTTTTTATTCGACTAAAGAATTATCTTGTAAATCAGTCTCACCGGCACCCGTTAACAAAATGTTACATAGTGATAATATAGAGACACATCTTAAGGCATATACTGCTAACTATGACAAAACGCCATTTCTAGTTAATGGCTTTTCAATCTAAGTGCTAAATTGAGAAATCTTATGGGTCAACTTTATAAGTTTGACAATTGGACCTTTAACTCCGACACCGGAGAGGTGTCTAATGGTGAAACCGTAAAACGACTTGAACCTACGGTTGCGCGTCTATTAATCTACATGATTGAAAACCCAGACAGGTTGCTCACCCGCGATGAACTTATTGAAAATGTATGGGACAATCGCATTGTTTCCAATGAACCAGTTAATCGCTGTATTTCAATTATCCGGCATACCCTTAGTCATCAAGCCAAAAACCTTTACATTGAAACCCTTCCTCGCAAAGGCTATATCGCGCACTTCTCAAATGTAAAAATATGCCACTTACATCAAGAGCATAAAGTTTCAAACAGTGAACTTGAAGAAACTATTTCGGTTAACAATGAGAATAACCCAGACAAATCTGCTAAAAATAAATCCGTATTTGCGGCTATTATTTTATCCACCGCGCAAAGGGGTGCATCAGTAAGACCTTGGTTTCCAGTTTTTCTTATCTTTAGTCTTTTGTTATCTAGTGCTTTATTAAGCATTAATTTGTTCAAAAAAGACGGACCACCGCAAGCGTCTAAAGCGCCCAGTATTGCCGTGATGCCTTTTACCTATTTTAGTAATGAGCAGGATTCAGCCTCAATGGCATTGGAGATGACTGATACTGTGATTCATTTGCTCTCCAGAATTCAAAGTGTCGAAGTTGCTGGCAAAACGTCAACCAATGCTATCGCTAAAAAAGCGCTGACAGCCAAACAAATTGGTGACACTTTACAAGTTGAGCATATTTTAGAGGGCAGTATTCAGATTCATGATAATCAAATACGAGTCATGGCGAGAATTATCGAAGCGGCGACTGAAAAAGAGATTTGGTCGGGTCATTTTGATGGCGATGCAAATAATATCTTTCCCATTCAAGATGAATTAACGACCTCTGTAGTGGGTGTGTTAACAGGTGCTTTTGATCCCGATGCCCTTACCTATCAACCTGATTCAGAAGTGGTATCTTTAATTCGAAAAAGCCTTGTCGAAATGCAAAAAGATACGCTATCAGGCTATAACGCAAGCGTTAAAATACTTGAGCAAGTGTTAAAAATAGCACCAGAATACAGCACTGCTAATTTGCTATTAACTCAAATGCGAAACAAACAGCTAGATCCAAGGTTTATGCATGAAAATGTTTTTTTTGAAACTATCTCAGATGGAAGCCCGACCTCGGATAAAACTAAGATGAAAAGCATAATTAAAAGTTCTTTTCGTAGCTTTACCAGTGAGCCTTGTTCAGCACCGATTAGCGCCGCTTAAATATAAAAAGAATTGAATTTTAAAGCAATAAATTGGACACTTAAAAAATGAAAAAAGGATTTAGATATTTTCTTTTGTTACCCTTAGCGATTGCATTATACGGTGGATTTAAGACCGGCGAATGGTTTTTTCCTTTGTGGATAATGGTCTTTTGTTTAATTTGTTTTCTTTGTACCTTAAAAAGATTCAGCTCTGCCGTAAATAGTATTTCAGATCTTGTAGGTGGAGGAAATAATGATGGCAACAACTAAATTTATTTATCAAATCAGTATAGCTTTGGATAATTATAAATGAGAATCGGACCTGCCCTTGCTCGTTTATCTCTAAAACCCAAGCCAACTAAAGGTTGTGAACGCTGTAGTTTGAGGTTCCCTCAAGAAGATGCAGAATGTCCCTATTGTTACGGTCTTTCTGATGGCGAACTTCAACAGGTCAAGCAACAAATCAAATCCCAGCATGATGCAAGAGCTAAACTCGGGAGAATATTTTTAGCAATCACAGTTATCATTGTGATTTTACTTTTGCTTACTTACTAAAGATATGGCTGATACATCCGTTTTCTTAAGGAAAGCGCTGTTTTTGATGTAACACCCGCAAAATGTGAATAACATCATCAATTATACAGTATGAGACAATCATAGAGACCTCAGGAATTATCAATAATCTCCCAGGTATACCTTGTCTCTCAACGCCCATCAAAGGTTGCTGTAATAAATTTTCCACTTTTGATTCAATTATTAAATCGGTCTTTTCAGCAACTGTTGGATTAAACTCATACAGAAATTCAAAAATAGCCGCACGATCGTCCAATGATCGTTTTTCCCATAGGATCATTTATTCGCTCTATTTCTAATTTTTTCTTTTCTGGCTTCCATGTCTAAACTCGCTTCTTTATGCTTTACAAATTCGCTCGTACCGCTCTCTAACCCTTGAAATGCAGCATTGATTTGTTCAGAAAGCCAACTTTCATGTGTCAAAGCTCTGCGTTGCTGCTCTGCAAGTTCTTCCGTCAGCTGTCTACAGGCATCACTTAGGGTACGACCTTGGCTTTCAGCCATTTGCTGAGCCAAACGTTTGGTTTCTTCATCAACTCTAAATTGTATGCGAGTATCCATAATAGTCCCCTTTAAAATGTGCGCACAAATGTTAGCACAAGACCAATACTTTTGTGAATGTCTTGCAGACATTGAATTTATTGTGCGGAATGAATACATTAGAGCGTGTTTATCTTGATGATCATGTTAATCATCGAAAAAATAGCTAAGGCGCATCATGTTAAAAAAATCCCATACCATCTCGGTACTAGTCATCGGTATAGTAGCATTTAATCTTAACGCGGAGATTAAAGAAATCACCCTGCTACACACCAACGATATCGAAAGTGTTTATGAGCCTTTGGAAGCGGCATGGCGTGATGACATTGAGCTTATTGGCGGAACGCCTTATTTGGCAACATTGATTGAGCAAGTTAGGGCTAAAGAAACCACCAGCTTTTTATTTGATGCGGGTGATATCTATACAGGAGCGCTATCTAAAAAGTCGAAAGGCAAATTGCCTTTTGATCTGTATACCGCAATGAAATACGACGTTATTACTTTGGGTAATCATGAATTTGAATATGGTTGGCAATCATTGATCGAAACTATGCCAAGAGCCGGCTTTCCAGTACTAAACGCAAACATTGTACATAAAGATTCTGGCACTATGATCGCTCAACCTTATACCATTTTAGAAAGAGATGGCGTACGCATTGGTGTTGTCGGGGTCATGGGTATAGATGCGTTTTACAACACTACAGCCGTATTTCAAAGGGAAGAACTGACCATAAAGGATCCTATTGAAACGGCGCAATACTGGGTCGACCTTATTCGTCCCGAAGTTAATATGGTGGTGGTATTAACCCATCAAAATAAAACTGCCCCCATGCAAACCAACAAAGAATCTGACCCTTCTGTACAACGCGGCTTTCATGAAGACTATGCTATGGCGGGCAAGCTTAAAGGGGTAGATGTTATCTTTGGTGGACACTCTGATAATGGATTACCCGAGCCAGAAGTGCACCCAGATACAGGCACTGTTATCGGTATTACCTTTGGACAAGCCATGCACTTAGGCTATACCAAGTTCAAAGTGGATACCCAAGGTCATAATGTTGAGTTTATTGAAGGCAGACTCATTCCCGTAGACGCCGGCAAGCTCAAGGCAAACCAAAAAGCCTTGGGGTTAATTCAAGCACAACGAGCAAAATATCCTGAAGTGACCGAACATGTGGGAATCCTAGACAAAGCCGCCATGCGTAGATACAACAAAGAATCCAGTATCGGCAATTTGCTTACCGATATGATGCGAAAAAGTGCAGATAGCGATATCGCCATGATGAATTCTGGCGGCATTAGAGCCGATCTCAATGCTGGAGAAATCACCCGCGAACACTTGATCAATGTATATCCATTCGTTGATAAGCTTTCCGTGGTCGAACTTAGCGGTAAACAAGTTAGAGAACTTATAGAATACAGCTGTACCTTGCCTTATGGAATTGGGCAATTTTCAGGCGTTGAGATTGTTTATGACTCATCTTTACCTGAAATGCAGCGGGTGAAGAGTATTTCAATCAATGGTACTCCTCTAGTCATTGAACAAAACTATTCAGTAGCGACCACGGCTTTTGTCGCCAAAGGTGGTGATGGTTATAGCGTATTTACTAAAGGTAAACCTCTAGCCTCTGACACCATGATGGCTGACGCTTTATTTGACGGTTTACATCAATTAAAGCAGGTCACTTTGCCATCTTTGGGAAGACAAGTGGATTTAGCTGAATAGAAAAGCTTATGGACTATAATATTATAGTCCATTACTTTTTTTGATCGCCATAAGATTCACGATATCTAAATGATTTTGTTAATGATTTTTTCATCATAAGTAAATTAGAAAACAATCATTTTTTCATCACCCTTTTTTTCATTTACCGGCCTATAGTGAAATCGTCGCCAGTCAACTTGAAAGCGACATCTCTCCCAAAATAGTAAATATGATAGGTGATAACATGAAAAGCAGAGCAAAATTAATATTAGCAGTATCGGCTTCTTTAGCGTTTCTATTTTCTGTTAACGCGAATGCAGGAAGCAGCATTCAATATACAGATTCAGACAAAAGAATGTTGGTAGAAGTTTGCAAGGCAATAAAAAGCAATTCCAAAGTAAAGTTAAACAAAGTACTGCATAAAAATCGCATTACTTTTGATGAAATGGCCAAAGGTTTGGTATGTAACGGTCAGGATGCTTTATCGTTTGCGAAATACCATGATGCTGATGAAAATTTTGATTTGATAACCAAAAGAACCAAAGCCCGTGAAGAAGAAATAGTCGCGAGCCTAAATTAAAGCTTTAAAAGGTTTGTTCTAGCAATCGTCTGAAGTACGCAGCCAATACACACACTTTGGGAACACATACTGCGATAGACGATTCCCCCCTTTTGGTTAGGCAGTTTGAATTTAAGAAACGGCAACTGCATCAGTACTATAAGCGATGTACCAATCAATAAAAGCCTTAGGTTTAACTGGGTGTGATAGATAGTAGCCTTGTACCTGATCGCAACCAAATTTTTCCAACAAGCGCAAACTCTCTTTGTCTTCAACGCCTTCAGCAACTACTCGTAAATCTAACTTATGGCCCAAGGCTATGGTGGAGCTTACAATATTTTGATCAATTTCTGATTCTGATAAGGTCATAATAAAACTCTTATCAATTTTAAGCTCATCAATAGGCAAGTGTTTGAGTTTCGAAAGTGATGATTGTCCTATCCCATAATCATCTACGGAAATTTCAAAGCCAAGGGATTTCAAATAGGTAAGTCGCTCAACCACTAACTCTTCGTTATCCACTAGGTCACGCTCGGTCAATTCAATAATAATTTGCGCCGCCGAAACATCATGAATGGTCACTTGATCGAGCAGATAATTTACAAATTGCGGATGTTGGATATCTTGTGCCGACATATTAATAGCCACTTTAAAACTATGGCCCATTTTGTGCCATTGTGCTAATTGCTTAACGACAGCTCTTATTACCCAGCGGGTTAAGGTGACTATTAATCCGGATTGCTCAGCCAAGCCAATAAAGACTTCGGGATTCACAAACTCACCATCTTTGTCAATCCAGCGGATTAAAGCTTCGGCTTTATCAACACTTTGGGTTTTTAAATCTAGTTTGGGTTGATAGGTAAGATATAACTCTCCATTGTCAGCTTCTAACGCAACGCGCAAATTCTCGATGATTTGCAACTTGGATAAATAGGCTTCATCTTCACCATCCCTATAGAATCGAATTCTAAGTTGCTCATTTCTTGCAGCATTCATTGCAATAGCAACGCGTCTAACTAAAACATCGGCCGAATTTTTCTGATTAAAACTCGATACAATAGCGATTCGAAAATTTAAATTCAGAGTTAACTCACCCATGGTATAGGCGCGACAAAGGTTATTGTAAAGATCGTCTACAATATGGTTTATTTTGGTTACTACTCGGTATTGAATGCAAACCAAAAAGTCGTCACCGCTTAGACGAGCTGCAAAAGCTGCATTTTGTTCTTCGTTTGTGCCCAAATAATGAGATAACCGCAATGCGACTAATTGCAAAATTTTGTCGCCTATTTGCGGGCCCATGGTGTCATTTACTTGGGAAAACTGTCGTACGTTAATCCCAACTAAGATAAACCTGTTGCCCGTTGAGATTTCCTGCTCAATGCGAGCTAATAGATGCTGACGATTCAATAAATTGGTCAGTTTGTCATGCTCAGCTTGATAAGTAATTTCAGATTCTCGAGTTTCAATAGCGTTTTCCATCGCAATAAATGCGCTATTGAGATCTCTTATTTCTGGTGAAGATGATGCTTGTAATTCAGACACTGAAAATTCACCTTTGGCGATGCGCTTAGTGACTTCAATCAGTTGAGAGAGAGGTGTTGTTATGCGGCGAGAAACCCAGCCGGACAAGATAACTGAAAGTAAAATTACACCGAATCCTAATACAAATAATGAAGTAAATAATTGGGTCAATTCTTTATTGTTTTCCCTCAAAGATTTACTAATAACGATGGATACGTCGGCTGGCCGGTCCAACAATATACGCTTATATTCGTATTGATTTTCCCGCCAATAGGCCATCTGATTAACCATAATGGAATAACGTTTTTCGTTTAATTCAGGATTTGTCCGCTCACTAAATCCCATAACATTCTGCCCCTTGTACAAAGAAAGGGACAATCCGGTCAATTGGTTTAGTTCATTTAGTGCAGATGAATCTAGTTGATAGCCCATTACGACAAAACCTTTGGTGGACTCATACAAATCAATCTGCACTGATAGCAGCAAATGTACGTTATTGTTCATTTCGATAAATTGGAACTCTGGCGACTTCAATTTGATACTTACCAGAGCATTAGTAATTTGTTTTACTGATACCTTGTTTTTATTAGCAGCCGCATGGATTTCTTCGTTTGCACTTAACAATACGACCACATCCGCATTAGTTTGCGCGTAAAGATTGTCCATGACTAATGTCTGATTAGCTTTATTTGAAGTAAGCAGGCTTCGTTTAAACTCTGAATTTTGATTAAGACTCTTAGCTGCAGATGTGAGTAAATCTTGCTTGGCATCTATGTATTGAAGAATGACGTTTTCAGCAGCATTCATATGACGTGAAATTTGTGCCTTATTGTACTTAACCGACTGATACCAATAATTCAAAGAGAGCACACTGACCGTTAAGATGACCAGGCTCAATGTGAGTATCAATATCTGTGTACTAAGGCTTAGCTGCCGAAATTTACCTAAAAATATCATCCGGTTGTATTTCTTAGTCCCTGCAGGTAATAGTGCTTCAGTGTTTTTTATTACGGCAACAAAAATTTCTACTGCGTAAGTTTATTTCACTTTAATTTGACTTTGTTAACCTGATAATGAAAACCTTTACCTATAGGGTTTAATTAACGTTACTGGCTAACGTCCATATATTCCCATAGGGTATCGGCAGTAAAGCTTGGCAAATTAGCAATGTTTATGATATTGCTTGATTTTTATACTTTAGAAGGAGAGCAATTTTGCGTTTACAGGGTAAAACAGCTTTGGTGACAGGGGCAGCCCGAGGCATTGGCTTAAGTATTGCCTCCATGTATATAGAGCAAGGTGCAAACGTTATCCTTTCAGATGTTAATGATGAAGACGGAATGCTACGCACAAGTGAACTTGGTAACTGCGCCAGTTACCTCCATTTAGATGTTGCTAGCGCTGATGATTGGAAAACGGTGGCAAAATCAATATCAGATACCTTTGGTGGATTGGATATTTTAGTCAACAATGCAGGTATCACTGGCTTTTTAGAAACCTCAGGGCCCCATGATCCTGAGAATTTGGATATGGAAAGTTGGCACAAAGTTAATGGCGTAAACATTGACGGAGTGGTTTTAGGTTGTAAAACCGCAATAGGATTAATGAAAAACTCCAATGGCGCAAGTATTGTGAATATTTCATCACGCTCGGGTATTGTTGGTATTCCGGCAGCCGCAGCTTATGCCGCAAGTAAGGCTGCAGTGCGAAATCACACTAAAACCGTTGCCTTGTATTGTGCTCAAAAAGGCTATCCTATTCGCTGTAATTCTATTCATCCCGGCGCAATATTAACCCCCATGTGGGACGCCATGTTAGGTGAAGGCGAAGCGAGAGAACAAGCAATTAAACAGGTGTCATCTGACGTGCCTTTAGGTCGTATGGGCACCCCAAAAGATGTGGCTTATGCGGCAGTTTATTTAGGCAGTAACGAATCTCAATATGTTACCGGAATCGAACTTAATATCGACGGCGGAATTTTAGCTGGTAGCAGCGCCGCGCCAAGTCAAAAGGAATAGTGTTTTCGCTGAAAGATAAAAATGGAATTTAAAGCAAATAGAAAAAAAGTGTTTCTTTATTGGATTCTAAGCAGCTTGATTGTTGCTTTTGTAGCGACAATCCTATCGCTGTATTATTGGGACTACACCTAGGTTTCTGAGGCAAATGTAAATTGGCAACCAATTGATGACATTCTCGGAATGATTGCGGTTTTACCATTGGGTTTTCTATTTTCCTTTGCAGCACCTTGGGGTTGGTCAAGTATTTCGGGGGTGGCATTATCACTTTGGCTAAAAGACTTAAGACTGCTCTTGATCTCATTAATAAGTTGTGTAATTTTCGGTATATACTGGCCAAAAGTATTTGTGGCCTTAATGTGTAGTGCCAAAGTTAAAACACTTAATGCCTGGCTTAACCAAAGAAAACTTACCTGAAATCTGCAAGGACATTCAGATATCAGCTAAATATATAAGTGCTGGTACATGGATTTTTGATCTGCTATTAATAGCTAAATCAAAAAAACGCCCCCTTCGGGGCGTTAAAGTGTAACTTAGAAAAGTATACAGAACTGTGTCAAAGACAAGGAAAAACAGGCTGGGAATTAACCTTTACAAATTTTCACTGAATTACAGTTCGATATACAATATTTTTTAAGCGATAGCTATCTAATGAACAAAGTTAGGTTAACCAAGGAATAACTTACATGCCCAACAAATGGTTTTCTGCTGTGTTAGGGTTCTTATTTCCCCCTTTAGCTTTTATATATTTGGCAAGATTTAAGTGGGCATTGGTATACTTTTTAGCCGCTGTAATAACGGGTATATTGGACTTTGTCCTGAATAGAAAACTTGGATATTCAGGATTGGGATTTATGCTCTCTATTGTTTGTTGCATTCATGCTTTTGAAATGGCAAAAAATGTTATTTTTGAAGATGGCCGTAAATGGTATAGCAAATGGTGGGGAGTGCTTATAATTCCGGTTATACTCGTCAGTAGCATATTTTCCTTCCGGTCTTTCTTATATGAGCCATTCGAAATGCCATCTAAATCCATGTTTCCAACATTAAGCGTTGGAGACCACATTGTAGTGTCGAAGTTAGGTTATGGTCTTTATGGAACATTCGGAATCGAGGTGTTGAGTACTGAAGTTGATTCCAGAAAAAAGCCTAAAAGAGGCGAAGTATTTGTTCTATATCCACCAAACGAGTCGATGCTAGTTGTAAAAAGAATAATAGGTATACCTGGTGACATTGTAGAGTTTTCAAATAAACAACTTACAATTAATGGTGTAAAGATTGAAACAACGAGAGGAGACGACGGTAATACCTATATTGAGAATTTAGGAGAGAATCCTTATTCTGTTCAATATTCATTACAAGGCATCCCAAACCGGAATTTTCAATTTAGGGTTCCTGAAAATGCATATTTTGTAATGGGTGATAACCGAGACAATTCAAGAGACAGTAGAATGTGGGGAATGGTACCTGCAGAAAATATTGTGGGTAAATTAGTTTTGATTTGGTAGTAAACTTAACCAGAGACGCGCTTTTCTCCTGACTGAAAAAGTGCCTCGTATTCTAAACTCTACGCAAGCGTAGGCTTTGTTATTTGTTACTACTATTTAAATCAGCTCGACCATACGCTAGCTATATAAACATCCGTAAATTTCATCAAGAGCGAGATTGCCATCTCAGTGACGATTCTCAGTAGTAATAAACGTCACTACATTAGGCCTGCGCGCCACGTAAGCCTAATAACCAGCGTTTCATTGGATTCCAAAAAGCTAAATGAATACTTTTACTGCCGTCTTTGGTATGCATGTCACGGGACAGTGGAATAAAGGTTTGATTGTTCGTTCCGCCAAAATCTAGAGGAAGAAGATGATGAATTTCGGTTTGTTCTGCGATGCGGCGATCCCATGCTTGATAAAAGGTTTCAACTCTAAATTTATTCGGATGTTGATCAAAGGCAGCCAGCATATTGGCTTTACTGGCCGACTTGTTACCATAAAATTTTGCTTCTTCTGCATTGAACAAATTGCGAATAAAACGCCATTTGCGAGTGCCCGACTGTAATCCTTTTTTGTCACCTGGCAATAACCAACCTTTTTCAATTAACCAAGCAACATTTGGGCTTGTAGGTTCATCACCTCGCCACCAACGCCTTTTCGTAGTACCAAACGCGCGGCGATGCTGATCATAGGTAGTGGCTTCTTCTGGGTTGCCGCTATCTACTATGCCGACTATTCGCGGCGGCGTTGGGTATTTATCGCTAGCTTCAGAAATTGTGTATTTGACACTTTGTTGGCTACCAACAGCTTGTTTCACATACTCGTTATCTCGCTGAAATCCAACTTTACTCAGAGTAACTTGATTTCCGTTGTGTATCGCATTGGTAAACTCCCCTGAGCGTCGCTCTCTGGAATATTGCCTGATGAGCAATGTGTCACTGGGATCTAAAACATCTACGATGTCAGGCATATTTCCTGCCACTTGCTGCTCTGTAGCGCCGTTTGCAGCCTTGCCTGAATTTTCATCTAGTTCAGGATTAATTTTGGCAAATATCCACCAACTTCCATTTTTTATTCTGGGGATTAATTGCTGAAATCCATAGCGCTCTTTAATTACCCTCAATGCTCGAACAATAACAGCTTCCCCCAACCCGTTGGTTGGTAATCTTCGCACAATGGCTTTAGCCGCATCTAAACCTCGTCGTAAACGAATGCGAGGATCTCTGGGCACACCGGCTTGCATTATAAAGCCACCAATTCTTCTGGCTTGCCGTACCACCCAATCAATAGCGCTATTCAATGCACGATCTATTGGTGCACGAATACGCGTTAGAATTCTACTAATATGACCAGAAATTCCGCCTAACCCAATAAAACGTGCAAGAAAGCTAATCGCAAGGCTCAACATGCCTGCCAATGTTTGTTCAACTCTAGCAGCTGCTGGGGCTAATCTACCTGCTGCAATATCCATAATGGAATTAAGAAAAGATTGCGCAACTTGGATTATGGTTCTCATGCGCTCAACAAAAAACATGATGGTGTTGTAAATGGCCATGATGGCTTGAATAAATGCACCAGCTGGATTCAACATAGATATGATGCGGGTAACAGCAGATTGAACCACTCGTTCCAACACAAAATTCATAATACGTTCAATGGCAGTATCTCGTAAGTTAGCCAGAGTCTCTTTTAATTGCTCCCATAATGCCATAGGACCTTCTGTTACCAGCTTTCTTACAATATCGAATCCTCGCTCCATAGCAGTCACTGCGGGCTCGCCCACTTTCGTCACCAGTTTCTGGCGAATTCTTTGCCAAGTAACACCTAACACACTAAGCACAAATTTGATTATTTCGGTCAATGAAAATGAGGTCGGAATATGCACGCCGGTACCTGCAAGAGAACCTGTCAACCAATTGATAAACCCTGTTCGCAAATGGCGTAAAAATCGTTGGGCAAATTGTCTAAAGCCTAAAACGCCGGCTCGAATAAGGTTTTTCACAAAGTCAATCGGGTTTCTAATAATAGACATTAGCGACCCTCTAGCTCTGCGAAGATAGGGCATCATCCCTGGCGCTAGGACTTCAAAAATGATTTTGAGTAAATCTGCTACTGTACCACCAGCCCAGCGAATAAAATTAATAGCAAAGTTTGCAAAGGTGCCCAAAATCCGAGCAAAAACCTCGGGAATGTTAAGTAAATCTGCAACGCGTAGTGCCTCGAATATTCGCATTAGGGTGAGTGGAATACCCCTTACCAAACGACTTATTCCGGCCAAAGCAGTTTGAAACCAGACCCAAGCTCTAGGAATAGCATTTGCGCGCTTTATATTTTCCCACACTTCTTCTTGCCCAATAAACTTCATGAAGCCACCGATAAGATTTTCAGGTGAGCGCTCAACAACTTCATCAGTAATAGGGTTTCGTCCTAGCACCGCGCATAATAAATCCCAACCTCGGGTTTGGGATGCCCATTGTGCGAGTGGGATCAAAACCGCGTCTTTTATCATCTGTTTAATAGTGTTGAACAGGTTCCGAGCAAACCTGACGATTCGATCTATAGGTTCAGTAAATATGCGTTTAGCCCTTTGCCAAACCCCATCCAAATCGAAAATATCGCTCCAACTTAAACTGTCTAAAAAACGTGATAAAGAGCGAGACAAGCTGTCATAGGTGAGATTTAAACTGTCTAGTTGTTCGTTAATCCAATTACCGGCTCGTTCGAAAAGGCCATAGCGGTCCAGCACCGTGGTAATGATAATACCGCCGGGTAAAAACTCGACCACGGCCCTTAAAATATTGGCTGCGCTTCTTTCAACTCTGCTGCCACTAATAGGATTTCTGCCCAGCAATATACATAGCATGCGAAAACCAGGAATGAGATAAGCAGCATCTGCAAAAAAGTCCAAGGCGTCTTGAACACCTAAACGTTGAATACTAGGTTGCGTTCTGTGAGTAACCTCTGCTTTCCGTGATAATGCTGGAGAATTAGTGGTTGCGGAAGACTTATTAGTAGTTTTTGCTGTAGATTCTGTTTGCTTGGTGGTAGATTGCTGCTGTTGAGGCGCGGCACCTTGCTGAATGCTGTGAGTGAGTTCGTGTGCTATCAGCTGTTTGCCATCTTTACTGTCAGGTTTAAACTGATTTTCAGCAAAAAATACATGCTCTTTATAAGCAAATGCTTTTGCACTCAAACGGCGATTTAGTTTAGCCGCGGTTGTATCCGTATGGATTTTTATCTTACTAAAATCTGCTTTAAATCTGGGCTCCATAAATTTGCGAACCGACAACGGTAGAGGGCTTCCATCTGACATTGCGCGATTTATGTCCGCTTGCACATTGGCTTTCATATTCACGCTGCCTTGGGCTTTACGCGCTAATTCAGGCATTGTTTGACGTTTTATACTGGTATCTTCTTCCTCTTGCTTCTTGGTCGAGATTGCTGGCTGAGAAGAACTTACTGGTGTTTCTTCTTTTTCGGCCATTCGCATGACTTTATCTGCGGTGGCGTCGGCTTCCTTTTCTTCAGGATCATCAGGAGATGAAACTCGCATTGGTTTTAATGCAGCTTTGAAGAATTTGCCTTGAACTGGATCTTTTTCTTTGTCTTTGTTGGCAGCGGAGCGAAACACCACAGACGCGCTAGTGTCAGCACGTTTTGTGGTAGTTTTCGTTTTACTCGCCGTCTGCATCATATGCGTCTACCTTCTTTGGCAAACTCTCGCCTTAGCCCCTGCTCTATAGAGGCTAACCTAATAACTTTCGAGCCTTCGCTTAGGGTCTTCAGGCTACTAAAGCGAACAATGTTCATGATGGTGCCACCGGCTATTTCGTATTTTTTGGCTAACTGCCTTAAATCTACATCATCATCCAGTCTGGATTTTTCTGAAAACGCCCCTTGCCAAATGGCTAAACGTTCAGCTGCACTTGGCATAGGAAAAGCCACAATGCTTTGGAAACGTCGGATAAAGGCATCATCTATGTTGGCTTTTAAATTGGATGCCAATATGACAATGCCATCAAATGACTCTATACGTTGCAACAGATAGCTTACTTCTTGGTTCGCGTATCTATCTTTTGCATCATCCACTTGCGTGCGTTTACCAAAAATGGCATCCGCTTCGTCAAAGAATAAAATCCAGCCTTTATGCTCGGCAGCATCAAATACTTTGGCTAAATTCTTTTCGGTTTCACCAATATATTTCGACACCAACAAACTCAGGTCAATTTTGTACACATCTCGGTTGGTCAAATACCCTAGTAAACTCGCAGAAAACGTTTTTCCTGTCCCCGGCGGCCCATAAAACAACGCCGTGTAACCTGGTGAAAGCTTATTGTCCATCCCCCAGTCTTGCATTAACACAGGGCTATATGTGACCCAATCTGCAATTTCTCTTAATTGACTGAGTAAACTTTCTGGTAATACCAATTCTTCCCATTTGCGAGAGGTCGTAATTTTTTTGGCTGGAAAGTCTTTTCCATAAGCAGGTTCGTAAGGCCCGCCAGTGGTGAGGTGATCAAGCATAGATTTAGGCATGGTAAGAACACTACTGGTCCAAGGTTCTAAAGGCCCTAGCGACTCATGTTCAATAATCCCTTGGGTAAACAGTACGCTGGATAGAGTGAACTCTTGGGTTAGATTGAATCTCTCGTTAAGACAATCGCCACAAAGTACGAATAACGCGGTTTCTATGGTCGGAATAAAGCCACTGTGCCCCTGCGCTTGTAAGCCGCCAAATTCGGTGTGCCCTCGTTGGATATACTTGTTAGGCACAAAAAACACATCTAACAACTGCGGTCGAATGTAGGGCGCAATAACTAACGCAATAACCAGCCTTTGCGCAGCCGTTAGTGAATACTTAGTAATCAGGCGGGCTAAATTAGAGCTAGGATCTAGATCAGGTGGCTGAGCTTTTTCGAATTGAAAATGTAAGGGGCCGCCCTGGTCGTAGAAATAGGCTTGAATCCGCGCATCCAAAACCTCAGCCAACCACAGAAGCTCAAGTTCTAGGGCGTTAGCGTTAGTGTTAGCCTGTTTTACCAGGTTAGGTGAATTGGTAGTGGCATCCATGGGAGTTTCACTGTTGAAATGCTAAAAGGAAGAAAATCCAGTAATACGTCATGGGCTTTTCTGTCTATGCTCAATTGCCAGTATTCTTCTGTGTGTTGCAATAGCCCCTGTCGATGCATAAAACCGGCGCGTAACCCTTGATGAGAGATATTGCCAATTTTTCCCCAATGGGTAATAAAACTGCTCAACAGGTTATCTAAGTCATGAATGACTTTCTGTTCTAATGGTTCTTCATTTAAAGGTAAAAATGTGGCCAGCGGTAATCCCAACAATAGCTTTATGGTGCCTGATTGGTAATCAGGTAGGCTTGCATTGCCAGTGCTCAAATAACAAAGTGCTTTTGCTGCTGTGTTTATTGCCGATGCTTTTAATTGTTTTTGATCATCAAGCCATCCCTGTCCGCTAAATAATCGAGACATATAAGGGTGCAGTAAGATCAGCCCAGCAAAAGGTATCGAAATAATCTCAGCACCTGCTTGTTCTTCATGTGATCTTGGCTGATTAGTTTCAACTGATACTTGTGGAGTATCCAAGATTTGAGACCGCGCGATAGAATCAGGCAGCGAGTTGGCATCAAGGCTGCTAATTGCATTAAGAAGCCTTTTTTGAATTTGCTGTAGTTCAGATTTTGCGCTAACGCCTTGAACATTTTTGAATAGAACTGAAATAGCTCGTTCAGCTTGATCGAGGGAGCGCTTATCCAAAGTAGTTAATTTGGGCGCAGTAAACACTAAAAGCAAACTAATAATGTCGGAGTGCGTTGTTGATTGAGTATGCTGTTCGAAAAATCGAATCAATAACTTAGCCGTTTCTTGATTTATCAACTCCGAATTTAAGATAACAGTTAACAATTCAAAGTCTTCAGTATGGGTTATAAGCAGGTGTATCCAGCGCTCCCGCATGCTTTGCAAATGAATTTTCTGGTTGCAGTTTTTGACCGTTTGCTGATTTTTAAATAGTCCTTTCCATTGGCGTTCAATATCATTATCGGTTTGGCGATACCATGGCAAAATCCCCTCAGATAAGTAGTAAAACAACACATCAATTAGATTGTCTTGATTACTAAAAGCCTTTGGTTTTTTGGTACTAGCATTTCTATCAGCTTTGCCATTTTGGTTGGTCAAAATTTCACTAAATTCACCAGAAGCTAGATTGCTAGTGCTCCTAACGGCATTTTTTACGCCTTCGATTTGGCTTAACAGTGCTTTTTGAATGGCATCTAGTATGGCTTCACGATCTTGCATTTGTGTATCAGCCAGATCAATATCTAGATGTAAACTCGGAATGAACAACCAATCCTGTACCGGCATTTCTTGATCCAGCGTATGACTCAAAACGCTCTCGAGCTCAGGCACGCTGGACTGCAAGAGTTGGCGCAATGCAAAACCATTGTTTGTAGAATTAACAGAAGCGTTAAATCGCAAACGTTTAACGCGGTGCAAATTAGAATCCAAAATTCGCACCTAGTACATTTTTTAAGTTCATTTTAAAGGTCGCATTTTGACTGTCATTCGCCACATTTTCGACTTCAGCTTTTACCATGTCGATGGCTTGATCATTACCTGAAAGGGACTTACCCGTTTTGCCTAAATTTGCAATTACTTGATTGCCTTTGTCAGCGGAAATGCTGGTATTGGTCTCTACATACTTAGCTACAAACACCATGTCTTCAGCCATTTGTTGTTGTTTTTGTTGCTTTCTTGACTCAAGAGCTTGTTTTTCGTTTGCCGAAGACGCTCTTGCGATCCTGTCATCTAAAAATTGTATCTCTTTTTCAGCGGCTGCCATGCTGGACATGGCACCATCAACCAAAATATCTTCTATGGGAATGTAGTCACCGGGAATCTGAGGCGTGATTACAGATGTCTCTGGCATATAAATATCGCGCACTATGCCTATAGAATCTCTAAACACATCAAGGTAATTAGTATTACTGGAAAAGCGCTCGTCGACTTGCTGAGTAACAGAAGAACCAAAATCAAGGAAACGTTTGCCCAAGGATGGCGCTACTTGAATGCCTGGCACCCGCAACTGATCCAATGGAAACTCAAATTTAGGTAAACTGGGCAATAAAGGCACTCGCTCCACGGGCATAGGAATATAGTGAGATAACATGCCAGTACCAACAATAGTGCCACTTGAGTTATAGACCAACACGAAAGTTCCTCCGCGCACTACCCCATTGCTGACCTCAAACCCGGGAAACTCACTTAAAAATGAGGGTAATTGAGATTTTTCTTTTTCTGTTTTTTCGTCATCATCCGCCAAAATATCTAACCAATCGATCCAGCGGATGGTTGGACTGGTAATGATTTGATCAAACATAGTAGGAAAGTGGGTGGTAGAAACACTGGCTACATCGGACTTGAACATACCTGCGCTCTTTACCACCGCAGTAAGATCGGCTTTGAACATTGTCTTTTCTTCAGTGTTCAATTTATCTTTTTTAAGCAATGACATAGCGCTAGTCGCTTTGCTTCTTATTTCGTTATCTCGGGTTTGTACTTTGTCGCTGAGATCTATATCTTCCCCGTCTACCAAGGGTTGTTGCTGGGATTTTTCCACCACTTCATTTTTAAATTTGGTGCTGAAATTCGTCACATCTTGTAACTGATAACTGAGATCCTTTTTGAACATGTGCTTCAGATGGCCGAAATTATTGGTGAAAGGTCGAATAGGAATAATGACATCATTGAAACTGCCTTCAATGAGTACGCCAGTAACTGAAATAGGCAGGTGATATTGTTTTATTAACTGCTTCAACTGACTTTGTGTAGCTGAAAATGTCTTGCCTAAAACCCCCTCAATTCGATAGAAATCAAACCCAGATTGGCGTCGTTCAAGGGGAGCTTGAGCACCACCTCTGGGGTTATTTTTATCTGCATTGTATCCTAACAAATAGCGAGTTTTATTGCTTTGTGTTGCTGCGTAATCCCAAAGGTTAAAGGTATTTTCTCCGTAATAGCCGGGCAAGCTAGGCTCTACGTGACTTGAAGGAGTAATTTTAAGTGCACTGATGCGGGTCCAACCAAAACTGGCGAGAAGCTCTGTCAGTTTATTTACATAAAAATGCACAGGTTGCATGGCTTGTCTTGCATGAATAGGCGCCGCGATAAATTCAGAGCGCAATCCTTGGCCACCAATAGTTCCCAACAGAAGATGCTTACTTCCGGAATCTGCGCCAACCAAAAGTCCCGGTCGCACTTCTTCTAATGCATCTATTAATGCATTGTATGTGTCACAGAGGTCACTTAAAAACTCGTACAAATATTGATTTCTAGCATTTTCTGTTTTCGATTTCGCTAATGCGGCCTGAAGCCGGCCGGCCCAAGTTTCACTGGGGTTGCCATCAAAGTAAGGGTATAAATAATCTTTGTAGTTCGGCCAGAATGATGAAAAAGCTGCATTTAATTGTTTGCCAATATTGGCACACTGCTGACGTACTCGGCTAAACCATTCTGTTTGCGTATCAATTGAGGCATTAAAGGTTATGCTAGGCGGATATAAGCGCGCTACTTCTTGTTCCGAAGGGTAGGCAATTAAATTCGGCGAGCGTAATAGTTCTGCGTAGTTTAAATCGATAGCAAGTACTCGCATACGCGTATGATAGGTGCGACTACCGTTGTCGCAATTTGTGCCAGTACATATATCGGTATCTTCAATAACGCTTTCAGCAAACAAAATAAACAAGCAGTTTTGAATTGCTATATCGAGTTGTGAAATAGGGGCTGCTTTTGGATCATCAGCACCGACTTCGACTAACTGATACAAGGGGAGTCGCTTTTCAGCGTTCATAAAAGGCGGATACTCGGGTCCGTCATCAGGAAATTCCTTTGCACGATCAAATCTGATCGGAGCGTAATTTGCGAACAAGTCACCATCACGGGTGATACCAACGCCTTTACTTAGAGAGCATTGAGTATTAGTGGCGCTTACCACTAACCCCTCAATTATGCCGACACCACTTAATGCGGTGCGGGTTAGCCTAGTTTGATCATCTAAATAGTCCGTAATGCTATTTAACTGAGAATCAGTTAACACCTGATCTTTGGAGAATACCGTGTACTGCTGCGATATTTCTTTGAGACTTGTTATGACGCTACTCATGTTGACTCCTTAAGTGTCCCTAACGCAGTTCTTCCAATCACAAATCCTGTTTCGTCAGAATCGCAATCATGAAGGTTTTCAACGGGATAAATATTGTGTAATTGTTTAAGTGCTTCTAGCAAAGCGAGCTTTTTCTTGCTTGCATTGGCTTTTGCAGTACCTTGAAAAACCGATAGCCAATCTTTATAAGCGCGTTCTAACAGCGCCATTTGATCTTTCGCTATCCAGCAAATTTTGGGCATGATATGGGCAGGGACTTCACTTCTAATCACCCCTTCGCAATAGCGCCTAAAATCCATGTTACCCAAGCGCTTTCCATATCCGGGCAGAATAATGTGAATTTGATAGGAAAAAGGGTCTACACATTCTGTGCATGATTGATCCAGACACACTGGCAAAGTAGAATCTTGGTCACTATCGGGTAACAACCACCAATGCTCGAAGATATACATACCTTCATCGCTATAATTTATAGTCAAATAATCAATAACTTGGCGGATAGCCCGGCGGCAATCTCTTAAGGTTCTAAAATACTCTATGCGCCTAGCAACAACCTCTTGCGTATCGTCCACAATGTTGAAGTAATATCGATTATCAACCGTCTTAGCGATCACATAGTTTTGAGCTTCCATACCAAGTTTAATGGCGATGCGCATTTCTTTTTTGGCATCATTTTTTGTGAGGTAATTGGTACTACTACTGAGCAATATTTTGTCATCGATTTTATTGCGGATACGGAAGCGAAATTCATCATCAGGCGTGGTGTCTATCTCAGCATAAATATCAAAGGCGATATCACTAAGGTTCCGCCGAGAGTGATTACTGATCCCTAAAAGACGGCACAATCGTTTGGCTAAACCAGACACGTTATCTGTGTTCCAGACCTCTTGTTTAAGTGACAGATTATGACCTAGACTGCGATTTTTGCTGACCTCGGGTAACGCATTGTAAAAATCAATTTTATAACTCAGTGTTTTTTGCCAACTGGGTTCAAAGGCGTTTAACATGATGGCTGTAAGGCCGGTCATATCCTCCCCGAATCTGGCTACCATGAAATCCATGAAGCGGTTGCGTCGTTCTAAATCAATATCTATGTTTTGCACTAGCTGCTGAAGATTTGAAAGCGCTTGCGATTCAGTGCCATATAGCTTTTGCCAATCTTCAATACTCTGGGGAATTTGGGTGAAATAACTGTTCACTTGGTCTTTGTCTAAAGACAACAGGTCTTTAATATGATGGGTTTGGGCAAGAAAGTTTGCCGCCAGTTGATCAAAGAAAGATAAGAATCCTCTTAATTGCAACACTTGCGCTTTACGCAATTTAGTGGCATTGGCGCCCAAACCGGCTTCGCTGAGCCCGTATACTGCGGGAAGATCCCATTGCACGCTGTGATAATCAATAATTTCTCTGTTCTCAGAAAGGGGCGCATCTAATGAGTAATCAACTCCTTGTTGGCTAGCGTCTTGGAGATTTTTAAGCAACTTTCTATATTCGGTTAACGCGATAGATTTATCGTAAAAGGTGGGTAATTCACGCTTATAGAATGCAAGATTACCTTGTTGTGGTTTAAGCAAAGCTTGTTTGTCTGGTTGGACAGGAATCACCCAAATGTTTTCCAAAGGCTCTGTTGTCCCTTCGGGATTTATGATCAGCTCTTTGACTGCAACCACGCCCGGTAAATCCATGATGATATTGATAATATCAGAGAGGCGTATGTGAGTTTTAAGCGCGGAATTTGCAATATCTTGGTCACTGATATAGCCATGCTCCAGTAGGGGACCATTGAACAGCGACTCTGACCAGTCAAGCTTATCTACTGTTTCAGAGGGCGTTTGGTGCTGTATAGGTTGAAGTAAATGTTGTTGCACACTGAACCAAATATCAGCGCTGACTTGTACAGGATCAGCATTTTCTTCAATTTCTATATCTCCACACAAAATAAAACCCTGTTTTGCAACTAGTTCGGGGGGATAGAACCATTCACAAAGGTTGCGATTTGCTGCTAATTTATTTGCAACCTCCGATAACACCTGCTCTTTTTCTGCTTTATTTAAACCTTCTGCCAGAAGGATTTTGACCTGATAACCACCAGCCACCTTAATTTCAGTAATGGTTTTACCGCTTCTAGTTGAAAGAGTGACTGATTCATCTAGACTGTCATAGAATAAATTAACGGTAGTTGGAATGAGCCAAGCATTGTTAACATTAGGTATATCAACAATGAGTTTTCGATAATCGGCTTGAGTTAACGGCGCCGAGGGTAAAATAACGTCTGGGGCAGGAAAATGTTGGTTGAGCAGATGTTGTTTGCCACTTATATCTGCGTGCTCAATACCGTCCACCAAAATATCCGACACAGACCAGTCAGTTTTATAGGCCAACTCAGTGGTCAAATAACTTAATACTTCCCAAAAAGTGATGCCAGGATCATGTTTGTTATAATCGCTCCACACGTCCCGACTTAAGGCAATTAGTCGTTCAATACCTTGGTTATAGATATGCACTGGATCTAGATTTGTGTTTGCAACCGCTTTGCTATCGAGGGTGTATTCAGTCATCTGTCACCTCCGTAATAAGATGCTCAGATGCCGAAGTTAAAATCTGATCCGGCGACATTGCCTTCAAGCTATTAGTATCTTCATAAAATGCCGAACCGTCTTCAGACGCTTGCATAACCACTTGGGTAATAAAGTCAACATATGGCAACTCTTCGATAAAATCCATTACCACTGACTTAAATACCCTACCGCCAAATTTAGGACTTGATAATGTATCTTCAGCATTTGCAGAATCATTGGTCCAGGGCGCAAATAAACTCACCAATGCATCATTTAATTCTTGTTGATAGAAATTAAAATCTATCCCTGGCATAAAACGCACTTGAAACTGCATTCTTACATAAACATAGCTTGGATTAACCACATGAAGCTGCGCCTGCATGGCAGATTTTTGTAGGAGTAAATCTTTGATAGATTCGAGCGTGTGAGTACTTACTTTTGGTGTAAGAGGCTCTGAGGAGCTCTCCATTTCGACATAAGGTACAACCAAAAGCGTAATGTGTTGAGGTGCTTGCCAATGGCCGGGGCGAGCATGAGGTAAAGCCTTTACTCGATGAATCTGTGGGAAATTGGCCAATATCATAGACTCATAATCCCACAACGTAATTGCTCTATCTTTATGTCTTAATCTAGCTGAAACACGAGCTGCAAAGTCATCATCAGACTCTACAGACTGCCCTCCAAATCCAGCAAAGGGTTGTTCGATTTTTTTAATGGCAGAAACCGTTTTCTGCAGTTTTGAAATTGCCCCACTTGCAATCTTAGTGGCATTCATCTGCGCCTCATCCTGCACCGCTACCACTTCAATGGCGTTGGCAAAAATGTCTTCCAACTGGCATACCGACGCAGCAGACCCTGTGATAGCTAATTTAATCCAAAGGTACCCACTGGGCATTAAGCTGTGTTCAGTAGTAGCCTCTTTTGGAAAAATAACTCTGACAATACCAGTGGTTTGCAGGCCTTGAGTGTGGTCAAATATCAAGGATTTTTCATCTAGCGGTTTAAAATAATTATCACAGAGTACCGACCAAGTAATATCTGCTGGTACTAAACTGGGATTAGCACTTCCCTCTACCACTTTAAAGAGCAACTGACAGCTATCTCCCGGCTGTAAATTCTCTAACCCAAGCAACAAACTTCCTTTTTCAGTTTTATAGGGAAATAAACTCACTCGCGGATCTACTGCAAACGGCATTTGGCTGCGCTGATAGCTATGTTCGCGGCGCTGTCCGAAACAGTCTAGGTGATAAAAACGAATTGCGTCGTTAGCAAAATCTGCCGACTTGCTTCCTGCGATTTTTACACTTTGCGTATAGGCTTGATAATCCACTGAAATTGCGCCAATTTCAGGCGTGTAGGGCTCAGACACTATGCTTGAATCTACATCCTTAGCGGCCATGACACTTTTCACATAAGCTTTACGATACTCTTCGTGGAA
Source organism: uncultured Glaciecola sp. (assembly GCA_947496235.1). GTDB lineage: Bacteria > Pseudomonadota > Gammaproteobacteria > Enterobacterales > Alteromonadaceae > Glaciecola. Next base: position 90,649 of record CANMCE010000002.1, on the reverse strand, counting down.
GAAACTTTTATCTAACACAAAACTCAAACGTCGATTGTATTTTTTCTTAGTTTTGCTGGTATTTACCGCGCTGAACATCGGAGAGATTAGCGAAATTTGTCCATAGCGTTTTTGCGCCCACAGACTTTGATAACTGCCTAGAACACTGGTGTAGTCTAGGAAGTTTAGAATTTTAGGTCCTATGGGAGGGTTCTCTGAGACTGTGATTTGCTGTTGCGCTCTAGCATCCGAAGTGCTGAACAAACTGACATTTCTCTGAGATAGGTTTCTGTTATTGCCGTCCACCACACTAGCATCAGCGGTAAAATACTCGTTACTGAGTAATTCAGGCACATGGGTTTCATACTCGTGATAAGCGGTATAAATAGAAGAAAGATATCGAGGGGCTTTTTTCCACTCAATGTTAACCTTAACTTCAGCTAGGCGTTTGCTAAAGATTTCGTCGCTAGTAATTGAAAATTCGCTTCCGGCTTTAGGATTAGTACCAAAGGGAAAAAAAGCACTGTTGGTGGAAACGAGACCAGCGTCAGACTTGGCTTGAATATTGGTAACGCCGGTCACATCCACGCGCAGTTTGACTTCGTCAATGTGTGCTTTGTATATTTTTGACAAAAGAGGATGTGTTGATTCGCTATCAATAGTGACTTGAACTACTGGTGCATTAGCGTCTAAAGAAAATCCATGCAAATCTTGCGAATAATTGACAATAGCCGGCGCTTCAACATCTAACCTGACAGTTAAGGTTAATAGATTACCTTTGGCGACTGCAGATGCGAACACTCCTTGTGTCCAACCCTCTTCGCTACTAAGGTAAACCTTAAAAACGCTGTCAAAGTTCGTCTCATTCTTACTTAATGTGCTAGCAAGCGTTAGCTCAATGGAAATCTCGCGCTCTCCTTCTGCTAAATTGAGCAACGAAGAGGAAAGCGCAAATCCTATTTCACAGGCAGTGAGGTCTTGATGACCAAACCCAGACCAGACCTTTTTATCTTCTGGAAAATCTTCCCCCAATCCATCGAAAGAATCTGCAATGGGTGCAATTTTAATACCTGGTTTATCTAGGTCATCAACATAAATAGTGCGTTTTTCAGCGATTTGGCCAAGGTTTATGACAGTGTCCATAGTAGGGTTGGCCAAGATGGGATTATTGAACTCATCTTTACCTGCTAAAAATGCTTGCTCGGTGGAAATGAGTACAGGTTGGCTGGCGTTTTTTAAACTGATTATCACATGGGCATGATCTGGACTAGCCTTGTTTTTGCTGAATCTCAGTACGTCTTGGTAATAGTAATTCACATAGGAATTAAGAAAGGTATTTTGTTGCTGAATAGGCCCTTCAATCAATTTTTCAACGAATACCTTGAGTAGACTCAGGTGAGGTGAAATCTGTCCATCATGCTGCTCAAACCAAGATTCAGACTGGCCCTGTGCAAAATCGAAAAAATTTCCCCAATTGTTATCTGTAATTTCAGGATCGTTCGAATAGAACTTAATTTTTGCTGACAACTCCTTAATAAAATCAAAATATTCAGCTTCTTGGCGCTCATCGATTTTTACGTAGTCTGAGGCCAATCCTTGGGGCAGCCTCTGCGGTCGGCTACGACCTTGTTCAGGCAATAAAAGTTGAACGATATCAGGCGTTTGAAAGTTCTGTGACATATGACAAGGTCCCTATCAAAGCGCTGGCGAAACTTCGGTACCGTCATGCAAATAATATGGGTACACTAAGTTAAATCGGGAGTTGTTGGCACGTACAACATAATCTATTTGGATAACCAATTTTCCCTCTTGCAGCATGCTATCATCTAGAAAAACGTCGATGACATTTATTCTGGATTCGTAGACTAATAAGGTGCGTTTGATTTTGTCGCGCAATAACGTACGAGCGGTTGTATTGAGATTATCGAATAGTAAATGTTGCAGGTTCATACCGTATTTGGGTACTAAAAATCTTTCTCCTTGGGTTGTGCCCAATAAAATTTTAAGACTATCTTGAATATCTTGCTCATCCTCAGACATTAAGACTTCTCCGCTCGTCGCTGAAAAAGCAGGAGGGAATTGCCAACCTCTACCTAGAAAACCTTGTCCATTCATACCCTGAAGTCCTAATTTATTTTTACTAATGAGCCTTTAATTGTAGTTACTGCACCACTTTCTACAGTTGTCATTGCGCCTTTAACTTGCAAGTTCGAAGCACTTTCCATGGTCAAATTAATGCCAGCCTTAATCATTACATTTCCATCCGCATTGATAGATAAATCTGAGGCGCTATTAATTTCTATGCCACTTGGGGTCATACCGTAAGAGTTACCATTTTCATCAGTTAGCAAAATGCCACTTTCATCCTCGCTGATATCAAGCTTGTTTCCATTTGGCGTTGCTAAACTTATTGCGACTTTTTCTTCATCAAAGGTGATGGACTGCCCGCTTCTCGTCACCCATGTTTTAATATTGTTTTCTGGCTGAGGAGATTCAGTAGCGGGATGTGCACTACTATGCAACATGCCCAAAATCACGCCTTGTCGGCTATCATTTTGTAAGAAGCTAAGCACCACTTCGTCATCAATTTCTGGGCGCACAAAAAATCCTCTGTCAGGTCCAGCATCTAAGCTCGCTATTCGTACCCAAATGCCATCCGTAGTCTCATCTAACATAGGGAGTTTTACTTTGACCCTGTATTCATTTTCCGGATCTTCAATGTCGACTACCTTGCCTATCTGTAAGCCTGAACTGATTTGGTTTGAAGTATCTTCTGGTAACTCTATTCCGCCAACTTGAAAATATGTGCGCCAGCCGCTGACCGTATCTAATTCGTGGCGAATACCTGTGACCAAAGAATGCCCATTGAATGCCTGACTCAAACCCATCAGATTCACAATGTCACCGGGCATAACATCGCTCACGCCTATGGTTTTTAATGTACCCGAGACTCGATTGACCGCATTGTAAGTGGTATGGGCGCTTGCCAGTTGCTGTAACTCTGAATCTGAAGTGGCAGGTTTTCGAATGTATGACATATCTCCACCGAGGGAGTCAGCAAGTGTACTTGTGCTGTAATTGCCCGGCTGTTCCCCAAACTCATTGCGACCTGTTCGAAAGGCGATGGCTTGATTTTCGCTTTCCCATTTCATCGCTTCTATGGGAGATTTTTGGCTGCGGGCATCCGTGCTAAGATCCGCACTTAATAGAGTGGCACCATATTCTAAAGTTAGCTTAGGCTGGTCGTTAACTGCTGGCGGTTTAATGACAAGCTTATCACCTTGGGTAAAGAGCACTAAACCTGATGCAGTTAACCGAGAAAGACAATAATCCCAGTCGGTTTCATCATATTGTATTAGCTGCTCATGATAGAATTCTTCTAATATATCGATTTCGGTTTGAATGCCGTGCTGTGAAAATACTTCCTCTATTACATCTTTGTCAGACAAAGACTCAAAATAACGCCCCTGTTTGTGCAAGGTCATCTTAACCGCTTGGTGTTTGCACGTGATCACTAGTTGAGGGGATTTACGCTCATTTACTTTGACTTGCTGTCCAACAATCACACCTGAAAATAAGGTCGTGTTTTGTTCTGAATCCCCTGCTTTTATTTCTAATTGGCGACCGAATTCAAACAGACCTTCTGAGATAATAGGAAAAGAACCTGTAGACGCCTCACCATCTTGAAACACGATTTTAGCGTGGGCGATTTTATTAGCTTGAGCGACCACCGAAACAGCCAATAAGTTGTAACTGCGAGGCACCAAATTTCCCTCTACGCTGATGGTAAACTCACGGTGATTGATACTGATGGGTAAACGACGTTGAGTACTAATAGCTATTTCTCCAAAGGAGGGAATAACAAACGTGTTCCCGGACTAATATTGCGAAATTGATGCAAGGCGTTAAGCTTCGCGACCTGGGTATAAAGAGCCGCATTCCCATAGATCTCATGACATAAGTTAGGTAACGAATCCCCGGCTTTAAATACCCTGCTATGGGTCAAATCTGGTGATTGATCTTGCGCCAAAGCAACTCTGGTTTGATCGTCAGAATTGTCAGTAAAGGTTGCACTTATAACAGCGCGAAGAGGTTCACCACTGCGCTTGAAAAGCTTGTATGCAATAGAAGCCGATTTTAAGATGCAACGCCTTACCGTTAAACTGCCCCAAGCGACAATAAGATAATTAGGTCGATGAATATCTCCGTTGTACCCTGTGGTAGATTGGAAGGCTTCTATTTGCGTTTGAACGTCAATTTTCTCTCCGCTAGCGCCGGTTCCATCAAGGAAAAGTGTGACATTAAGATCACCAGGTTTGATTTGCTTAAAATCCATGCGGCTATTGGTTGTACCGCTGCCCTGAGCACTGTCGTATTCCATTTCATACGCCAACGTCAGTTCATTTGGGTTTACAAAAGCACTGAACTCAGAGAGTTTGTCTCCTGAATAATCGGCTTCTGCAAATGCCTGAATTTTTAGTTTTTCTAGTTCGCCTTTCATTAAAATTACCTAGTGTTAGGGTTCTTGCTGCTGGCGGAGAATCTCCATCACCTGTTCGACACACTCTTCAACTATTTCTTTTTTTGCTTGAGGATTTTGCCCTGACCTTGCGGTTGATCTTGGCGACCCTCGGTTGTCTACATTGATGGAAATAACAACTTCGTCGATGATAAGGGGCATACTAATCCTGCTTAATGCTAAAAAACTTGTAGTAGAACTGCAGCGATTCCACCACATAGGTATTACTGGTGGCGGAGAAATCACTGATTGACCATTTCACTGGATAAGCACCTACAAGGTACCAATGCATCAAAGGCTCATGCTCTTCGTTCAATAACTTAAGACTGATATTTCTTGGCTCAATATCGAAGTCTTCTATGCATTGCGCTATCCAATCAATCATTTGCGATTGTTTGAGTAAACCTCGCTTAAGGGTGAGTTCGGGATACTTGGTTCGCACTGGATACTTTTGCGTAAAGCGGTTTTGACCGCCTTCAGCAATTTCTTCCGTCGCCATCTCAACATTCAGCCCAGAAACATCGGTAAACCTTGAATCTGAACTATTGTCGAATCCCATCACTTCAACCGAAAAATGGAAACCTACTGGTGGATGATAGGCGGTCATTCGTTTTGCACTCTCAAGCCTTCATGAGCTAATTCAATAGACTCAATGGCGACTTCGTTACCGGTAGCTTTGAGTCCAGGCCCTTCGACTTTCACTGGAAAAGCATTATGCACCTTCCACGACATGACGGGCTCATGCTCTTCATTTAGCAGTGATACTACGATATCGCGACGTTCTACTTTGTTTAGACTGACCGTATTCAGCCAATTGAAAAAATCGTTATCACCTTTGGTAACGCCTCGTTTTAGGGTGATGTTGCTGTACTTTTTCAGTCCAGGCATTTTAATCGCGGAAAATTCTAAAAATGTGCCGTCTCTGTACTCTATGGGTTGAACTTCTTGCGTCAGGCCTGACACTTCGGAAAAGCCGATGCGGGTTCCGCCCCACTGAACCGCGAAATGAAACACTGGCAATGGATATAATTCTGACATTTTATTAGCTCCGTTCTTGGTTCAATGGATTAAGACGTTTGAAGTTTGTGAGAAAACTTCAACACAATAAATTCAGCAGGACGAACAACTGCCATGCCTATTTCAACGTTCATGCGACCTTCCAATATATCTTGAGCATTCATGGTGACACCCAAAGCACAACGTACGAAGAAAGCGTCATCGGGCTTTGCGCCAACCAAAGCGCCTTCGCGCCATTTTTGATTCAGATAAGCCTCGATCATGCCGCGCACTTTTACCCAAGTGTTGGCATCATTCGGCTCAAATACTGCCCAATAGGTAGATTTCTTCACTGACTCTTCTACCGTATTAAAGAAACGTCTCACTGAAACATATCGCCATTCATTGTCATTTCCGGCGAGAGTGCGAGCGCCCCACACTAATGTACCTTTGCCCATAAAGCTGCGAATAGCATTGATAGATTTCCCGGTAGCGGCATCTACATTAAGAGAATCCTGATATAGAGTGTCGGTTTTAATTACAGGGGAAATAACATTGTTAATGCTGACATTCGCGGGTGCTTTCCAAACGCCTCGATTGGCATCTGTCATCGCATAAATGCCGGCAACGGCAGCGGATGGCGGCAGAGTCACGTAGGCTTCTTTGATTTTGTTCATGACAAAGTTGTAGGCTGCAGTTTGGGATGTTTCTATAGTGCCAAGTTGCGCAGCTGCATCCGACCCAACAGTGACATTAACGTTGGACTTATCCGCTTTTACCTTATACACCATGCCGGTTTTTAAAAACGGATAATATGCAGCCCCGTATTTTAGGTGATTATTGCCGAAGTAAGACCGATTTGTGTCAAGCTGACTGCTATCTAATTTGGTATCCCCGTCAAAAATATCAAAAATAGAGAACCTGTCTTGTAGCGTCGCACATTGCAATAACATGGCTTGTACCAAGGCTTGATATTCGGTCGATCCCAAATTCACCGATTCAGGTACCACTAACAATGTGGGTTCGTCTTCATCCTGAACCGCTTTTATGCCATCTAATAAGCCGTATCTGACATCAATATCTGCTGAATCTGCTTCACCTTCATTGCTGATATTGGGTGAACTTTGATAAAGTCCGACGGAAACCACGTAACATTTCCCGCCGCCATTATCGAAGAACATTTTCATTGCATACCAAAGCAAATATTCAGCAGTGGGTGGCGTAAATGAAGAGGAAGTAAAGGTATCTCCGCTTGCTTCGATACTAATGGCAATTGTATCGTAATAGCAGTCACCAAATAGCTGTTCAAACTCCTTCATTGAGGTAATTTGGGTCGGTTTTAAAATTAAATCATTGTCCGTACTTTTGGTGGCTTTTTCGGTGTAACCTACAAAAGCGGGAATTGCCGTTTCCACCTCAGCTACAGAGGGAGGAAAAACCGGTATTTCTTCTATATAAACATCTGGCGTTTTGTATGCTGGCATAGATGACGCTCCTAGGGCTTAGCAACATGAATAAAAAAGTCCGCCGTGACTCTGTTACTACCCGGTATTGGCAAACTCGAAAAGAGAACTTCATCATTCAGCGTCAACTGTATGTGCTTAGGACCAACTAAACGTCGACTGACCGCTGATTGAGATTGGAATAAAATGACGTTATTGCCATTTTGTGTGAGCAAGCTACTGTCAATTTCTTGATCAGTGAAATCTGCTACTTGTAATTTATTGAAGGTAATTTCGGTTCGGTTTTGTTCTTCATAACCTGCATCTGTGACTGACAGCCCAGTCAAATCTGCCTCGGCATATTTTGTCGCCACTATGTAGTAGTTCAGCCTGTCTTCGCGCGCATTAAAATTAATGGTGAAGTCAACAGGTGAGCTATAGTGGGAACTATCCACCGTGAGAATAAGTAATCCCTGACACTGGCTAGGCAGCTCTGGGAAAAACGCAATGTTGGTCTCAGCATTATCACTGTCAGTTTGTTCCGTTATGCGATACAAGCCGTTTTCATAAAGTGCAAGTTCAAAGGTAAAAGATTGAATATTTTGCGCCGCCGTAATCTCATAACTTTCAACGGTGTCACCAGCACTGTTCAATAAAGTTAAGGTTAATGGTCTTTGTTCAAGCACAATCTCATAGGTAAATCTTTCACCTGCTTTGGTAAAGCTCTGTGCGGATAAGCTATTAGGATCAGCATCATTACGATAGATAGTTAATTGATTGGTTTTATTGCCCAATTGAGTAATCACACTAAAGGTTGTTGATGTAGGTACTAATGCAAATAGTAAATGCGCACCTGACATATTTTGCATTGGTTCTGCTAGAGGGTTTTGCTGATAAAAAAGAGACGTTTGGCCGTTTTGATTTACGCTACGCATTTTCCCCACGTGCATAAGTTTGCCGGTGTTAACAACCGGCTTCAAAATCAAGTCCCCGCATAGCCCATCGTAAAAGTCATGGGTAATGCTGACGTCCATTAACTTACTAAACTCCATCTCAGCCTTTCCTTTCTATTGCCGGTTAGTTTATTTTGAATGAATCTCGTTATTCACGGTCAATATTGGCGGGCCAATATTAGGCGATTCTTGATCACGCAAACTAACCACGCGTATTTTGTAATAAACAGAAGGTAATTGTTTACCGCCGATAAATGCCCAAATCTGATTTAGCTGGTCATAATTGGGCGACTGCAAATCCAGAGATATTCTCGATAAAGTAGTATCAAGCTCCGGATAAGTATCTGGGGTAAACAAGGGGCGAGTTTGAAAAAAGTTCATTATGTGCGACATGTACTTTAATGCCTGATCATAAATATCAAAACGAGCCGCAAAAATGACATAAAGATTAACACGAAGCTCAGGTGCAAAAGTTAACATTTTGCCCTGGGAGTAGGTAGTTTTAGGGAGTTGCTGTTTAGTTATAGCTTCTTGTTCAACATTGATTAATGATAGGGAAATACTGTTTTTATCAAGGGCGTATTTACCGCTGTCATCCACAATAGGTCCAAGCTTCACAACATCATCAGTGAGCGCTGACTTAGATTTTAGATAGCCGTTAAGTTCGTTCATAACGAACATGAGTACAGAGTCAAGCATTCCATTTCTCTCGTCTTAATCTTTCTTTTCTGATCATTCCACTTGTCTAAACGACAACGGCACAAGAAAAACTGGAAACTCTGATCGACTTCGTTCTTATCCTAAAAAAGTAAACAGAAAGTAAACTTCTGTCAACATCCAAAGGTTGGTTATTAATTAACCAGCTGAGTTATTTAGGAATTTTTTTAATACCTCGCTAGGATTCTATCCAAATGGTCAGCAAATGCTTTACGATCTTTTTGGGAAAGTGGTGGCGGGCCCGAGGTTTGAAATCCACTAGCGCGCATTGTCTCCATAAAGTCTCGGGTATTCAATCGACTTTTAATCGTTTGTTTGTCGAATAACTCTCCCCGTGGCGATAATGCTAGGGCATTTTTACTGATAATTTCGTCTGCCAAAGGAATATCCGCAGTAATGACCAAATCATCCGGTTCTGCCCGTTTGACAATTTCATTGTCTGCAATATCAAACCCAGAAGCCACTTGCAAGCGTGTGATATAGGGTGATGGGGGAATACTTATGGCGTGATTGGCGATGAGTAACGTTTGAATTTTTTTCCGTTGCGCCGCCTTAAACAGAATGTCTTTAATAACATTTGGACAAGCATCTGCATCTACTAAAATTTTCAAATAATCACCATCAACTTATAAGCCAAGCTTGGTTAGTTTACAGTCGCCAATAGACAGGTCAATGATTAGTTAATCTTATTGCTGTTTAGCGGCTAATTAACCTAATACAGGTCTCTATGATAGCGAGTTGATTGAATCATTTTTTCTTTGCCTGCCTCACCCAAAATGCGGCTGATAGCCTTATCCACGCTATCGCCCATTTTGTCTTTACTACCACACAAATAAATGTGTCCATTATTGCCTAAGAATTCCTCAATGCTACTGGCTTTTTCCAATAATATATCCTGCACATACTGTGATTTAGCTGGGTTTCGAGAAAAGGCTCTATCGACTATTGTCAGCACACCTTCTTGTTGCCAATTCAATAATTTTTCGTGTAATGGCAAATCTAATTCTGGATCGCGTTCACCATAGATCAACCAAATAGGTCCTATATTGCCAATCTTTTGTTTGGTATATGCTCTGGTTTCAATCTGCCCGACCAAACCTGCAAGACCACTACCTGCACCGATTAGCAGCAGGGGCACTTGTGAGTCTGTGATTTTGCACATTGGATTTTCGACAATATTTACCGGTAAAGCATTCCCGGGAACCATTAATTGCGTCAAATAACCAGAAGCATGACCTAAAGTTCCGTCTGAGCGTTTTTGCAATCTAACGATAAGTTTTAGCTTTTTACCCTCATAAGCACTGGCGATTGAGTAGCTTCTGGGGTGTAAATAACGCTCTTGATTGTCAGGATCTGGGACGTAAATATCCACAATATCCCCGGCCTCCCACTGGCAGTTTTCTGTTTTAAACTCCAGTAAAAACAACCCTTCACTCTGGCTGGCAGGATTTAGGTGGGTGCGCTTTTCTAAGGTAATACGCGACGTATTGCCGCTACTTTGGATACGCTCATGTGACTGCGGCATATTCGCATCTAAGCACTGAATTGAATTGACAGGTTTAGCACCACAATCGACTAGTTGATTAAAGACTTCATAACCAAAAGCACAAAACTCAGGATAGCGACTATCTCCCAAGGCCGTTAATTCGAACTCAAGATGTTGCAAAGCAGTTTTGTTTAGCTTTTTCAGTTGATGGATGAAACCTCTACCATTATCAGGGGACTCACCGTCACCATAGGTACTAACAAACAAATACACCTTTTGCACCAATTGAAGACTTTGGCTGGTAACTTTGTTAAGTGGCAACAAAGGTGCATTCTCAAGGGATGAGGCTAGTTTCTTTGCTAACGAGAAACTTTGTCCAGATTGACTTGCATACAGCACTACTGTTTGCTGCTCATCCGAAAATGAGGCTTTAGTTTTATTCTCTTGCTTGAATATGCGGTAAACCCACAATATCCAAGCAAGCGCTAAACCAAGAGCAATCAGTAGTCTAAGGTTTTCCGACATTTTTTATAAAGGCAATACTTCTAGGGTCAATGCGTAACCACCTTGTCGTCTAGTTGCTGGTGCTTTCGCTTTCTCATCACTATAACTAGCTTCGATAAAATACATACCCGCTGTTGGCCAAGTGACGCTAAATTTGCCATCAGCATCTGAGGTCAAGGTAATAGTTTCTGAGTCGTTTCGGTATCGCATGCTGCCTCGAACGATTTCTATTTCCACCCCTTCAACCGGTTCACCGTCCATTAGAAATTGAAAACTGGCTGTTTCTGTTGCAAACAAATCGTTTGGATGCGTCAACGGCTTTAATTCAAGTCCAGTTTTGGTAATCGCTAGTGCTGTTTCATCTGGAGCACCTAGACTTACGTAAGTCTCTACGCGACGAGAGGAGTAGCTGACTTGTAGTTCTTTAGCATCTTTAGGCACTGCCTGTTCAAATGTTTGTTCACCAGCACCTCTACCTCGAGGAGGCCACATTTTACGGTTACCTTCAGCATCTTTCCAAAAAGCACGTAAACCTGAAGAAGCAGATGCAATTTTATAAGTGCCCTGCTGTTGTAAATTAATATCAAATGTAGATCGATATTTACCTGTAGCAACATTTTCCAATTCTACTTTGGTTGCTGTAGGGCCGGTCACCAAAATTCCGTTTGTTCTTAAAGGTACATGCTCAGGTAAAAATAGAGTATTTGAAACGGCTGCATCAAAAGTGACGTAGTTTTGATCGCCAGATAACACAGTTTCACTGGGTTTTATCCAAGCTCTGTGTGCTGATGCCGACACCACGACCGCTGACAATAAAATGCCTGCCGCTAGTTTAAAAATTGGATGTACTGTCATTGTAATTTTCCTTGTTGAACTTAATCTGCGGTTGCTGTCAGGGTAATCTGACTAATTTCTCTGCTACCCTCTTTTGATAGAGGCAATAGTGTAGTATCTAGCGGAAGCGCAATTTCTAAATCCAGTAGCTCACGACCGCCTACTTCTCTAGCAACTTCTACTCTCAATTTATATTTACCTGGCGGTAACGAACCCATCATTTGGCCTAAATTAGCCTCAACGTGATGTCGACCAGGACCTTTAGTTGCACCTGATACACCATCCACTGGAAGCTCTAAGTTACGACCACCTCGACGCCACCATTGACGCAAGTCAGCAAGCCATTCCTCACCTTTTTCGTTGTCCATAGCAACGTCATACCAAACTTCAATTTGTGTAGCCTGACGTTTATCATTTTCTAACCATACTGCTACATATGGTTTGTGATATTCGGCAACTTGCAGCCTTGGCAATTCAATTTGTAAATGCACTTCTGTCGCTTGCTCTAATGCATGGACATTCTGGATTAATGAAAAAGTTATCAGACTAGTAGCCACCAACAGCCGTTTTAACAAAATAGTTCTCCTTGTTTGTTTAATGAACAAATAAAAGTAGTAAGATACAGGGTGCCAACAACCCCAACACTGTGATTGGCCAAGTCATGCTTCGATGATTTGCTTGTCGATATAACAATATGAGGCCGGTAACACAAAACATCACGCAGATTATGGCAAATATATCGATAAACCATCCCCAGACTACGCCGGTGTCCCGCCCTTTATGCAGGTCGTTTAGATATGCAATTACGCCTCTATCTGTGCGCTCATAACTGAGCTCATTAATGCTCAAATCAATGGCCATCCAAGCATCTACTCCTGGACCAGCCATAGCGAGATAGATCTCTTCTTCAGTCCATTCTACGGAAGCTGATGGGCTAATCTGAATATCATGCATTTGCGCTAACCAAAACTGCACCGAACGAGGAAGCTGCGCATTCATACCAGATTGTTCACTTTGTTGCTGTGCAAGCTGTGAGAGTTGATCCAATAAGTCTTGGGGTAAACTGGCTTCCACGACTTGAATTTCTGGCTCTATGGTAATGTCAGTAGCATGATTTAAGGTAATACCGGTAATCGCGAATACTAACATTCCAGCCAAAGACAAAGAGGCACTTATCCAGTGCCACTGTCTAATAGAACCCACTTCGATCCGCATGTTTACCTTTTTGCTCCTTTAAAGCAGAATCATTTAGAAACTAACAGTGACGTTCGCCCAGAAGTTTCTTGCTTTGTCTTTTACATTGTAATCGTCTGTAAACACAACTTCACTCACTGCACCTCGACCAGTGACATATTCATACACACCGTCACCGTTTAAATCTTCGTAAGTTGTTGTATAAGAGGTGAAATCTCTATCCAATAGATTGTTTACGCGCAAATTCACTACCGTATACTCGTTAAGTGTCCACGATGCACCCAGGTTAAGTAAGGTGTAATTTTTATAATATAGTTCTCTTTCCAATATTGAATCATATCCTCGATAACGATCAGAACGGAGCTCCCCTTGTAAGTAAAGACTTACATCACTTGATAGTTCCCATGACAGGTTGATGTTCGCCATATGTTCAGCCGTATTGGTTAATGGTAGGCCTTCTTCAACTCCACTTTTTTGTTCGCTGTCGGTCCATGTGTAGTTTGCATAAACAGCCCAATCTTTCAGAAATTGATATCGACCAGCAATTTCAATCCCCTGTACTTCTACTTCGTCAATATTGATTTTTTGACTGTAAGTGTCATAGCCAAGTTGATCATATTCGCCAAGGTTAACACAGGGTCTTACACCACCTGTGGTTTCACAACTTTGAATAGTATCTCCTCGGGCTATTTTATCCTCAAACTCGGTCATGAAATATGTAATATTGAAATTATGTTCGTCAGTATTCCAATACAATGCGATTTCTGAATTAACGCTAGTTTCAGGTTGTAAATCAGGATTTCCAGCAAATGGACTAGTACCTTGACCACCGAAGCCGGTAATGCCATCGTATAAATCTGTCGTTTGAGGAGTTTTGTATCCTGTACTAACACCGCCTTTTAACACCCAATCAGTTGATAGGTTGTAAACTGCATATATACGCGGCGAGGTTTGACCACCAAATACATCATGGTCGTCATATCGGACACCTGCTGTTAAGGTGAAAGTGTCTGTCATCATCCAGTTGTCTTCAGCAAAGACTGAATACATCTTCTGCTCTTGAATGGCGCCAGCATTACCTGATTCTAAGCCGAACACCCCGTCTTGCAACTCACCGTCAATTGCTTGGGCGCCTAATACGAAGTTATGATCACCTGCTAGGTTGTTTACTGGAATATCTGCTCTTAGGTCAAACGTATACTGGCTACTCTCTAAGGGTCTGTTAGGACGAGGTAAGAATGTCTCTTCAGCTATATCTCGACGCTCTTCCTCACTTAAACCGGCATAAACACCCGTACCATCATACATCTCCTGCAAAAGTAAACGCTCACTTACACTTAAAGGTAATGTCCGACCATTGTTTTGAGTATCAACATAAGAAAGCGAAGCATCTAATGAAAACGATGAAAATTCTCCTTGATAAGCGAGTGACCACCATTGACGATCAAACTCTTGTTCCGCAGCATAGCCTGCTCGCGGGTTTACCTGTCCGCGACGAGAAGCCCAAATACTGTCTATATTATCTTTTGTACCTAAAGGATAAGTGATGGTGCCAGTATCCAAATCGTATTCTGGTGTGTTGTCATATTCTTGATGTGAATTGTCATAATCAAACATCAGTTCATGATTGTCAGCTATGGTATAATTTAAACTAAAACCAAAGTGCTCATTTGTATTATCTACGGTTCGACCACCGCTACCAAAACCTAAAGCTCTTACATGAACATCACCATTTGGATCTACCGCTGGCTCAAATTGCGGAGATGAAGCCTGTTGTTCGTATAGACTTGCTCTAAGGCCCAGACTAAGGACATTCTCAATTAGAGGACCATTAAGTGTGACATCTGTAGTTATATCATCTCCAAAATCGTCATCGCTTTGCACGCTTCTTCCGTAAGTGATTGCGCCCCCCCAACTTTCACTATGCTTCTTTGTGATTATATTGATGACACCACCTAGTGCATCAGCACCGTAAAGAGTCGAAGCGGGCCCTCTAATGACCTCTACTCGTTCAATGACATCTAATGGAGGGATATGATTAAATGCGTTACCACCAAAATTATTTGGGTAGATGTCACCATGATTATTTTGACGCTTTCCATCTATCAAAAGTAAGGTGTACTCGCCTGTTAACCCTCTCATGCTAACACTGCCTTGGCCCGTCTTGTCTCTAGTCGTACCAATATCGATACCTTCTTGATACTTTACGGCATCTAAAATAGAAGTGAACGAGCGAGTTTTAAGCTCTTCCGCAGTAATGACTGAAATACTAGCGGGGGCCTCTACAATTTTTTGTTCGAAACCAGTTGCTGTAATTACGATAGTTTCAACATCTTCATACTTTGCCGTTGCTTGTACAGTAGCATTTGCACCAAGTCCTATAACAACCGCCGCTGCGATTGAAGAATATCTTGCAGATAATTTCATTTGTAACCTATTGAATGTGTTGAGTGTGTAAACGTGTTCGTTTTGTATTTCTTTACTTAATGGACTCAATGTTACAGAATGAAATCTTCATGTCAACCATAATGATAACCATTATCATTTGCATTTATTTAAATGGCCGTTTTTTAATCGATTTTAATGTTTGTAATTCAGATATTAAGGAGAAAAGGCAATTTGGGTGACCACAAACTGCCTTTTCTTTAAATGTTAAACCGTCTTATTCAAGGTTTGGCTGGTGTGGATGAAACTATTTCGCTTATTTCTTTATTACTCATTTTGGCCAACTCGAGTAGATAATCTTTCTGTAATCCATCCAGTTGCTGACCTTCCAATAGTTGTTTTAATTTATCAGCCTCATTGTTAGCGATGGCCGTTTTTATCGCTGACATACTTGCGATTGGCCCTATCTTTGTTTTACTCATTTTGATCTCCTTTCGTTACGAATTTCAAAATACAGTCAAAATTTTAAGCTGCATTAACTCTTTTGAGTTCTGCGAACCTTTCGAACAGTGCTATTTCACTAAGGACAGCAATTTTTTCTTGTTTATCTAACCAAGACCAGGCTTCTTCGCATGAAGTGGCGTCATTCAACTTGTACTCAGCACTTAACTTGTGTACCGGAGCCTGACCTCTCTTTAATCGCGGAATCGGTTGCACCATGGAAAAATGGCGTTGTTTCAGCCTTGGATTTATCGCTACGTCTAAACTGCATAACTGAGCTACTTCGTTATTGAGTTCTTCAGCAAACTTATCTCTGGCTTCAAATATGGCAAGGGACTTTTGTTCTTCTGGAATATTCAAAATACCCAGCTTTCTGAATACTTTCGCCAATATTTGGCTACCGCTTAGCGCCGACAAAGGAATCGAAAGTACCAAACCAATTAAGATTGGGGATAACCAAATCAACAGACTCGGCGCGTTAAAGTAGACTAAAGCTGTCAATCCGATGCCAATCAAGGTGTGCCAGAAATGTTGTTTGGTCACTTGCATCCAGGGTATACCGGAATATTGTCTTTGCTGTGTTGACCAGCCAGAGTCCTTACCACGAAAGATATCGATGATATGCTTGGTATGTATAAGCATGAAAATTGGCGCATACAAAATAGAGAAAAACATTTCAACTAGAGTACCTAATGTCATGCGAATGATGCCCAAAGGCTTTCGTAACGAAGTATGAAAGAATGCCCTAATCAAACCAAAGAGTTTTGGTAGCACCACTATCACCATTGTAAATATAAACAACTGGATCATGCGCTCAGAATCAAACACTGGCCAATTTGGCAGTAAGGTCATCTGATCAGAAAAGTATTCAATGTTTGCGTAATGAGTTTGCACCGCCATTACAATCCCAATCAAAATTAGTGCTAACCAAAATGGCGATGCCATATAGGCCATAACACCTGTTAACATGTGAAACCTGTTTGGCCATCGAAGTCCTCTGGCTTTTAGCACTGCAAGATGTTGAATATTGCCTTGAGCCCACCGTCTATCACGCACAGCTACATCACTTAAACTCGGTGGGCTTTCTTCCCACGAACCTTTGAGTGCGGGTAACATTCGAACTTTCCACCCAGCTCTGCGCATTAACGCGGCTTCGACAAAATCATGTGACAGGATATCCCCTTGGAATGGACGCACGCCGCCAATTTTTGGTAATCCCGCTGTTTCTGCAAACGCGCTCACGCGGATTATTGCGTTGTGCCCCCAGTAGTTACCGTCATTACCTTGCCAAGCCGTAATTCCCTGCGCCACTATGGGGCCATAAATACTACCGGCGAACTGCTGTAATCGTGCAAATAAAGTATCACCACGATACAAACAAGGAAGGGTTTGAATGATGCCGCTCTGGTCATCCGCAGCCATCTCTAGCATAAGCTGGTGTAGAGTGTCTGCAGAAAGCAGGCTATCTGCATCCAACACTAGCATGTAGTCATATCTGGCTCCCCAGCGACTCACAAATTCATGAACGTTGCCGGCTTTCTTTGCACTATTATCAAATCGCCGTCTGTACCAAACATTCATTTTGCCGCGCAAGGCTTCTTTAAGTTTAGCCACGGCTGCAGTTTCTTTTATCCAAACATCTGGATTATTCGAATCAGAAATAATAAAAATTTCGAACTGTTCACCTAAGCCTCTTGCATCCAACTCCGTGCCCATTGCATAAAGAGCCGCGCAAGTTTCGCTTGGATCTTCATTGTAAACCGGCATCAATAACACTGTCTTTTTGTCAGTAATATCGACATTATCTTTACGAGTAGATTTGCCGGAAAAGAGAAAGCCTACTAAACCAGCACAAGCGGCAAGGGCTATCCATACAAAGGTAATGCAAAACAAGGCTACCATCACCCACTGTAAAATGGTGACTTTGCCTTGAGAAACGATAAGGACCATTTGATAAGTTGCATAAACAGTCAGCGCTAATGCTCCACCAAAGGTGATAAGCCTAGCCAGTAATGCCTTCCACCCCTGAAAACCATGGTTAACCTCTGGTTTTGTAGAAAAATCTTGGGGTAACATTTGCAAACTAGCCGCTGGAGGAACGGCTTGGTTTTCAGTATTTAACGAGTCCATCTGTAAAGCCATGTTTCCCCCCATTGCTTGTCATTTTGTTGAAGACCTACGCGAATTTCTGACAAATCCTCGTCACCGGGTTCAAATTTAACAACTACTCGCAGATTTCCTGTTTGTGGTACTACTTTACTGACAGTACCTGTTATGCGACCTGTACTAGATTGAGCGTTTACCACAACATCTTCTGGGATCTGATCCGCTTTATAGTCGATGACAAACTCTCTTTGAGTATTAGACCCAATAGATAATCCAGAAGCGCTCGCGACTACTTTTGCGATTTTGTTTTTCACTGGCGCATCGCTTCCAAATGCAATCTCATAATTGAATTCGTAAGACTCACCCGCTTTTAATGGCTGCTTCGGTTGCCAAAATGCAACTATGTTGTCGTGAATTTCCATATTGGTAGGAATTTCGAATAACTCCACATGACCTTGCCCCCAATCGTTGAGAGGTGTTACCCAAGCTGAAGGTCGATCTTGATAATGAGCTTCAAAATCCTCAAAATCTTCAAAATCACGACTTCGCTGCATCAAGCCAAAGCCTTTGATGTTGTGATCTTGAAACACCGACACTTCTAATCGTAATGGATTAGCTAAAGACCGCCATACTTGCTCACCATTGCCTTTAAGCATTAATAAACCATCGGAGTCATGTACCGAAGGTCTGAAATCATCAAATCTGACATTATTCATGGCATTAAAGAGGAACATGGAAGTGAGCGGTGCTATGCCAAAATGTGTTATGTCTGTTCTTGGGTACAGAGTGCTTTTTACTTTTATGCGAGTGTGCTCGCCAGGTTTAGCCGTGAAGGTGAAAGCGCCTGTGACGGACGGACTCTCCATTAAAGCATGCACCACTAAGGCATCATCTGTTTCGCGCGGACGTTCAATCCAAAAGTCGGTAAACTCAGGAAATTCTTCACCTGTTGGCTTTCCCGTATTAATGGCAAGCCCTCGTGCCGAGAGTCCATACCAATTGGTTTTGCCCACAGCTCGAAAATAAGTTCCGCCCTGAAATACCATGAACTCATCCCACTTATCATCCCTGTTTATTGGAGTGGTAACGCTAAAACCAGAATATCCTTGCGCCTTTGTATTTTTAACTTGTTCTTGACCTTCGTCATAATTAAAAATTTCAGACGTATAAAGAACACGACGAGACACCCCGCCAACAACTAAATTTAAATTGACTGGTGTTTTAAAAAGAAACCCTGGATGTAAAGGATTAACTCTAAAGTTTCTATCTTCTCGATTCCAAATGGTCGCGCCACGCTCAAACTGAATCTTCTTATAATCGTCGTAATTTAACTGACTAAGTGGATTATCTGCAGGTATTGTTTTGGCTTCGTATGCTTTTTCAGACAGTGTTTTTGCATGACTTTCTAGCCAAGCTCTATCAAACGCATGAGTAGGACGCTTTGGACTTTCTTGTTTATCGTTTTCAGATACTTCCGCGACGGTCGTAGGTTGTTTCTGTGATACTTGCGCTTGTAGTTGGCCTGCGCCTCTGTTTAAAAACGCCGACTGAACATCAATCGCATACAAGATACTCAATATCCCAACGATGAATGCAGAAACCGTGATTAGAAAGGGCTTATTCGACATTAGCTTTCCTTAATTACCTTATATAACTTAAATTACCTGCTTCCCAAAAGGACGAATGCCGGTGTACAGGGTGACTCAAATAGGAGTCAGTTTGCGACGTTAAAAATGATTGAACATTTAATGTAGATAGCGGTAGACCGCATTTTTTATTATTTTTTAACACTACTTTTGCAGAAATTACGCCAGTTATTTAAAGGAACCGTAGAATTGGCCCTATAAGAAGCAACATATTGTTTTTATTATCTTTATGTTGTTTTTCTTGGCCATGAGATGTCAATTGAAATCCTATCCTCTAATTAGTATGCACAATAAACTGGGAAATTTTTGCTTGCGAGTGCGTAAATTTTAGAATGTGAAAACAAGAAAAATCGCTTGAAACTAGACACCTAACTAACTAATACTTGATTGACCAACATTAGTTAGCCATAGGCTTTCGTTAGATAGTTTTAGTGTCTGAATCGCCCCGTCGGAGAATTTTCCATGGAACAAAATCTTCTTGAAAAAACAGGCTTATCCTTGGCGCAGTGGAAAGTTGAACTTGCCAAATTACCTTTTACAAAACATGGCGAGTACATGAAATATCTCAAGTCAGAATTGGGAATATCTCATGGTTATGCTAATTTCATTACCCTTAAATTTCGGGAGGCTGATGCCGGCTCGTCTCAAGACAGTGAGTTAGTGAGCAATCAATATAAGGGTAAAGAGAATTTAAAACCTATATTTGATTTACTTACTGCCAAGATAACCGAGCTTGGTTCCAATGTAGAAGTCGTGCCAAAAAAATCGGCAGTGAGCTTTAGAGTTAAACGGCAATTTGCGTTGATTCAGCCCTCTACTAAAACACGCATTGATTTAGGACTAAAACTTAATGACGTTGAGCACCAAGGCAGACTTGAAACCTCAGGACCTTTTGGCACTATGTGCACCCATAGAGTTCAACTGACTAACTTAGATCAGATTGATGAGCAACTTTTGCAGTGGATTAAACTTGCGTATACACAAGCAAATTGATCCACTACCGCTACTATTAAATCAGGACAATTAAATGCAAAGACGGGAATTTTTAACCTTCGCAGGGATGGGAGCTCTACTTAGCTTAACTGGATTACCTAGCTTCTCTTTACAAGCTAAGAATACACCCAAGATTCCTCAAGATTATGATTTTTTTGTAGGTTTACTCGAGAAAATAGCTGACCCAGTTTTATCTATTTTTGCCAACCAAAATTTTCATAAAAAATTTCCTTTGCAGGTACCTAAAAATGGCGATGGTCGCGACCAACGCGTGGCTTATTTAGAATGTTTCGGACGCACTATAGCGGGCGCTGCGCCTTGGATTGCGCTAAATGAACCTGGTCCATACCAGCAAAGACGTCTAAAAATGCGTGAAAATGCTTTGCAATGCTATGAATATTCAGTTGACCCTAAAAGCCCTGATTATCTTGATTGGGATGTTGGTCATGGTCAAATGTTAGTGGATTCAGCTTATTACACTCAAGCAATGATTCGTGCACCTTTGTTATGGCAACAACAATCCAATAAAACTAAACAAAGAATTATAAAAGAAATTAAATCTCTGCGTAAAATTCAACCTCCTTATACTAACTGGTTACTTTTCGCAGCAATGAACGAAGCTTTTCTAATGAGCATCGACGAGGAGTATGATCCTATTCGCTTAGATTATGCGATTCGTAAATTCAAAGAATGGTATGTAGGGGATGGTTGGTTCGCTGATGGCCAACATTTTGCGTTTGATTATTATGGCTCTTATGTCATTCATCCAATGCTACTGGATATCTTAGAGGTTATGGCCAATAAAGAGGCTTATTTTTGGAAAGGCGATATAAAGGTAGAACTAGACACCGAAATAAAACGCTCACAACGATTCTGTGAACATCTAGAAAGACTAATTTCGCCAACTGGTACCTACCCGCCAATAGGTCGTTCTCTTACCTATCGAACTGCAGCATTCCAGCCTTTAGCTCAATTAGCCTTGAAAAATAAGTTGCCAGATTCCTTGCCTGTAGGCCAGGTGAGAGCTGCTTTAAAAGCAGTGCATGAAACTATTTTTGTAAAACACAATAATTTTTCTGAAGATGGGTTCTTAAAAATAGGATTTACGGGTGCCAATATAGCCTTAAGCGACTGGTACTCAAATAATGGCAGTATGTACATCACCACCGCGAGCTTCTTGCCTTTAGGGCTTCCCTTGAGCGACCTGTTTTGGCAAAGCCCATCTGAAGACTGGACCCAGAAAAAAGCATTTGCTGGCGAAGCATTTAAAAAAGACTATCCCGTAGAATACTAACAGGAAGTTTTTGATTAAAAATAGTTTATTTTTTATATTAAATTTTAAAAATAAACGACTTTAGTCTATAAATTAGTTTATTAGTGTATTTTGGCTTCAGATATATGAAGGTAACTTTTCTTTTTCGACAAAATCGAAATGGATTTCCTGAATTGCTTAGTAGCAAAGCGATAAGCGCCTGTCTGATTTTTATCACATTATTGCTTTCAATAGTATTCAGCAAATCCAGTAGTGCGATTGAAGTGGTATATCCTAATAGAGATGGTATAGGTACCTCTGCACTTGGTTATTCTGTTCTTAAACTCGCGCTAGAAAAATCTGGAGAAGATTATCAATTAATACTTGATGATAAAGTCGTAAATTCTCAAAGACTTATAAGAATGGCAACAACCAATCAAATCGATGTTATCGACGGCGGGTACTTACCCGCATTTTTAGAAGAACTCGATATAATCTACAAACCGATTGATATGGGGGTAAGTGGATGGCGGTTATTTATCACCCGTAAAGAAAATGTCTCCAAACTAAATAAGGTGAATGATCTGCAAGATTTAGTTGCTTTTACGGTCGGTCAAGGCACCGGTTGGCATGACAACGTCATTCTTGAAAACGCAGGCTTTAAAGTTATTACCGCGCCTACGATACA
The DNA here is from genome assembly GCA_947496235.1 of uncultured Glaciecola sp. GTDB lineage: Bacteria > Pseudomonadota > Gammaproteobacteria > Enterobacterales > Alteromonadaceae > Glaciecola. The sequence continues at coordinate 68,454 of CANMCE010000002.1, read as the reverse complement.
AAACCTCTTTTTACGCGTAAATGCCGAAAGGTTCCACTTATTACCTTTGGGCGCGCATGAAGCTTATGGGCTTTTAGAAAAATTTGGACCTAAAGATCATAGCCTTGTTGTGGATGAAAACATCACTTTGTTTTACCCGTTTGGGCGATTTTTTTATCTGCATCCGAGTAATAAAAAGTTAAAAGCCATAATTGAAAAAGGCCTAGAAAAGGCGTTAGAAGACGGAAGTTTGTTTCATCTTTTACGCAACCATAAGTATTCAAAAGATGCGTTTGAACGAGCAAATATGGATAAGCGTACTGTTATTCGTGTTGACACCCCAGGTTTAACCCGTGAGTTCGAAAATATTGATCCCAAGTGGTGGGTAACTCCCTGAGATTGGGAGAATGAACTACGACTCCATTGTTATAATGAACTACGGCTCCATTTTAATGAAATTTATGTGACGGTGAGATTATGACTTGATTTTAAAGTGTGTTGTTATATTATAACAATCAAAATGTAACATTATAACAATACAAAGATGTCAAAAAAATTTCTCACATATTCAATACTTTTAGGTCTTGCTAGCTCTCCTGCAATTGCTTGTCAAATCTCTGGAGAAGTTAGAGATCAGGCCGGTAATTTGGTGACTTCAGGTGAAGTACAAATTATGGGTACTCAGCTTAGGGCTCCAATCAAAAAAGATGGTAGCTTTAGCCTTCAAAATCTCGGCCAAGGACAATTCGAGCTTCACGTTTCGTCTGAAAACTTTATTCATAACACCACGATAATTAATGTACCTGAAAATGGTATCGACGATTTAGTTATCAAGGTGAAAGATGCCAGTATCGAAATCTTCGATGTCACAGCAAGTGCCTTCCACGCTTCTAATCTTGAATCTTCGATCCCTGTCGGTGTGTTAGCCGGTGATGACCTGAATAGAAGACAAGCATCTACATTGGGCGACACCTTAACAAATGAAGTTGGCGTGCATTCCTCTGCTCACGGCGGTGTCGCAGGTACGCCAATTATCCGTGGCCTAAGTGGTCCGCGGGTTTTAATAGCCCAAAATGGTCTTGATGCCTCGGACGCTTCACGTGTTGGCCCTGATCATCAGGTTGCGACTGACAGCACCTCTGCTCAGCAAATAGAAGTACTAAGAGGTCCTGCGACCTTATTTTACGGAAGTGGCGCCATAGGTGGTGTTATAAATGTAGTCGATAACAGAATTCCTAAATACGCTGAAACGACCGGTGAACTAAGCTTTAGTCGTAATTCAAATAACGCTGAGGAAGCGGTTAGCGGCAACCTTATTAAAGATATCAATGATTTCGTTTTTTCCGCCCAAGGGTACTACCGTGATGCACAGACATACTCAGTCCCCGGTGCTGCGATATTAGAAGAACATGATGACCACGATGATGAAGATGAACATGACGAGCATGAAAACGAGAGCACAGTTGAAAATACCCAATACAGGTCATCTGGATTTTCCCTTGGCTCTAGTTATTTATTCGACAACGGACACATAGGCTTTGCAGTAGAACGTCAAGATAGTTTATACGGTGTACCTGGACATGGCGGTCACGAGGAACACGAGGGTGAAGAAGAAGGTGAAGAGGAAGCCGTTGTCTTGGACATGAAGCAAACCCGTTACCAAACCCAAGCAAGTTATCAACCAGGATCTGATACCTTCAGCGCAATTAATTTTGCCGGTGCATACACAGATTATGAACATGTGGAAATTGAAAATGGCGCTCCTGGCACAAGCTTTCAAAATCAAACCACAGAAATGAGAGTTGAAGCCCTGCACCGCCATTGGTATGACTGGCGTGGTGGCTTTAGTGTCCATTATAAGCAATCAGATTTTAAAGCTGTAGGAGAAGAAGCTTTTACTCCTCCCTCTGACACTCAAACATTAGGCTTAGGTTGGATAGAAGAGAAGCACTTCGGAGATTACCTATTACAGATGGGTGCCCGAATCGAGAGAGTAAAAATTTCTGCAGCAGAACTATTCTCTTCCGATATCGAATTGGTTTCTTTAGAGGACGATCATCTAGAAGAAGATCATCACGAAGATGAAGATCACAACCACGAACATGCCGATCTAGAAAGCATAGATGTTAGCTTTACCCCTTTAAGCTTATCTTTGGGTGTCGTCTGGGATGTCACTGATGGCTATAATATGAGTTTGTCTTATGCACGAGCAGAACGTGCACCTTCAGCTGCTGAACTGTTTTCATTAGGTCCACATTTAGGCAGTGGAAACTATGAAATTGGCGCGTTTTATAACATAGATGAAGAAGGACATATTGTTCAAAATCAGGCTGATTTAGATGTTGAAGCTTCTAACAACCTCGATTTCTCTGTACGAAAATTCGACGGCGATATTGGCTTTATTTTTAATTTGTTCTACAACCACGTAGATAACTATTATTATGACGCCAACACAGCCTTTATTGCTGACTTTGAGCATGATCATGAGGAAGAAGCCGATCTTGAGGAAGAGCATGTTGAGGAAGAAGGTCACGAAGACGGCTTGCCAGTGTTGTTATTCCGTAATCAAGATGCAAAACTTTATGGTGCTGAACTTCAAGTAAACTGGCAAGCGACTGACAATCTTAAGTTAACCACTCAAGCGGACATGGTAAGAGCACGGTTAGATGATGAAAGTTCTTCTGAACTACCTCGGACCCCACCAGCTCGCTTGAGCATTGGTGCTGAATATCAAACTCAAGATTGGTATGCTGACGTCAGCGTTATGCATGTGTTCGAACAAGATAAAACAGCGCCATTGGAAGCCTCAACTGACGGTTACACCATGGTTGATGTCAATTTCAGTTATTATCTTCCAGTGCAAGATTATGAATTTGAATTATTCATCAAAGGTCGTAATCTAACCGATGAATTTGCTCGGGTACATACCTCTTATTTACGTGACCAAGCTCCTTTACCGGGCCGAAGCGTACTACTCGGCGCAAGAGCTCGGTTTTAACAATCCTCATTAGTTTGCAATGGGGCTTACTTGAATTAGTGCGGATCTAGTATATTATTTGTACAGGATCCGCAACTAGCCCACTTAGAGGCCCTAGATAAATGAAGCCCGCTGCGCGCATAACGGACATGCACATTTGTCCTCAAGTTATTGCTACTGTTCCTCATGTTGGTGGTCCAGTCATAGGTCCTGGTAGTCCAACCGTGCTCATAGGCGGTTTACCTGCTGCTGTTCAAGGGGATTCCTGCGTCTGCGTTGGTCCTCCCGATAGCATAAATATGGGCTCATCCAGTGTGTTAATTGGCGGTAAGCCAGCTGCAAGGATGGGTGATATGACTGCCCATGGCGGTTCTATCGTAATTGGATGTCCAACGGTTTTAATTGGCGATTGATAACCTTTGAAGGTTAAGTTTGTGGAAGCGTGATAAATTTGATTAGGAAGGTAGAACTTTCAGCTTGGAGCTGACCGCCTTAGCGGCCAACTCTCAATACGCTATTTTTTATCGTCTTTGAATTTCTTGATGTCTGCACCCAAAATTTTCTCGACTTTCTTGCGGCCTATGTACGCGACCGGCGCATATGGTAGCTTGGGTTTGAAGTACTTGAGTATTTTCATGATTGGCCCCCTTTGTTAATACTATAGGTAACCCTTCAGATTTGCATGTTTAGCAAGTATCTGAGAGTTAAGTATAGCACTTCATACTAAAATTTCCAGAAGTTTTTCGAAACAACTGGGAATATCCTCAGTAAATCCTTATTGCTCACTAATTTAATTCACAACCTTATACCAAATTTGTTTGGTTTCACTAACCTCGAAAACTCGGTATTTAAAAGGCATTAAAATAAAGCTCGCTGAAGTAAAAAAATTTGCCTTATTATTTTATCTGCCAATTTTTGTGAAATATTAGGTATAATTTCAGGTAATCAACTGTATTAATAAACATTTTTGATTTACTAAGATACCAAAAATATTGCAGCAAAATACTTGCCAAAATTTCACTTAGTTAAAAAATAATTCATTGATTATTGCATGCTTTGCATAGAAAAATGTATACGTCTGAGGCAAGATAATCAGATAATCAGATAAACAGGCTCTAAAATACCAAACTAATTTGAAACGAATTTATTACCTCATTCTTCTATTGTTCATAAATCTCTTTTCAATGGCATACAGCCAAGAAAAGCCTAGGTTAACTGTGGCTGTAGCGAGTAATTTTTATTATCCATTGACACAAATATTGAATAATCAAAGGTTTGACTTTGACGTTAGATTAGTTACAGCATCATCCGGCGTACTATATGCCCAGGCCTTAAACGGCGCTCCGTTTGACATTTTTCTGTCTGCTGATAAAAAGCGACCTGAATCCTTATCCGCAAAAAACCTCAGTACTGCACCTTGGCGATATGCCCTAGGAAAATTAGTCTTGTATCCAAGTAAACCCAATGAATCTATCGACACTATCATTACGAACGCTAAGCGTATCGCAATTGCTAATGAGACCTCTGCGCCATATGGACTTGCAGCTGCTCAGGTACTTGGATCTGTTTTGGTGAATCGCGCCAAAATCGTGCAGGGAAATAATGTGGCTCAAGCGTTTCAATTCGCAGATTCTGGTAATGCTGACGTTGCGTTTGTTGCTGAGTCTATGGTTATTCAGGCATATAAACAAAGTCAAAATGCGAAATATTTAACCTTTCAGTCGGTAAATTCTACACTGCATACCCCTATAGAACAGTTTGGTGTGGTTCTGCAAAAATCTAAGTTGAAAAAAGAGGCCGCTATTTTCAAAGATTTTTTGCTGTCGTGCACCAGTCAAATTCAATTGAACAAACTTGGATACCAAACAGACTTGTCCCAAATCACACATAAAGAAGGCTGTTAAATGATTTTGCCTGACTTACAAGCATTATGGCTAACATTCAAATTAGCTGCATTGACGGTTGTGATCTTATTTCTATTAGGTCTGCCACTGGCTTGGAAAATCAGTAGATATAGAGGCCGTTTCAAACCTTTTATCGAAGCCATGGTATCTCTACCCTTAATTCTGCCACCTACGGTTTTAGGCTTTTACTTATTGATTGCGTTTTCTCCAGAGAGTTTTTTAGGCGGTTTGTGGATTCAACTTTTTGGGGAACAATTTGTATTTAGTTTTGGCGGTATTCTCGTTGGCTCCATCATTTATTCTATGCCTTTTGTGATGCAGCCTTTAATAGCCGCTTTTGAACAGCAAGGCACTCAAGTTTTAATGATTGCTCAGACCTTAGGTGTATCTAAATACAGAGCGTTTTATTTCTGGTTACTGCCACAGATAAAACCAGCGTTAATCACCGCCGCAACACTAGGCTTCGCTCACACTCTTGGTGAGTTTGGGTTGATATTAATGATAGGTGGCAATATTCCAGGTCAAACTCAAGTGGTTTCTATCGCTCTGTATCAGCATGTGGAGATGCTAGATTATGCATCAGCTAACAAGCTTGCATTAATTTTACTGGTACTGAGTTTTGCAATTTTAACTCTACTTTTCCGTTTTAATCGCTCGGCTGCCAGATTCAATCCAGCAAAAGATTTCGGTGGACACTCATGACCAGTATCCCATTTCATCTGAATATTAGCTTGAAAGAGCCAAACGCTGGTGCCATACAAAAGATTGAAGAGCATCTGCTGTCAGGAAATCTTGGGATAATCGGTGATTCAGGTGCGGGCAAGACCAGTATACTAAAAACCATGGCGGGGCTTTTGCCAAATTGCCTATGCAGTGTGACCTTCGGCGACCTGAGTTGGGATAACGAGACTGCTAACAATCCCTGCGTATACGTGAGTAATACTTTTGGACTCTTAACCACATTATCAGTAGAAAAAAACCTTTTACTGGTACACAAACATTCACGATTTGGAGTAAAGGACAATGATTTCTATAACCAAATTGTTGCGGATTTAGGCATTCAAGACCTGCTAAATAAACCCGCAGCCACCCTATCTGGGGGAGAAACACAACGAGTACTCATAGCTCGCGCTATGCTATCAGGTAAACCCATATTACTATTGGATGAAGTGCTTTCCGCCATCGATAAGACGTCGCGGGAAATTGTAATGAATGTACTTTTATCTTGGCAGGACAAATATCAACGCAAGTTTGTATTGGTAAGTCACGATGCATCAGATATCGCTTTTTTTACTCAACAATGTATACGAGTCGATAAATTTGATATTTTTCCAATTCAATCGACCAATTCTGCTTTGGAAAATGATTTATCCAAAAGCCTTAGTTTTTCAATCTTGGATGTAGAATTCCTGTCAGATCTTGAAAATCAAGGGCTTCGCAAATATCGACTGAAAGATAGTCAGCAATTAATTTATACAACTTATGACCCATCAATGAATCAACCTCTGCTCACGCAAAGATTGCAAATTCCAACCACCAAAATATTGCTCAGTATTTCCGAGGTAAACCAAATAGTTGCAATGAACAAGTTGTCCGGTGTAATTACAAAGATACAGATTGGCAAAGGTAGCAACAAAAACATATCATATGTGCATTTAGAAGTAGATGGACAGCAACTAATTGCCGTAGTATCCAACTATCTGGTTGAGACCTTAAAATTGACGCCTAAAGACTCAGTGACCGCAGTTTTTAGCGATTTATAAACAAGCGCTATTATTTGGAGAGATAATTTTGCACTCACAAAGCTCAACGGGCTTGATGCCAATAGCCATTGCCCATGAGAAAATTCTACAGTTAGTTCAGCCCGTTCAAGAAATTCAGATTGTTAAAATTGTAGATGCCATCGACCGTATTGTCGCCCAGGACATAATATCGCCCATAGACGTTCCCGGATTTGATAATTCGGCCATGGACGGATATGCCATCAAACATGCTGACTTAGCAACTTCAAAGTCACTCCAATTGGTAGGCAAGAGCTTTGCAGGAACATCTTTCGAAGGGAAAATGTCGTCCGGACAATGCGTGCGAATCATGACAGGGGCAGAAATTCCCGAATATGCTGATACGGTGGTGATGCAAGAAAACGTAAAAGCAAATGGGAATGAAATCGAATTTTTACAACTCGCTAAGCTTGGTGACAATATTAGACGACAAGGTTCTGATATCAAAAAGGGACAGGTGGTTTTACCCAAAGGAAGCAAAATTACACCTGTTGATATAGGTCTTTTAGCGTCTTTAGGACTGTCTGAAATTCACGTTTTCCGGCGCCTAAAAATCGCTGTTTTTTCCACTGGAGATGAGCTGGTAGCTTCAGGAAATGTTTTACCTAAAGGTCATATATTTGATACCAACAGACCCATGTTGATCGCTATGATTAAGCGTTTAGGTTTTGAAGCAGTGGACTTGGGGATCATCAAAGACGATAAACAAGCTATTCGTGCGACTTTTGAGCAAGCCGACCAAATCGCGGATTGTATTATCACCAGTGGTGGAGTGTCGGTTGGAGAAGCGGACTTCACGAAAGAAGTATTACAAGAGCTGGGACAGATAGCATTTTGGAAACTTGCCATTAAACCAGGAAAACCACTGGCGTTTGGACAATTGCCTAATAGTATCTTTTTTGGATTACCGGGGAACCCTGTTTCATCGGCGGTAACTATGGATAAGGTAGCTATGCCAGCCTTATGTCAAATGAGCGGACAGAGTATAGATAAACCCTTTTTGCTTACAGCAATCGCCGCTCAAAAATTCCGTAAGAGACCTGGTAGGACAGATTTTCAACGTGCCTTTTGTTACCGCGATGACAATGGGCAACTTATGGTTACCAGTGCAGTTTCACAAAGTTCTGGCATATTATCGAGCTTTCGACAGAGTAATTGTTTTGCTGTGATTGATCAGGAAGCTGGTGATATTGAAGCCGGCGCAAGTGTGCAAATTCAATTATTTTCTTCCCCCCTTATTTAGGCCTAGCAAAAAGTATGAAGACCATCTCTCACCAACAAGCACTAAGATACAACAGACAGATAGTGCTCAATGGTTTTGATTTGGACAAGCAAGAAGCCCTGATCAACAAAACGGCTTTAATTGTCGGATTAGGCGGTCTTGGCTGCGCGGTAGCGCAATATCTAGCTGCAGCTGGCGTTGGCAAACTAACCTTGATTGACTTTGACAAGGTGGACTTGAGTAATCTTCAACGACAAATATTACATACTGAAGCACGCCTAGACTCCCCAAAAGTGGAATCCGCTAAACAAGCTCTGTCCGAAATCAACAGCGAAATTGAAATTGAGGCTTTGCATCAAGAAGCCACTCAGCCAGTATTGAATCAACTAATCCCTGAGCAAGACATCGTGCTTGATTGCTGTGATAACCTCGTCACTAGAAACACAATAAATCAGGTTTGCTGGCAACATCAAGTAGATATGGTTTCAGGGGCTGCAATCAGGATGGAAGGACAGATTTTTTGCATGCAACCCAAAAAGCAAACCGCTTGCTACCAATGTTTAAGTCAGTATTTTGCAGCACCAGAATTGAGCTGTGTAGAATCCGGTGTGATGTCACCTTTGGTAGGCATTATAGGTGCAACTCAAGCACTTGAAGCAATTAAGGTGCTGACTGATTTTGGACAATTAGCTACCAACACCTTACAAATGTACGATGCCAGTATATCTAAATGGAGGTCTTTTAGCGTACCTAAAAACCTAAGCTGTAACACCTGCAGTAGCTAATCCGATTACTAACTAATTGCCGCTGACCCGACTTCCAATTTATCAAACCATTCTAAAAAACGCTTAACATTGTCCCCAGTAAATATGCGCCCATGCTGAGGACACATCATATCAATCTCGAGTTTGCTCACTCGCTCAACCCAATTGCTTTTGGCTGTATTTGAAGGCATCCAACGACGATGAAAACCCTCCATAAATTTACAATGCGCATCAAAGTCTTCTACTTCCATAGGTGCATCTACAGGTTCTATAGCGGCGCCTATATCGCCGGACATCAAAATTTTAGCTTCAGGATCATATACATTAAAGTTACCCGACGAGTGCAGATAATGTGCAGGAATGAATTGCAATTGAATACCGTCAATATTCAACTTGTCTCCTTCGTCAGGAATCCCTTTAAATTTCATTGTTTCCATACCGAAATGACGTAAAAAACCTTCCCAAATTCGAGGTGCAAACAAGGTCGCATCTGTAAGCGCTTTATCCCATAAACCTAAAGAAGAAATAATGTCGGGATCTTGGTGAGACGCAAATACGTGTTTAATCTGTTCTAGGGGTATTTCTTTGACAATACTCGCCAGCATTGGAGCAAAGAGCTCGATACCACCGGGATCCATTAAGAAGGCATTTTTTGAGGTTTTAATCATGTATTGATTAGTATCGATAATTTTATTCGGTTTACTCGGATCTCGTCCAAACACAAACCACTGATGTTTTACATCTGAGTATATTTTTTGACAAATCATAGGTTTCCTCTAGATCTAAGTAGATTAAATCTTATCGAAAAAGCGCAAGCGCATTATCAACATGGGTTTCAATTTGTTTAGCAGCATCTGATATTTTTACTGCGTTATCTGTAAGCGCAGCGCGATACTCTTTATCTGCTTGTGAAGATTCAACTAGCGACATAGTGGCAATAATCTTTGCCGATTCGAGTTCTTTTTTAAGATCTAATAGTTGACTGTAAAGCTTATTAACTTCTTGGTTAAATAAGATCTGCTCTCGCGCGGTTGATTCTTGAATATTTTCCAATGGCATTTGCAAACTGTCTATGTAAGGCGCATCTTTTGCGTCTCTCATTACTTTTTGCATTTGCTTGATAGTGCTGTCTGTACGTAAGAAATTTGAAGACATCTGGCTGATTTTAATCGCCCGTTGATTGATGCCATTTGCCATAGTACCCGTCTTTTTCGAAAGCTCGGCAAGAAAACCTGTTAATGCACCAAATCCCGCGGCTCGCTCACCTGCTCTGAAAGCCAGAACACCTGCGTTGCTTGATGCCAAGGCAATTTTCTCCGCCACTCGCATAGCTTGAAACAGCTCACCAGCCACTGCCGCAGAAATGATAAAAAAATCTTTTCCAGTATTTTTTTTCACTTGATTCTCTTGATGTGTTTTTCACTTAACAGCTAGTCTTTTATCGACATTAAAGCGGGAAATACTTAATTTCATTTAGCATCGCTTTGATTAAGTAAAGGTATGTCATAACACACTGCATATCAAAAAATATACTCAAAACACTGGAAAAAAAGTAAGCATTCCGTATTCTAGCCGATAACAGTTATGCAACGTGACTGCTACAAGCTGCCAAATTCAAACAATAAATTAGGTTTATTATCTGTGCATTTTTAGCAACACCACTATAGTCTTAATCATCAATCAGAGGTTGTGCAAAGTCATATTCGGGTTATAATCGCACGGATATTATTTAAGCAAGCATATTCTCGGGAGAGTTGAGTGAAATTCAAAACAGGTATTGCTGTGATGTTGGCTGTCTTTGGTATTTCTTCTGTAATCGCACAAGAAATGACCGAAGAAGACATTATTGAAAGAATTAAGCCAGTTGGACAGGTCAAAGTTGCAGGAGCAGCAAGTGAGACAGCTTCAGCCCAACCCAAAACGGGTAAGTCGATTTATGAGTCTGCATGTCAAGCCTGTCATGCTGTTGGAGTTTTAGGTGCGCCTAAATTCCAAAATGCAGCTGATTGGCAACCTAGGCTAGAAAAAGGGTTTGACCAAGTATGGCAAAATGCCATAAATGGTATCCCGCCTGGTATGCCAGCCAAAGGTACTTGTAGCAGTTGTACTGATGAAGACATCAAGATTGCTATTGAGTACATGACTGAAGGCATCTAGACTACAAATAGGCTGCAGCGTCTCCAACGAGAGAGTTTTTACATGCAAAAATCGAGCGTTGGTGATCTGGATGAATTGGAGTTGCGGGCAATGGTGCCGCAACTTCAAGATATTACGGAAAGATATAAAAGAGCCGAAAGGATTCAAAAAGCCCTCTATAGCATTAGTGAGCTATCATCTTCTTCGAGCAACCTAGAATCTCTTTACAGGGAAATTCACGATATCGTGCGTGGATTTATGCCTGCAGATAACTTTTTTGTTGCCTTTTATGATAAACAAGATGACAAAATAAAATTTAGTTATTTTGTTGACGAATTTGACGAAAAAGTCGTCAGCGACATTCCCTACGAAAAAGTCCGCAACGGTATCACGGCCTATATCCTACGGTCGGGTGAAACCCTGGTGCTCACCAAAGAAAACTATGAAAAACAAAGCGCCGAAAAAGGCTTTGAAATAGTCGGCTCACCACCAGTGGATTTCATGGGTATTCCATTAAAAAGAGACGGCGAAACTATAGGTTCATTAACGGTTCAAAGCTACAACGATGACATTCGCTACTCTGAAGATGATCTTGATATTCTTAGCTTTATTTCGCGTCACATTATCACCGCCGTTGACCGCGTTAAACATCGTGAATTAACAGAACAAATTATCCAACAACGCACATACGAACTCGAGCAAACTAACAGTCAATTAAAAACACAAATTGCTGAGCGGGAACGCATGGAAGCGCTGCAAAAGGCGCTTTTTGAAATCAGTGAGTTATCTGCGGCAGGCGATGAAAATATTGTGACATTTTACGGCAAAATTCACACAATTCTTAATCGTTTAGTGCATGCGCCTAACTGTTACATTGCAGTGTTAAATGAAAAACGAGACCAACTATCTTTCCCTTATTTTGTTGGAAAACACAACGATTCAAATGAACCAAGAAAGCTCAAAAATGGATTAACTGAATATGTCATTCATCGGAAAGAAGCTGTATTGCTAGACTCTGCTAAAATGAACAATATTCGGGGCACAGGCGCAATTGATGAAACAACCGTTGTTGGCATGTTACAAAGTGGCAACTCTTGGTTAGGCGCACCTTTGATCATCGATAATAAAGTAGAAGGTGTACTTGCCGTGCAAACTTATGGCGCCAGTGCAGATTACACAGACAAAGATTTAGATATACTACGTTTTGTATCCCATCATATTTCGGTCGCGATAGAAAGACGCAAAGCACAGCAGGAAGTGCTTTTGTATAACAAACAATTGTCTAAAATGGTCAGTGAACGTACAGCGGAGTTAGATCAATCTAACCGTTCGTTGAAAAAGCAAATTGAACAGCGTAAAGAGATTGAACTTAAGTTAATTCATGACGCCCATCATGATGCGCTAACAGGCTTGCCTAATCGCGTGCTATTCAATAGTCGACTTGAGCTAGCGATTGCCAGTAAACAACGCTACGAAAACCATAACTATGCGCTTTTATTTATCGATTTAGATCGGTTTAAAGTCATAAATGATACACTTGGTCACCATGCTGGTGATGAATTCTTAAAAGAAGTCGCTATTCGAATTAATCATTGTAAACGCAGTCATGATTTATTAGCTCGTTTAGGTGGTGATGAATTCGTTGTATTGTTGGATAGTTACATTAACCTATCAGACGTTGAACACATTGCGCAACGCATCGTTGAAGCTGTATCAGCCCCATTTGATATTGAAGGCAAAGAAGTATTTTCTGGCGCCAGTGTGGGTATTGTAGAAATATCATCAGAGTATGAAGACGGTGATCTCGCACTTCGAGATGCCGATGCTGCTATGTACCATGCTAAAAATCTCGGGCGAAACCGCTTTGTATTTTTTGATATCAGCATGCGAAACCAATTAATCAAAGAAGTGGCATTGGAGCTTGAATTTAGAAAAGCATTTAAACAAGGCGACTTCGTTTGTTTAGTTCAACCTGTGAAATCGTCACATGATGAATCTATTTTATTTTACGAATTTACGCTGGGCTGGCGCCGAGAGAATAGCTTAATTACTCGGGCAGAATTTTGGCAATTAGCTAACAACACTGGTTTGAATCATGCGGTAAATCAATACTTGATTGATTTGGCATTTAAGCAGCTAAAAATGTGGCAGGCAAACAAAAATACGCAAGATTATAAATTAGGTTTAACCTTATCCGCTGAACATCTAATGCACAAGGACTCCTACGAGAATTTATTGCAATTGCTTGAGTGGTCTGAAATTGATAGTAGCAACCTTGTATTTGAGTTAACTGAGCAATCATTGGCAAAATTTCCAAAGTATTTACCCTCTATATTGGCAAAAATGCAAAGTCTAGGCGTCAGCTTAGTCTTGGATAACTTTGGTAATCAATCGGCTTCCTTAACCCATTTGTTTAAGTTTGATTTTGACTATATCAAGCTAAGTGCAGCTCTGGTACAGTCCATTGACATGTCGTTAAAGTATCAACAGCTAGTTGAATCTATTATTTTAATTGCCCAAAACAATGAGATTCAAGTCATCGCAGATGGGATTGATGATGCTGAAATTCAGATGGAAATCAGTAATTTAGGCTGTCACTATTTGCAAGGAAAAATGCTCGGTGAAGCTTCGATATTGTAAAAAAACCAACCCTATAAAAACGATAACGCCCAATTGGGGTTAACTATTTAGTCAAAAATATTACGAAGATTTGCAATGCCTTTTTGTGCAGTCGCTTTACGCTGTTCTGCGTCTGGTTTTCGTTTTTCCCATTCCCATTCAATGTCATCTTGTGGTAATTCGTGTAAGAAACGACTTGGTTCTGGTTCGTAAAGTTCTCCCATCTGACGTCTCTCTCGGGCGATAGTAAAATACAACTGCTGTTGAGCTCTTGTAATACCCACATAGGCGAGTCGGCGTTCCTCTTCAATATTGTCTTCATCAATACTGCTTTGGTGGGGTAATAAACCTTCTTCCATGCCAACCATAAACACGTAAGGAAATTCGAGACCTTTAGATGCATGTAATGTCATCAATTGTACCTGGTCGGCATGATCGGCATCTTCCCCTCTTTCCATCATATCGCGTAGTGTTAGCCGTTGGACCACTTCAGGCAATGTCATGGGCGCTTGTAATTCGTCGCCTTTAATCATGTCTTGTACCCAACCAAATAGCGTAGAAATATTGGCCATGGCCATTTCCGCAGCTTTGGGACTTGGACTCTGTGAGAACAACCATTCTTCAAAATCTAGTTGTTTAATAAAATCTCTTAATACGGCTTGAGTATCGCCCCGCCTTGCATTGTCAGAGGTCATCACAATTAATTTGGCAAATTGTGCTACTTTACCACCAGCATTTTGACCAAGGGTTGAGGTTAAACCGCTATGGCACATGGCCTCAAACAAACCAATGTGATGGGTATGAGCAAATTCACCTATTTTAGCTAAGGTAGCTCTGCCTATTCCTCTGGAGGGTGTATTGATAATGCGTAATAAGGCATTGTCGTCTTCTTGGTTTGTTAGCAAGCGTAAATAGGCCATTATATCTTTTACTTCTGCTCGACCGAAAAAAGACATTCCACCACTAATTCGGTAGGGAATGCGGTTTTTCATAAGCAATTTTTCAAATACGCGGCTTTGATGATTACCTCGGTATAAGATAGCGTAATCTCGGTATTCAGTGTCATTCATGAACCTGTGAGCCATGAGCTCGGCAATTACTTTTTCAGCTTCATTCTCTTCGTCTTTTGCGACCAGAACTTTTAACGGATCTCCGTAACCTAGTGCAGAAAAGAGCTTTTTATCAAATACATGGGGATTATTTTGAATTAGGATATTAGCTGAGTGTAAAATCCTGCCTGAAGAACGATAATTTTGCTCTAACTTTATCAATTGCAACTGGGGAAAGTCTTTTTGTAGCAATACCAAATTCTTCGGTTGCGCACCACGCCAAGAATAAATTGACTGATCATCATCACCTACCACGGTAAAGCGCGCTCGCTGTCCCACCAGCAATTTTACCAAGGTGTATTGACTGCTGTTGGTATCTTGATATTCGTCGACTAATAAATACCGAATGCGTCTCTGCCAGAGCTCCCTTACCTCTTCGTTTTGCATGAATAACAAGGTAGGAAGCAATATCAAATCGTCAAAATCCAAGGCGTTATACGCCTGAAGGTGACGTTGATATTCAGCGTAAAACTGTGCTAACTCTTGCTCTTCAGCCTGAGTTGATAATTTAGTTGCTTGAGCTGGCATGACCAACTCATTTTTCCAAAACGAAATCTTCTTTTGTAAGGATTGTAGTGCGTCTTTGTCACCATCGTAGACGTCTTGTGTAAGGTCTTTTAACAAGGCTAGACTGTCTTTATCATCAAATAACGAAAAGCCTGGTTTATAGCCTATATCTGACGCATGGCGCTTTAAAATATTGAGTCCCATTGTGTGGAAAGTTGAAATCTTGATACCCCGAGATGACTTCTTACCCAATGTATCAGCAACGCGCTCCTTCATTTCCCGGGCCGCTTTGTTTGTGAAGGTAACCGCCGCAATTTGACTAGGTTTATAGCCACATTGATTGACTAAATAAGCAATTTTATTGGTAATAACTCGGGTTTTACCGCTTCCAGCACCAGCTAGCACCAAACAGGGGCCTGTCACATACTCTACTGCTTGTTGTTGAGCGGGATTTAGTTTCATATTTTATTAGTTAAAAATTCGGGCTAAGAATTATAACAAATGATGTAAGATCATCTGCCATAATTTAGTGCTACTTTTTATATTTAATTTAGATGATTTGGTCGTTATAAAGAAAATATGACGGAAATCATGACACCAATACCAATGCACATTCCGGCAATGTGGTTATTTAAAAACGCTTGGAAACACGCGTCCCTGTCTCTATTTTTAGTGCTTATCCATTGTCGAATAAATAACAAGTAGCCTAGTCCTAACCCAAGATAAGCTGGCCATGTCAGTGTGAAATACCAAAATACGCCAGCCAACATGAGGGCGCAACTTGTTTGTAAAATGGCAATAATCAACAAATCATACTTTCCAAAAAGTACAGCTGTTGATTTAATGCCTATTTTTAAGTCATCGTCTCTATCTACCATGGCGTATTGTGTGTCGTAAGCTACGGTCCAGAGTAAATTGGCAAAATAAAGCACCCATGCCCAGTAAGGCACCGTCTCTAATATAGCCATTGCTGCCATTGGAATGGACCAACTATATGCCGCGCCTAACACTACTTGTGGAAAGTGCGTGTGGCGTTTCATAAAGGGATACACTGAAGCTAAAAGAAGGGCGACTACAGAAAGCAATATTGTTTGCCAGTTAAGCTGTAATACCAAAATAAAGCTCAGCCCAATTAATATAGAAAAAAGCTGCAGCGCTTCTTTTTCCGATATTTCGCCTGTCGCCAGTGGCCTTGACTTTGTTCGTTCTACACTGCCATCAAAGTTTCGGTCTGCATAGTCATTTATTACGCAACCAGCACTGCGCATTAAAAATACGCCCATAACGAAAATACAAATAATGTCTATTGGAGGAACACCTGTACCCGACAATTGGTATGAAGATAAAAATACTGACCACATGGTAGGCCATAGTAGCAAATAGCTTCCTATAGGCCGGTCAGCCCGCATCAGCCGCCAATAAGCATTAAAATGTTGAGTTTTCAATGACAGCAAAGAGGATTTCCTAAGCAATATTTTGGTAACAAGGGCAATCAGGCAAAAATGCCTCTGCTACTAGCAATTGTTGACCCTGCATAGTGAAACAAGAACGTCTTGCATACAGAGCATGTCCGGTTTTGCTTTGATTAGTTAAAGGATGCACTAGCATTCGACCTACCTCAAATTCACTGCGCACAAATTCAGGATCATTAAAAATCCGTTTACCCAAAGGTTTAGAGCCTAAGTTTTTTAATTCTGCTTCACATAAAGCCAAAGGCAGTACTGAGCGAGCAAACACCCAAGGTTGATCATCGCCATGTAAAATAACTTCTCTAACCTGCCAATCTTGGTCGCTTTGCGTATATAGCAAGCGCTTTTCAGAATTATCTAAAGCGACCGATGCCTGTCCTAAGACTTGCACTGAAAATCGTTCACAATGACCTTCTAAACGTTCCGTTAAACTACCTGTGTTAAGCAACCAATCTTGCAACTCAGGTTGTACTGGAGAGAATCTTTCTGTATCGACCCAGTCTACTTGTAATCCAAAGGGAAATCTATTTAACAACAAAGCTGAAGAATTCTTAAAATTAACCGATAAAGGTAGTCTAACATAGTGATTTTTAATAACCCTAAAATTTGCTCGCTTTTATGCTCTAGTTGAGCTCGCTACATAGGCCTTAAGGTAAGTAAAATGCAAGAACAGACAAGATTAATGAGAAGTACGTGGGCAGGATGCTTTGCATATATGTTTGTACTGGCGATCTTGGTACTCCTCAATTCTCCCGTTTCTGCCCAAGAAGAAGAGGAAGGGGAAGAAAGTGCAAAACCCTCTTATGCCTATATTGCATTGGAACCAGACATCATTACTAACTACGTGAGCGATAACTCGAAACGCTTAGGATACTTACGCGTTACTATTGAAATCATGTTAGCCGACCCCGCAAATATTCCAAATGTGGAACACCACATGCCACTTTTACGTGCCACGGCAATCGAAATTATTGGCGCCCAGACAGACCAAAACATTCGCTCGTTGACGGGTCGCGAGAACATTCGACGCTCAATTTTAAAAAGCTTTAAAGATATTATGGTAAGAGAAACAGGGAAAGAAACTGTGCGCGACGTAATATTTACTAAGTATTTACGACAAGGCGGTTAATTACTCAATTAAGCTCGCTGTTTCGATTTTATCCAAATATGCAACAATAAAGCGAGCAAACAACCTGATACTAATCCAAATAAGTGCGCTTGATTGGCCATGTTTACAGGCAGAATTTGTAAGAAACCCAGTACCAGCCAAACTAAAATAAACACAATATAACTGGTGGGTAAGGAGACATTCCATTTAGGCCTTAACCAACCAATCCACCATACAAAACCAAACAACGCATAAACCACGCCGGATAATCCACCGAACTCAGGTCCAGTTGCTAGCAGTTGACTTAAGTTTGCAAATAAACTGGAAATCACAAACAACACCACTAACCAAAAAGTGCCAAACACCCTTTCAAGTTGCTCTCCCAGTATCCACCACCAAAGTAAATTGAAGGCAATGTGTAAAATTGAAAAATGAATGAAATTAGGCCCAAACAAACGCCACCATTCATGATTTTCAGCCATTAATGACAAGGGTTGTATGCTTAGTAGGTTTCTAACAGCGTCGAAAAAACCAAAGAAGAAACTAATGTATATGACCAGACAAAGCAGCATAATTAGTGAAGTAAAAGGTACAGCTAACAAGCGCGCTGGCTGAAAATTTACGCTACCGAATTTGATACTTTCTTGTATTTCGCCGGTTTCCCAAGCGGCTTGTTGGAACTCCTTAGCTTGAGGATTTGCTGCAAACTTTTTCGCTAACTCGGAAACAAGCTCAATTTTTTCAGGGTCTTGAATGAATACTTGATATTGAGGATTGTTAGCATTCTCCACCACTTCCTCAACACGGCTTTGAATACCTTGGCATTGTAAAAACCTAGCAAAGGTTAAGCCTAATCCTTTGTTGTTAAAAGCTACTACAGGGATCCACTGGTGCATGTTAATCAGGAATTACCACTTTCATACTCATATTGAGTTCGCCATGCTTCAAAACCACCATCCATGCTATATACTTCTTCAAACCCTTGATGAATAAGATATTGCGCTGCCTGCTGGCTACTGATTCCGTGATAGCAACAGACAACTATAGGTACTTCGAAGTCATTTTCGTTCATGAAATTGGTCAAGCTTCCATTAGTTAAATGGTATGCCGAAGGAATGTGGCCAACTTCGAACGATTGCTCATCTCTAATATCCACAACTTTAATTTCACCCTTATCTAAGCGTTCTTTTGTTAGCTCTGGTGAAATATGCTGGAACTGCTCCATTAATTTTCCTCTTACTAGGTCCAATTTAAAATGACTTTGCCTGACTGACCAGATCCCATCACATCGAATGCATTTTGGAAATCCAATACATCAAATCTGTGGGTGATAATAGGACTTAAATCGAGTCCACTTTGAAGTAAAGAAACCATCTTATACCAAGTCTCAAACATTTCCCGCCCATAAATGCCTTTAATGGTGAGACCTTTAAAAATTACATTGTTCCAGTTCACTGCCACGTCTTTAGGCGGTATTCCTAACATAGCAACTTTGCCACCATGATTCATGTTATCTAACATATCTCGAAACGCCATAGGAACACCTGACATTTCTAAGCCAATATCAAAACCTTCTGTCATGCCCAAATCTCGCATCACATCTTTAATATTGGTATTGCTCACGTTGACTGCACGGGTAGCTCCCATTTTAGTTGCCAGTTCCAACCGGTAATCGTTGACGTCAGTTACGACTATATGGCGCGCTCCTACATGTCTAGCAACAGCTGCTGCCATAATCCCGATAGGGCCTGCGCCGGTAATTAAAACATCTTCGCCAACTAAATCAAAGGACAATGCTGTATGTACCGCATTGCCAAAAGGATCAAAAATAGCCGCCATATCGTCGCTGATATTATTCGGTATCTTAAATGCGTTAAACGCGGGAATAGATAAGAATTCAGCAAAGGCGCCAGAACGATTTACCCCAACGCCGGTAGTATTTCGACAAAGGTGTCGACGTCCGGCTCGGCAATTACGACAATATCCACAGGTAATATGCCCTTCTCCAGACACTCTATCACCTATTGAAAAGCCGTTTACTTCGCTGCCAATGGCTACCACTTCTCCCACGTATTCATGCCCCACAATCATAGGGACTGGAATAGTATTTTGTGACCATTCATCCCAGTGGTAAATATGCATGTCTGTTCCGCAAATAGCCGTTTTACGAATTTTTATCAGAATGTCATTATGACCCACATTAGGTTTTGGGTTTTCAGCTAACCAAATACCTGGTTCTCTTTTCAATTTTGCCAACGACTTCATGCAATAACGCCCATTTCGCGACCAACCTCAATAAATGCATCAACCGCTTTGTCGATTTGCTCAATAGAGTGTGCGGCTGACATCTGGGTACGAATTCTGGCTTTTCCCTTGGGCACTACAGGAAAGGAAAATCCGATGACATAAATACCCTTTTCGAGCAATTTATCCGCCATTTCACTGGCAATTTTCGCGTCACCCAACATGACAGGAATAATAGGGTGATCTTTGCCCGCTAAGGTAAATCCAGCTTGTTCCATTCGAGTTCTGAAATGTTTGGCGTTTTGATGCACCTTGTTTCGCAACTCACTGCCATCTTGCATCATGTCAAACACTTTTAAAGATGCCGCAACAATTGGAGGAGCGACGCTATTAGAGAATAAGTACGGGCGTGAACGTTGTCTTAGCCACTCAATGACTTCTTTTTTGCCGGAAGTATAACCACCAGATGCCCCACCTAAGGCTTTACCCAAGGTACCAGTGATAATATCCACTCTGCCCATAACACCACAATATTCATGGGAGCCTCTGCCGTTTTCGCCAATAAAGCCAGTAGCATGACAATCATCCACCATTACTAAGGCATCATATTTATCTGCAAGATCACAAATGCCATTGAGGTTGGCAATAACGCCATCCATTGAAAACACACCATCAGTAGCTATGAGCTTAAATCTCGCGCCTTCTTCAGTGGCTTTTATCAATTGCGCTTCTAGTGCTTGCATATCATTGCTTTCGTAGCGATAACGTCTAGCTTTCGACAAGCGAACACCATCAATAATACTGGCGTGATTTAGGGAGTCTGAAATAATGGCGTCCTGTTCTGTTAAGATAGTCTCGAAGAGGCCACCATTTGCATCAAAACAAGACGGATATAAAATAGTGTCTTGCATACCTAAAAAGTCACTGATTTTTTGTTCCAGTTGCTTGTGGATATCTTGGGTTCCACAAATAAACCTGACGGAAGCAACACCAAAGCCGTGACTGTCTAACCCCGATTTAGCTGCGTCTATTAACGCACTATTATTGGCCAGCCCTAGATAATTATTGGCGCAAAAGTTAATCACATGACCGCCGTCAGTGACTTCAATATCAGAAAATTGTTGAGACGTTATGACGCGCTCTTTTTTGTAAAGCCCATCTGTTTTTGTTTGTGCTATTTGCTCCTGAAGATATTGGACAAAAGCATTCTTCATTGGCTTACCCTGTAGTTAAAATCTGTGGTCGGCGTAAAGTGTAGCCGACCGCGAATAATTAGAAAAATATTAAATGTCATTATTTAATATTTAAATGCAGTTACAACTAATTTTAATGGATAAACGCTGTTTTACGCCGATTTGATCACTAAAAGTCTTTAACTGTAGATTTTTGATTCACTTTTGCGTTAAAAAGCATACAATATTGCTATTAACAACATTTTAACAGTTCGCGCAACATGAAATCTTGGATACTCAAAATTTGTTCTTATTCTTTGGTAACGCTTTCTTTTGTTGGTTTTTTACATGCAAAAGAGCCAAACCCTTTTGTCGTATACGATGATGAGCTTAAAAATGGTTGGGTCAACCATAGCTGGGCGCAGGTAGAGTTTTCCGTGCCCGCAGGGAATGCAAAGCCTATAAAGGTGTCAGGTAAACCCTGGTCTGCTCTATCATTACATCATGACGCATTTGATATCAGCCAATTTACCACCTTAAGCTTTGTCATCAATGGCGGTATGGAAGGCGGTCAAACTTTAGCGGTGAAGTTGATATCTAATGGGCAACCCTTGGAATCCACCTATCTGATAAAACCGCAAACCAAACAATGGCAATATGCTGAAATTTCATTAGCGGACTTAGGTGCGCAGGATCAGCAAGTTGAAGGCATTTGGTTGCAAGCCCAAGATAAAGATATAGCCGCGTTTTATATCACTCGGATAGAATTCCGTTAGTTAAACGTTTAGAAAAGCGAATATTTGCCCTTTTTCAACTGTTTCTATGCTGTTCAAGAAAAAAACAGTTGAAAATCACATTAAATTAACAAATGATGACGTATTAAGGCATGGACGTCTTTGGCGAATGTTCGCAGTATCCCCAATGTCATGACTGCAACCTCTGACTGCTACTTAGCTTTGTTTATTTGTATGAGTAAGCAGTTGGCATTTTAGATTAAGGATATTGGGGACATTCACATGGGCTGGCTTAGCACTCTATTTAGTAAATCAACAACCGATGTAGTCACTTCTGTTGGTAAAGCACTCGACGATCTCATCACATCAGATGAAGAAATCGCACTTACCGAAATTGAACAACAAAAAATTAAGACGGCTTATCGTTTACGCTTGCAAGAACTTCTTATGCAAATGGATCGCGAAGCCGCTATGCATGAAGAAAAACAAGAACAAGAACTGACCGAGCGTCTGAGGCTCGACATGAAAAGCGATAGTTGGCTGTCAAAAAATATTCGGCCAATGACACTAATATTCATGACAGTTTCTATCGTTATCCTGATGTTTTTAACCATTTTTAACAGTGGTCTAACCCCTGATCAGGTTAAGCTAGTTGAAGAATGGATCCCCTTCTTTCAAACCATAATGTTGACCATCTATGGCTTTTATTTTGGCTCAAGAGGTATCGAGAAAATTCAAAAGATCCGTTCTGCACGGGAAAGTAACAGCCGTATAAAAAATATGATTTCGGCCTTTGACCAAGAGCCTAAAGGATAAGCCTCATGAAAAGAGGACGAGTAAAACCTGACTCAGGCTTAAATTTACGGGAAAAACCCAACGGCACTAAAGTCGCTGTATTACAGCATAATCAAGAAGTAGAAATTGTTGATGAGGTCACCTTTTACCGAGTGAAAACTCATGCTGGGAAGGTAGGTTATGTGCATGGTGATTATATTGAAAAAATCCCTCCTAAAAGCTTAGAGAAATCCCAAACGGGTATTGAGGCTGGCACTCAATCGTTAATTCATCCTTCAGAGGAGTTTGTTTTAACCACTTTTGCTGGATCTGAATTCATTGGGGAAAGTGTTAAAGTAGACAAAGACTTCGTACCTGAACTAAACCGGGTAAATGAATTTGCCAAACAATCTAAGGTCAAAATTTGGGTCACTTCTTCGATACGCAATGTAAGTGAACAAGTGATGGGTGCTATAGTGCCGCCCGCCACTCGTAGTTGTCATTTTGTAGGCCATGCCATCGACATGAATGTGATGTGTGACGGTAAGTTGTATAATTCTAAAGCCTTAGTTAAGGAAAATTTAGATAATCTTCCTGAGGGTGTAAGACGTTTTATTAAGTCATTATGCGATGATGATGTACTTCGTTGGGGAGGCGAATTTTCCACCGCTGATCCGGTGCATATCGATGACAACTTTTACTATCGGAATCAATTAATGTACAAGGCCAAACTACTCAGTCGTGTGAGCCAGTTAAATGCCAGTCTATAATTGAGAAACCTAGAGCAAGCCCTAATGTTGTCTTAATGCCACGTATTCTAATAATTGCTCATAAAAGTGACTCTTAGTCGCCAGTTTATTCAACGATTCCAAAGCTTTACTTTGATAATGCATAAGTTTATCTTGTGCATTATCTATTCCTAGCAAAGTCACAAATGTTGCTTTAGAGCTCTTAATATCTTGTTGGGTTGGTTTTCCCAAGATTACTGCATCACCTTGAGCATCAAGTAAATCATCTTTCAATTGAAATACTAGCCCAAGGTATTTTGCAAAACGCTTGAGGTGCTCTTTTTCAATGTCATTCACCCCTGCCAAGATGGCCGGAATTAGAATCGCAGCCTCAATCGCCAAACTGGTTTTTAAGAAACAGATTTGCTCTAAGTCTTCAATAGAGGTTTGTTGATTGTGGGACTGTAAATCCAATAGTTGCCCTTCACAAATAGCCTGCGTGGTATTCGCCGCATATTGAATTGACGCAAGAATGTGCTCAGGAGCAATATTCTGAACACGAGTTTGTACCTCTACAGCTTTCATCATCAAATAAACGCCCGCCAGCTCTGCTTGCGCCTCACTCTTGCAGTGTGTGTGTAGTGCTGGCTTGCCTCGACGAAAAGAGGCATTGTCTTGACTAGGCTTATCATCAAAAATTAATGATGCAGTATGCATATACTCCAGCAGTTGCAACACTGGAATGGTTTGATTTTCAGAAAAACCGTACCTTTGAGTCAAGGATATGTATGCCAGTACCGGACGAAGTCTTTTTCCACCGGCAGCCAAAGCATAGTTAGCTGATTCGGCTAACTGCGTGTTGGGTATTCTATGGTGTTGAGATAACTCGATATGCTGATTAATAAAGTCCTGCGCTGCGACAAACTCCTGCTTAAATTGCTCTTTAACTCGACGCTGTTTCTCAAAATAATCTGATACTTCTCGGCTGATGAGTTTATCGAACCAAGCTACTTGATTTGGTAAATGCACTAATCGAGAAATTAACTTATCAAATGCTTGATTACCGGTTGTTAGGAGTGATTTCTCTAACTTCTTATATTCAGCATCGCCAATGTCATTTTTAAGGCTTTTATGAGCGTTGATACTACGTTCTAAAAATAATGCTGTTACCTTGCTATCATTTTCATATACCTGAGAGATTAAGTGATAAACAACCGCCCAATAAACTCTATACGGATTTATATTGTTTTCATGAGCCGAGGGATGCATATAGTAATAGCTGTAAGGTGTGAGGTTATCTTCGGCGATGTCCGAAAATAAATCTTTGATGTCGTCATTAAATTGATTGTAAATACCAAAACAAAATGTTCGATAATCGAAGTCTTCATCCCTGTGATTATGCACTATATCTCTAGCTAACAGCCGACTACCCGATGATTTAAGAATCACTGGTAAATACAAACTTTCATCTGAATATTCGTTAGAATTTAATGATTTTTTACGGTCAATGTTTTGGGCCTCAAAAAAGACAAAGGCTTGTTCAAAAAAATACTTTGCTTCTTGATCCGATAAATAGGATTGAATACATTTGAATGCAGCTTCCAATTCCTCATAAATAAAGCTCATAACTTCCTTATGGGCATGTTTAAATTCTGGAAACGCCGTGACTTTGCCACACAAAAGACTTTCTCGTATAGCCTGATTAAACGCTTCTTTTTCATCGGAATCTAAAAAATTCGACGAATCTTGGATGTCATCGATTAATGGATAAGTCAGCCCGTAGCAATAACCTAAACGTATTGCCTTATCTAAACGTTCAGCCCGCTGTTTGTTTGATATGTCTTTGGGCAATTCTATTAACTGGTGCATAACAACACCCGCCAATACTTTGACCAGTTTCCGTAACCCGTTATTTTTATCCAACGATTCCGGAAGCTTTTGCTCTAACACCTGCAACTTACTTTTGAGCCAGTTGACAGCATCTGTAACCTGATATTCCATAGCTTTTTGCTCAATAAAGCTATTTTCAATCACCGTTTTTTCACTTCGTGATTGTTTCTTTCTCACCCATTTTTGAATTCTCTGAGATAAACGGGAAATTTGCTCGGCCACCGCCTGATCTCGGATAGACTTTCCTAGGTCGCGCATAAAAATATAGGAAAGTGACTTGTCTAAATAATCTTTTAGTTGGTTATCCATTGATAACTTTTGCAAAAACGAAAGGCTGTCAAAACCTTCTCCTTGCTGCATTTTTTTCTCAATTTCAGATAGCGCCAGATTCTGCTTACTGTTGATTTGAGTATTGGCCCATTGTTGATATTCTGAGGTAAGTTGAGTTAAAAAGTCATCTTGTACGCACAGGCTATGTAGTTGGGTAAAATACCATCGCGCTTTTTGCTCCATCTTAGGGTAACAGCTCGGGTCGATAACAGAAGAAGCACGTTGAGCTGCTTGATGATCCTTAGATCGTTGGCCTGTTCCTTTTATCGGTGTCAAATCTAGCTCTCCTTATAGACTTTGTCAGAAAAACTGCTGTTACTAGCTACTAGAAACTACTTAAGCAAAGCAATTTGCACACCAATAAAAATATCAATAAATTTCAAATAGTTAACATTTTACTTAGGAAGCAATATTCCATTAATTTGTGCAACAGACCAACATTTAGTCTAAAACTCAGGGCAGAAGTTCCAATCCTTGTTAAGTCGAAGTGAGCTGCTTACACCATTCTGAGAGCTCATCAGCAACATCTTTATTATGCTGTTTTAAGAAAGATAAAAAGGTTTCTGCATTACGATTTACAATGCGTTCAATGGGAAATCCAATAGTATTGGCATGTTGAATACTCGCTGAGTAGTCGCCGAGATGGTGAGCTATATGAGCATCGCTAGAAAACACTACTTTCCAATCTAAGCTATCAATAAGTTCTAAAATCCGAATGCAATTGGGTTCACTGCCGCGACGAGAATGGGTGAAAGAACTATTGTTGATTTCCAGCAACACATTGTTGTCTTTGGCCGCACGAATTACCTCTTCATAATCCAAAGGATAATTGGGGTTTCCAGGGTGGCCTAGAATTTGGCAATCAGTATTTTTAAAAGTGTTTACCACAGCTTTTGTGTGTTCAGATTTGTTTGAGGGAGCAAATACGGGTTCGTGAAAACTGGCAATTACAAAATCCAAATAAGGGTACATGCCAGCGGGTACATCCAAACCACCTTCAGGTGGTAAAATATTTGCCTCAATGCCCTTTAAACAAGCTATGTTGTCAATTATTCGTGGTATTACGTGGCGATTGCCAAAATGCCAAGGATGCGGTGAATCTGGCATTTCGGGTCCATGATCAGTAAGCGAAAACATTTGCATACCCTTTACCTTAGCTTCACGAAAATAATCATGAACATTGCTATATGCATGTGTACTAGCAACAGTATGGGAATGAGTATCTACCAATATTTTCATTTTACCTCGCTCGGGATTTCTAGGGTTTACATGAGTCAGTAATTAACTGTTCTATCAACAGTAATGATGTTAACAAGGCAAGATTGCGAAGCTATGACAAGGGTTACAGTTTTATCTCGAATCTCTTTTTAAAAAGTATGCTAAACGAGAGAATCGGATTTGCTCGCTAAAACCTTATCAATAGCCTCTATCACGGTCTCGACTTCAATTAAGGCCATTAGATCTTTTCCCTTAGCGCGTTTACCCCAAGGTAATTTTTGCCAAGGCTTGCCCGTTTGTTGTTGTATACATTGATCATACACTGAAACTACGGAATCAAGATCATTATAAGGCCCAGTGCGTCTAGGATTACTATGAGCATACAAACCAATGACCTTAGTCCCTTGCGTAGTGGCCATGTGAGCAGGCCCAGTATCAGGCGCAATGACTAAGCTAGCGCGACCTAATACGGATAACATCTGTTTCAAATTTGTTTTACCGACCAGATTAAGACTAACAGCGTTGGTTTTGCTTAGTATGCTCTGGCTAATCTCTTTATCTAAATCGCTGGGGCCTCCACATAGCACGACTGACAGACCTTTTTTAGCTAAATAGTCGATAGTGGCTGCATAACGTTCTGGTAGCCAGTTACGCTCTGCCTTTGAGGCCGCCGGACTAATAACAGCAAATTCGCCTAGGTCTTTAAGTTGTTCAGCAGCCCAATCTTGCTCCTTTTGCTCAATGGGTATTTCCCATTGCACAGGCGACTCTTTCATTACCCCTATGGTTTCAGCAAAGCCCAAAAACCCATCGAGTACATGGGCAGTTTTCTGCGCCCTGATACGAGAATTTGCAAATAACCAATGAGCTTCTTTGCTGCGATGCCAATCGAATCCAACCCTTTTCTTAGCCTTTATTACCCGAGACAATAAATTTGCCCTTAAAGCAACTTGCATCACAAATAATACATCAAAGGTAATATTTGACAGGGCTTGTTTAACTTGATGATTTGCTTGTTTTCCTTGTTTCTTATCGTAAACAACAAAGTTAATACCTTGCATGCCTTTCAATAATTGATATTCGAGTTTGCCAATAATCCAAGTGATTTCAACGTCTGGACGCTGATGCTGGATTGCAGTCACCATAGCGACCGCGTGACAAACATCACCCAATGCGGAAAGTCTTAAAATGCAAAGTTTCAAAGTGGATTTCTACTAACAGTTAGCCGACGGATTAATATAATGCTAAATTACCATAACCGGTAAAGAGGATAAACAAAGTCTTTTGAACAAGGATGTTAGTCGCTGAGATCATTATTCTCATTAGGCCGATTAGCTACTTCAGTAAGCAAAATGAGAATTTAAAATAATAATGCCAATTTCTGTTCGACAAATTAGCGCCAATGAATACATATTAGTTAGCGATCCAAGTTACTTTGATTTAATACAAGATGTTCATTTTGATCCAGACTTTCTGGCCGAAAATGGCATGGTAATTAAGGTACAATCGGGTCGAGGCAAGGTATTTTTTTTCCAATTGAGTGATAATCAACTCGTGCTGAGGCATTATCGAAGAGGCGGCTTGGTCGCTAAATTTTCAGAAGATAAATTTATTTGGCAGGGCATCGAAAATACCCGCGCTTTTAAAGAACTCTACATTTTAAATCTAATCCAAAAACAAGACATCTTAGCGCCTCAACCTGTAGCAGCAAAAGTACAGAAAAAAGGGCCATTTTATACTTGTGATATTCTAACCAAAGCTATTCCTGAGACAAAAGAGCTGCACCAAGTATTACAAGAACAAATATTCTCTAGTCAAGGTTGGATAGCAATTGGAAAACAAATTCGACGTTTGCATAACGCAAACGTTTGGCATCCAGATTTAAATGTAAAAAACATCCTAATTGATAAGCAAGAACAGGTATTCTTGATAGATTTTGATAAGTGTAAAGTGCGTAACGATGGGAATTGGAAATCAGACAATCTAGCCCGACTTCAACGCTCCATTTTAAAGCAAAAAAATCAATATCCGGTTTACCATTTCAGCGATGAGAATTGGCATTCTCTATTAGATGGGTACGCTAAAAACTAATTAGTTAGCGAAATTGAATTGTGGATTGCTGTGCAACTTCACCCTGTAAAAACATAGGCTCTTTACAAGCAAAATTATGTAGCGGGAAAGATGATTTGTGGTAATAAAAAATCCTATCAGCTTGCAGCTTTATTGGGGTTTGGTAAGCCAAGTATTTTTTAGCTGCGTTTAAACTCACAGCATATGCGTGGGAACCTGAAAACCGACCCGATAAATAGAAATATTGGTTAAAATCCCGCATTAGCATTTGGTCTATTAATTCCACTGGCACTTTATGCCAATTAGCAATGTGCAATTTATGGAACATCTTATAGGTTGCTTGTTTTAACTTACCTTTAAAATCCTCAAAATGTGCATCGTAATAATCAAAAATGACCGTATCCCAATCTTGCGGAAGCGTTGCCATTTGTTGCGCGAAATT
Organism: uncultured Glaciecola sp.; assembly: GCA_947496235.1. Classification (GTDB taxonomy): domain Bacteria; phylum Pseudomonadota; class Gammaproteobacteria; order Enterobacterales; family Alteromonadaceae; genus Glaciecola. The sequence continues at coordinate 39,277 of CANMCE010000002.1, read as the reverse complement.
AGCCAAAACCTTGGGGTTAGGCACAGCATCATCTTCGAATATGGCGACTCTTCGGTATTGGTTTTCTACCGCATCTTGGTAAATTCTGCGATGAGAATCAGCACAACCCAGTTCACCTAGATTCATTGACCTAGTAGTGCGCTTTGTATGTCTATGAGCCGCATCATCGTAAAATGCGGTATCTTGGAGGATGTCTTGGGGTAATTTGCGTTTGTCGGTTCCCCACCACAAAGTATAATCTAAGCCCGCCATGTATTTTTCAATACTTTTATGTCTGTCTTCGTAACCCTCTAAGGTCACTATGTAGATCTTGTCAAAATATTGATTAAAGGCCTCAAACATCTTTTTATCTCACAGATTAGAATACATATTGCGCTTTTAAGTACAACAAGGCGTCTGTTGTAGATTCTGAGGGTAAATCTCTGTTGGCAACAGTGCCGCCAGCTTTTAGCAACCAATCCCCATAAGGTTGTTGATAAAACCCAGATAATTCTACTACATCTTCACTAGCCCCTTCTGTCAGTACAGGTGAGGGCCTTATTCCATCTTTGTTGAGCTCTGCACTGCGCAAATAAACTTCAGCGATAGCACCACTTTCAAAACGATAGTTTGCCCCCAAAGTAATTTGTTTGGCATCGCTATCAAAAGTACTGCCTATCGCCCTGTCATAAAGTCGATAGCCATCCGGATATTCACCGCTTTCATAATAACAATTAAGATTATCAGTGAAATTTCCATCACAATTCACATTGGTATCACTGGTCTCTAAGAAAATCTTAGCATTTTCAATATAAGTCGATACCCCAAACAAATTTGCATTGTCGGTTATTCTGTAATAATCCACAGCGTCTTCGCCAATACGTTGTGCATAAAAGGTGACGGGGCGGTCAAATAATTGGGTAGAATAACTGATATCAAAGCCTGCAATATGGTTTCCACGTTTGGTGAGTCCTGATTCAGAGCAGTCCCCATCGGCAGCACCACAAATACCTTTGAAAGTAATCACATCGATGAATGCACTCAGTCCACTTGGCCTCCCCTCGCCACCCCACATAGCCACCCAAGAAACCCCTACTTCAAGTCCGTCAAATGGTCTTGCATTGAATCGATTCATTAGTATTTTGGTATCGGGAACACTTCTAGAGGCTTCCATTTGGCCAATTTGTGTTGTTAAGTACCAGGGTCCCATCCAGCTTAACCAAGGGCTTTGTGAAGCGGTAGAAGATGAACGTGAAAGGGCTAACGACTTAATCGGACGGGCATTATTGGACATAATCAAGCTACTTGACTGAGCTGGGCCCCAAAACTGCTCTATTGCACCTAAACGTAAATTCCAATCGCCAAATTGGTAAGCAATAAAGCTATCATCTAGATTCTTATTTCCACCAGAGGTGTAGTTGACGCTCAATTGCCCTGACCAACGCTCGTAGTAAAACTCGCTACTGATGGTAAGTTTACCTGTGTCATCAACACCGTCGTCTAAAGAGCGGAATCTAACATCATCACTGGCTCCTTCGATGGTTAGATATCGACGGGATTGTTGGCTTTTGTGCAAATTTAGATAATGCCGTATGCGCATCAAGGCTTGTTGAGGTCTGAAAGGCATTTCTTGATCTAAGGATATCTCTTCAATTGCTTCAGCCACGCCTTTCCAAGGAACTGGATAAGCGGTGACCGCCAAATCTACATATCCCCATTCAGCCAAGGTCTGCAAATCGTAGTGCAACTGTTTATCTACTGTTCCAACCCATGGGGACGCTTGAACAGCTGTAGTACTAAGACTGGAGGTGACTAAGGCGGCGACTGCTAGTAATTTAAATCTCATCTTGTCCGTGAAGTAAATTGTAAAATCGTTAGATCCAATAGCCCGATCATAGCTTAAAATAAGTTTAGCTACATTTTTTTTTGAATAAGTTTGCTTTTCAACAGGATTTCTCGTTTACTGCATGGCGAATGGAATGTGTTAAAAGTTAAGGTTAAGAGACATGACATATCAAAAAGCGATTTATCCTGGAACATTTGATCCTATAACAAACGGGCATGCGGACCTTATTGAACGGGCTGCGAAGATGTTTTCCGAGGTCATAGTCGCGATTGCGGCTAACCCAAGTAAAAAGCCGCTGTTTAGCTTAGAAGAGCGGGTAGAGCTTATTACTGAAGTCACTAAAGACTTGGACAATGTCACCGTAAAGGGGTTTAAAGGATTGCTTGCTGATTTAGCCCAAAATGAAAACGCGAATATTTTGGTACGTGGTCTAAGAGCTGTATCAGACTTTGAATACGAATTTCAGTTAGCCAATATGAATCGCCGGTTAAATCCTAATTTAGAAAGCGTGTTTCTAACGCCCTCAGAAGAAAACTCCTTTATTTCGTCAACCTTGGTAAAAGAGGTCGCTCTACACAAAGGAAGCGTTGAGCAATTCTGTCATCCTTATGTCAACCAAGCGTTGATCAAAAAGCTTCACGGTTAACGCTGGCAACTGGTACAAAAAAATGTATTTCTCTGACCAATCACTAAAGATTTGATTGGTTGTAGGCAATTGACACAAGGCTCGCCAGCTCGACCATACACATTCAATTGTTGAGCAAAATAACCGGGATTTCCGTCGGCCTGCGCAAAATCTCGCAAGGTGGTACCACCTTGTTGGATAGCTTTTTGCAGCACGAGTTTGATATTGGTGGCCAGAAGTTCATAACGTTTAGCACTAATTTTGTTAGCTTGACGTCTAGGATCTATACCAGACAAAAATAACGCTTCATTGGCATAAATATTCCCCACGCCAACGACTACTGCATTGTCCATAATAAAGGTTTTTACGCTGCTCTTCTTGGTTCGAGATAAGTCAAAAAGACGTTTCCCATCAAAATCATCAGTCAATGGCTCAGGACCCAGGCTACTCATTAGCTTACTCTCTGGTTCATCCTTACCTTGCCATAAGCAAGAGCCAAAGCGTCTAGGATCATTGAGCACAAGTTTTTTACCAGTAGCCAGATAGACTTCAATATGATCGTGCTTTTTACGTGCAAGTTCAGCATCCACAACCCGCATTTTGCCAGACATCCCTAAATGGAAAATTAGGCTCCCCTTTGATGTATTCAAAAAGAGGTATTTTGCTCGCCTGACCACGCTGTTTATCGCTTGCTGTTCGGCAATATGCACTTCAACCGGCACCGGCCATCGCATTCTTCTCTCGTGCACAAGAATTTTATCAATCACCTGATTTTCAACATGGGGTGAAATACCAAGCCTAGTCACTTCTACTTCTGGTAATTCTGGCATTTTTATCTCTAAGGTTGCGGAACTAACTGCTCAAGGCTTGGGAAGTCTAATACATAATATCGAGCATCATAAATGACATATACTTGCTCATTTAGGGTTTTGAACGAATAGACCAAAGGGGTGCCTTCTCCCGACACAAATAAGGTAACCACATGATCTAAAGGAAATAGGCTAGACTTATCAATTTCTACATCAGGTTGCTTGATAGTCGCCGACTGCCACATTTTTACCATGTCTTCTATGGCGTTAGTATCCAAGTCAGGTGATAAGGCTTGTTTGGGTGCATTTACTCGCCAACTGGTGCCGATGCGTTCAAATACCACTTGATCTATTTGCATGCTCAATACAACTGAACCTGTGGGCACTAGTTGCATACGATCATTGGTCGCAATCCCGAAAAAACGCTCCCAATTGAAGATAACAATTAGAATCAACATGGAAAAAATCAATACATTGTTCCAAGCTTTCTGGGATAGTTTACGCATTTAATTTCTCAAACAAATCGATAGCTTTAATATCTTAAAATAATCTGAGGCAAAAACCAAAAAACCCCGCCAAAGCAGGGTTTTAAATGGAGACAAAACCACTCTAAACGAGTGAAGGCCTAGCCTTACTTAATTTTTGCTTCCTTGAACATAACATGTTTGCGCACTTTAGGATCATATTTTTTGATCTCCATTTTGCCAGGCATGTTACGCTTGTTTTTATCTGTGGTGTAGTAGAATCCAGTGCCAGCAGATGATACTAATTTGATTTTATCACGCATGAATATATTCCTTAAACCTTCTCACCACGAGCACGGATGTCAGACAATACTGCATCAATACCTTTTTTATCTATAACGCGCATACCTTTAGTAGATATACGAAGTTTTACGAAACGGTTTTCGCTTTCAACCCAAAAACGGTGGGTTTGTAAATTTGGTAAGAAACGACGACGCGTTGCGTTTTTCGCGTGCGAACGGTTGTTTCCTACAACTGGACGTTTTCCAGTTACTACACATACTCTTGACATTTCTTTGTCTCCAGAACAACTAACCTTGCTGTTTATTTTTTAGCAAACATCTAACTTGCTTATAAACGCTATTAAATATGAGGGCGCACTTTATACAGTAATTAGCACAAAAAAACAACTCAAATTGGAAAAATTACTGATCTTTTTCGATCCCGTAAGGGGTTCTTGTTAGTCTTTGCTGCTTTGTTGTTTTACGAATCGCCGCGTTTTTATCACGCATTTCCTGAGTCACATAACCTCTGGCATGATCTAAATGTATACAAATTGCAGAATATCGAATTTGTTTAGATTTTATACCTGCATTAAACAAACGCTCTCCCAATTCCCTATCTTCACCACCATATTGCATGCGTTCATCAAACCCATTGGCTTTAAAAATATCTTCGCGCCAACCAGATACGTTATGGCCATTCCAAGTTGCCTTGGTTGGGGTTAGAGAATTTAATAGCTTTGCTTTTAGTCCCTTTGCACTCAGTTTCATAGTTTTATGCGTTTTTTTGAGTCCATTTGCTAACAGCCACTCGAGTTCAAAGGCCTTCCCATTTGCTATTTCTTCGCGAGTAATCTTCTCACTAGTTTCCATTGGCAATTTAAAATACCCACCTGACAAAAAGTATCCTGGTTCGGCTAATGAAACATGCACGGCAAGGAAATCTTTACGTAGTATACAGTCTCCATCTGTAAACACTATATAATCGCCTTTGCTTTCTACGAGGGCCTTATTAAGAATTTTAGTTTTTTGAAATCCATGATCTGGTTGCCAAACATGCTTCACTTCGCGACCAGTTTCAGCTTTAAACCTATCAATAGCTTCTTTGGTTTCTTCTGTTGAACCGTCATCCGCAATGATAATTTCAAAATTCTGGAATTCTTGGTAATGAAGACCCCAAAGCGTTTTCATCATCCAATTGATGGAGTTATAGGTTGAAAAAATTACGCTTACGAGTGTGGGAGTCTGTTTCATATTTACTTCTTACCATCAGGGTATTTTTGCTTTAAAGCTCGAACACGTTGGTTTGTTTTTATTATATTTTGAGTAGTAAATGCTAGTTTTTGGCGCACTTGCTTGTAAAAGCTTTTCTCAGCCTTTTTACGACCTTTACCGTTATTATCAATAGTACTTTCTTTATTTGTATCAATTAGAACAGGGTAAGGTTTTAGTCCAAAAATATCTAACTGCATCTCCCACCAATATTGAAAATCGATATCAACAGGTCGTGCCACCTTTTCTGCATGGGCTAACATTTTTTTTGCGCCTGAAAGACTAATAGCATATGCACCCGTTCTAGCTGGTACTTTGTTGTAAACCACTAATTGCCACTGTTGAAAAGGCAACTCAAAAACAGCATGTCGCTTTGCTGGATGTTCCGCTAGTTTTAAACAGTCCCATTCTATTGGCAAATTTGAAAGCTGCTGTACCACAGCGGGAAAACTTTCTGTTAATAAAAAGTCGTCTTCTAAAACAATCGCATACTCGATATTTTGCTTAACAATAATTTCCCAGCAATTCTTGTGACTTAAATAACAACCTAATTCGGCATTTGAAAGCTTCTTATAATAGCCACTAAAATCATCGGCTATAATATTATCGAATTTATTTGGTAAGGGGGATACACCATCAACTGCTTGTATCCTTTGAAACGCAATACTATATTCTCCCAACTGTTTTGCTGAGAAAGCGTATCTATCTGGAGATCTGTCTAAATTAATTAGAAATACTGGTGTCATAGAGTCCGTTGACGTAATAGTTTAAGTTTTTATAAGTAACCACGCTGGGCGAATGATACCGCAGTTCCATCGCCAATAACAAAGTGATCAAGCACTGTTACATCAATTAATGCCAATGCTTCTACTATCTTTTTGGTTATGTATCGATCCGCCTGACTCGGTTCTGGTAAACCTGATGGATGATTATGCGCTAATATAACAGCCGCGGCATTATCTTCTAGGGCTTGCTTCACGATTTCTCTCGGATAAACGGCTGCACTGTTTATGGTGCCGGAAAACATTTCTCGATTAGCAATCAATTGATGTTGAGAATCCAACATTATTACTGAAAAAACCTCTTTTGATTTATCTCGTAAGTGTTGTAGAAGAAATTTGGATGCATCTTCGGCCCTAGTAAAGCTATGTTCTCGCACCATTTGTTCTGTCATTGAACGACGATTAAGTTCAACGCAAGCCTGTAACAGAACATAGCGAGCGATACCAAAGCCCTTGGCTTTTAATAACTTTTGTTTAGGCGCATTGAGTAATTGCCGAATCGAACCAAAAGATGACAAGGCTTCTCTTGCTAAGTTAACCGCATTCGCGTCTTTGGTGCCTGTTTGTATGAATATGGCTAAGAGTTCTGCATCGCTTAATGTACTTGCCCCAAAATGCAGAAGCTTCTCCCGCGGCCGCTCTTGCTCAGGCCAATGCATAATTTTCATGTTTCCTTCCTTGAATAACAATGTTTTAATGATGAAAGAGATTCCGTTCCCTAACCTTTATTGAACCTGATTTAGAAAATTATGCAACTTGTACAAAAGAACGTTTTATTAGGTATCTGCGGCGGCATTGCTGCGTACAAAACACCAGATTTAGTCAGAAAATTAAAAGCGCAAGGAGCAAATGTACGCGTTGTACTGACAGCGTCTGCCAGTCACTTTGTTTCAAGCCTGTCATTACAAGCAGTATCAGGAAACAAAGTTAGCACCAACTTACTTGATGAAGACGCTGAACTTGGAATGGGTCATATCGAATTAGCCAAATGGGCAGATGTTTTTCTAATAGCGCCCGCGACTGCGAATACCATAGCAAAACTAGCAAATGGGTTTGCCGACGATTTGTTAACCACTCTAGCGTTAGCAACAACCGCTCCATTGCTTATCGCTCCAGCGATGAATCAACAAATGTGGGCTGCGCAAGTGACCCAAGAAAATATGCAACGTTTGCTTGATAGAAAAGCCCTTCAATTAGGTCCTGCATCAGGAGAGCAAGCTTGTGGCGACGTAGGATTCGGTCGCATGCTTGAACCTGATGAGATAGTGCAATCTGTGGTGAGTTTTGTTGGTTTACAAGAATCACCTTCAAACGAACTATCTGGAATCAAAATTATGATTACCGCTGGGCCAACGCGCGAAATCATAGATCCAGTGAGATATATCAGCAACCATAGCTCAGGTAAGATGGGCTATGCGCTGGCAGAGGCGGCAGCTCAGATGGGGGCAGAAGTAACCTTAGTATCAGGTCCGGTAAATATCCAACCGCCGGAAAACGTAAATACGCTTAACGTCATCACAGCGCAAGACATGCTAGCACGGGTTAATGACAGCATAGAGCAACAAGATATTTTTATTGCTTGTGCGGCAGTGGCTGACTACCGCGTTGAATCTGTGAGCGATGAAAAAATCAAAAAGAAATCTGATGACCCCATGCAACTTACCTTGATTCAAAATCCAGATATTTTAAAAACGGTTGCAGGCCGAAAAAATCCGCCTTTTACTTTAGGCTTTGCGGCGGAAACTCAGAATGTTAAAGATTATGCAAAAGATAAGCTGCGCCGAAAAAAACTGAATATGATTGCAGCAAATGATGTATCTAACCCAGAATTAGGCTTTAATTCTGATGAAAATGCGCTTATAGTTTTAACTGCTGACAATGAGTACCAATTAAAACAACAAAGTAAGCGCTCACTTGCTGGCAAGCTATTGAATCTTGTTTATCAAGAATACAAACATTATAAAGAACAACTTATATAAGAAGTAGGGAACAAGCTATGCCCGCAACAAAAAAGCCTAATCGCAAGGCGCAAATCTTACAAGCATTAGCTGGCATGTTAGAAACTAACAATGGACAACGTATTACCACGGCTAAGTTAGCCGAAGAAGTAGGCGTTTCAGAAGCTGCTCTTTATCGTCACTTTCCCTCAAAAGCTCGCATGTTTGAAGGATTAATTGAATTTATTGAAGAAACTATTTTCTCTCGTATAAATAAAATTATTGCTGAAGAAAAAGACGCAGCCAACCGCTGCCAATTGATTTTACATTTATTACTTGGATTTGCTGAGAAAAATCCCGGAATTACGCGTATCCTAAATGGAGATGCATTGACCGGTGAACAAGAACGTTTGAGAGAGCGTGTAGCTCAGTTATTCGATCGTGTCGAAGTACAAATTAAGCAGGTTTTACGAGAAAGAAAACTAAGAGAAGGTAAAGAGGCCGTTATCAATGAAGCCGTTTTAGCCAATATTCTAGTTTGTTTTGTCGATGGACGTATTAATCAATTTATTCGCAGCAAATTCAATCGTAAGCCGACTCACGAATTTGGTGAGCATTGGATGGCGTTTAAAACTAAGTATTTCTAAACTATAAAAAAGGCGTTTTGATAAAATCTCAAAAACGCCTTTTTATTATCAATACCTTTATTCTTGAACAAACACCTTACCAAAGGTCTTTCCAAAGAAACTCTCTTTATACCAAGCAGGTCTTGCTTCTTGTTGGGCAAGCTCCAGACCGATTTCAAAATTTACTTGAGCAAAGGTTTTCGCCGCAGGCCACACAAAGGCTTGGCTGAGATCGTCTGAAGGGCGATGATAATTAGTTTTCAGGAAATTACTCAATACCTTATCACCCTCAATGCCTGGGGTTTTTGACTCTATTCCCGTTACCAAAAAGACCGCTGGAATGCCTTGTTTTACAAAGGCGTAATGATCTGAACGAGTAAACAAATTCAATTCTGGCCATGGATCTGGGCTAAGGCTAATGCCAGCATTTGCTACTGCATTTTCTACAGATTTACCCATGGTACTGTGCGCAGCACCAAAAGCAATAACGTCAGCTGATTCATAAGTTAGTAGCGGCATGTCTAAATTCACATTGGCTACCATCTCACCCTCAACACTTGGGTTTTGTGCATAATAATCAGCACCTAACAGACCTTTTTCTTCCCCTGTTACCGCCAAGAACAAAATTGAACGTTTGGGCGCTTCAGCTAGGGTTGAAAACATACGCGCAGTTTCCATCAATACTGAAGTACCTGTGGCATTATCCATAGCGCCATTATTAATACGATCTTTTTCAACCGATTTTGAAATACCGATATGATCATAGTGCGCAGTAAACACTACAAACTCATCTGCCAATTCAGGATCTGAACCTGGCAACACACCAGCCACATTTGGGCTAGTTAAATCTTCATGGGTCGACTGATAAGATAACTCCATTGTAACGGGCAATTCAAAACCTACAGGTACTTCATCATTTTCTAATTGCGCATAAACTTGTTCTAAGTCTTTGCCGGCATTTTCAAATAATTTCTTCGCCGTGGGCATACTTAAATATGCAGAGGCTTGAATTTCTGGATGCACATTGCCGGGGATTCCATCTTCGCCAATCCAACGCATTCTTGGTGTATGAATATAATTCAATGACGTCTGATAGGGACGAACTTTTTCACCGGCAGGGGTTTGCAATGTGATGATACCAATTGCACCGCGCTCAACCGCGTATTTAGACTTCTGACTTCCCGATGCTACGTGAGCACCTTCTTCAGACGGAAAAGAGGCAGGTTTGCCTGACAGCATAACAACAACTTTATCTTCAACATCTAAATCGGCATAGTCATTATGCTCAAATTCAGGCGCCACAATACCATAGCCAACGAAGACCAGTTCAGCATTTACTTTTGAATCCACTCTAGCGGCACTTGGACCAACAATATAGTCACTCGGATAGTCCAATGCTAAGGTTTGTTCGCCACTGAAAGTAAGTGAAGGTGACTCTTGGACAAGTAAAGCTTTGCGAAAGGTGACTCGCTGAAAAAACGAATCATTCCCAGCGCCAGGGGTTAATCCATATTTTTTAAATTCACTGGCAATATAAAGCGCTGCCAACTCAGCACCTCTAGAGCCTGTATCTCGACCTTCCAGTAAATCATCGGCCAAGAAGTTCATGTGGCCTTTTATATTTTCAATGTTTGGAGTAGGTGATGAAATTGCTGGGTTGCTTTGGTTTGAAGGCTGTGTAGATGTGCAGCCTAGGATGCTAGTAACAGCAACTAGCGTTATAATAAACTTCTGTCTCACGTATTAGTTCTCTTGTTGTTATTTAACTATCAATTTATACCATAAATAGGGTCATATTTGATCGCTTTCCTACAATTTACCTAAAATCTATCCAATCAGGACAGAATAGTAAGGTGTGAAAAAACTACTCTTATAAATGAAAACCGTGTAAACCATTCTAGTCGCCCCCATCAATAAAAACATAACCAGTTGAAATTTATAGTATTAATTTGTGGCCTCTGTTTTGCTAAATGGAATTCAATATGCAAAATAGGAGACTTATCGTGGCCAATAAAGTTAAAACAATTAATCCAACGACAGAACAAACGGTTGCTGAATATACTCTAGCTACAGAGCAAGAAGCAAACGAAGCAGTTGATGCTGCACACCAAGCCTTTTTAGAGTGGAAAAAAACTGACTTTGATGAACGAAAGAGGCTAATGAATAACTTAGCTGATGAAATTGAAAAGCAATCTGACACTATTCTCAATTTAATGGTAAAAGAAATGGGAAAAGTTGTAGAACAAGGCAAGCAAGAAATTGAACTCTGTGCCGCTATTTGTCGTTACACGGCAGACCAAGGAGCTTCTGTATTGAAGGACGAAGATCGAGAATATGAAGGCGGTTCCGCTATAATTACATTTCAGCCGATCGGTGTCATATTAGGTATTCAACCTTGGAACTTTCCTCTATATCAAGTCATTCGTTACAGTGCAGCTAATATTATGGCAGGAAATACAACTGTCATGAAACACTCGCAAAATGTTTTCGGCATGGCCGAACTCATTACAAAATTATATCAGGACGCGGGTTTTCCAAAACATGTCTACCATTCGTTACTTATAGACGGTAAAACTGCTAGCGCGCTTATTCAACACGATAAGGTACGAGGTGTTACCTTCACAGGTAGCGATGAAGTAGGTAAATCAGTAGCGGAAACGGCTGCTGGTCTATCTAAAAAAACTGTCTTAGAATTGGGGAGCAACGACGCCTATGTGGTGTTGTCAGACGCTGATATTAAAACCGCGGTAGAGGCTTGTGTGCAGGGACGTATTGTGAATAACGGAGAGACTTGTGTAGCTGCAAAACGTTTTATCATTTCCGCTTCAGTCTATGACGAATTTAAACAACAATTTTTAAGTGCTTTTAAAGCGCTGAAAGTTGGAGACCCAGAGGCTAAAGATACTGATCTCGGCCCAATGGCTCGTGAAGATTTAAGAGATAAACTTCATAACCAAGTGAAAGAATCTATAGATAGTGGCGCTAATCTTTTACTAGGAGGGGAAATTCCTGATACTACAGGGTGGTTTTATCCCGTCACGGTATTAGAAAATATAAAACCAGGTATGCCAGCATACGATGATGAGCTGTTTGGCCCGGTTGCTTCACTGATCAAAGCTGAAAGTGACGCAGACGCTATGCGCATCGCTAACGATTCACGTTATGGACTTGGTGGAGGTATCTTCACTAAGGATAAGAAGAAGGCGATAAAACTTGCTCGAGACGAGTTTGACACTGGCATGGTGAACATTAATGGCTATTCTTTGGCTCAACCAAATCTGCCTTTTGGTGGTGTGAAAAACAGTGGGTATGGCCGAGAACATGGTGGTTTTGGGATGCGAGAGTTTGTCAATGAGAAGACTATTTTTATTGCTGATTAACTAGAGCTAAAAATTTCTCAAAGTAGTAACCTACGCGCTTGGTGCCTCACCAAGCGTTTTTTATTGTATGATGGTGTAACAATCAAATACCCAAATTCTACTTGTTTTTAAATGTGTTAAGGCGTATAAGAATATTCATTCTTGAATGATGCTATTGGTTGCTGGAGATAACATGTCACAAAAACCTAAGTATCAGCTTGAGCTAGTCTTAGACTACGCGCTCCCAGTTGTACTTGAACGAGGCTTTGCAGGCTGTAATATGCAAACCTTGCTCGAAAAAACGGGCTTTAATCGCCGTGCCTTTTATCAACACTTTGATACCAAAATACGCTTTTTCGAAGCCTTGGTCGCCCACTACATTGAGCACAAACTCAATCCGCTGTTTTCTCAGTTTAGTACAGGAAGCTCAGTTTATCAGTCAATATCGAGTTATTTTAATGCTTATGAAAAGGTCATAACTCCCAATGGTTGCTTGCTCGTCAAAATGCTCATGGAAGTAGGACATCAAAGCGAAACTATTCAAGGTCTTGGGCGCCACTTCTACGATAACCTAACTCAACAGTTAATCGGCACATTAGAAAAAGCGCAAATTTCTGGCGAACTTAGCCCACAACTAAACGTGGAAAAAGAAGCCTTACAATTAACTTTTCTTACTCAAAGTTTTGCTGTCTCAGCCAACTTAAAACAAGGTAAAGAAGATATTCATACCTTGATTCAAGCGCTATTCGAATCACCCGCAACTTCGATTTGACCTCGTATATTGTGATCTTTTTATAGCAAAAGACGTGGAGAAGTAATAGCCAAATTTAAAAGCTAGGTAATCATGGTAGTTATGGCATGGGGGGAGTTACACCTAATTTTAAAAGCTTCGAAATCATGGATGATTTCGTAGAGCGCCCATGGATGGGTTCACAGCGTCTTTTAAAATTAGGTGTAACTCCCCCCATGCCATAAGACTCGATTGAAAGAATGAATAAATAACCTATCAAGCCTTGAAAGCCTATGAAATAACGCCATTTATAGGCTATTCTATACATTAATAAATCGGTATTAGACGGTTAGAGGTTATCGGTTGTATGAGTCAAAAATCTCCTATTTATAAAGTACAATTTATCAGTAATGGACAACGCTACGAAGTTTTTGTGAAGGAGCTGACTACCAGTTCAATCTTTGGATTTATTGAAATTGGCGATTTTGTGTGGAATAACCACACAGAAATTGTGCTGGATCCCAGTCATGAGAAACTAAAAGACGAATTTGCAGATGTAGAAAGAACTTTTGTGCCAATGCACAATGTTTTGCGTATAGATCAGGTAGCGAAACAAGGAAGCGCGAAAATCACGCAGCTTTCTGATAAAGTAACCGCAATTAATTCGCCCATCTACACCCCAAAAAAATAATTCTTAAAGGCAGGTAACATGAAGATGAAAGGACTTAAGAAGTTGTCCATGGTTAGTACTCTAGTGCTTTTACTGGTGAGTACACACCAAGCACTTGCCACCACAGCTTCGGAAAATTTAAGCCAACTACTGGATGAAATTTGGTCTTATGAAGTTTCTCAGTTTCCTAACTTAGCAAGAGCAGAAGGTGTCGCGTCAGATTCCTATTTTACCGATATTACTATGCCGGCAATGAGCGCTCGCAACCTGAAGTTCAAAACTTTTCTACAACAACTGGACGAAATAGAAAGCGATCAGCTCACAGACGATGAAAATATATCGGTATACATGCAAAAATATCGATTACAGAACTATGTTGATCAATTTGAGTTTCATGAATATCGAGTCCCAATAACGTCTGAATATGGTTTTCACAGCAGTATTGCCTCATCAATTTCGAATTTCTCTATAAAAAACCAAGAAGGCCTAAACAACTTCATCAAGATGCTATCTGCAGTACCTGTTCAGTTCGAACACAATATTGCTTACATGAAGCAGGGAATTGCCCACGCTCATGTACAACCAAAAGCCGTGTTAGTGGGTTACGAAGACACCATCACTCCTTATTTTGATAAGAAGTTTAAGCAACATCCATTTTATGCCCCGGTTAAAAATAGCCAACTTACCTTAACCGATAAGCAAACAGAGCAGCTAAAGCAGGCAATCAATGCTGCTTCGGGTGCTTATAAAAATTTCTACGACTTTTTCGTCAACACCTATAAACCGTCGGCTAAAGACGATATAGCAGCGAAAACCTGGCCTCAGGGTGAAGAATTTTATAACAACAGAATTCGTTATTACACCACCACGGATTTGAGCGCTGAAGAAATTCACCAAATGGGCTTAAAAGAAGTCGCTCGTATCCGCGCGGAAATGCAAGGTATTGTGGATGAATTAGAATTTGATGGTGATATTAATGCCTTTATTAATTATCTTAGAACAAGCCCATTGTTTTATGCAGAAACGCCCGAAGAGCTCATAATTAATGCGTCTTATATTGCGAAAAAAATTGATGCCAAATTACCTAAGCTGTTTTATAAATTACCTCGCACACCTTATGGCGTTGAAGCAGTACCAGATAGCATAGCGCCTAAGTACACAACAGGTCGCTATATTTCTCCCCGTCGTGACGATCAGCCAGGTTATTATTGGGTCAATACCTATGCTTTAGATAAACGCCCATTGTACGCCTTGCCTGCACTCACTTTACATGAAGCTGTACCGGGCCATCACTTACAAATTTCACTGGCTGCCGAAATGGATCATCTACCAAAAGTCCGGCGTAATACTTATATCTCTGCGTTCGGAGAAGGTTGGGGTTTATATGCTGAATACTTGGGCATAGAAGTAGGTATGTACGAAGATCCCCACGACGATTTCGGACGATTAAGTTATGAGATGTGGAGAGCCTGCCGATTAGTGGTTGATACAGGAATGCATTTATATGGTTGGTCTCGCGAAAAAGCATTAAATTACATGATGGAAAATACTGCGTTGAGTGAACATAATGTGCGCACAGAGATAGACCGTTATATTTCGTGGCCAGCTCAAGCCCTGTCTTACAAAATTGGGGAATTAAAAATCAAAGAATTGCGCGCAAAAGCAGAACAAGCATTAGGTGATAAGTTTGATTTGAGAGCATTTCACGATAAAGTGCTTGCAAGTGGCTCTATTCCTCTATCAATTTTAGAAAACAACATTAATACATTTATAGCGACAGAACTAGAGGAGTAAATAACCTTTGATTTGTGTTATGCCGTTTAACCCTGAAATGCAGAATTTTAATTACTTAGAAAACAAGGATGTAGAATGAAGAAATTTTTCCTCGCACTTTTACTTTTAGTCGTAGTTATTGGTCTCGTGGGACCAAAATTTGCGGGTAACTCATTTAACAATCAACTAGATTACTTTGCTGAAAAGCTCAGCGAACAACCTTTTTATAAAGCTAGCATAGAAGACCGCGAGCAGGGCTGGTTTTCAACCTCAGCCTCTTTAGTAATTAGCTTAGATATGGGTGAGCTAGCCGGCTCGATGAACAGTGCAGACCAAGACGCATTGTCTTTTACTGTTCCAATAAAAGCTCAACATGGCCCTGTTTTGACCCAATCTGGACTAGGCTTAGGCTGGGTAGATTGGCAAGTGAATCTGACATTATCTGAGCCCAGTGAAAATCTTGAATTGCCAGAGGGTAACGCCTTTATTTATTCTGCTGAAGGTATCTATGGTTTACTTGGGACTACCTCATACAGTGACTTGGTTCCAGCATTAACTTACACAGATCCAGAGAGCGGACTGACGTTTTCAACCACCGGCTGGCAAGGAAATGCTCGTTTAACAACGGATACCTTCGATTACGAAAGTGACCAAGCATCTTCTTTCGAGGTATCGGTTTTTGGTACTAAAGTAGCGTCTGTTGAAAATATGACCGTCAAATCAGACATTGAAGCAGGTCTCATGCAGACATGGGAACAATCCTTATATAATGGTGTGGCTACAATTAGCATCGGCACCATGAGCTTTGTGAACCCAAGCACCAGTGAAGAAACTAGACTGGACAATGTAGTTATGGATCTAGATAGCGATTATGATACGTCAACCGAGTTGGGTGATATTTTAATTTCAACTAAAATCGCTAGTTTTGTAAACAGTACCTTTACCATGCAAGACCTGCAGCTTGACTACGCTATTAATAATTTGCAAAGAAGCTTTTTTAAAGCCTATCAGAAAATGTCTGAAGATATTATCGACTCTCCAGAGCAAGCAGACGTGATAATGCAGGCATTTTTACAAGATTCCGTACTTGAGCAGCTGCAAGCAAACCCAGAATTGAATCTACCCCAAATTAAAGGGGTAATTAACGAATCTAAATTTGATGGTTATGCAAACTCAAAACTTGTGGATGTTCAAGCTTTACCCGATACCTTAGATGACCCAGCGTTTTGGGCTGAGCATGCAGTTGTTGATGCTAAGTTGTTAGTTGAAGAGGGTGCAGCTCTGTTCATTGCAGAGATGACCCTAAGAAGTCAACTTCGTGCTAATCCTCAATTCTCCCAAATGAGTGAGGAAGATAAAAACGCCATAGTGGCGCAGCAATCTCAGGCTACAATTGAAGCCTTAGTGCAACAAGGTCTGCTGACCAAGATAGATGAAGGTTATGAATTCACCTTCACCATGGAAAATGCACAAGCGATGCTAAACGGTAATCCTATGCCGTTGCCTTTTTAGGTTATAACCAACCTTTTTGACGAGCAATTCGAGCAGCTTCAACGCGATTTTTGGCGTTAAGTTTGCTCGAAGCATTAGATAAGTAATTTCTAACAGTGCCCGAAGAAAGAAAGAGCTGATCAGCTATTGCCTGAGTAGAAAGTCCATCAGCCGCTAGTTTTAACACTTGTCGTTCTTTATCTGAAAGTGGGTCTATTTGATCATAGGCATCGACAATTAGTTCAGGGTCTATGACCTTTCGACCTGAATGAATTTTTCGAATGGCGCCGGCAAGTTGGTCACTTGGCGAATCTTTTAACATGTAGCCTTTCACGCCAACTTCCATCGCACGCTTTAAATATCCAGCACGGGAAAACGTGGTTAATATCATCACATTAACTCTTAGCTCTAACTGCTGGATCTCTCTGGCGACATCTAATCCTGTCATTTTAGGCATTTCAATATCCGTCAGTAACACATCCGGCTGTAAACTTTTTACCAATTGTAAGGCTTCAGCGCCATCTTTAGCCCTTCCAATCACGTTGATATCTTCTTCCAAGGTCAAAATTGACGCTAATGCGCCTAGCAACATATTTTGGTCTTCTGCAATTACAACTCGAATCTCAGACATGGTAGGGCACCTCGATTTGCAATTTAACTCCATTGTCAATATTCACTGAAAACTCTCCATTTAAGCTTTCAACACGTTCTTTGATACCCGTAAGTCCGTTACCATAGGATAGATCTTGAGCGTTACCATTATCCTGAATATAGAACATCAGATGTTGGTCTTTACTATTAAGCAAGACTCTGACAATAGAAGCTTCTGAATGACGACAAATGTTAGTCATTGCTTCTTTCAAAATATAGGCAAAAGCATGATTAATATGGTCGGGTAAATCTAGCTGTGGAATATCTGATTGAAATTCCAATTCTGCGGCCTCACACAAATACTTAGCAGCGGTAAGTTCATTTTCCAAAGTGGTAGTTCTGTAACCTGAAACTGCTTCTCTCACCTGACTCAATGCTTGACGACTCTCATTCTCTATATCAGCTAATTCACTCTCCGCTTTTTGCACATCTATTTTAAGTAGTTTTTGTGCCAGTTCAGCTTTTCTGGTTATCAAAGAAAAAGTATGCCCGATGAGGTCATGTAGATCTCTTGCAATGCGTTCACGCTCTGCAATGGTGGCCAATTGCTGTATTTCTTGTTGCGATTTTTTAATGATAAAGTTTTTGCGCGCGGTATCCGCAAAATAGATATTGGTCCCACCGACTAATAGTGCGAAAAACATGGCAGGCGCATAAAAAACTAATGGTAGTTGAAAAATTAGAGCATAAAGTCCAATGCCTACAATGATTAATAGGACACCGGTAAAGCCGTGTTTAGCGTTTGGAAACTGAGCACAAAAAGAGGCTGCGTACACCATAAAAACACTAGCACCTAGATTAATAAATACACATAAAGCACCAATTAAGAAAAAAGCGAGAATATGCAGAGCTAAAGCAAGTCCTTGACGACGGTAGGCTGAAAAATACAGAACTAAAAATACCAAGGTTGCAAGGATAGATAGAATGAGCTCTGGAGGACTTGGTAACTTGAAGAAAAAATTAAAATAATACAACGCCAAGTATAATAACCAGACGTAAGGCAAGAAGCCAAGTTGCCGCCTAGGCGGCAGCAACCATTGGTGGATTCGGTGTAAAAATCCCATCTACCTAGAATCCCTGTTTGTTAAAAATGTTGACTGTAGATACTGAGTATTTCATATGTTGTGTCCTTAGGCTATTGCTTGCTTTTTAAATGCCCGAGTGGCTAACAATAAAAAGACGATGCTCATAATTAACAACACTCCTGCATGAATATAGACTGAGTATCCCAAATGAAACTCTTGAATTGCCAAGGTTAACTGGGCCAAATGAAAAGTCGGCAGTGCCCACGCAAATGACTGCATCCAATCAGGAAAAATACTGATGGGGACCCACAATCCAGAAATGATCGACATGGGTAAATAAATTAAGTTAACTATTGCAGGCGCTGCTTGCCCTTTTACCGTTAAACCTAACCAAAGTCCCAACGCGCAAAACGGTAAACTACCTAGCAATAAACTTATTAATGTCAGGCCCCACTCCATGCTCGTCATATTGACGTTTCCAAATAAAGCACCAAGGGTAAACAGCTCCAAGATGATAATTAATCCAAATAACAATGATGCAATAATTTTGGCAAAAAAGTAGGCACCTATGGGCATAGCGCTGCATTGCTTTAATGCTAACCACCCTTGGTCTTTTTCTATGGCTACACCGACGCCAAACGAGAATAGTGCAGGACCTATTACGCCAAAGACTCCATAAGTCGCTAACATATATGCTGGCATCTGGCCGTCTAAACCATCGCGATTAAATATCAGTCCAAAAAATACATAAAACATGACCGGAAAGACTAAGCTTGGAAGAGTAAATGCTGGTACCCTAAAGGTTTTCAGCAATTCTGATTTTGCCTCCAGATAGTATATTTTGATTATTTTTGCATATGGCATCTTCACTTCATTAGATACTAGCGTGCTCATACGGCCTCCTTAATATTGTCTAGTTGATGCTCAGGTGTGGAATTGGATGACATCTGTAAAAATGCATCTTCTAGTGAAACTTGAGAAACAGTAAGGTCATGTAGCTCTATCTTCTGTGCAAATAAGTAACCTAGTGTGTCTTCGGCACATTGACTGACCAGCTCAACAAACTGCCCCCTTGATTGAACTTGGGTAATGCCTGCTATGCCAGTGTGAAAATCTTGCATGGATGAAGTTTTAAACCGAATGACTTTACCGCCCATTTTATTTTTTAAGGAATCGCAGGTACCTTCATGTAAAAGCTTACCTTGCGACAATAAATAGGCTTTTTCGGCAAGTGCGTCGGCTTCTTCCAAATAATGTGTGGTGAGTAATACACTGGTTCCGTGCTGGGCAAGTTCTCTGATACATTGCCAGAATTGGCGTCTAGCTTGCACATCAAGTCCAACCGTCGGTTCGTCTAAAAGCACCACTTGCGGATTTCCACAGATTGCCAATGCAAAAAATAATCGTTGTTGCTGTCCGCCAGATAATGCTTTGAATCTGCGTTTACGCAAGTCCGTTAAACCCGCGATATTTAATATTTGAGCCAAAGGAAGAGGGTTTAAGTAATAACTACTAAACAACACTATGTGCTCTTCAATGGTCAGGGTTTCAGGCATTTTCGCCGATTGCAAAATGGTACCAATACGTTGTCTTGCGGGAAGACTTCCGGGCTTGTATCCAGCAATACTGATATTACCGCTGTCGGGTGTTAATCGACCCAATAGATGATTGATTAGAGTAGTTTTTCCAGCGCCATTGGCACCCAACAAGGCAATAATTTCGCCTTGGTTAATAGTCAAACTGACATCGCAAAGTGCATCCAGTTTTCCGAATTTTTTCGATACATTTGAGACCTGTATCAATGGGGTTTGTTCTGACATAGTGCCTCCTATTGTTGAGTATATTGTGTCGGAGGCGTTGCATTCTATGTAGAAACAAATGTCACAACTTTGATGTGACATTTGTCACTTTGTTTTTTAGCTACCAGGTAAAGTCACCACTACCTGATTAATTAAAATCTTATCATCAGTGCCTGAAGTTAAGGGGCCATTAAATTGAATTGATACACGTTCGATCAAGGCTAGGCTACCGTTTCCATCATCCACAGGTGCAAATGTAAAGGTATTCGTACCTGCAATTAAGGCTTCTTGAGGACCGTATATTCGGGTGTAATTTGGCGCTCCGGTTTGCACGTATCCCTGTGCACTCAGCCCTCCATCAATTTGAGCTTGGGTTACAGTAATGCTGTATTCAATACTGGCACCGGTATAGTCGGTTAACGCTATTTGGCCAATGATATTTTGCGTATTTGCCGACCAGTCTGGCGTCACTTCCAAAGCCTGCTCAGCAGCATTATGGGCGGTTGTTGCAGTGGTCCCATAATCTGCCCTGAATCCTTGAGCGTCATTTACGAAATCGTAAGTGATTATGATGGGATCTGGTTCACCATCCACAGGCACCACCAAATCTAGTAAGCGGCTGACATGGTCATCCACTTTCACTTGTACCAATAGATGATTTTCACCTGACTCTAAGGTGCCAGCTACCGTGACAGTGCCAGTAGCGGCATCTATTGCAAAGGCTTGTGAACCGTCGCCACCAAGTAATGACCACTCCACACTTGCTTCGGCATCTATGTCTGCGCCATTTGGACCCGTTGCCGTTAAGGTTACAACTTCAGTTCCTTCACTAGTGTCTTGTGCCAAGATTGTAATGGCACCAGGAGCAACTATTTCAGGTTCTAGCCCCCTTACATAGCTATTTAACCAAACGAGTGCAGGTTTCTCCGAATCATCTTCTCGCACTAAGGCTGCACCTTGTTCATCTCGCCACAAGCCCGGACGATAGCCCCAAAGAGTGATACCTTTTACCGACGGATGCTCCCAGAAAATTGGGAAAATGCGTTGATATTCCTGAAGTTGTGTTAGCTCGGTCGGCCCATCTATATCAAGTTCAGCGATGTAAATATCGAGTGCTGTTGCGGCTAGGGTCTCTAAGTTAGTTTGCATTTGTGCACTGGTACCTGAAAGTGAAAATGCATGGGCTTGAAAGGCGATGGAATCGATTAGTTCACGATCTTTTAATAGCATCGCTAGCTCTGCTAGTTTCGCAGTTCTACTTGGTGAGTTGATCACATTGTATTCATTAATCATCAAGTTAGCAGTAGCAGGGAAGGTATTTCTGGCCATCTGAAATGCATTAATTATCCAATCAAATTCTGCTGCTTTAGCTTCGGCGTCTGATTGTGTTAATCCATCCGCTAAATAGGCATCCACTAATTCTGTGGTTGTTTCGGGGGCAAATAGCCTTAACGCATCAATATAATTTGGACCATCATTTTCAGCATTCGGTGGATCATTATCAAACTCATTTACAACTTCAATATAATCGAGTTCTGGGTATCTTTCATTGACCGCATCAAACCATTCTTGGATCTCTACAAGCTGCTCTGCGGTTGGTAAATCTCGTATCCAGTTAGGTTGCTGGTTTCCCCAAACTAGCACGTGCATTTTAAATGGGTATCCATTGTCTTTTGCAAGCTCGTATGCTTCATCTAAGTTATCCCAAGCAAAGGCATCCCTTGTGGCTTCTGTACTCCCCCATTTACCCGCATTTTCTGGTGTTACCTGATTAAAGTAATCAGAAAAATTCACTGCCTGATTACCACAGCACACACTGCCAAGGAACTTGTCTTGGCCTTCCGCCATTGGACCTTCTTCAGGCGGTGGTGGAGGTGACGGCGGTGGTGGAGGCGGTGGCGGTTCAGGTGGCGGTGGTACTGTTACCTCTGGTATAGGTTGTGTTCCATTTCTATTATCGCAGCCCGCTAGCAGAACTAACGAAGCTGTTAAAGCGGTATACGCAAGTATTTTTTGCAGCTGATGTGTCGCTAATCTCATCGGTTGTCATGCCTCTTTAAGGTTTGAAAAGTATAAATTCAGGCCTTTTAAACTAGTCAAAAATCTTTTTATATTGCTCATTTTGCGCCCTTGAGCAGAGTGAATACTAAGCCCATAGAAAATAAATAAAATTACTAAATTTACTTTTTAAATAATTTTTTAACAAATAATTAACCTTGGTGATTTTTCTAAAAATCACTTATATTCACATAACTTTAAAAATAATATTCAGTAAATTCATTTAGTTATAGATTAGGTTTGAATTCTATCGAGGACTTCTATTGATCAATTAAGTAAAATATTTATACTGTATTTATATACAGTATTTAAGGTTGCTTATGAATCCTATTTTGCATGAACTACAAAACAAGCAATGGGTTTGGTCAGCCACTTGTGCTAAGCAACAAGAACAACAAAAAAAACGCTCGACCACCGGCTTTGCTTCTTTTGACAATATTCTCTCGTCTGGATTTCCAGATACGGGCATGGTGCACATTGGCTCCCGACAAGGTAGTGGTGAGCTAAGCTTCTTGCTATACATACTGGGTCATCAATTAGATACAAAAGATGCTAGGTTTTGGGTATTTATTGCTCCTCCGGGACATATTAATGCCGAATTTTTATTGGCCAACAATGTTGACCTTGAGCATTTGTTCATTATTCACAATGCCTCCTGTGAAGATGCTTTGTGGAGCGCTGAACAATGCGCTAAAAGTGGTGCTTGTGCCAATGTGTTTGTATGGCAAAAAAATCTATCTCAAGTGCAAGTAAGAAAATTAGAAGTGGCCGCTCAACGAGGGCGTTGCCGTTGTTTTTGGTTTGATTATAGCCAACAACTACAGCAAAACTTGCCTTTAACCTTGTCGTTATCTTTGCAACGTCAACAAGATTGGATTCAGGTGGGTATCAATAAGCAAAAAGCAGGATGGGCGAAGACACCGGTAAAAATTCCATTTCCTTTGCGTTGTAAAAAGTCGATCAGATACACCTCATCTGAATCAGCTAATCTGCAACACAATGTTGTTAATCTACACAATTAAGCGCTCGGGGATAAGATGCAATTTGATACCCAATCTTTATGGTTGTATTTGCATTTTCCAATGCTGCAACTGAATGTACTTGAGCAGTCTCAGGTATCAGAAACACAAGATATTGATAAACCTAGGGCCATTTATCAAAGTACCAATAATCAAATTGTGCAAGTCAATCAAGCGGCCTTTAATCAAGGGATTCGTATAGGCATGGGATTGGCGAAAGCCAGTTTATTATTCAGTGATTTAGCCTTGCATGAATACATGCCTGAAATAGAAGAAAATACCATTCAACAACTGGCTCAAAGCCTTTATTTAATTACCTCAGATATTGCGCTTTCACCACCATCAGGGATCATTTTACGCGCTCAAAATATGTTGCATTTGTATGGCGATTTGAAGAGCTATTGGCGCATTATTAGTTATTGTCTTGGGCAACATGGTTATGACTATCAAGCTGCCAGCGCTTATTCCATTCAATCGGCAAAGCTATTAGCTCTACAAGGCAAAACCCTCATTACAGAAGAGCGAAAAGCCATTCAGCAACAGCTTGAGAAGTGCACGATTTCGCTTTCTGAAATAGATGCTAAAGATGTTGAAAAACTCGCTCGCATTGGCGTACATACGGTAAAAGAGTTACAAAAATTACCTGCGGCAGAATTGGCCAATCGCGTCAGTCGATACAGTATGAACGTGATCAATGAATTACGCGGCCACTCACCTGCAAAAGTGCGTTTCTTCCAACCCGCCACAGAATTTCAAGATTTTATTGAGTTAATTTATGAGATCGAAGATCTGCAAAAACTCTTACCCGTGCTCGCTCGCAGTTTGAGTAAATTGGAACATTTTTTATATGTCCGTAATGCCAGATGCATGAGTATTGCGCTGGATTTATTGCAGCGAGAAGAAAGCCCTTTGAAATTGGAGTTTAATAGTGCACTACCCATTTATCGGAGTAGTGATTGGCTCGAGATTATTGGACTAAAACTTGAACGCACAGCGTTATCTGCACCTGTCTATGGTGTCGAGTTGTATTGTGTCAATTATGAAATAACTCCCGTTCCCAATGACGATATGTTTGCCCAAAAATCTTACCATATTGAAGGTCTTTCGCTGATTTCAAGACTCATTAGTAAGCTCGGGGAAGATAAGGTTAAAAGCCTTAGTTATCACGCAGATTTTAGACCTGAGAAATGCAGTCAGCTATCTCCTGTCGGCCACAAAAGAAATAAGCAACCATCCACCGCTTATGCTGATCGTCCTGGCATTTTACTTCCACAACCTCAGCTACTAACCCATCAAATATCCATCATAAAAGGACCAGAAAGAATTATTAGTGGTTGGTGGGACGAGCAACAAATACAGCGTGATTATTTTGTTGGTCAAGATGCTCAAGGGCAGCAAGTATGGGTATACAAAACGCCAGACAATCAATGGTTCTTGCATGGCTACTTTGTCTGATAACCCACAACAACTAAGCTTTGCTGAGCTAGTTTGCCAAACTAATTTTTCTTTTTTACAAGCGGCTTCGCATCCTGAAGAACTGGTGCGTCAGGCGTATTTTTTAGGATACCAGGCCATTGCGATTACCGATGAGTGCTCCATGGCTGGGGTGGTTCGCGCGTACACCGAAATCCGTAATAACCATTTACCTATCAAATTGATTGTCGGCAGTAAATTTGTGCTCAACCAACAAACAATGGTCCTCATTTGTCCAAACCGCCAAGCTTATAGTGAATGTTGCCGAATCATCACCAACGCTCGCCGACGAGCGGAAAAAGGTGAATATCAGCTATCCGAATGGGATTTAAAAACCATTAAGCACTGCTTTTGCCTTTGGTTACCCAATGAATCTCCCCAAAATAATAACCTTGAATGGGGGGAGTCACTAAAAAAGCACTTTAAAGAACGTTTATTCTTATGTGTAAAACGCTGGCTAACCGCCAACGAAGAAGATTATATAGTAGCATGTCAAACCCTCGCCAATGCACTATCATTGGATATAGTAGCAAGCTCTGCGGCCTTAATGCATGATCCTTCTCGACTCTCATTATTACAATGCTTACAAGCCATTCATCAAGGATGCACAGTAAGCGAACTCGGCAGAAATACATTAGCAAATGCCGAAGCATGTTTACGCCCGCTAAATAAACTCAATCGCATATTCCCTGCCAATTGGCTAGTAAATGCTAGTCTATTAGCCACTGCTTGTGATTTTTGTTTATCTGAGCTGGCTTATGAGTATCCTGCAGAGGTTGTCGCAGATAAGATGACACCTTCCGAATACCTCAGGCAACTAGTTGAAGAAGGGATAAAAAAGCGCTTTGCAGAAGGATTACCAACCGACGTCCGTGCAACCATAGAAAAAGAACTCAGGTTAATTAAAGAGCAATCTTATGAGCACTTTTTTCTCACCATATATGACATCGTACAATTCGCCAAGGCAAAGGGTATTTTATATCAAGGCCGTGGTTCTGCTGCCAACTCAGTTGTTTGTTACTGCTTAGAAATTACTGCGGTTGACCCGCGCCAAATAGACGTGTTATTTGAACGTTTTATCTCTAAAGAACGCAATGAACCGCCAGACATAGACGTAGACTTTGAACATGAAAGGCGCGAAGAAGTTATTCAATATATCTATCAAAAGTACGGGCGTCAGCGCACAGCACTAACCGCCACAGTTGTATGTTATAGATTCAAAAGTGCCTTGCGCGAAGTAGGTAAAAGCTTAGGGGTTAATCAGGTCGATTTAGATTTCTTTATCAAAAACGTTAATCGTAGAGATCGGGCAATTAGTTGGCAATCGCAACTTTGTGAACTCGGGTTAGATCCTATGTCGACTCAAGCTAAACACTTCGTTACCTTGGTAGAGCAGCTTGTTGGTTTTCCTCGTCATCTTTCTCAACATGTTGGCGGTTTTATTATTTCGGCAGGTCCTTTGTATGAACTGGTCCCCATTGAAAACGCAGCCATGCACGAACGTACCGTAATTCAATGGGATAAAGATGATCTGGAAAGTCTAAAACTTCTTAAGGTGGATGTACTAGCACTGGGAATGTTAACGGCAATACGCAAAAGTTTTGATTTATTGCGCCGGCATTATGAACAGGATTGCAGTATTCCATTCATTACTAAATTGGGGGACGACAAACAGGTATATGCTCGTGTACAGCGAGCGGATACAGTGGGTGTATTCCAAATTGAATCACGAGCGCAAATGTCTATGTTGCCTCGGCTAAAACCAAGCTGCTATTACGATCTTGTGGTACAGATTGCCATTGTCAGACCAGGACCTATTCAAGGTGATATGGTGCATCCATACCTATTAAGGCGAGATGGTAAAGAAGTCATCAATTATCCATCTAAAGCTGTTGAAAAAGTATTAGCTCGCACCATGGGCGTACCTATATTTCAAGAGCAAGTCATTGCCTTGGCCATGGTAGCAGCCGGTTTTTCAGGTGGGGAAGCCGACCAACTGAGAAGAGCCATGGCCAGTTGGAAGAAAAATGGTGAGCTTACCAAATTTCGTGCAAAACTGGTCACCGGCATGACCGAAAGAGGGTACTCAGCAGAATATGCAGAGCGTATTTTTGAGCAAATTACAGGTTTCGGGGAATATGGGTTTCCTGAGTCTCACTCAGCATCCTTTGCTGTTTTAGCTTATGTATCTGCTTGGTTAAAGCATTACTACCCAGCCGTATTTTATATCGGATTGATGAATAGCCTACCGATGGGATTTTATACGCCGGCGCAAATTGTACAAGACGCCAAACGACATAATATCTCTGTGTTACCTTGTTGTATTCAGCAGTCTGAATATGATCATAAATTAGTGCCCCATAAAAAAGCCTATGGCATACGCCTCGGGATGCGTTTAGTAAAAGGTCTAAAGCAAAGCTCGGTAGAAAAAATACTGTCTTACCGAGAAAAAAATGTCATTTATTCCATTCAGCAAGTACGCAATTTAGATATTCCTATCAATTGCTTACAGGCACTGGCAAGTGCAAATGCGTTTAGCAGTATCAGCGATAATCGATTTGCTAGTCGCTGGGAATTACTTGATGACAGGGGCAACTTACCTCTATTCAAACAAGGGAATAAAGTAGCCTCTAAGCCACAAGCCTATTTACGTCAACCCAGTTTATTTGATGATCTGATAGAAGATTATGCCAGTGTCGGTTTATCTATTAATCAACATCCCATTTCCTTGCTAGCCAATGCTGACTTGTTACCTAGATTTACTACCGCGAATCAGTTGCACAAGCTACCTCATAAATCCTTGGTATCTGTTATCGGTGTTGTTTCCTGCAAACAAAGTCCAGGCACTGCCGCTGGAGTCACTTTTATTACATTAGAAGATCACACTGGCAATACAAACGTTATTATCTGGCAAGCGTCAGCTCGTGCACAAAAGGCGGCTTATTTAAATGCCAAAATTTTACAAGTGAAAGGAATATTGGAACGAGGAGATGGCGGGGTTACTCATGTTATCGCCGGTCGACTAATCGATCTGACCCATCTATTAAAAACCCTCGATAGTAAATCCAGAGACTTTAAATAGCCTGCAGATTTGCTAAAAGATCTTAGTAAACCCAGCTGTTTGTTTCAATTTTCTATTATGAACTTCGCTTTGAATAAGCATTAATTCCTTATGTAAAAGGTCAACAGCCAACATATGAGCACTTGGCTCTTGAGTCATCGATTGAGTATGAATTTTTTCGTCTTCAAACGTCAGAGTGTGAATAATGTTCGGGGAATCTTTTTGAATAAAACTAATACCTAACGGATTAAACGCAAATGAATTTTTGCTGTCAATTTTTACATCTATGATGGATGATTCATCCTTGTAGACCTTAAGATTACCTTGAGTGTCTAAGGTTAGCTGCCACTCTTGATTGATAGGAAAAGATATCAACATATTTTGAGATATTCTTTCATAAACGCTTTGTTCCATCTCGAATTTGAACACATTGCTGCCAATTTGAGGATCAATAGAAGAAAAATAAAGTAATCCCTCGTCAGTAAAATCAAAAAGCGGATACTGTGTCTTCGGCATAGGTAAATTTGCGAATTTAAACAAATTTGAATTTAACGTTAGGGTAAATATTTTATCGTTAAGCACTCCGGCTAACATGGAAGCATCTGCGTTAATACTTAAAGATTCAATGACAACAGGTTGCTCAAATAGCTTTAAAGTTGAAAGTTCCCCAGACACTAAATTCAAAAGTTGAATTCGCGTTTGTTTTTGACTGATATCTATGTCTGCAAAAATAAGCGTACTGTCTTTTCGAACAATTGAAGTTACCAATCCCGTATCTAATAATTTCTTACCTAGTAGAATGCCTGAACCAACACCTGCTTTTTCAGAAAATTGAAGAATCTTTTGCACGCCGTCTTCAACTATTCCAGTAATACAACCTTCTCCGCACTTCCCAATAAGCTGTGATGCTCCCCAAAAGGGTTCACTCATAATATCTAATAAATTTTCGGCAATTCGCCATGTGTAAAGCTTATATTTATCAGATAAAAATAAGAGCGATAAACTATCGCCAGACCAAATCCAATGACGAGCGGCAAACCCCAGTTTTTTTTCCACTAGCAAAGTACCTTTCATATCCAAGATTTGCACCAAGGTCGATAAAGGATATGCATCCAGTAAAAAAATTCTATTTCCTTCAGGGCTAATACTAAGATAAGTAGATTGACTAAAAGCACGTGTCTGTAACTGTAATTGATCAGTTGTTTTTGTCGCTATGTCATACACATATAATTGAGCATTTAGATTCGATGCGTCAGCATCAGTAGCGTTATGGCGAAAATATAATTTTCCTTGTTCGCTATCAAATGCAAATAAGCCACTAAGATCTTGGGGGATCAATAAGCTAGATGTTGGACCTAAAGTAAATCCGCTGTTTAATTGCCACACATCAATGTAACTTTGGTCATTCTGTTTTCTAACAAAATAAACTTGTTGGTGGTTTAGCGAGTATCCGTGATGCTGTAAATCCTCTTCTTCGTACCTTGCTTGATACTCAGAAACTTTGTTTAACGTTTTATAGACTATGGTATTTTTGTTCAGTGAAAGGCTTTGAATTCTTGAACCATTAAAGAAGTAATCACTCACTTCACCTTCTATATCCAAAATCATTCTGTCAGATAAATTAGATGTTTTAGGTGCAGGCTCAATGGTATCGTCAGTGAAAATTGGCAAGACAAACACATAAAACATCAACAAGGTTACGCATAACATTAACCCTGAAAAGGTTAAAAACTTAATTTTTGACTTATGCTTTTCTTGTTTCGAATAAAAAGAAACGCTGGGCAGAAAGATGTAACCACTTCTGGGAATCGTTTTTATAAAAACTGGTGAACGCGCATTGTCGCCTAAAACTTCTCTGGTTTTTTTAATCAAAGCTCGCAATGCTTCATCATTCACATCTTTGCTTTGCCACAAAGTATCAATCACGGATTCTTTACCGATAACTTTGTTCGGTTGACTTACCAAAAGCGCTAAAAACTGATGAATTTTAGGTTCAAGATTTATCTCCGAACCATGTCTTATCAAGATGCCTCTTGTAGTGTCAAACACAAGGCCTTCAAAACTTGCCATTTCAGCTTTTAACGTGGTCATTTTGTTATCCGATCAAAATATACATTACTGTGTAGATAGCACTTAAACTACTTGTGATTTTTTGTGAACAACAACCTACACCAACAAAAATAGCACATATATCAATAATTAGAAAACCTTTGTAACGTTGTGATTTGTTGTGAATAGAAAACAATGGGCAAAAATTCATATTTTCTGCTCACTCAAAGAAAATGTGGTCCCTAATTCTGAAATTCATTACAACCTAGTGAAATAGCAGCAACTGAACCACAAAATTGGCTAGACAATATCTGAACGCGAGGCAAGATAAATATCAGCCTGCAATTTTTATTTGACTTGAATATTCTTACTCAATTTCAGCATAAAAACTCTGGAGACTATTAGCAATTTAAACAGCCGTTTTTGAATCAACGCAAACAAATCACAACGCCCTCATAATAGTAGAAAAACTTTTGTCTTCTTAAAATTTTGCCTAGATAGCTTGAGCCGATTTTCGAATTTTTTATAGTGCTTTCCAAAGTAGATTGATTTAGAAACAAGATTGAAACAAAATTTGGCAAAACCAAAATTTGTAAGCACTTACTGACAATAATTATCGTGTTATTTTGTGAAAATGATATTTATGTAGTTAAATTTGCTGGTCTTTATTTATGAAATACGCGAATTCACCGATAAATTTATAAATCCATGTGTACTTTCCTAGGGTATCTTAGTTCCGTGTATAAAGAGATGTTAATTCGCAGCTTCATTATTTTACTTTTTATTAGTTTTGCTAGTTTCTCTTTGGCTAAAGAAAAACCACCTAAAGTCTTCAAAGTTGGCGTTAACGAGTTAGATCATTATCCGCTATTTGATTTTAATCGAAATGAAGATAAAGGCTTAGCTTGGACCATTTTAGAAGGTTTCGCCAAAAAGAATAATTATGAATTCGAATATATCGTTATGAGCTCGGTTAAATTACAAAACGCCATGGAATCTGGCCAAGTAGATTTTGTTTTCCCCGATAATCCTCTGTGGAGTATTTATCGATATGCCAGAGATCCCAACATATTTAGCTTACCCGTTGTGAATGCGGTATCAGCTACCTTTGTAACATTAGAAAATAGAGATATCGAATTAGAGCAAGTTTCTACTGTTGCTATTCCTTATGGTTATTCAGCGGTCACTTGGTTAGCGCCTTTAAGCGATTATGAAATTGATACGTTAACAACATCAAGTCTTAAGAAATCCATTCAATCACTTTATAGAGGCACTTCAACCGCGGCTGATATTGAATACAACATTGCTCAGCACTTAATTGAGCAAAGTACCAACCCCGTAACCTTAGTCGTTAATCCGAATTTACCCAATGTGCCAATTGGCTACCACCTATCTACAATTAAGCATATCTTGATCGTTGAGAGATTTAGTCATTATTTAATTAACAATGCTGAACTGATAGATCTTTTGAGACAAAAATACGGAGTAAAAGAATACGAGGAAGTGTTTGGTATCGATGGCAGCCAAGCGAAAAAGCGCTGGCTACCCAAAAACGATTAGGCACTAAATATCTAGATCCGCCACTTCAAATTCTTTGTAGGTAAGCTCGCCGTTCTTATCTACATCTAAGGAATCAAACATTTCCTTTAATATTGAATGTACACTTGCTTCTGCTTTTGAGATTGTGCCATTTTCATCGGTGTCTAGAATTTCAAATAAATCATTTTGTGCCAATACACTTGTACTTATTGTTACTATAGCAACTAAAGTGAGTGTTTTAAGCCTTGCCCTGCGCAAATTACCTCCTTTACGAAACTCATTCAAATCATCCTAAGTTGAGAATTTTTAATCACTTAGATTTTTCAAAATTGTTCTTCGTTAACTAACCAAATTAAGCTTGTACTACCAAGCCATTCTTCATTTCTGTATCGGTATTATTAGACCTATGCGAGCATTACTAACTTTCACATTTTTATTTCTTACTTATGCCGAATTTGGAAATAGGTTAGCAATCCTGTTGGCGAGTTTAACTAGAAAACATAATGAGGATTACCAGAATCTGTTCACCTTCATTTGTAAACCATATGTATAATATATTGTTAAAATATTGGATTTAAACCCAAATTATTAAACTTTAGTTTAATTTATCACACATCAAACTCTAGGTCTCAGAAAAATTTTAGTCAATAGTTAGAGATTTGCCTGACAGTAAGGAGGATTATGAAGTTCTGTATAAGGTTATTTATACTTGTCAGTATCTGTTTACTTTCAAGTTGCTCTCAAGAGAATGATAAACAAAAGGTCATTCGACTAGCACATACCTTAGATGTGAATCATCCCGTCCATTTCGCAATGGAATATATGAAGCAGCGCCTTGAGTTTCATAGTCAGGGCAAAATGTCTATGCTCATTTATGCTTCTGGGCAATTGGGTTCAGAGCGGGAATCTTTAGAATTGCTACAGATTGGAAGTTTGCCGATGACCAAGGTATCCGCGAGCTCATTAGAAGCTTTTGTGCCTGAAATGAAAGTCTTCAGTGTACCTTATTTATTTAGCTCTAGCGATCATCTATGGTCTGTCCTAAACGGCGAGGTAGGACAAGAACTGTTGCAAGCTGGTACCCCTTATCTATTCATGGGGCTAGGCTATTATGATGCTGGAAGTAGAAGTTTCTATACTACAGAAGCACCGGTAAATACTCCTGACGATTTAGTCGGAAAAAAGATCCGAGTTATGAACAGCCAATCTGCGGTGAACATGGTAAATACCTTAGGTGGTTCTGCCACACCTATTTCATGGGGAGAGTTATACACATCGCTACAACAAGGCGTGGTGGATGGTGCTGAAAATAATCCTCCAAGTTTCTACCTTTCAAAACATTATGAAGTAGCTAGGTATTATGTTTTGGATGAGCATACTTCAATTCCAGATATTTTGGTATTCAGCACAAAAGTTTGGAATTCACTTAGCTCACAACAACAAAGCTGGTTACAAGCAGCCGTTAATGACTCCGTTGTTAAACAAAGAGAATTATGGGAAATCGCAACCCAAGATGCCATTGATAATGTTATCGCTGACGGCGTCACCGTTATTCAAGCCGATAAATCTCATTTTGTAGAAAAGACCGAAAGTATTCGTGATGAATACAGGGGTTCTGCAATCGGACAGCTTATCAAGCGAATACAAAAGCTAGACACGGCGAAGAGTACAACACCATGAAAAATATTATTGAAAAAGTCGACCAAGCTTTACAGAAGTTACTAATTTTTTTGATGGCATTGCTTTTTGTTGATGTCATGTGGCAAGTTATTTCTCGCTTTATTTTAGAACGCCCTAGTTCCTTTACTGAAGAGCTGGCTAGATTCTTACTTATTTGGATAGGGTTGCTAGGTGCAGCTCATGTTTATCGCCATAAAATGCATTTAGGTGTCGATATTCTTTTGCACAAAGTTGGCCATAGAACACAAGTTTTGATGGTGAAAACCGTGCATGCTATGACGGCAGCTTTTGCCCTAAGTGTATTGCTGTATGGCGGTATAGAACTCATGTTACTGTCTTTTCACCTAGAACAGTTTTCTCCGGCCATGGAGATTAATATGGGATTGGTGTATTTTGCCTTACCTCTTAGTGGTCTGTTGTTCTTACTTTTCGCGGCACAAGAATTATTTACTTCGAGTAAACAGTTGGAAACTGAAACTACTAATCAGGAGTTAATCTAATGGATATTTCATTCCTGGTATTATTTATTAGTTTTGTATTGTTGCTGTTGCTTAGTACTCCCATTGCCATTGCGATTGCCGTTTCTACAATGCTTGCAATGCTGTTCACCATGGGGCCAGATATAGCGCTCACCACTATCGCCCAAAGAATGGCTACGGGTCTAGATAGTTTCGCTTTATTGGCAATTCCATTTTTTATCTTATCTGGCTACTTAATGGGGCAAGGAGGTATAGCTAAACGACTGATCAATTTTGCAATGGTATTAGTTGGTCGACTTCCAGGTGGCTTAGCTTTTGTAAACGTAATTTCCTGTGCCTTATTTGGTTCTATTTCAGGTTCAGCGGTAGCAGCAACCAGTGCTATAGGCGGATTTATGATACCCGCAATGAATAAAGAAGGTTACGACAAAAATTTTAATACCGCGGTTACAGTGACTGCGTCCACTACCGGTATGTTAATTCCTCCAAGTAACATATTGATTATTTTTTCTTTAGCCAGCGGAGGAGTGTCTATCGCCGCACTTTTCATGGCTGGTTATTTACCTGGCATTCTAATGGCAGCTGGGCTGTTATTAGTTTGCGCAGCTTATTCCACTAAGAACAACTTCCCCCGTGGAAAAAGCTACACAATAAGAGA
Organism: uncultured Glaciecola sp.; assembly: GCA_947496235.1. Lineage (GTDB taxonomy): Bacteria > Pseudomonadota > Gammaproteobacteria > Enterobacterales > Alteromonadaceae > Glaciecola. Next base: position 5,142 of record CANMCE010000002.1, on the reverse strand, counting down.
AAGCTTTGGTTATTTAGTAGCGGCTATCCCAAGTTTATTGCTTATACTGATAGTCATTGGCGGGATTATCAGCGGTATATTTACCCCCACAGAGGCTGGCGCGATAGCAGTTGCTTACGCCTTACTACTATCCCTTTTTGCCTACCGTGAAATAACCGTTAAGGATCTACCTGACATTCTATTGCGCTCCGTACAAACGACCGCAATCGTCATGTTACTCATAGGCGCATCGGCAGCAATGTCATGGATGTTATCTTATGAATTTATTCCGCAGCGTTTTACACAATTCATATTAGCGCTCTCTGAAAATCCGCTTCTCTTGTTGTTATTGATAAACTTAATGTTGCTTTTGGTAGGCACGTTTTTAGATATGACGCCTGCTGTACTCATATTTACGCCTATTTTACTGCCTGTAATGGCAGAACTAGGAGTGTCTCCCTTACACTTTGGCATCATGATGATAATGAATTTGTCTATCGGACTGTGCACACCTCCGGTTGGCGGCGTGCTATTTGTTGGATGCAGTATAGGAAAAACCACAATCACAGCAGTGATAAAACCTTTAATTCCACTTTATATTGCCATGTTTGTGTGCGTTTTGATTGTTACATTTGTGCCGCAAATCAGTGAATGGTTACCGAGAATGTTTGGGCTGATTAAATAATTATTACTAAATTATGCGCTACTAGAGCTCTGAAAAATTGAGCTCTAGTAGCTTTGTGAAAGTAGGCTTATTCGTATGGGTCGACATTAATTCGGTAACAATTTGGCGTAAGCTTTGTCTCTTGTTAGGGAGGTAGTTTTCATTTTCTTCTAGCTCCAAAAGGAGATCTAAAGCAAATTGGTAATCCTTGTTCTGTCCTTTTAATACAAAATGCGTGATCAGTTTTTTATATAACTCGACGCCTTTTTCAGCCAGATTATTTTGTACACAGACAAAGGCTAACTCATGTAATTGATATTCTGGAAGCTCATGATTTTCCACTAAATCACTGGCTTTTTGGTACTGTTTTGTGGCTATATAAAACTCAATTAAAGGGGCGTAATTTTTTAAGTGATCTGGGACATTAGATTTAAAAGACTTTTTAATCTCAGATTCAGCTTTAGAATATAAATCCTCTTTTTCAAAACCAAGTTCTTTATTAATGTTAGCGACGCGCTCAAAGTCTTCCGTCGAAAGTGTCGAACAAAATAAATCCCATGCAACCGTTAAAGCGGCGGGTAGATCGTTCAGATTTAAATTAACGTTAAGTTGGCAACGATTAAGTTTGTCGATGTCATCTTTATGCTTAGCAAGAGTTTTGGCATTTTTAAGATATTTACAGGCTAGTTTAAATTGATTGGCTTGAAGTAAATCTTCAATAATGGTGAATCCATCTGAGAAAGTTTTAGCAATGCTAGCCAACCAACTTGCAGACTTATCATAATCACCTCGCACATATGCGTAACGGGCTAGAGAATGAACCATTTGTTGGTAAATGTTAGATGAGACACTTTGTGTTTTGTCTTTTTTAATGGTCTCGATTCTTTTTTCTAATTTACCATAGAAAGCAATAGCAAGAGGCGACGAAGTTGAATCAATGAACTTTTTACCCACATCACCAAAATCAATATGCAAGTACTCACTATCATAAAGTCCCATTAATATTTGAGCCTTTTTTTCGTCTTCGATAGTTAAACGCTGGAAAGATTTAATGAATTGTTTTTCTATTAAATAGTAAACGCCGAATCTATATCCGCCCGAGTCGTCCACTCGCTCCACAATTTTGTCATACCTGGCCAACATGAATTCAGCCAATTCGACCGCTTGCATAGCTTCAAGCCTATCCATAACTTCAAACAGAATTGACAATTGTGCTCTTGCTTTATCGAAGTAATTTCTTACTTGGTCATAGCGCCATAGGTCACGTAACGGCAAAGCCTTAATGATTCGTTTCCTAAATTGCTTTATATCGAAGCTATCTAGCGCTATATCAGCAAAAAGAACCCACTTGTCTAACTCTTCAGAATTACTTTTTATATAGCTATACAAATGCTGCTTTGCTTCCCCCTCAGTCAAAGAATCTAAATACCCTTTAACCCTATCTGCAGGACCACCGTTTAACAGTATCTGGTATTTTTCTTGTTGTTCTTCGTAATGCAACACTGTTGCTACGCAATGCTTGCAAAAATCAAAGCCTTCTGAAGCCGGGCAAGAACACCCGCCATCGAAAGAATCAGATAAGATGGTTAAGCTTACATCATAAACATAAGTGCCTTGGACTTGTGCGATGATTTTATTATTTTCATTTCTAAAATTAATTACTGCATTCTCACGAAATAGCGCTACGCCTTTTTCGTAAGCCGACTGGCCCGCAAGTCTTTGAATGATAGCGTTTATATTAGAAGACATTTGTTTGTAGAAACTGAAATTATGGGCAAAGGATCAATAGTATCAATAGGCATTTACGTTGTGAAGTGGGTTTAATAATTCTTCGATTTTGAGCAAATCTTTTACTAAAGTATAATTTTACTAAGTAACTGAATTTAATATATATTTTTTAATTTGTTTAGGTAATAAAAACGCCATTTTGGCCGATAAAATTAATATTACTTTGCCTTTGTTTTTTAGTTGCTTTAAGGCTTTACATTTGAATAGACTATTCTCATCAAAATTTATCTTTTGGCTTATTGTACTAAGCTTTTTGCCGCTTATTGCTTATTTCTCAGGCGCATTGACCAAGCGATTAAATGCGTTAGATATACAACAAGAAGTAGTCCTGTCTTCTGTCGTAGTAAATGACAATGTAAAGAATAATTACTTCGTGTCAGGCAATTACCTAATTTCACATTGCGAAGTAATAAAAGACGATCCAAACAACCTTTGTGGATTTGCTTTTGATATTGGTGCTAATTCTGCTGAAGGATTGGATTTATCAGGTTTTGATTCAGTTGAAATTGACATAGTTGCAACAGGACCAAAATTACCAAGAAAAATAAGATTTGCGCTAAAGAATTTTAGTCCTGAATATTCATCAATTGACGACCCAGTTTCAGCGAAGTATAACGCTGTTTTAATTGACCCTACTACGACCAAACGCAAAATTAAACTACCTCTCTCATATTTTCGTGTAGAGAGTTGGTGGATTAGTTATTTTGATTTACCGGCGGAACAATCCCTTACTGATTTTAATAACATCACCAATATCGAAATATTGCATCTAGATGCAACAACTAAAGGTGAATATACCTTTAGTGTTGAGGGAATCACTTTTATCGGAAGTTACGTTACCATAAATACGATTCTTATTACCGTAATGCTTTGTTGGATTGTCGTTATAGGTCTACTCATAATTCGAAATCATAAGGATTTAATCAGTGTTGTAGAAACTGATTTTCTAACAAAAATATCAAACAGAAACGGCATGATTCGCTTTTTAGATTCATTAGAAGCAAGCGAATCCACTCCGGTAAAATGCGGGATAATTTATATCGATTTAGATAATTTTAAATATGTAAATGATACTTTTGGACACGATGAGGGCGATAATTTACTGACGTCATTTAGTGAAATAATTAAAAATGCACTACACCATTCCGTATTTAAACCTAATACTTATAGATTTACGCGTTTATCAGGTGATGAGTTTGTAATTATTATAGCTAATCCAAGCGAAGTGCAGTTGTCTAAACTCGCTACGAATATACTTAGTGATCTAAAGATGCCTATACAGTTAGCTGGAAAAGATTACAAAATTGGTGCGAGTTTGGGTGGAGCGATAGCCGAGATAATTGATAGTAAAGCTTCTAAATTGTTTAAAAACGCAGATATTGCGATGTATGTATCAAAACATTCGGGTAAAAATCAGTTTACTTTTTACAACGAAACTATTGAAAAATTAGAAAATAATGAAAGACAAATCGTTGAACATGTGAAACAAAGTTTAAGAAACAACAATAGTCATTTGAGCATGTTTCCACTGTTTCATACAGATGACAAAACCTTGGATTTAGTCGAGTTAAGATTACCCAATCAGCAAGCAATATTTAATGAGTATTCAAAAAAGCAAATCGATGAAATCGCGAAAAAGTATGATTTAGACTGTCCAATCGATATGTTCGTAGTCGAAAAAGCCATGTCACTATTATCCAATTGGGATTTTACAAAGACACCTAATTTGAAGTTTTTGCTGCCAATATCTAACTCATCAATTGAAAGTGCACATTTTCTTGAGAACCTTTTACATATTTTGCGCGGCGCAAGTTTTGATTTAAACAGGATTATTCTGCAATTTGATGAGCCCAAAAATGAAGGTGCGCAAAATAACATATTTAAACATTTATTGAGATTGGCAGAAGAAAATATTCAGCTTTCAATTAATAACTTTGGTCAGTTTCAAGGCACCATTAGTTGGCTCAAATCGTTAAATTTAAGCCTAATTACCATACATCCAAACTTACTTTCTAATGCAAAAGAAAAGGAAGTTAGAGAATTTTCTGACAAACATTTAATTAATTATCTCAAATTAAATAATGCAAAGATCCGTATATATAAAGCCAATACCATGGAAGACCTTTATCACTTTTTAAACCTAGAGGTTGATTATATGGATGGATTCCTTATATCAACAACATTAACAAAATCAAAAATAATTAGCATAACCAAAAGCACAACAAAAGATCTTACACATCCACCACAATCAACAATGCAAAAAATGGAGCCGTAGTTCATTTTTTTAAGCCCCTACATCCCACGAACGTCAACGCCTAACAACCCCCACTAACAATGGAGTCGTAGTGCATTGTTGCTATCCCTTGATTTAAATAATGGAGTCGTAGTTCATTGTTTTAGCATGGCTGGAGGCTTGGTGCTTGTTGGGTTACAGAGCAGTGTAATTAATGCACTACGGCTCCATTATTTTTTATGCATAAAAAAAGCCCCAGTCTCTCGACTAGGGCTTCTTCTAAATGGGAGTCCCGGTAACCGGATGAGGCCATGTGCTACTCTCACATGGGGAGACCCCACACTATCCCCGCGCCGGTCACCGGTCGTCGCAAATACGTTTCATTTGTGCGTAGCACAAACAAAAAAGCCCCAGTCTCTCGACTAGGGCTTCTTCTAAATGGGAGTCTGGCGATGTGCTACTCTCACATGGGGAGACC
>CANMCE010000001.1 GCA_947496235.1 uncultured Glaciecola sp. | reverse complement strand
TAATTATGGCACTGGCTTTCAGCTAACCCACGAAAATGCGGAGGCTAGCATTTCACAGGGAGTCATTGTGTCTATGCGCCAGCTGAGTAATGTTTATTTTTAGTATGATAGTCTAGTATTCTTTAATTGCTTCAGACGGCTAATTTTAAGTATTGTATATTTTATAAGGAAGTATCCATGTCACAGGAAGTTTTAGATACCGGCCCTTTTTTTGTTGGGTGGGGTACATTAGCTCTTATTAATGCTGGGTTAGCACAATCCAAAAACCGAGGTGGCCTCATATGGTTTTTCATTTCTCTTTTGCTCGGCCCGTTGGCTACTTTATTGTTGGTAGTATTACCTAAAGCCGGTAACTAGTTACTATGTACTTTTTAAAATTAACGCATGGCGAACAAATAAAGTCACGCGTTATCGGCTCTTATTTAAAAGTTATGCGATAAGGAAATCGATTTGAATTTTTTAGTTGTTTTGGCTAGTTCGAGGTCTAATGGAAATACTGCAAAATTAGCCCAAGTAATAGCTGAAAATCTTGAGGCTAAAATCGTAGATCTTCAGGAACTATCAATTTCTTATTTTGATTACGAACATGCCAATATCACTGATGACTTCATACCTTTAATTGAAAGAATCTTATTATCGGACTTTGTTGTTTTCGCAACGCCGGTATATTGGTATTCAATGTCGGCCCAGCTTAAAACCTTCTTTGATAGGTTCACCGATCTGCTGACAGTAAATAAAGAACTTGGCCGTAAACTGCGGGGTAAGCCAATTTCTGTAATCGCCACAGGAACAGATGCAGAATTGCCTTCTAGTTTTACAAGTCAATTTGAACTAATTGCTGGTTACCTTGGATTGGATTATCATGAGCCACTGTACTGTTGTTGCGCTAATGATTTTAAACACCATCAACACTTGCAAGCAATTCAAAGTTATCTTGGAAATATAACAGAACAACCCGATCGGGACTAACACAATGCCTTACAGGCGTTCAGCTGCCCATTTTAAATGTTCTTCAAAGAAACTGAGTCTAAACTTCCTCTAAATTCCATTGTTTTTATTTAATTTCTCAGTGTCTGCTTACCGAAGAGGTGACTTTACAATAATCTGATTTTCAAAATTTTCCTGAACGGCCACAATTGAGCTCAATGTTTTTAGGAGACTACCGCCTACGCGGTAGTGACGGGTAGAAAGTTGTCTTCAGGAGACTACCGCCTACGCGGTAGTGACGGGTGAAAGTTGTCTTCAGGAGACTACCGCTTTCGCGGTAGTGACGTGCTGAAAGTTGTCTTTAAAAGCCTGCCGACTACGCGATAGTGTGGGGCAAAAGTTTCCCTTTTAGAGAACGCGACTTTTGCCCGGTCAGCCTAAAGTCTACGCTGTGCTCTCGCTTAAAATATCAGATATTGGTTAGCAAATTTAATAGACTCGACGTTTGCTTATCAGTTAAATTTTTTAACAGGGTTTCAGCTTTTTTCTCAAAAGTGACAGTGGCGTTTTTAAGCAAAGATTCCCCCGTAGAAGTTAGTTTAACCAAACTCACTCGGGCATCTCTTTCATTTGCTTGTTTCTCAACCAATCCAATTTTTTCCATCGGCATGAGTAGCCGGGTAATGCCAGATGCAGTTCTTGATAGCGCTTCTGCAATATCGATGCGTCGCAATGATTGATTTGGCGCTTCTGATAAGCTTAGAAGCACCATGTACTCTGTTAGCCCTATTCCATGTACAGCTCCAAGGCTGTTATCCAAATGTTTTGATATTACGCCAGTACTTGTCCATAAAGTACGTACAATGGCGCTTTGATTTGTCGTAGACATAAATAACCTTAAACTTAAAATATACTTGATTGGTCAAGTATATGTTGAATTTAATTTTAATCAAGTAATTTTTTTAACCATTAAAAAATGCACGTTCAGTCAAGTAGCTTGAAATTTCTGCAAAGTTTGTGTTTTCAACATTTATTAAGCTCGGCATTCCTAAGTAATTAACCGGTGCAACATAATGTTTCAACAAATGCTTTTACTTTTTACGCTAGTTAGTAGTGGCTTAATGGCAGGGGTTTACTTTGTGTTTTCTAGTTTTATGATGAAAAGTTTGGCTCTATTACCAGATCATACCGCAGTAGTCTGTATGAACTGTATTAATAGAGTCATCCTAAAATCTTTGTTTATGCCCATCTTTTTTGCTTCCACCTTAAGTAGTTTGATGCTAGTTTTTCTTACAAACGACCTTTACGTAAGAATCGCTGGGTTAATATACTTTTTTGGAATGTTTGCCTGCACTGCGGTCAAAAATGTACCGCTTAATAATGCCCTAAGAGATGCACCAAAAGAGCAACTAGCGGCAATGTGGACAACTTATTTGACTGTTTGGACTCGCTGGAATCATATTAGAACCATCAGCTGTTTATTTTGTTTCATGTTACTTCTGTATAGGATTTCGACGCCCATATGACTGTAATTTGAGCTGCATAATTCCGAGTATTTAGTCGCGCTAGAGGCAATTTTTATTGCATGCAAATGACAAAAAAGCAATTCCAGACGTGCCTTTGGCGCGCTTAACTGTATAATACGCACAAAATTAATAATGCTTACTTCTGCTTGCTTTCTAAAAAGACGAGAAAGGTCTTTTAAAATCTCATTATTTCAAAAGCTTAGCTGGTAAGTTTTATTAGTAATCTATTTTGACGTATTGGGATTGTAGCTACATGGCAAACGCCAATTATTTAAAAGAAATTAATAAGCGAAGAACTTTCGCTATTATCTCGCACCCGGATGCCGCCCAGCCTTTCAACGCTTAAAACCACCTTTCATTGCACACCACAATCACATCTCTACGTACTGAATTTAAAGGCTTTTTGTCTTTTTCTCGTTTCTTTGCTTTTCAATGATGTTCAAGCGTAACCTCGGAAAGTGTGTACAAACTTGAGTACAAATTCCGTTTTAGAGGCCTTTGGCGAAATTTCCATGACACAAATCTGGCTGTAGGCCTTGCTGTTACTGGTTTTGATGAAGAAAGTACCTCCTGCTTTTGGCACTTTGGTTTCGACATTACAAAAGCGGAATAAATGCGATCATCTCTAGTTTTTTGTTTATAAGCTTATGAATTTAAAGGGTTCGTCATTGTGGTTTTTGGTGTGTCATCGTTGCGAGTGTACAAACAGTGTGTACAAATTTTTCTCGTTAGGCGTGTTGATTGCTATTCATGACACAAACCGCCTTGTAGCCCTTGTTATTCATAGGTTTGAGCTGAAAAGTACCTAATAGCAACATTTGTGTTTTGATAAGGCTGATCTTCTGAACAAATCATGCATCTTTCTGACCATCAACAAGTGATGAATCAGGCGATGATAGCTTTACATTGATTTTCAGGAGAATGCAGATGACAGCAGTAGCTCACCAAGTAACCCCTTTTCTAACGTCTTACGAAGTGATGGCTCGTTACCACATTAGCTATACGACGCTTTGGCGAAGAATAAAAGATGGCAGCTTGCCGCAACCTCGTATCAACCGAAATACACGAAACAAGCTGTGGCACATTGAAGACCTAGAAGAGTATGAAAAGAAAGAGGACTGAGCCTCTTTCTTTTATTTTATTGTCCGAAACGCCAGTTGAATGGAAAGCCTGTCGGCTCGATGATGGTCTCTAGCTGTTGATACCAAACGTCGTAAGCATGACGCATTTCATCCAGGTACTGATATTGGTTGTAGATAGCATCCAACCCTTTTTTGCTGTGGCCAATCATCAACTCGGCAACTTCTTGCGTCGTGATGGCAGACATTCGCGTTCGCATCGTTCTGCGAAGATCATGCATAGACCAGTGTTCCATCTCAATACCGAGCGATCTGCGAGCCCAGATTTTCACATTGTTAGGAATAGTGGTATCAAAGCCATTTGTGGCAAGCTCTTCTTGTCCGTTCGCGGGAAACAAGTAAGTTGATTTGCTCATCTGCATCGCCAGTTCAATCAGCTCGATAGCAGGCCTAATCAATGGCCGCATGATCGGCGCTCCAATTTTCTCACCTTGTTTGCGGATCTCTATGGGCACTGTCCACATTGCAGATTGCAAGTCAAAGTGATGCTTTTCAGCTTGAATGAGTTCGCCCTTGCGCCCTCCCAATAAGAGAAGCAGTTTTATGTAGATGCGATTCTTCTCAGTGATTTTTGACTCGTGCAAATAGCGCCAAAGTATCCTGATCTCGTTGTCATTTAGCACCCGAGTTCGTTTTCCTTTTTTACCGCCAACCTTTTTTGCTGTGATCCCAGCGGCAGCGTTAATTTCCAAAATTTGTTCATCAATCAGCCAGTCATAAAACTTGTGCAGCACAGACACCAGACGTTCTGTGTTTGAAGGGGACGACTCCGAAACCTCACGAAGACAATTTCGCAAGGACAATTCATTGATGTCAGTTAATGGGTACTTGCCAAGTCGGGGCAGCAAGTATATTTCACTGCTGCGTTTTTGGTAGTGCCACGTTTTCTCCTTTAGTCCTTGCTTACCGGCAGAGTCTATCCAGTCTCGAAAAATCGATTCGAAGCTTTGATTAGCAGAATACTTAGCCCGTTCCTGCTGTAGGTAGAGCTTGGGGTTTCGGCCTTGATCAAGTACTGCCCTTAACCTATCCAGCTCATTCCTGGCTTCAGCAAGCTTCATAAGGGGGTAAGTACCTATGTCTACCCGCTGTTGCTTGCCATCGAACCGATAACGAAACTGAAAAACAATTTTGCCCTTGGGCGATACCCGAGCACTTAGCCCATCTCGGTCGGCTTTTACTACGGTTTCTTTTGCTTCTTTATTTAACCTGGCATCGAGCCAGCTAACTGATAACGCCATGTTATAAGCCCAGCCCTAGTTTTGATTTTAATGATTGTTTACGTGTTTCTGCTTTGGGTTCTGGCGCTGTACTCATAGACGTAACGTCACCATCTGGTGCAAGGCCATCCACCGGTACAGATGTCGTGGATAGATTGGGTTGGCTCATGTGAATTAACCCAAAGCTTCCCCGGCTGTGAGTCTCAAGGTGAAGGCAGCCCAAATTACCAGCAATGTGACAGGCTCAATACAGCGGTTAACAGCTGCACTATTACTCACGATTACACGGCAGGCATCATTGAGCATGTTTCAGGGCCGATGAACCTTCGCTCTTGTGGTGAGGGGTGTCTTGAAGTTTGGATAGGACGAATTGGCGACAACTACTGGAGTGGCCGTTGTAAGGTGTTTGAACAGGCCATCACACTCAAAGTCGTGAATCCCGATGCGATTACCTCAGCCGTTCTTGAGTACGCCAAATGGGATGACTACATGCAAGTGTGGCTTGGCGATCAGAAAGTCTGGTCTGGGCCGAACAATAACTTTCCACCAGAAACGGCAGGTCGCTGCGAGCTCAGTACCAGCTGGGAGCGCAATCCAAATACCGATCTCACTGCCAAGCTAAAAGCGGTAGAACCAGGTTTAGAAGTGCCGGTAAAAATTCGCGTATCGGTTACGGGCAGTGGTGAGGGGTATGCACGCATCAAGGTGCGTTTTGATCCAACCAAGGTGGTGATGAATGATAGTTGGTCACCACAGTCCTGTATCGAACAAGCAGCGGATATCCCGACGAAGTTTTCAGACTACAGCATTCAATGCACGGATCAGCCGTCTTCAACCAACGGATGTACGGTGGTCAATGGTGTTTCAGTTTGTGAATCCTACTTTGCACCAAGCCCAGTTGCTGGCATATCGCCTTTGTGTCGGCGTGTACAAGTCAGTGTGGATGACGAAAGCTATAAGGGGATTGAAAATCAGGCCTGCCAAGTGCTTGAAGCGAATCCTTCCTGTGGATTCATGTCGTCAGTATGTGCCGAAACCAATGATAAAGGTGAATGCATTCGTTTTACCGATACCTATGACTGTGGTTTGCAAACCAGCGATCCAAAGTGTGTGGTATCCAACCTTATGCCAAATAGTTTTGAGGCCTGTGAGCCTACTCAGACGATTACGCCATTTACTGAAACCAAGCATGTACCGGATTACCAGGTATGCGAGAAGATCAGCACGCTTACTCAGTGTCAGTTAGAGCGACGTGTATCCGCTGAAACCCATCAACAAAGCTGGTCCATTGAGCGCGGTTGCTTTAGCTCTGAAACGCTCAGCTTTGTTCCACAGCACAGCAGCACCATGCAAACTGGAAACGCGACGCTGAGAGTGTTTGATAATCAAAATACTGAGATAAAAATCACCGAGTCGCCGTCCAAGGCAAATGGCTGGAAAACGACACTCTCACTGACGGGCAATAAGGAAACGGTGACTGAGACGAAACCGTCCATTAAATACCCTGAAATGACCTGTCCAAAAGGAACCTTGGTTGGTTCATTGTGTAAAGTCGTCAATGGGTCGATTATTTCGTGGCATGAACCTCAGGAAGTCACTCGTTCCAGATGTGAATCCGGCTGGAATAAAGTCGATTTCGATACTTGCAGCCGAGAAGTTCAGAAGTGTTTGGCTCCTGCGAAACTGAGAGCTTCATTGACCTTCTCCGGCAAGTACTTAGAGCAGGACGTTGTTCATCAATCAAGTGATCCGGGCATAGACCAATGCTTGATGCAAACAGATCAGTTCACTGCGGTGCAGTGGCAGTGTTTGGATACGGGCACAAAACGAATCGATGGGTTAACGGTTGGTAGTGGCGAGTTGGCCAAACTTGGAAGCCTTTATCCGGCGGTAGTTTCGTCTCCTGCTCATTTAACCAGTCGCGGCAGTTCTGATGGACTGGGGCTCTCATGCTGGAGGGCAAGAGCGACCTACAATGCTTCGACTGCTCATCCAGAGTTCAACATGGGCAGCTCAGATAGCTGGGTAGATGCCAATGGTAATACACAAACCATCGTCAATAACGGACAAAACACGACCACCAATACGTGTGCCGCGCTAGAGCAAAACCCTGCCTGCCAGTATGTCAGAACCGAATGCACTGAAGGCGGGGCTGGTCATGAAGGCTTCTGTTATATCCAAAGTTTGGTGTATGACTGCGGACAAAGCGTTGAAGTGCAAAATGCTCGAATGGAAACTCAATACAACTGTGAGGGGCCAGTTCGCTGTATGGGCACAGATTGTTTAGAGCCAGAGTCAATCAAGCAGGCTAACTTTGCAGAAGCAGCTGCGATGCTTAATGCGGCGCAGTTTATGACCAATGATATGTCATGCACGGGCGCTGATGGCCAAGATAACGTCGAGTGTACGGTCTTTAAAGGTAATGCTGGCCAGTGCAAAAAAGCCGTTGGCGGCATAGTGGATTGCTGTGAAAAGCCAAGTGGCGTGTCGTTATCGGACTACATCACGATGATAGTGGCGGTCAACAAGCTTGATACGGCAGTCATGGCCATGAATCCGTCTTCGGCAATCTATGGTTCGTGGAATACGCTCAGGGAACCGATAACGAGTACCTGGAGTGCGGTTAAAGAGCCTTTTGTGTCTGCATGGGACTCTCTCATGGGGGCTGGGCCATCAACGGCTGCTGGCGCGGGAGCGGAGCAAGCTGCGACTGGCTTTATGCAGGTGTTGACCAACAAAACGGCTGAATGGGTAGGTACGACCTTTGGTTCGGGGGCGCAATCGGCACTGTTTAGCAACGTTGGTGGCGCGGTTGGAGCCGATGGTGTCGTTTCGGGCGGTAACTTTGCCCTGGGGGGCGCTGCGGGCGCGGTTCTGAGTACGGTTATGACGGCCTACATGATTTATTCGGTCACCATGATCCTCATTCAACTTATCTGGAAATGTGAGCAGAGTGAGTTTGAGATGAACGCTAAGCGGGTATTGAAGAGTTGCCACTATGTAGGTTCTTACTGCAAGTCTAGGTTCTTAGGTGCCTGTGTTGAAAAACGGCAGTCATATTGCTGCTTTACTTCGCCACTTTCACGGATCATTCAAGAACAAGTACGTCCTCAATTGGGTCTTGGTTGGGGCAGTGCCAAGTCACCAAACTGTGAAGGTTTGACCGCGAGTCAGTTAAACCAGGTAGATTGGAGCCAAGTCAATCTGGATGAATGGATAGGCATCTTGTCGATCACGGGCAACCTACCTGAAATACCGTCACTGGATCTGGAAAGACTCACTGGCTCAGGAAGTACGCTAAACGTTGATGGAAACCGTCAAAGTGCCGCAGACAGAGCCATTGAGCGGCTAAACGGAATGGATGCCCAGAAACTGCGTCAGGAGGCGACGGAAGAAATTTCGGGGAATAATTGATTCAGATAATTCACCATAACCGTGTGTGCTAAATTGTTGTTTGGCTCGGGATGGCCTGAAATTGGTTAATGGCATTTAACTTACCACCTCTTTGCAGTCGCTCTTTACCACTAATTTCAAAGCGTCTTACCACTCGTTGCAGTCAACTTACCACTAAAAACGAAATGCTCTTGATGCTAATGGCATGACAATAATCAATCGGTCCCTTTATCAGATAGCATCACAATAAAACTACTACTGTAAAAAGCTATGAGCGGGGTTATCTTGGCCTTGTTCCGAAAGAACGTAGCAGTGGTGGCAAAGTCCGGCTTTTAGGGAGCACAAAACGGGGAGACTCCTATTTACGTGGGTTGTTGATCCATGGTGCCAGAGCTGTGGTTTATAGGGTAAAAGAGTTGCCATCGGAACGATGTGATAAGTTACAGATTTGGTTGAAAAAAATTATCAGCCAAAGTGGCATTAACAAAGCCATTGTCGCTTTAGCGAACAAAAATGCCCGGATGGCATGGGCGATAGTTAAAACAGGAGAGTCATATAAAGCCGTGTGAAAATTTACTTAAGTTGTTAATGTAAGTTGATGTTCTGACAGGTAGAACCGACTTCCCGAAAACCTGGTAAATAACTTGGCTGAAAAAGCCATGGAACTAATGAGGACGGGAAGTGCGGATTTTCATCAGGGCTCATTGAAGCCGAATATATGCTTGCAACTATTCTGTCAGTTGTCACTTATCGGAGTCAAAAAGGTTGACGCCATGAGGTGTCCATATAAGTTATTTAGAGTGTGTGTTCAATTATAGTTCTTATGAGGGGGATCGGATCAATTACACTGAACTTGCGCAATATTGATCTACGACAAGCCAACTTTAAATATCAGTCGAAATTCAAATATCAATTGATATCCAGAAATTATATGCTACTCTTAAATTCAAGGTGTTTAGACATTCAGTCTAAAATCATTATAAAAAAAGGAGATAGCTCATGGCCAACCCAAATATTCCAGGCTTCGAGATTAGAAAAACTGCACCCGAGGGATTCGAGCACGAACCCGACGCAACTTCCGGTTACTGGCATCATCGACCACCAAACACGTTGCCACCGCATGATTTCATCGGCCCCTATGCAAGACATCGCCCCTTACCTACCCCGGGCGTGGAAAAACGAAAAGCCTATATCGTTGGTGGTGGTATTGGTGGTCTGGCCGCTGCCTTTTACTTAATCCGGGATGCACATATGCCGCCAGAAAACATCACTATTCTGGAAGAAATGGCGGTCGAAGGTGGCTCCATGGACGGTTCTGGTAACCCGGAAGACGGGTATATCGTTCGTGGAGGCCGTGAAATGAACTGGAACTACGACACTCTGTGGGATATGTTTCAGGACGTACCCGCGGTCGAATTGCCTGAAGGATATTCAGTCCTCGATGAGTATCGCATGGTCAACGACAACGACCCGAATTATTCTAAAGCCAGATTAATGCATAACTGCGGAGAGATCATGGATTTCACCGACTTCGGTCTCTCGAAATCCCAGCAGCGTGAAATGATACGACTGCTCCTTAAACGCAAAGAAGAGCTCGATGATATCACCATTGAGGAATACTTCAGCACAGGCTTTCTTGAAAGTAATTTTTGGTCACTTTTCCGCAGTATGTTTGCCTTTAAGAACTGTCATAGCTTATTAGAAACTAAGCTCTACATGCATCGTTTCCTCGATTCCATTGACGGATTTGGTGACATGTCTGTTCTTGTCTTCCCGAAATACAATCAGTTCGATACTTTCATTAAACCGTTAGCTAATATGCTACGCGACCAAGGGGTGAAGTTTCAGCTTGAAACTCGCGTATATGACCTCGAGATGACGGAGTCTAGCGACAAAAAAACAGTTACGGGTATACTCTGTGCCGTAGCAGGCGAAGAGCAACGCATTGACGTGGCGGATGGCGACCTGGTCTTTGCACTCACCGGGTCAATGACAGAAAACACCGCCTATGGTGACATGAATACGGTGCCAGATTTGAAGGTAGACCGTCATGATCCAGGCGAGAACAGCGGTTGGAGCCTCTGGAAAAATCTTGCCGAAAAATCCCCCGTATTTGGTAAACCAGAGAAGTTTTACGGTGACGTTGATCAATCGATATGGGAATCCGCAACGCTAACCTGTAAATCCTCTCCTCTGGTGGATAAATTGACGGAGCTTTCGGTCAACGATCCTTATTCAGGGCGAACAGTGACAGGTGGGATCATCACCTTCACCGATTCTAATTGGTTTCTAAGTGTCACCATCAACCGTCAGCCACATTTCCCGGGCCAACCTGAAGATACGTTGGTAGTTTGGGTATATGGCCTGCTGATGGACAAAGACGGAAATTTTGTGAAAAAACCTATGCCGCAATGCACTGGTAAAGAGATTCTCGCAGAACTCTGCCATCATCTCGGCATAGAAGACGAATTGGAAGAAGTTGCGGCCAGAACAAAAGTCCGCACCGCCCTCATGCCTTACATTACCGCTCAATTTATGAAACGTGCGGCAGGAGACCGACCTCAGCCAGTACCTGAAGGGTGTACCAATCTAGGTCTAGTTGGGCAGTTCGTTGAGACTAGAAACGACATTATTTTTACTATGGAAACTTCCATTCGCACGGCACGGATTGGAGTCTATAAGCTACTCAACATTCCTAAACAGGTACCGGATATTAGCCCAACACAATATGACATCCGAAACATGATTAAAGGTGCAAGGGCGATGAATAATGGTAAACCCTTTATGGGCGAACGTCTGTTACACTGGTTCCTCGATAAGACTTATTTTGCTCATATCCTACCCCCCTTACCAGATTCTGAGAGCTCTAAACATGAAATGCTGGCACAGGAAGTCGGAGAGATTTTGAGTAAAGGAAGCGAGGCAGTCAAAGGGATTGGAGCTTGGATTACCAAGCTTCGCGGCAGCTTTTCTAATAACGATAAGTAAACAAAACGATAACGACGCGCCAAAACGGCGCGTCGCTTGAGAGGATTTAAAAATGACGTATACGGCTCGGCGCCTAACGAGGCGTGAACAACAAGAGCAAACCCGTGTTCGCCTAATTGACGCCGCCAATCGCATGTTCGCAGAAGGAGGAATAATTGCCGCCTCTCTGCGAAACCTCTGTGCACGTGCGGGTTTTTCTCAGGGAGCGTTTTACTCTAACTTTACAAGCAAAGACGAACTCTTGCTCTCAGTCATAGAGAGACATATCCAACAGGAAGTCTCCCTCATGCAAGAGCTAGTATCTAAATCAGATAGCGAAGGTATCGATGGAGCATTGGAACGATTGGCCTGCCGCCTGTCGGAGCTGGCGCGTGATCCACAATGGTCGCTTCTCTCCGTTGAACTGCAACTTCATTCCCGACGCGACCCGAGTTTCGCTGAGCGTAGTGAAAAAGTTAAAATGGCGAGTCTCCGAGAATTTTCCATTCTGTTGGAAAACCTGATTAATCGTCACAATCTGACCCCAGTTATGCCAGTTTTTGATCTCGCAAGAGGTCTTTACGCACTCTGGTCCGGACTAGCGTTACAAGGATCGATTAAGGAAGCGTTGCCCCGAGATCAGGTGTTCCTCTCTTTTTTACGTAACATGATCGTCACGCGTGAAAGTAGTGGATGAACAGTGAAACTATTGGTTCACATGTTTTCAATTGCTGGATGATTGATGAAACTAGTGGTCTACAGGCTTGAAGGTTGTGGTTCAGTGGAAATGCAACGAGTGGTAAGACGAAAGTGAGCTTAGTGGTAAATTAGGGTGAGTTTTTGCAAAATAAGAGGCCATCCTTTTTGCTCACAGGAATAGTTACTTTACTGCTAACTAAATATCGAGCCGCAAGTTTTCTTGTATTTCATCTATCAGTGTTTTTGGCACATCCCATTCCCCAGCAAGCTGACGCCAAGTTGATACGTGCTCAATCGTTGCATCAATAATATCGTCGATCTTTTTCTTGTTAAAAACAGGGCTAAGTTTCTCTAAACTATAGAAATCACTTCGTGCAAAGTTATCTCTTTTACCATTCAAGCTCATCCAATGGCTGTTCACCCATTTACTGCCAGGTTTATAGCTATAAGCTAAATCATAAGCTGGTGCGAGAGACCATTTGTCTTTTTTCAGAATAAAGGCAAAGTTCTTTGAGTGGTCGTCATGATTTCGAGCAATGATATTGAACGTCATGCGCTTGAATAGCTGCTCAGCTTCAACAGCAGAAAGCTTCAATTGTCTGGCAATGCCAAATAACTCTGCGTAAGAAAATGCCCCCGGCTTTTTATAATCAACGTGGGCAAGCCCGTTTAGCGTTTGTACGTGTACCTTGTTGTTTTTAATTCGATCAAACCGTTGTGTAATAAAGTGGCGTCGGTTGCCTTCTTGGAGTAAGCGGCATGGCATCATATCGACACCGCATTTGTTTGCCATTAGATGATAAACAAACTCCATTGCTCCATAGCCTAATGGGTCACCGAAGGTTTCTTGATTTTTGTTATGTTCACTAACACCGTCAAATTTCATCAAATAATGAGTAAAACCACTTGGCACTTTGGCTTGGCCGGAGCGAACTTGAGTGAAATCTTCATTAAATGCTAATACGGCTTTCGGTCGTGCTCCTCCCGCACTCATGCCAACTGATAATAAAGACAGCATTGCCTCTCTATCGTCTTGGCCATTTTGTTTGAGTTCTACTTCAAAATTACCTCGTGAATCTAAGATTTCTTGTGCAATAGAAACGAGCGATTGGATTTCTACTTGTTGTGAAGCATTTAAGCTTCGTAACTTTTTAGCTGGCGCATACTCAAGAGCTCCCATGCCTCGCTTTCCCGTATATTGGAGGCGTTGCAGTGGTGTAATGTCACCCGGTGAACGACCTTGACCTGCAACCCATGCGTTGAGAACTGCGTTACCAAAATCATCAGGTAAGGAGTCAGCTATTAAACCTGGTAGTCCTTTAAAGGTATTGAAATCCAGTTCGGGAAAGCTATAAATGCGATTCGATAATGGCATTTTGATTGGGGACAGCTCGACACCTTTTTTTATGAATCCTGGATCATATTCAAATGATCCAAGTCCCTTTTCAGTGTCAAAACTCACTGCTCCAACAACATCGTCTTGGTATGTTATTGTAATGACTTCCATTACCATTCTGGTGCTTCCTCATCTTTGTTACTGCGCTGGCCAGAGGCTCTCTGCCTTTTCTTGCCTTGCAGTTTGGCCAGCTGTAAGGGAGAAATTTCTTGTTTAGGGAGAAAAAGATCAATCTGCTGTGTGAGGTCTAATGCCATTAATATAGCAATCATGATGTCGAGCTGAACTTTTCCCTTTTCTGCATTCAAAACCGTTTTGCGGGCAATGCCAGCAAGTTGTGCAACTTCAGATTGTGTTAGGTCTCTATTTAGTCGAGCTTGCTTCAATCTGTCGCCGATCTCTTCTGCTAATGCTGTAGCTGTCACGCCTTTCACTATAAAGTCCTACTTTGGTTACACTATGCGAGATGTTCTCAATTAATGTTCTTAATTTAGGACTTTAATGTGAGATTGTCAACTGATGGTTTTAGCGAGCCTAATTGGTTACATTAAGTGGGTTTTCATTCGTTAGAGTAACCATATGTGGACTTTATGTGCTTTATATGAAGCCCCTTCGAGAGGGGCTGTGTGATGGGAGCCTAGCTGGCTAGTTGGAGGGAGTATCTGTTTCCTCTTCACTGATATCGTCATCGGTTAAAGGCACCGCTTGTTCAACCTCTGCTTCTTTACCCTTAGCTTGGGCTGATTTCCGTGCTCGAATTTCGATATCAATAATGCGTCGTGCAAGTTTGATAATGCGCTGTTGCCATGCGTAGTTGCCATCAACACGTTGCTTGTTGCTAAGCACGCTAGACAACCAGAGTGTGTCCATTGAGATCATCAACGCATCGAGTTTGCGCACTAAGCCAACAAACTGGCCAACCTGAGGCGAGCTGATTTTGGCGTTGAAGGTAATCGGATCGGTGTAGTCAGGTACTTCATCGATACCGTTGGACTCCATCAGTTTGTCCAAACGAGCTTGTTCGTTGTCTACCGCCATAGCGCAATCCTCGATCAGCTGGCTAATGATCTGTTCCACTTCATCAATTTCGTTCTCATCGCCAATGATGCGCAGGATGACATCGATTCCGTAGAGCGCACTGACCGTCCGTCTAAAAACACGGTCAACGACACGTTGCGCCTGTAAGCTATTAATTGTGAATGATTGTTCAAAGATGGGTTTTGAGTAATTGGGTTTTGCTTGGGCCATAAGTTTGCTCCTGATATGACAATAATCAGTCCCTAGCCTAATCCTCTGTGAGGTAATGGCCTTTCAGCTAGGTGGAAGAATTGGGCATCTTTCTAACTATCCTGTCTGGATAAGACGGTTACACTGACTATCAAATATTGCTGATCTGTTTCAGTGATATCTGCGCCGAAGAGCATGAGCTCAAAGGAAGCCCACCGCTGAGTTTTCTCAGTGGTACTAAGAGGTAGCTAGCCTCCTTAAACAAATAGCCTGCATGTTTTTACATGCTCAACCATGCGTTCCTTACGGTTCGCCTTTTCACCACCCAACTGGGGGAGTTTTCCCCAGTTGGGGGTGACTCCTTCACAACCAAATTAAGGAGTCACCAATGGAATATATCTTCGGATTTATTATCCAAATCGCAGGCATTATGTTGCTTGCAAAACTGAGCTGGTCGCTTTTGCGATTGGTTGCTCGTCAAAGCGTGCGCCCGTTTCGATTTGTACTTACTCAAATCAAGCGATTGCTCACACCAACACCAAAACGTCGTCCAATGGCGGTGCCTAAAGCTCCTGGTATGCCACGTTTGACACCTGCGTTTTACAAAGAGCCACATCAGTACGACATGGCTTTACTCGAAATACCAACCTATCTGCGTTGTCAGTCTTCTTTGCCTAACCGGGCAGAAACGACTGTGTGCACAGAGTTCAACTAAGACGAGGAGAACATCATGAAAAACCAAGTAACACTCATAGGCTACGTTGGCGCTGAGCCAGAGACGCGAGCCTATCCATCAGGTGATTTGGTGACCAGCATTTCGCTGGCCACTTCTGAGAAATGGCGCGACCGTCAATCCAATGAGCTCAAAGAGCATACGGAATGGCATCGGGTCGTTTTTCGAGATCGTGGTGGATTTAAGTTAGGGCTCAGGGCAAAAGATTTGATCCAAAAAGGAGCGAAGCTTTTTGTTCAAGGGCCTCAGCGCACGCGCTCATGGGAGAAAGATGGCATTAAGCATCGATTGACCGAAGTGGACGCGGACGAGTTTCTGCTACTGGATAGTGTGAACAAAGCATCTGAGCCATCAGCGGCGGATGATGCAGGCTCCCAAACTAATTGGGCACAAACTTATCCTGAACCAGATTTTTAACCGAGTGAAAACGCTTTAACCCAGCCGGGAGTACTTTCCCGTCAGGGTCAGACTCCCACTTTGATTGTCGGAGTCCACAATGGAAAAACCAAAGCTAATCCAACGCTTTGCTGAGCGCTTTAGTGTCGATCCAAACAAGTTGTTCGATACACTAAAAGCAACAGCATTCAAGCAACGTGACGGTAGTGCACCGACCAATGAGCAGATGATGGCGCTTTTGGTGGTTGCAGATCAGTACGGCTTGAACCCTTTCACCAAAGAGATTTTTGCGTTCCCTGATAAGCAAGCTGGAATTATTCCAGTGGTAGGTGTCGATGGATGGTCTCGCATCATCAATCAACACGACCAGTTTGATGGCATGGAGTTTAAGACTTCAGAAAACAAAGTCTCACTGGATGGCGCGAAAGAATGCCCTGAATGGATGGAATGCATCATCTATCGGCGCGACCGTTCGCACCCAGTCAAAATCACTGAGTACCTGGATGAAGTCTATCGACCGCCTTTTGAAGGTAACGGCAAAAATGGCCCTTACCGTGTAGATGGTCCATGGCAGACGCACACTAAGCGAATGCTAAGGCATAAATCCATGATCCAGTGTTCCCGCATTGCGTTTGGCTTTGTGGGAATTTTCGATCAAGACGAAGCGGAGCGAATTATCGAAGGCCAAGCAACACACGTTGTTGAGCCATCGGTGATTCCACCCGAGCAAGTTGATGATCGAA
Source organism: uncultured Glaciecola sp. (assembly GCA_947496235.1). Classification (GTDB taxonomy): domain Bacteria; phylum Pseudomonadota; class Gammaproteobacteria; order Enterobacterales; family Alteromonadaceae; genus Glaciecola. Next base: position 571,322 of record CANMCE010000001.1, on the reverse strand, counting down.
CCCGAGGGCTTGTTTACAAGCTTATCGAGCGGGCGGAAGCTTCAAACGCTTGGAATAGTGCATTGGAATATGCCAATGAACATTTTCAAGGTGTTGAACTGACGTTTGCGAAACAAGAAATATTTAATGCACAGCAACAAGCAGCCAAAGCGCTCACACAGCCTTTAGCTTCTTAGCGCCACGCATTCATTTTACTAACCCTGGCGGGATTATTCTCCCGTCAGGGGGAAGGTCTCGTCTTTTTTTGGAGATCTTCCATGACTAAATCAGCCTCACTTTTTCGCTTGGTATTGGTTGTTGCCCTTGTCGTAGGTTCGATTCAAGCCGGTAAAGCGGCAATTGATTCGGTTCAAGCAAGTGTTGTTCAGCACCAAACAGCGTTAGTACAAGCTGCAAAGTAACCACTTAACCCTGAAGGGGAGTTCTCTCCTTCGGGGGAGTATCCCCTCAAAGGAGGCAATATGAAGGTTATCGACCTATCACAACGTACTCCTGCATGGCACCAGTGGCGCATTGCAGGGGTTACGGCATCTGAAGCCCCAATTATTATGGGGCGTTCACCCTACAAAACACCTTGGCGATTATGGGCAGAAAAAACCGGATTCGTATTACCGGAAGACCTGTCGAATAATCCAAATGTGCTTCGCGGTATAAGGTTGGAGCCTCAAGCAAGGCGAGCATTTGAGAATGCGCATAATGATTTTCTTCTGCCGTTATGTGCCGAAGCCGATCATAACGCAATCTTTCGAGCCAGCTTTGATGGCATCAACGATGCGGGCGAACCCGTTGAACTGAAATGTCCTTGCCAGTCAGTTTTTGAGGATGTGCAAGCTCACCGAGAACAAAGCGAGGCGTACCAGTTGTATTGGGTACAAGTACAGCATCAAATACTGGTCGCCAATAGCACGCGTGGTTGGTTGGTATTCTATTTTGAGGATCAACTGATTGAGTTTGAAATACAACGAGACGCGGCGTTCTTAACTGAGTTGCAAGAAACAGCGCTACAGTTTTGGGAGTTAGTACAGACCAAAAAAGAACCGTCAAAATGCCCTGAGCAAGATTGTTTTGTTCCCAAGGGTGAAGCCCAATACCGTTGGACATCGCTGTCTCGACAGTATTGCTCAGCACATGCCGAAGTGGTCCGACTGGAAAATTACATTAAATCTTTGAAAGAGGAAATGCGAGAAGCTCAGTCAAAATTGGTCGCCATGATGGGTAACTACGCTCATGCGGATTATGCTGGGGTCAAACTCAGCCGCTACATGATGGCGGGCACGGTGGACTATAAGCAATTGGCCACCGATAAGTTAGGCGAGCTGGATGAACAGGTTTTAGCCGCTTACCGAAAAGCGCCACAAGAGCGGTTGCGCATCAGCACCAATAAGCCAGAGCAGCCCGTTGAAACACCAATCAAAATCAGCCTTGAGCAAGAGAACTTGGTTCTGCCAGGTGACTCGCCGAGCTCATTTTATTTTTAACGTTCACTTGGAGCCGATTTCGGCTCCTTTCTCATGTGCTTACATCGAGTGCATCAGAAAGCAGTTTCACTCGTAGCCAATGCTGGGTACGAATGATAGAGCGAGCTGAACTCTTACATACACAGCCATACCACAATCAACACACTACCCGACGGGGACTTCATTCCCTGTTGGGGCATGGGGCCTCGTCAAAACAGATGAGGTTTACCATGACTGAACAATCTCCATTTTTGGTTCAAGTGAATCAAGCGTTTAATGTCCCGGCTCCTGATGCTTTCGTTCTGGAAGGATTTAGTGCCGACACTACCCATCCAAACATTCCCGTTCGCAAGGACGAGTATGTTTTTAGAAAAGAAGACTTACGTGACGTATTGGCGTTTTTGTCTAACCCAGACGGTGACGGTTTGTATATTACTGGCCCCACTGGATGCGGTAAGACCTCGCTAATTTGCCAAGTTGCTTCTCGATTGAATTGGCCTGTTCAGCAAATTACTGCGCACGGTCGATTGGAGTTGTCCGATCTTATCGGTCACCACACACTGGTTAATGGCAATATGACCTTTGTGTATGGGCCGCTGGCACTGGCTGTTAAGCATGGCCATTTGCTGATCATTAATGAAATGGATCTTGCTGAGCCTGCTGAACTGGCTGGGCTCAATGACATTTTGGAAGGTGCCCCGTTGGTCATCGCACAAAATGGCGGAGAGATCATCATGCCACATAACAAGTTTCGTTTTATCGCTACCGGTAACAGTGCGGGCAGCGGTGACCAGACGGGCTTGTATCAAGGTGTGCTTCAACAGAATTTGGCTTTCCTTGATCGCTTTAGAATCATTGAAGCGACCTATGCAGAGCCATCTGTAGAGGAAGCCATTCTGGAGAATGTTGCGCCGGGCTTGCCAGAAGTCTTTCGCCAAAAAATGGTGAAAGTAGCCGGTGACATTCGTCGTCTTTTTATTGGGGGCGCGGATGGCGGAGCAGAGCTTAGTATCACGATGTCCACTAGGACCTTGGTGCGCTGGGCAAAGTTAACACTTGCTTTTAAAGGCGCTCCTAACGCAGTGGAGTATGCACTGGTTCGGTCTTTGACGGCTCGTGCTGAGTTGGAGCAACGAGAAGCCATTCACCGTATTGCCGCTGATGTCTTCGGTGACCATTGGGAGGATTGATGATGGAAAAGTGCTTTGCTCTTTACCGTTACAGTCATTCTGATGGGACAGCCAAAGAATGGGCCATTTACGTTGGATCAGATACCAAGGAGATTGAAGTTCGGTTTGGAAAAGCCGGTCAATTATCGCAGCAGCGATTGATTGATTCGACTGATCCTAACGCTGAAGCAGACCGAAGAATCAATGAGAAAATCAACAAGGGTTATCGATTTGTTGGACAAGTCGGCATTGCTCATCAAGGGCGGCCATTTGAACTCTCAAATGCGCTAGATAGCGTCGCGTGCGCCAATAACGTCAGTTGGGAGTTTCGTACTCGCAAGGACGTCAATGGCCAAATCTCGCTGGCGCAAAAAGCGTTGTTCGATATGGCAAAGCTGCTTGAAGCCTATGGCTTGGCTGTCATTGGTGATAACCAGGTCAGGATTGGAGAATGGTCATTAGGGTTTTGCCAAAGCGGATTACCTAGTACCAATCAAATCAGCATGGTGTCAGGTGAAGGCGCTGGCATTGTTAACACTGATGATGGCCCGTGGCCATTGTTGCTGTTACTGGCCTTTAAGCGTCAATTACCACCTCTGTGTTCGCTCACAGTAGCGAGTCCTGAAGGGATAGAAGTATCCGACCAGCTGAAGTTGGAAAAAGATGTATTGCGGTTGCTAGGCAGTGATTTAGAGCGGGTTCGCCCGATTGCTGAAGCACTGGACTTAATGCCTGCGAAAATCGATCTCAACCAATCGTCGCCTGATTCGCAAAATTACTATTTCTGATAGTGATGTTGCCATTAGCGCGTCAACTACTACCACCCAAATGGGGGCCATTGCTCCTGTTGGGAGTGGTGCGTCCCCATCTCGCATGAGGATGCACTATGAGTATTCAAACCCTCGACAAACTTTTGATTTGTCACATCGACTGTTCCATCTGGAGCGGTAGAAAAAAACTAAGGCCTGAAGATTTCAGATTAGCCAATGGCAGCCAACTTCCACCGAAGGATGTTGCCAGCTTAGGGAGTAAAAAAATTTGCGACCCAGAGGCATTGGCGAACTTTGAAAGGCTTAAGAAAGAAGCACAGCGCTTGTGTGAGCAAGTCGGTGTGCGGTTTTTAGGTGGCTATGCCGTCCCTGAAGACCGAATTGATCAGATTGTTCCAGAGCTTGACCGGATCGGTCAGGAGTTTGCGCAGTGCAAGCAGTTGTTCTTGGACAACTATGATCAGGTGACTTTTGACTGGGTTGCAAAACACCCGGAATTTGCAGATGCAATCCGGCGTGCGCTGTCACCCATCGAAGACGTGGAACAACGGCTTCAGTTCGATTATGCCATTTATCGAATGCAACCAGCTGAACAAGCTGGTGGCTTAGATGACAAGGTCAATGGTATGGGACACACCCTCTTTAGGGAGGTGGCTCGTGATGCCAATGAACTGTTTGAGCGTTCCGTTGCAGGTAAGAATCAAATCAGCCAGCGAGCCCTTAATCCTCTCAAGCGATTAAGAGACAAGTTGGATGGTTTGTCATTCCTGGATCACCGAGTTCAGCCAATGGTTGAAGCGATGGACAATTTATTTGTTCGTCTGCCGAAGACCGGCCCTGTGACAGACAATCTCTATCACGAACTGATGGCGACCATTTTAATTTTGTCTGATCCAGACAAGATGAGAATGCACGGTGAAGGTCAATTGGATATCAGGCAACTGATGCCCAAACCTGAACCTAAACCCGCACAGCCAGTATCTGCTCAGGCAGATAACTTACGTGCAATACCACAACCAACCGTCAGACCGAACCTTGGTTCGACTGTACCAAACTCATTTTATTTCTAACGTCCTTGAGGGCATGTTGCCCTGAAGGGCGCATGTCCTCTGAACTATGTAAGAGGAAATTATGCAATCAACCATCCATAACCCCAGCCAACTGAACCAGTTTGAACCACATTTTCGTGGTGTGACTGATGCTGTTGAAAGCGAATCGATACCAGAAGTGGCGTGTTGTCGAGCGTTAGTACAACGGTCGTACTCAACACATAGTGTTTTGATCCCCAAGAACCCTGTGCTGATCGCAGATGCGGACGGGCAAGGTGTTTGGGTCACGGCCATGGTATTTGTTCCAAACATGGCATTGCAGCAAACCGCTTTTGAGCGGGCCTGGCTGCAATATCAACACGAGGTGTCTACTCAGTTACAAGACCAGTACGGTCTGACATTGGATGACATCCTGAGTTTAGACCAGCTTAAAACGTCATTTGAACAGCACGAGAGTCCAGCTCAATTGGTGGCTTGGTTAGGTCAAAAATACGACCTGGATAAGCTAAAAGCACAGGTTTAAACATCCACATTCCCAGCGGGGAAACGCTCCCGCTGAGGGAGTATTCCCCCTAATGATTAGGAGACTCCCATGAATCATCCATTAAAAAACGCACTGCCAATCGTTGCCGCCGCTTATGGCGAAAAGTTTGGTGTGAAGGTGCTTATTCAAGGACAAGATGCGTTTACCGATGGTGAGCGGATTGTGATCCCAACAGCAAACCCAGACGACCCACACTATCAACAGATAGCTTGGGGTTATCTGGCTCATGAAGCGGCGCATATTCGGCATACTAATTTTGAAATGGTGCAGAAGGCGTCGTCCAAACCGATCCGTAAGGCACTTCTCAATATCATTGAGGACGTTCGCATTGAAAACGAATTGGGAAAGGATTACCCCGGAACCCGGCGCAGTATTTCGCAAGTGATTGAGTACATGGTGGAAACTCAGCAGATGTGTGTACCTGAACAGCTTGAGCCTGCATCTAACTTGCAAGCCTGGTTGTTGTTCCGCTTGAGATGCCATTTTCTCGGTCAGAAAGCACTGACGCCTTTGTATCAAGCAGTCGATGAAAGAGTGAGACAACTCTTTCCTGCCGCAGCGATGAGCCGGTTAAGCGCCATGCTGACAGCAGTGCCTAGCCTAGCGTCTACAGGTGAAGTGCTGAAACTTGTCGATGCCATCGTTGCCATGTTGGAAGAAGAATCTCGTCCACCACAGGATGAGTCGGATGCTGATAACGGTAATGACATTGGACAAGATGCGAGTAATGACAGCAATAACAGTAGTGACAGTCAAACCCCGGAAGCAGACTCGTCTGCAATGGGGGATGCTGCTGAAACGGGGGATTCAGATAACTCTGATCAAGCTGACAATTTGCGACAAGCCTTAGAGGCCAGTGCCGCTCAGTTTGAACCCGATACCTTTGCCCAAGTGGCAGAAGTGTTGTCGGAACAAGCTGAAGGACATCAGGGTGTCACTCCACTCAGTTTGCCCCAAGCAGAGCACGCTATGTTGGGTGATGAGGCGATCTTGACCTTTTCGGCGTCTGAGTCCGCTCAAATTCGAGCCCGACTTAGGGGCATGGTTCAGTCCAGTCAGGACAATCGGAATCATGCCAAAAGGCACGGTCTTCGAGTTGCAACCCATCGTCTTGCCGCTTCACAAGCCGGTGAGTCGAGATTGTTTATTCAAAGGCAACCTCGCATTGCGCCCAATGCTGCTGTGCACTTGCTGGTCGATATATCGGGTTCAATGGGTAAACCCATTGGCGAAGGTAATCGAAAGTACTTTCATGTTGCCAATGAAGCCGCTTTGGCTTTGGCCATGGCACTGGAAGGCATACCGGGTGTTGTACCTGCGGTCAGTTATTTTCCTGGTATTCATCAGGAAGTTTCTATCGCGTTATTGCCCAAGCAATCGGTTCGACATCGGGCCGCCTGTTTTGACCAAAAACCACGAGGTTGTACGCCTATGGCACAAGCAATGTGGTTTGCGGCAAACAGTTTGTTAGCGCAAAAACAGAAGCGAAAGCTAATGATAGTGCTAACGGATGGTGACCCAGATGATTGGGCTGCCACGCATGACATTGTTGACCGGTGCAGACGCAGTGGCTTTGAGCTGCTGGGGATCGGGATTCAAACACGCAGTGTTGAGAAATTCTTTCCTCAAAGCATTGTGATTAATGACGTCAAAGATCTAAAGCGTGAGTTATTCGAAGTAACACAACAACTGTTAATTCAGTAACCACATCAATTATACCACCCTGCGGGGACGATTCCGTCCCCTTCAGGGCATGGGTTCGTCTCCGCTTTTTTTTGTGGAGACTCCTATGAAAAACAAAAAGTTCTTAGCTGGCGAAGAAGCCGGTACTTACATCGTTCCTGAGCAAGTGACTGAAGCGGATATTTTAGATATGGCGCTCAAGCTTGCCCGTGGTCGATTGAGTAAAGGTCGCAAAATTGAACAGCCATCATCGGCGTTCTCATACCTGCAAACACTGATGCACGAGTATGAGCACGAAGTCTTTGGCGTGCTGTTTCTTGATACAAAGCATCGCGTTATTCGATTTGAAGAGCTGTTCAAAGGCACTTTAGATGCGGCGAGCGTGTATCCAAGGGAAGTAACAAAGCGTGCGCTAGAGCTTAATGCGGCAGCAGTGATACTGGTTCATAACCATCCATCGGGTGATCCTGAGCCCAGTGAAGCTGATAAACGCATAACTCATCGACTCCGTGACGCCTTGTCACTTGTTGATATTCGAACGCTTGACCATGTCGTGGTCGCATCCGAGGGCTGCGTTTCGCTTGCTGAACGCGGTTATCTTTAATGAATGGGCGCATTGCCCATTCTCCTACATCACAAAAGCAGTCCCATCGACACACGTCATCACAGCTCGAATTTCTATTTGAGTTTGATGATGCCCCAGTCACTTGGTCTGACACGGAAATCTGGCAGTTACGCGAAGGCATTCTATTGGATGCGATCCGAGTATTGCTGGATGGTCGTGTCAGTACTCGGTTGCGCAAGGATGTGTTGTCGTGGATTCAAAATGACGAAATAGCGCCATTTTGCTTTCGTGTTTGCGCGATGGCTGCGGTTGTCGATCCTGATGTGCTTCGTGATTCCATCATGTGTCTATTAGGACGACATGGTATCCAGCTTGACTAACGTTCCTGCATTAACCAAACGGCTCAATGCAGGACCCAAGCTGACTTTTACCACCAGTGGTAGGAGTCGGCTTTTTACTTAAGGAGGTTATATGGCGTTACCTTTACAGATTGAAACAGTGAGGCCATATCTTAATGGCCAATGGCTTCAAGTCTTGGCGGCATTGGTGCCAGAACTTGATGCCGCTATTGCTCGAAAAGGCCGTCATGTGGCTTGCCCTGTTCATGGCGGTCGTGATGGCTTTAGGCTATTCAAAGATGCTGAATATACCGGAGGTGGCGTTTGTAACACCTGCGGGATTTTTCATGATGGTTTTGAACTGTTGTCTTGGATTAATGGATGGAACTTTGCTCAGTCTGTTGAAGCAATCGGCCAGGTTCTTGGTATTCAACCCGGACAAATACAAGCACCTATTCGGCCAATACCGAGTAACGCAGTTGATTGGAGGGCTAGAAAGCAGGACGAGGACAAAGCGATTATCCATCGCTTGAATCAAACTTGGGGAGAAACGTTATCTCTTGCAGATACTCGTGCGCAACCGGTTTGGAACTACTTGCATCGTCGTGGCATTGTTACGCGGCTTCGTCCTGAATGGGATTCGGTGCTGAGGTTTCATCCAAACTTGCCTTACCATGATGAAGATGGTCTGTTTATCGATAGCTACCCAGCGCTGCTAGGTAAAATCGTCACGCAGCAACGGCGTTCGGCCACGTTCCATCGGATCTACCTAAGTGAAGATGGATTCAAAGCGCCGGTCGAAAAGCCTAAAAAGATGATGCCGATACCAAGTGACAGAACAATCACTGGTGGTGCCATTCCGATTGGTGAGCCTGGTGAGGTACTAGGTGTTTCTGAAGGCATCGAAACAGCTTTAGCGGTTACCAGGGTTACGGGACAGACATGTTGGTCGGTTGTGAATGCAACGCTACTGGCTAGGTTTGAACCACCAAGTAATGTGAAAATGCTGTACATCTGGGCAGACCACGATCTCTCTGAGACTGGCCTGAATGCAGCGAATGAACTCAAGAAAAAAGCCTGGCAGAAAGGCGTTCTGACACAAGTCCTAATCCCTCCGATACCAACGTCACTCGGCGTGAAAAGTTGGGATTGGAATGATGTTCTGAATGTTTACGGTGCCATAGGCTTTCCGAAAGTTCATATCTGATCCAAGGGGCTTCGGCCCCTTTTTTTGCGCCTTGCATATTTGAAAAAACATGGAGAATGAAAAACAGATAACCAATTGGAGAAACAAACATGATGGTATTAACTCTGTTAACAAAGCAGATTGATGGGAAAGCTCGGCCATTGAAGAGGTGCTAAACACCTCAATCAGACCTACAGGTTTTATACTAGTTGGCTAAACGGTAGGTACCACCTCTGGTTAAGGCAGATTGGTATGCGGGGCGGGCTTGGAGCCGTTTGATCCAAGCTGTCAGGTTGGGGCGTTGGTGTAATAGACCAAATGAGCCTGCAATCTCCCCAACAAAGCTCATCTGGATATCTGCGGCACTGAACAGTTCATCTAGCAGAAAGGTTTTACCCTCCAACGAAGCTTCAACAAAACCCAAATGATTATCTAGTTCGCTGTTTATGCGCGGCTGCAGAGCTGCACCTCCATCTCCCAGAGGATCAACATAAACCTTCAACAGCAGAGGAAGCATTGCTGATCCCTCAGCGTAGTGAAGCCATTGCACATATTGCTCATACGCCCGGCTTTCAGGAGTAGGGTGCAGGAGGTCTCCAGCATATTTTCTGATGAGATAATCAATAATTGCCCCGGATTCATGGATGATGAAATTGCCGTCTTCAATGACCGGCGACTTACCTAATGGGTGAATGTGCAACAGCTCTGGTGGCGCCAAATGTGTAACCGAATCACGCTCATAGCGTTTAATGTCGTACTCAAGGCCTAGCTCTTCGAGCAACCAGAGAATACGCTGTGAGCGCGAATCGTTTAAGTGATGAATGAGGATCATATATAACTCCGGAAGATTTGTGCGAGATGAGTGAAGAGGCGGTTTTGCTGGGTGACTACCCACTCAAGTGTTAGATTGTTACTATCTCACATCATATACGACCAGTCTAATCATAATGCACCGCCGTCTTGCAGCCAAGCGTAATAAAAGTATTCGGTCGAGCGTTTGTTTTCCATAGGTTTCCGTGCACAACCAGAGTCTCTAGTCTAGACAATTGGTCTAGTCCGGCTTAGAATCTACCTATGAAATCAAAAGTTAATGTTCACGATGTACGTAGTCATATCTTGGAAACCGGCCAGTGTATTATCAGTGGTAAAGGGTTTAGTGCTGTCGGATTGAGCGAAATTCTGAAGACCGCTGATGTGCCTAAAGGGTCCTTTTATCATTATTTTGGATCCAAAGAGGCCTTTGGTGAGGAATTACTAAAGAGCTATTTTTCCGGCTACCAAGCGTCTCTGGAGGCACTGCTCTCTCGACCGGGTTTGTCCGGAGCAGAGCGATTGATGAGTTACTGGGAAGCCTGGCTGGAAACTCAGTCGGCCTGCGACCCGAAAGGCAAGTGTCTGGCGGTCAAACTTGCAGCCGAAGTTAGCGATTTATCCGAAACTATGCGTATTGTGTTGCAGCAGGGAACAGATCGAGTTATCGCAAGACTTGCCCGAGCGGTTGAAGACGGCATTGCTGATGGCTCGTTATCTGCTCATCTGGATGCGAAAACGACAGCGTCAACTCTCTATCAATTATGGTTGGGTGCGAGCTTGCGTGCGAAAATCACACGCAGCCGTGAGCCCATGGAGTCTGCGTTTGAGGCAACACAAGGTTTGCTGGGGTTAAAAAAGAACTAATCGGTAAAAATTTTCATCCAGTTATAGACGACCAGTCTATTTATAAAAATAGGGAATCCTTATGAGAGCAGTTGTTCTGCGGGCCCCGGGTGGGCTGAATCAATTAGAGCTGAGAGATCTGCCCGATCCTGGTCAACCTGGAGTGGGACAGATACGCGTGGCAATACATGCAACCTCCCTCAATTTCCACGACTTACTGGTCGCTAATGGGAGTATCCCAACCACTGATGGGCGAATTCTAATGTCTGACGGTGCGGGAGTGGTCGAGGCTGTGGGTGAAGGCGTGACTGAGTTCGCTGTTGGCGAAAGTGTTGTGTCTAGTTTTTTCCCTCAATGGCAGGACGGTCGCGCATTTGATGATGTGGGCAGTTTCCGAAGAACGCCAGGTGATGGAATAGACGGTTACGCGACTGAGTATGTGGTGCGGCCAGCACACTATTTTACCCATGCGCCTTCGTGTTGGGGCCATTCCGAAGCAGCGACGATCACCACAGCTGGCCTGACAGCATGGCGGGCTTTGGTGGTTGAGGGGGGAATCAAGGCCGGTGATAGTGTGCTGTTGCTCGGCACCGGGGGGGTATCTATTGCAGCCTTACAGATTGCCAGAGCCATGGGCGCGCGCGTCATCGTAACCTCCTCCTCTGACAAAAAGCTTGAAAGGGCTCGGTCTCTTGGGGCAACCGATGTTATTAACTATCGGACGAATCCTGATTGGGGTACTGAAGTGCTCGAATTGACGAATGGACGGGGTGTTGACCACGTTGTTGAGGTCGGTGGACCTGGCACGCTTGCACAGTCCTTGCAGGCGGTTCGCGTTGGCGGCCACGTAGCTTTGATTGGCGTGTTGACAGGACGAGGTGGCGATGTACCCACCTCGTTGTTGATGGCCAAACAGGCTCGCTTGCAAGGGTTGGTGGTTGGCAGCCGTCGTCAGCAGCAGGAATACGTTGCAGCGTTGAAACAAAACAATCTTCGCCCAGTGATCGACTGCAGTTTCCCTCTAGATCGTTTAGCGGATGCTTTTCGGCTTCAGGAAAGTGGTAGCCACTTTGGCAAAATCGTTGTTGAGTGGTAGCCGCAGGGCACTCCTATAGTTTAGTGCTTTCTTGCGCCGGGAATGCCTGCTGGAGAAGTGACAGTATCCACTTGTGCAGCGGGTCCCGGCTTGAGCAAGGGTGCCATGCGGCAATGACATCGAAGCAGGGTGGCGAGTCATCGAGCAGGATCGGACGAACCAGCGGATTCGGCAGAATGCGTGAGGGCAGGAAGGCTATGCAGTCGGTTGAGGCGATACAGGCCGGTGCAGCTGAGAAGCTCGGTACCGACATGACGATATTTCGGCTGTAGCCCTTGCTCGCAAACCAGTCATCCGCTGAACCGATCAGGTTTGCCCTTGTCGGGGAGACGATAATCTGAGGCAAGTCGGCAATGTCTCCAATGGAGAGTTGCCGGTTTTGCAATGGAGAGTCGCTCCTTGTTACGCAGATGTGGTGCTCGGAGAACAACCATTTCGTTTGACAATTATTGGGGACGAACGCCGGAAAGGTTAAAGCCAGATCGAGGTCTCCAGAGGTCAGGAGCGGATACAGTCTATCGCTTTCAAAGTCCCTGATAATCAGCTTTAGCCCTGGAGCTTGAGCTCTTACCTTCGCCATCAACCTGGGCAATATAACTGCCACAGCATAATCCGTTGCGGATATCGCAAAGGTCGTTTGCACCTCGGCAGGATCGAACCTGTCAGGCGGTGCTAATGCCGCAAGACTCTCGAACACTGCATTTACTCTTGGCTCAAGCTGTTCGGCGAGTGGCGTGGGAATGATGCCCTGTGCGGAGCGCAAGAATAGATGATCTTGAAACGTGTCCCTTAGCTTGCTCAGTTGAGCGCTTACAGCCTGCTGAGTAAGGCCCATCTGGGCGGCGGCACGTGTCACGTTTCGCTCTTTTAAGAGTGCTTTAAAGACCCGTAGCTGCTTTAGGTCGATCAGACTAATATCATTCATATTTGTATTTGTAACAAATAATTACTGTTTCTGTTTGTGATATTACCACCGTAACATTGCCCTTGTCATGACTCGGTACCAGGTGCACGCGCAATTTTGAGTGCTAGTTCGCTATGGATTGTGTTTGGAAACGATGTTTCGGCAAAGGTAGGAGCAGAGAATGAGTCATAGTGCCACTAAAGAGAAAGCGCTAGAGAATATTAAGCCTAGCTATCGAATGCTAATTGGCGGGCAATGGGTAGACAGCCGGTCTCGCCGGATGATCCCAACGGTTAGCCCTGCCACAGGAGAAACATTCTCACATTTGCAGATGGCCAGTAGCGAAGACGTGGATTTGGCTGTAAAGGCTGCTCGTGAGGCTTTTCCCCGTTGGAGCAGCACATCTCCGATGGAGCGTCAGCGCGCGTTGCTCTCGATAGCGGACTTGCTTGAGGCTCGAGCACAAGAGTTTGCGTACTTAGAAACTCTGGATAACGGTAAGCCTTTGCGGGAATCCAGCCAAATCGATATCCCGCTGGCCGTTGATCATTTTCGTTATTTCGCGGGTGTTGTTCGCTCGCATAGCGACGAGGCAACGCAACTTGATAATCAGACTCTGAGTTTGGTGTTGAGTGAGCTTATAGGTGTCGTCGGGCAGATTATTCCGTGGAACTTTCCTCTGTTGATGGCGGCCTGGAAGTTGGCTCCGGCCCTAGCGGCTGGCAACACGGTTGTTATCAAACCATCAGAGATGACCTCGATTACTTTGCTCACTTTGGGAGAGATTCTTAACGAAGTATTACCTCAAGGAACCGTCAACATTGTTACCGGCGACGGTCCTGAGGCTGGACAAGCGCTACTTGATCACCCCGATGTCGACAAGTTGGCATTTACCGGATCGACAGCCGTTGGATATCGCGTAGCTAAAGCCGCGGCTGAAAAGCTAATACCGGCGACTCTAGAGCTGGGTGGAAAATCGGCCAACATTGTGTTCCCGATGCGAATATCGAGAAGGCTTTGGAAGGGATTATCATATCGATTTTCCTCAATTAGGGAAAAGTGTGTGAGTCCGGCGCTTGACTGTTTGTCCATCGGGCTATCTTTGACGAATTTATTGGTGTGCTTAAGGAGCGTTTTGAGGAGATAAAAGTTGGAGATCCTTGGACCTTAACACTCAAATGGGAAGGCAGTTCAGCCAGCAACAGATGGAAAGGATCCTCGGCTATATCGATCTGGCGACTCAGGAAGGCGCAAGGATAATTATTGCGGGAGCGACTGGTTGTTGCGAGTCTGGCCCGTAGTTGCTTTATCTCTCCGACGATTATTGTAGATGCCAGCAACAAAATCCAGTATTGGTCGGGAGGCTCACAAAATGGTGCTGGATAGTTACACCGAGAAGAAAAATATTATTATCAGCCTGAATGAGTCCGGTCTGGGGCTCTTTTAATGTAATGGAGCACTGTTTGCTCCGGTATGAAAACTTTATTTAAAGGAAATAGCGTTATGAATGTAAACCCTCTTTTTGAGCCCTTTCGTCTGGGTTCGCTTGAACTGAAAAATCGTATTGTTCTGCCGCCTCTCACGCGTTCAAGAAGCACTCAGCCAGGAAATATTCCGAACGATCTGATGGCTGACTACTATGCGCAGCGGGCTTCTGCTGGCTTCATGGTCACAGAAGGCACGCAGATAGAGCCCAGAGGTCAGGGGTACGCTTGGACGCCGGGTATTTTTACAGCGGCACAAATTGAGGGTTGGAAAAAAGTAACCGGTGCTGTTCATCGTGAAGGCGGCAAAATCTTTTGTCAGCTGTGGCATGTAGGGCGAGTTTCTCATAATTCTCTTCAGCCGGACGGACAGGCTCCGGTAGCACCCTCAGCCATTCGTGCAGAAGGTGTGAAAGTGTTCGTAGAAACAGCACCAGGGGAGGGCGCACTGGCTGATCCGGATGAGCCCCGCGCACTTTCAACCGAGGAAATTCAAGAGCTTGTGAAGCTATATGCTCGCGCTGCTCGTAACGCCGTGGAAGCCGGCTTTGATGGCGTAGAAATCCACAGCGCGAATGGCTATCTGGTTAACCAGTTCATCTCAGAGCATACTAATCATCGGACGGATCAATACGGCGGAAGTTTGCGGAACCGCCTGCGCTTCCTGGAAGAGATTGTGGCCGCAATTTCAGAAGAAGTGGGGGCTGAGCGCTTGGGAGTGAGGTTTGCTCCCTTATTCGAGAGCACGGAAGAGGCACGTGTTTATCTGGGATTGGTTGAAACAGACCCTCACGAAACCTACCTAGAAGCGGCAAAATTGTTAGAGCGCATGGGTATTGCCTATATTTCTATCGCTGAAGCCGACTGGGACAATGCACCAGAATTGCCTGACAGCTTCTGCAGTGCGCTCCGAGGTGCTTTTAGTGGCGCTCTGATTTATGCAGGCCGATACACTCCGGAGAAAGCGCTTCGTATGCTTGATGCTGGATACGGCGACTTGTTCGCTTTTGGGAAGCCGTTTATTGCAAACCCGGATTTACCGTATCGAATACGGCAAGGGCTGCCTTGGAACGAGGTTGATCCCACAACAATGTACGGTGGAACTGACAAGGGATATGTCGACTACCCCACCTACGATTCGCAGGCTGCCTCGGCGCCCAGAATACCTGAGAAGGTGTCGGACTAAATTTATCATCGTTCTGGATATGCGGGACATGTTGATAACGTCGGCACGGGCCTGTCCAGTTTATGGTGGAAAGGTGTGGCATGTTGAAATACTGATCCGAGAGAATTCATGAGGCGGACTAACGACCTTTTGAGGGGTTGTTACCCTTAAAGATTATAGTTATTTCAAAAAAATTATAGACGACTGGTCTATTCGAGGTTAAGCTGAAACTTGGCATGATAAGCAATTAGATTTCATGTTTTTATTTTCCCGGTCATCTAGATGACCGGTCTAGTAGTTTGCGGGTTATGAATAAACTCGAGATTTACAACCCAAACGCGCCCCACGCGAAAGGATTTAATTATGGCTTATGAAACACGAAACCCTTACACCGGCGAACTCTTGGAAGCGTACCCGGACGCGACCGATACTGAAGTTAATCAAGCTATTGAAAATGCTCATGCGGCATTTTTATTGTGGAAGGAAACTGAGTTTGCAGAACGTGCCTGTGTAATGCACTCCGCCGCAACCATATTACGTCGTGACGTCGATTTTTTTGCCAAGTTGTTGACAGTTGAAATGGGCAAGCTTGTCTCCGAAGCTAAAGCCGAAATCGCCTTGTCAGCGGATATCTTTGACTATTATGCCAACAATGCAGAAGCCTTACTGGCGCCTGAAAAGCTGCCAGTAGCCAATCCCGATGAAGGTGATGCTGTTCTGTCCGCAGAGCCTTTGGGGGTCTTGTTGGCAATTGAGCCGTGGAACTTTCCGTTTTACCAAGTGGCTCGTATTGCAGCGCCACAATTGTCTGCTGGCAATACCATGTTGCTCAAGCATGCCTCGAATGTTCCGCAGGCAGCTGCAGCATTCGAAAAATTAATGTTGGAGGCGGGTTTGCCCCAAGGGGCGTTCAAAAACCTTTATGCGACACGTTCTCAAATCGAAACCATCATTAACGATCCACGTGTCCATGGCGTTGCGCTGACCGGATCGGAAGGTGCGGGCTCGATTGTTGCCTCACAGGCAGGCAAAGCACTGAAGAAATCCACGCTCGAACTTGGAGGCGCAGACGCGTTTGTGGTGTTGGCCGATGCGGAAATGGAGAAGACCATTAATTGGGCGGTCTTTGGACGGCACTGGAATGGCGGTCAAGTCTGTGTCTCTTCTAAGCGCATGATCGTCGTTGATGACGTATATGACCAATTTTTTGAAGGTTACACCGCCGGCGTTGCGAAGCTTCGGGCAGGTGATCCGGCGGATCCTACCACGACGTTAGCGCCCCTGTCTTCCGAGGCTGCTGCAAACGAGATTAAAGACAAGATACGCCAAGCAGTTTTTTACGGAGCTACGGCAACGGAAGTTGGGCCAAAGGTTCCCAGTTCGGGTGCTTTTGTACAACCGACCATTCTGACTAATCTTTCAGAAGATAACCCGGCTCGATATTGGGAATTCTTCGGCCCAGTCTCGATGCTGTTTCGTGCGAAGGATGAGGTAGATGCAATACGCATTGCCAATGATTCACCGTTCGGGCTTGGCGGGTCTGTATTTACTGCCGACCCAAAGCGTGGTGCTGATGTTGCGAAACAGATTTCTACTGGGATGGTCTTTGTAAATCACCCGACCATGGCCAAGGCTGACTTACCTTTCGGTGGTATCGGGCGGTCTGGCTACGGCCGAGAACTGATCGGGCTCGGAATCAGGGAATTTGTCAACCACAAGCTCATTTCGGTGGTTGATATTGACGCGCCATTTTAGATGGTGACGCGCCAAAAGATGCCCCCGAGGTATTTTTTTATCATCAAATAGTCGACCGGTCTAATAAGGAGTGATAGATCATGAAGATTTTCTACAAAACTGCGGCAACGGCAACGGGCGGACGCTCAGGAACTTCAACCCTGAACGACGGTAGCTTTTCGGTCCAAATGGTTCGACCCGATAGCGATGAAGATGGTGTAAACCCTGAACAATTGTTTGCACTTGGTTATGCCGCTTGTTTTGACAGCGCGATGGAGATCACCGCAAAGCAACTCAAGCTTAATGCCAAGGGGGCAAAAACTTCGATTGAAGTGGGTATCGGCCAACGATCCGGTGGTGGATACGGGCTTGACCTCGACATCACTGCTCACTTGCTAGGAATGGCCCGCGAGGACGCACAGCGACTGGTTGAGGCGACACATCAACTTTGTCCTTACTCCAATGCCATCCGCGGGAATATTGATGTCCGTTTACATATTGAAACTGAAGGAAACTGATATGAAAAATTTCAACTTTCACAACCCTACCAGAATTTTGTTTGGCAAAGGCAGTATTGCGGAGCTGAAAGATCAGGTTCCCGCTGATGCGAAAGTTTTGATTCTATATGGCGGTGGCAGTGCCGAACGTACGGGTGTGCTGGACCAAGTACGCGAAGCTCTTGCTGGCCGGGCAATCCTGGAGTTTGGAGGTATTGAACCTAACCCACGCTATGCTACAACGCTAAAAGCAGTTGAGATGATTCGCGAAAATGCCGTTACTTTCTTGCTTGCCGTTGGCGGCGGGTCGGTCATCGACGCCACCAAGTTTATTGCGGCGGCGGTAAAGTATGACGGTGACGCCTGGGACATTCTTACCTCACGTGGATCAGTCATTACCCAAGCGGTGCCGTTTGGCTCTGTGTTGACGCTACCAGCTACGGGATCCGAGATGAACTCTGGCGGGGTGATTACCAATCCAGAAAAAGAGGCAAAACTGCCGTTTAGTAGCCTTTATTGCTACCCGGTGTTCTCGGTTCTGGATCCGGAGGTCACCTACACTCTGCCATCTCGCCAGATTGCCAACGGTGTAGTGGACGCCTTCGTTCATACGACCGAGCAGTATCTGACCTATCCAGTTGCCGCGCCAGTTCAGGACGGTTTTGCTGAAACCCTTCTGCGCACATTGATCGAGCTTGGCCCCAAGGCACTTGAGACTCCCAAAGATTACGACATTCGTGCCAATTTGATGTGGACTGCGACCATGGCTCTGAATGGGCTTATTGGTGCAGGTGTACCTCAAGACTGGGCCACTCATATGATTGGGCACGAAATTACTGCACTGAATGATACCGATCACGCCCGCACGCTGGCGGTTGTGCTGCCATCATTGATCGATGATCAGCGCGAAGCTAAGCGTGAAAAGCTTCTCCAGTATGCCAGCAATGTCTGGAATATCCGCGAAGGATCCGATGATGAACGAATTGACGCGGTAATCGAAGCAACGCGCGGTTTCTTCGAGCAGATGGGTATCAAGACTCGGTTAGGCGACTATGACGTTGATGCTGACGGAATCAATCACATCGTTAGTGCCTTAAAGGAACATGGAATGACTGCACTTGGGGAACATAACGCTATCGGCCCCGATGAAGCTCGTCGCATTCTTGAAGCTGCTTTGTAGGAGGAGTCGAACATGAAACAAACAGACACCGCAAACCGCAAGCTCGTGTTGGCGAAGCGCCCTACGGGCGAGCCGACTCTGGACACTCTAAGGCTAGAAGAGGAGGCGATTCCTTCTGTCGGTGACAATCAGATGCTTTTGCGTACCGAGTACTTGTCACTCGACCCGTATATGCGCGGCAGAATGAGTGATGCGCCTTCTTATGCTGCACCGGTTGAGGTCGGCGATGTCATGGTTGGCGGCACGGTTGCCAAAGTGGTTACTTCGAAGCTTGATGGCTTCGCGGAGGGCGACTGGGTGCTTAGCTTCAACGGCTGGCAGGATTACGCTCTTTCCGATGGTGAAGGGGTTACTAATCTTGGCGTTTCGCCAGAGCACCCATCCTGGGCACTTGGGATCTTAGGCATGCCTGGGTTTACCGCCTGGGCTGGCCTGACGCAGATCGGTGAGCCCAAACCCGGGGAGACAATTGTGGTGGCCGCGGCGACGGGTCCGGTCGGCGCAACCGTAGGCCAAATTGGCAAACTGCTGGGCTGCCGTGTTGTTGGCATCGCAGGCGGGCCGGAAAAATGCGCCTATGCGGTTGACGAGCTGGGTTTCGATGCATGCATCGACCACAAGGCACCAGACTTTGCGGATCAGCTTGCCAAGGCCAGTCCGGACGGCATCGATGTCTATTTCGAAAACGTGGGCGGCAAGGTTCTGGATGCGGTGATCCCGCTTTTGAACCCGCATGCGCGTGTGCCGGTGTGTGGACTGGTCTCGCAATACAACGCCACCGAACTGCCCGGCGGGCCAGACCGAATGAATTGGTTAATGGGGCAGATTCTTCGGAACAAGGTAAAGGTTCAAGGATTTATCATCTTTGACAGTTTCGGTCACCTATATCCGGAATTCGCCAAACAGATGGGTGCTTGGGTGGAAAGTGGAAAAATCAAGTATCGCGAAGAGGTCATTGGTGGCTTGGAAAATGCCCCGGAAGCCTTCATCGGCCTTCTCAACGGCGATAACTTTGGCAAGCGCGTGATCCGCGTTAGCACCACAAAATAGGAGAATTACATGAAAATTCTGATGATACTCACGTCCCATGACGAACTTGGAGACACTGGTAAAAAAACAGGCTTTTGGCTGGAGGAGTTTGCTGCGCCCTATTATGTCTTTAAGGATGCCGGAGCGGATATTACTCTGGCCACGCCAAAGGGGGGGCAACCACCCATTGATCCGTCCAGCGATAGTCTGGAAGCGCAAACTGACGACACCCGTCGTTTCAAGGGCGATGCTGAGACGCAAAAGCATCTTGCGACAACGGTGAAACTATCCGAGATGACAGAAGACAGGTTCGATGCAATCTTCTATCCCGGTGGTCATGGCCCTTTGTGGGATCTAGCCGAGGATGCAGACAGCAAACGCCTGATCGAAGCCTTTGCGGCTGCTGGCTTGCCTGTTGGGGCAGTCTGCCACGCACCCGCTGTATTCCGCCACACTCAAGGCACAGACGGCAAGCCCTTGGTCTCAGGGCGACGTGTGACAGGCTTCACCAACACCGAAGAAGAGGCTGTTGGCCTGACCAACGTAGTGCCCTTCCTGGTCGAGGATATGCTCAAAGCTAATGGTGGCAATTATGAGAAAGGCGCCGATTGGGCCAGCTTTGTTCTGCGGGACGGCAAGCTCGTCACCGGTCAGAACCCTGCCTCATCCGCTGCCGCCGCGCGCGAGATTCTGGCGTTGCTGAAATAACGGAAAACGACGACCGAATTGATCCAGCACAACGATGAAGCCTCCTTCTATTCCGCTTAGGTTGGAATAGAAGTAAAGGGTTTAATACATCGTTCACATAGGTAGAAAACGCATGAGAATAATCAATCTAAGTTCTGAAGATAATCCCATACTGGTTGCAATAATAATCTTGTTTGCCGCATCTTTCATTGCCTTTCCAACTCAAGCAGGAGCTTCGACCCGATCCGACAATAACGTTCAGGTTACCGCGGAAATGTTTGGCTGCATTTATGATTTACCCAAAGTACGTAATACCTTCTTGTTCCATTCTGATCCGGAAAAACTTAAGGAAGCCATCCATATTTTTTCTGAACGCGTCCCTGATATGGAGTATCCTGTTGGGACTGTGATGCAACTCGTTCCATTTGAAGCGATGGTCAAACAATCAAGTGAGAAATATCCAGACAGTAATGGCTGGGAGTTTCTCGCCCTCACAGTGACTGAAGAGAGCACCACGATCACGAGCCGAGGAGATCACGCGGTAAATTTTGAGGGGCGTGAGTGCCTGAGCTGTCATGCTGCTGGCATTAAATACGATTTCGTTTGTGAGAAAGATCACGGCTGTGCGCCATTGTCCATTGGTGATAAAGAGATCGCTGCTTTTCAGGCTGCAGATCCTCGTTGTACGCAGCGTCAACCCAAGGAGAAAACACGTGAAAACTCTTAACTCGAACATCAATACGACTAACGTTCCTGAAACTGACCTCTTTTCTCCAATTGAAATAGGGCCTTACGCTCTGACAAACCGCATTGTTATGGCACCACTGACGCGGGCGCGCTCGCCTGAAGGTATTGCTACTTCGATGATGCAAGAGTATTACACGCAGCGTGCATCGGCAGGACTGATCATCAGCGAGGGGTTGAACATTTCGCCGCAGGCAGTGGGTTACGCCTTCACTCCTGGCCTTTGGACCACTGAACAGATCGAAAGCTGGCGTCCTGTAACTTCGGCTGTTCATGATAAAGGTGGACGCATATTCGCTCAGCTATGGCATGTTGGTAGGGTTTCTCACCCAGACTTGCAACTTGGTGGCCTGTTGCCTGTTGCACCATCTGCAGTTCGCCCCAATGTTGACGCATTCACCGCTGAGGGCAAGAAACCAGTAAAGACGCCTAGAGCGCTGCGGGTAGATGAGTTGACGGAGATTGTGGCGGATTATGAGCAAGCCGCCCGCAATGCACTGGATGCTGGTTTTGATGGCGTTGAAATTCACGCTGCAAATGGCTACCTGCTTGATCAGTTTATGCGAGATGGGGCCAATCAGCGTACTGATGCCTATGGTGGGGCGGTCGAGAATCGTATTCGGCTGACACTTGAGGTTACCAGAGCTGTTGCTGCGATCTGTGATGGTGGGCGCACGGGATTGCGGATATCTCCGCTCAGTACCGCCAACGGCCTTAGTGACAGCAACCCTGAGCCGGTTTTCACAGCGCTTGTTGACCAACTGAATAATATTGATCTGGCGTATCTTCACGTTGTGGAAGGTGTGACAGGTGGATCGCGAACGGTTGAAGGCGGATTTGATCTGAATGTTTTGCGACAGCGCTTCAAAGGGCTGTACATGGTTAACAATGGCTATGACCGCAAACTGGCTCTTTTAGCTCGGCGTAGTAATACCGCTGATTTGATTGCATTTGGGCGCCCTTATATTGCCAACCCTGATCTGGTAACTCGACTCGAGCGAGGTGCGCCTCTCAATCCGCTTGATGTCGAAACGGCCTATGGTGGAGGAGCCGAAGGGTATATCGATTACCCATTCCTGTAAGTAAATACTCCTAGTTGAAACCATTTATGGCAGGTTTCTGGAAGAGAAAAGAGGGGAACGACTATGAAATCTCGTAATTTAGGTGCCGGACTGGGCTCTGTCTCCGCTATTGGCCTAGGCTGCATGGGAATGTCTGAATTCTATGGACCCGCTGATAAAGCGCAATCGCTTGCAACGCTGGAGTATGCGCTTGAAAAAGGGATAACGTTTTTTGATACAGCAGATACCTATGGTCTTGGCCGTAATGAAAAACTTCTCAGTAGCTTTCTTGCCCGACACCGAGAGCAGATCACTCTGGCGACCAAGTTCGGCATTGTACGCGATGGCCCACTTGCGGATCGTCGTATTGACAATACCGCGACTTACATGGCCAACGCCTGTGAGGCTTCGCTAAAACGCCTAGGTATAGAAACGATCGATCTCTACTATGCTCACCGTCTAAATCCGGACGTACCCGTCGAAGAAACGGTCGGAGCGATGGCTGAACTTGTCAAGCAAGGCAAAGTTCGTGGATTGGGGTTGAGTGAGGTGTCCCCTGAGACCCTGCGCCGAGCGCATGCCATTCATCCTATCGCTGCAGTGCAATCGGAATACTCCCTGTGGACGCGCGATCCAGAAGACGGAATGTTGCAGACCTGTAAGGAGTTGGGTGTGGCTTTTGTTCCATATAGCCCGCTTGGTCGGGGTTTTTTGACGGGTAAGATCCGGTCGGTTGACGACATGGTCGTCGATGATTTTAGGCGTACCTCTCAACCACGGTTCCAGGGAGAAAATTTGCAGAAGAATCTGTCTGTGGTTGATGCACTGACCAGATTTGCGGATTCAAAAGGCTGTACACCAGCACAGTTGGCTTTGGCGTGGGTTCTGGCACAGGGCGATCATGTGATCCCTATCCCTGGTACACGTACTGAGCGTTATATCGACGAAAATATAAGTGCAGGATCGTTGTCGCTGACAGCGGAAGAGATTTCTGCCCTTGATGAAATTGTACCGAAAGGCGCGGTAAGCGGTGAGCGTTATACGTCTGAAGGTATGCGGCACGTCAATATTTAATGGTCCTAAACCTAACAAAACCCGTCATGAAGAGGTCGCGGCAGACTGAACGGGCTTTCTCGTTAACCGAATGGCTCTGCAATGCGGAGTGATATCTTGTAACAGGCGTTTGAAGAACCAATGAATAGATTACTCATCCTGGCTTTAGGAATGTTTTCCATTGGCACGGCCAGTTTCGTTATGGCAGGCCTTCTGCCAGAGATGGCAGCCAGTTTTAATATCAGTGTTGGTGACGCGGCGAGTATGATCGCTGCGTTCGCCGTCGCTTATGCTCTGATGCTACCGATCGCAGCAACTCTGTTGGTGAACTTGCCTTATAAGCCAATACTGGTGGTGGGCATGAGCATTCTTGCCGTAGGCCATGTGGTTTCAGCGCTGGCGCCAAATCTGGAAGCGGCGATTGCCGGTCGTGCGCTGGGAGGCTTGGGCGGGGCACTGTTTATGCCAATTGCCGGAGCAGCGGCGACCGCGATAGTCGCGCAGGAACATTGGGGGCGTTCATTGGCTATCATTACAGCCGGCTTGAGTGCGTCAACCGCAATTGGAGCGCCGGTGGGAATTGCACTCTCAACGAGTTTTGGTGACTGGCGGCTGGGTATGTGGCTTGTCGCTGCACTAGCCGGTGCAGCGGCTATCGGGCTTGGTACTCTATTGGCCCCCATTCCAAAACCGGATGCAAAGAGGATGGTCGGGGATTTGCTGGCCTCTGTGGCGAAACCGGCTGTATTGGGCGTGCTGGGAACGACACTGTTTTTAATGATCGGATCCTACATCGTTCACACCTATGCCAGTGTAATTCTTATGCCCGCCACTAATGGAAGGGGAGAGACATTGGCCCTTTTAATGGCGGCTTGGGGCGTTGCAGCTACTATTGGAACCTTTACCGCGGGCAGGCTGACCGACCGATGGGGTGCGAGACCAATTATTGTTGGCGGTCTCATGGTTTTGAGCCTCAACTTCTTACTATTGCCAGTGCTCACCTATTCTCCGTTCATATCGGTTTTGCCGCTTGCCGTTTGGGGGGGGATTGCGTGGAGCTGTCTAGTGCCACTGCAGCATCAGTTAGTGAAAGCGGCGCCGTCTAGCGCATCCATCGTTCTGGGGCTGAATACTTCAGCTATATATCTGGGGGTTTCGCTTTCTGCATCTATTGGAAAGCATGTATCTCAAACGTTTGGCAGCGAGTATCTGAGCATGGTTGCGGCCGGTTTTACAATTCTGGCTCTGGGGGTATATGGGAGAATCCAGAGGATTGAAAGCAGGAGTTCAGGAAAAACAACTTATTGCTGAGCGTGTGTTTATTCTAATTCTTAGAACAGTCTTCAAGGTGAAGGCTATCCATGTTTTCTCTAAGAAAGGTGTGAATAAGTCTCTGATGTAAGATTATGTACTCACTCAGTTTGACAAGGATTAGGTCAGCACTAACTCTCATTTACCAATAACGAATGCTCCAGTAAGCGTCGGTAGATTCGTAAAGAAATTTTCCATTTTCGGATGGATTGCCAGATTGCAAGCAGGGCCGAGTTCATCGACATCGGTCATGCTTTCGGCGGCCCGTTAGCAGAGGATAGTGAGATTCTTCACGCTCAAATTACGGTAATGTTGCACATATAGATTTCAGCCTGCCGATCAGTATGTCAGCGAGGTGAAATGACGTTTTGAAGTGAAAAGCCGTTTCCTTCTATATGTTTTTCAATTAGGTTCATAAAAGCTATGTCTGAGCTAACTTCTGTGCAATCTACCCGGTTACCTTAAAAAGGCTCCAAGATCATTGCACTGTGTCTCTCGAGAATACAGCTCCACCTGAAGTCATACTTTAGGCACGTAGTCGTCACGCCGCGAACACGTCTCATTTAGAGCGTTTAGGCGGCTAGCGCACGCGTAACGTTCTGAGTACTCAGGCTTCTGAGTAAGCCCATCGCGCGGAAATCACTTGATGAGCGATGTTGTTCTTGATAACCCCGCACACAGACAGGTATGCCCATCCACCAACTACTTGAGTGCTTCGTTGACACGTGCACCTTCAATTTTTCGTTGTTACGGCGCGGTTTCTTATAACTTAGACGGGTGTTTGGTCCGCTCCTGCGTCTTGGGTGTTGTTCACTCCTCTTCGATGTCGGGCGAGAGCAGGAGTTTACGCCGCTCTTTCAACGACTCAAAGAAGAAAGTTTTATCCGTCTAAATGATGCCAAGTTGTTGGCGTACTCAACGCTCTACGATTAACCTCAAAAACCGATAAAGCTATATGTTATCCATTCTGGTTTCAAACATATAGTGAGGTGGTTTAATCGAGTTGACCAGGCTAGTTAAGGATATAATGAAGTCTTAGCTGGAGAATGTAAATGGCCGGAAGAAAGCAATATACGAAAGAATTTAAACTGGATGCTGCGAGCCCGGTGCTAGATCAAGGTCAAACGTGCTCTGAAGCCGCCTGAATGTTGGATGTGAGTCACCAAAATATTGGTCGTCGGGTCAAGATGATGACGGCCAAGCATTCTGAGGGAACGGCAAACTGACGCCAGAGCAGGCAGAAAGCTTAAAGCGCAGTTGAAATAGCTAGAAATGGGTGCACAGGATAGTGAAAGCCTGTGAGCATAGCTACGTCAGCCGACGAATGCAAAAAGCACTGAATTGTTTGGGCTACCCTATCGGTAGGCGTCTTACACACAGACTGATGAAAGAGGCAGGTGTGCAGGTCCGTTACAAGAAGAAATACAAAGTTATCACAAACAGCAATCACACACTGCCTGTATTAGAAAATGTGCTGGACACCCAATCTAGCTTATGTGCAGGATATAAACTATATCTGGACACAAGAAGGCTGGTTATATTTGGCAGTTGTTATTGACCAGTACTCGATACAAGTCGTTGGATGGAGTATGGGGTCAAGGATGAAAGCAAAACTGGTATGTGATGCGCTAACGATGGCGATATGGCGGCGAAATCCAAAAGCTGGATTGGTTGTCCATTCGGATTGCGACAGCCAATACGCTAGTGCAGACTATCGACGCGTGCTTTGAGGACAACAATTTGTTGGCAGCATGAGTCGTAAAGTTGATTGTTGGGAAAATTGTGTAGTTGAGAGTTTCTTCGGTAGCTTGAAGCAAGATCTGGTGCATTGGAAACATTACCAAATTCGTTATGATGTACGCGAGAAATACTGCGTTACATCACAACATTTTATAATCCTGAGCGACTGCACTCGTATCTTGATTACAGGAGTCCAAATCAATATGATGTGGACATGAAAAAATTTAAAAAAGTAGCTTAACTGGGTTGGTCAATTTTGGTTGCCCATGTCACAGATTAATGCTCTGTTTATGACATCCAAGTAAATGCCGGATTCTAGGTTTACTGAAGATAATATCTATTTGTCAATAACAATTAGGCGTTACTACAGTAAATTCCCCGTTTACCACTTTATTCGGTACGATTGATGGTTTGCCTCTGTAATACCTTCTGTGCTTTCTATGCCCACAACACAACAACTTTCTAGCCAAGAATGTTTAATTTAGCCCATCAGTCTTTCGTCTTTAAACTGACGCCTTGGTTTCGGTTTGTCCATCGATTGATTAATAGAAGCCGCTTCGTTGTGTTAAGAGCGTTCGATACGGCAATTGTATTGGTTAATTCTTGAGCCTGGCTTTTATGGATGCGTATTTCCCTTAGACTCGCCATCGAAAAAAACAAGATACTTCAATCCAAATAACATGGATACTATACATTTAAAAATTTAACAGCTTTAAATTTCGTCTAATATAAAATGAGTATGTTTCCTCGTAACATGTGACAAAAAGAACACTGAACAGTGTATTCTAATCATCAATAGTGTATTTTAATCAATATTAGCACTATAAATCTTTACTGTTGTTATGGAACGCAAGGAGCGTCACTGTGAAAAAAACGCCGTTTATTCTATCCATTATGTTCGTTGTGTTTTTAATTGTGGTTTTTAGTACTGTTTTCAGTGGCCCTGAAAATGTCGATGTGGTGTCAGGGAATGGCCGCATTGAAGCTACTGAAATTGGCATTTCTGCAAAAGTAGCAGGGCGTGTAGAAGAAATTTATGTCAGCGAAGGAGACAGAGTAACGGCGGGCGATGTGGTCGCCAAACTTGATACCACCACCATTAATAGCCAGCTTCAGCAGGCCAAGGCACAGCACCAGCAAGCCAAAAGTGCGGTAGAAGCTGCAAATATGGCTGTTGCACAGCGCCAAAGTGAAAAGTCAGCGCTTGAAGCCGCGCTGCTGCAAACTAAAGCCGAGCTAAAAGCAGCTGAAGCTCATGCTGCCCGTACTAATGAATTGGCAAAAACAGGCGCCGTGTCTAAACAATTGGCAGAAGATAACCTTACCAATGTTGAAAGCGCAAAGGCGGCGGTAAATGCAGCTAAGGCTCGTTTGACAGCGGCTGACGCCACCATTGAAGCTTCGCGCGCGCAATACTACTCGGCACAAGCAGCGGTCAGCGCTGCCAATGCCACTATTGCGCAAATCCAATCTGAAATTAACGATATGGTGTTAAAAGCACCACGTAATGGGCGTATTCAATACCGCGTAGTGGAGCCTGGCGAAGTTGTTAGTGCAGGTGGGCGTGTACTTAGTTTGGTCGACCTAACAAACGTATACATGACATTCTTTTTGCCTGCTTCGCAGGTGGGCAAGCTTACTATGGGCGGTGAAGCACTTATTGTGCTAGATGCCGCGCCCGACATCGCTATTCCGGCCACCATTTCTTACGTTGCCGACGTAGCGCAATTTACTCCTAAGTCGGTTGAAACCCAAAGTGAGCGAGAAAAACTTATGTTCAGGGTTAAAGCGCAAATTCCTGAAAACTTATTAAAGCAGCACATTGAAAAAGTGAAAACAGGGTTGCCGGGTGAAGTATGGGTAAAGCTAAACGATACCGCTGAATGGCCTAGCGACCTACCTGAGCTTGTCGACTAATGGGCAACATTATTGAATGCAATTCGCTAACGGTTCGCTACAAAAGCACCACAGCTATTCACAATCTTGCGCTTTCTATTCCCGCGGGCCTAACGGTAGGCGTAATTGGCCCTGATGGCGTGGGCAAATCTACGTTGCTGTCGCTTATTGCTGGTGAGCGAGTTATGCAAAAGGGGCAGTTGCAGGTTCTTGGTGGCGATATGCGTGATGAAAAACACCGCGCCGCGATATGTTCTGATATTGCATACATGCCACAAGGCTTAGGCAAAAACTTATATCCCACGCTGTCTGTAGAAGAAAACTTACAGTTTTTTGCCAAACTTTTTGGGCACAATCGTGCTCAGCGTCGTGCACGAATAGATATCCTTACCAAACGAACCGGACTTTATCCATTTTTATCGCGCCCAGCCGGCAAGTTGTCGGGTGGTATGAAGCAAAAACTGGGGTTATGCTGTGCCTTAATACACGATCCCCGCCTGCTTATTCTAGACGAACCCACTACAGGGGTAGACCCCCTTGCCCGAAGTCAATTTTGGTCGCTTATTAAAGACATTCGCAAAACCCAGCCAAATATTACCGTATTGGTAGCGACTGCCTATATGGATGAAGCCCAACAGTTCGATCATCTAATAGCGTTAAATGCAGGTGAGATACTGGCGAGCGGCTCACCGAAGTCACTGCTTAGTGAAACACAAACCAGCAATTTAGAAGCGGCATTTATTGCGCTTTTGCCGGCAGACGCAAAGCATGAACATCGCAGCGTAGTTGTGCAGCCTTATAAGGCTAGTGAGCATATGCAAACCGCGATTGAAGCTAAAAACCTTACTATGAAGTTTGGCGATTTTACGGCAGTTAATAACGTTAGCTTCACGATTGGTAAAGGAGAGATTTTCGGGTTTTTAGGGTCGAATGGCTGTGGTAAGTCTACCACCATGAAAATGCTTACTGGCCTGCTGCCGCAAACCTCTGGCGAGGCGTGGTTGCTGGGCAGCCCTCTTGTTGCTAACGATATTAACACCCGCTACCGCGTAGGTTATATGTCGCAAAGCTTTTCTTTGTATACCGAATTAACCGTTCGGCAAAACCTTACGCTTCATGCCAAGCTCTTCAAAGTAGCAAGCAACGTATTAAATTCGCGCGTTGACGAAATGCTTAACCGCTTTGCATTAAGTCATCACCAGCACAGCTTGCCTAACGACCTTCCTTTAGGTATTCGCCAGCGTCTGTCTTTGGCCGTGGCCATGGTGCATAGACCTGAAGTGTTAATACTCGATGAACCCACTTCTGGCGTCGATCCAGTTGCCCGAGATAACTTTTGGCAGTTGCTTATTTCTCTGGCGCGAAAAGACGGCGTAACCATTTTTATTTCTACACACTTTATGAACGAGGCAGTACGCTGCGATAGAATTTCCCTAATGCATGCAGGCGAAGTGCTGGTAACCGATACACCGCAAGCCATAAAAGCGTCTAAATCTGCCGATACGTTAGAGCAAGCGTTTATCGATTATTTAGTTGAAGCGCAAACACCTGAGAACCAAACACAAAACACTGAGCAAAGTGCACCAGAAGGTGTTAGCGCAGATAAAGCCACGCCACCGAATAAACGTGCAAAAGGCTTACGGCGATTGTTAAGCTATGCCTCGCGTGAAACCCTTGAGCTTATCCGCGACCCCATTCGCTTAACCATGTCGTTCTTAGGCAGCATGGTGTTAATGGTAGTTATTGGCTATGGCATTACTATGGACGTTGATGACTTAAGCTATGCGGTATTCGATCGCGATC
This sequence comes from uncultured Glaciecola sp., assembly GCA_947496235.1. GTDB lineage: Bacteria > Pseudomonadota > Gammaproteobacteria > Enterobacterales > Alteromonadaceae > Glaciecola. The sequence goes on along the minus strand of CANMCE010000001.1, from coordinate 541,521 downwards.
AAACTTCCACTAGTCTTAACTATCGCAGTGCTTTATCAGGCTCGCGCTATTTCAATGAACAGCCAGTCATTACCAGCTATGCCGATATGGACAGGAGAATGAAAAGCGGAGAGCTTTCATTGGCTGTGGAAATTCCCCCCGAATTTAGCCAAAAACTGCATAAAGGCGAACAAGTGGAAATAGGGGCATGGATTGATGGGTCTATGCCCTCAAGGGCCGAAACTATACAGGGTTATGTAACAGGTATTCACCTGAAATGGCTTTTGCAGCAAGCCTCACAAGCTAGCCAAGTGCAGTCGACCAGCAGTATTAATGTTGAGTCACGCTATTTGTATAACCCAGATGTTCGCAGCTTGGTGGCCATTGTACCTGCGGTAATGCCCATGTTGTTGTTGATGATACCTGCGCTTTTAACGTCGTTGGCGGTGGTGCGCGAGAAAGAGTTGGGTTCGATAATCAACTTATATGTTACGCCAGTTACACGCATAGAGTTTTTGTTGGGTAAGCAACTTCCTTATATCGCTACCTCGTTTGTTAGCTTCTTGCTGTTGGTTGCAATGGCGGTGTGGCTATTCAACATCCCACTGAAGGGGGATGTGATAGTGCTATGCCTTATAACGTTGTTATTCGTTACTTTTTCCACTAGCTTTGGTTTGTTGGCATCGGTTTTTACTAATAGTCAAATTGCCGCTATTTTGCTTACTACTATTGGCACTATGGTACCTGCCGTACAGTTTGCGGGCATGATAACACCGGTTTCTGCATTAGAAGGGGCGGGGCGCGTAATAGGAGAGCTTCACCCTATTAGTTATTTTTTAACCGCTAGCAGGGGAATATTTAGCAAAGGTTTAGGTTTTGAAACCCTTGATTTTGCTGTGTTTGCCATAGCTATTTCTATACCAATTACACTGTGGCTTGCCACTGTTTTGTTACGCAAGCAGGAGCGCTGAACCGTGGATATTAAAAATGTAGGCCAGCTAGGTGTAAAAGAACTTTGGAGCTTGTGGCGCGACCCAGCCATGCTTATTCTTATTGTTTATGTGTTTACGGTGAACATCTACACGGCGGCCACGGCGGTACCTGAATCTTTGCACAACGCGCCCATTGCCTTTGTCGATCACGACAATTCGCAGATGTCTAAGCGGATAATAGATGCCTTTTACCCCCCTTATTTTTTAACACCAGATATTATTGAAAGTAATGAGGCCGACACGCATTTAGACACGGGTAAGTACACCTTTGTTGTGACCATTCCCCCTGAATTTGAAAAAGATATTATGGCCGGGCTGCAGCCCGATGTTCAGGTCAACGTTGATGCAACACGTATTAGCCAGGCGTTTACTGGTAATGGTTACATCACAGAAATAATCACCAGTGAAGTAAACACTTATTTACAGGGTTATAAATCCGACATCGATTACCCCGTCGAGTTGATCATGCGAGCCCGATTTAATCCAGCGCTAGAAAGTTTTTGGTTTGGTTCTGTGATGGAGCTCATTAATGCGGTAACAATGCTCGCCATAATTTTGTCTGGGGCTGCGCTTATTAGAGAAAAAGAGCGTGGCACTATAGAGCACCTGCTGGCTATGCCAGTTTCAGACAGTGAAATTATGCTGTCTAAAATACTAGCCTCGGGAGTAGTGGTTTGGGTTACTACTTTGTTTTCTGTTTATTTTATTATTCAGTGGGTACTCTCCGTCCCCATTAATGGCGAAATATGGCTTTTCATGGTGGCTGTTGCTCTACAATTATTTGCCGTTTCGAGTATGGGAATTTTTATGGCTACCATTGCGCGATCTATGCCACAGTTCGGATTGTTACTTATATTAGTTTTACTGCCCCTACAGTTGCTATCTGGAGGGGTAACACCAAGAGAAAGCATGCCTGGGTTCATTCAAAGCGCAATGCTGCTAATGCCCAATACCCATTTCGTAGAGGCTTCCCAAGGCGTGTTGTATAGAGGAGCGGGCATTAGTGTTGTTTATCCTCAATTGTTGGCGCTTTTAGCTATTGGCTGTGCGTTTTATTTTATAGCGCTTAGAAGATTTAAAAGCACCATCGGTAGCATGACTTGATTGCTAGTATGTATTTCGGGGTTGAATTCACGGTGCCTAATATGTAGATCGTTCTATCATTAGTAATCTATGGTGTCGCAACAACAGTTTTGCCTAATCAAAAAACGAGACCTCTTTTAGCAATGGCGTATTAGATTCAAGATGCTTCATTAAAAATTGTGAATTGGTCAAAGTAAATAGCGCTGTATGCTGTGTTCGGTTAGCTCGCAGGCATTACGATAGGGATTGAAACAGAAGCAATCATTGTCGTAGTTGCTTATGTTGGAACAGTGATTTTAGGATTTTTAGTTCCACATAATTTTCTATGTGCTGGTTATTGGATTTCTGGTGAATGAAAATAATCGTTTTACTTTAGAGCGTGTTGATCTTTGCTGTATGTTTTCTAATCAATCCACATTGGTAACCACATAAGTGCGAAAGCCAATGCCACCACGCTGCCGTAGTTTCTGGCTAATTTGTCGTATCGAGTCGCGACGGCTCGATACTTTTTGATTTTCAAAAATGCATTTTCGACCAAATGACGATAGCGATACATCGCCCAATCAATATCGGTATTACCTGTTTTACTGTTCCCTTTTCTTGGGATGACATGCTTCGCATTGCGGCGGCTCACTAGTTCACGTAGAGCTTGACTGTCATAGCCTTTGTCGGCAACGACTACTTCTGAATAAGGCGATGATTCAACCAGAGATTGACCATGACTGACATCATGAGCCTGTCCTCCTGACAACTCAAAGTAGACAGGTAAGCCTCCGCTATCAACGGCTAAATGTATTTTTGTTGATTTACCGCCGCGACTTTTCCCAATGGCTTGTTGAGCCTGAGCACTTATGTTCGTCCCGTCCTGATGAGCTTTAACGATACTGCCATCAATGAACAACCATTGTGGATCATTAATGCGGGATAAAAACTGGAAAATCTCAGTCAGCACGCCCTTCTTAGACCATAAATTAAAACGTCTGAATACCGCGCTCCACTCGCCAAACTCTATAGGTAAATCCCGCCACGGAATGCCCGTTCGCATCCGGTACAAAATACCTTCAAGTGTCATTCGGTGTTCAGGTTTATTATAAATTCGACCTGTTAAATACATGATTCTCGATAGCAATTTCCAGCTATCATCTGTTCATACGTTGGACATTAAGAAATAATCGGTGTCAGGCTGGGCGCTAAACGCCCGCTCTCCCTGTCTCTATCGGGATGCGCCCTTTTGGCGTATCTTGCCAAATAATCCACTGCCCAGTTCCATGTTTGTATTAATGTTGACTGGTCGAAGTGGATTATCGATTCCATTAATTTGTAAAACCAACCTTGTGTGTTTTTTGCCACCATAAAACTTGATATTGCTATTCCTTTTAGCTGTTGAATACTAAAGCCTATTCGTCGCTTTACCAGCAGCGCTAACAGACTCACCTAAATCAGACCTTCCATCATACTGGCCTTACGTGTATTGAATTTGCGCAGGTTGCAGTAGGATTTCCATTCTTTAAATAGCAGTTCAATTTGCCAGCGTAAACCGTAGAGTTTGATGATGCTGTTGGCTGGGTACTCAGACCGAGGCAAGTTAGTCACCCAGTACGTGGGTTCGTTTTTGTCTTTCGGCCAACTGGCTATCATGCGGTAGCCGTGTGGATTTTCCACATCCATATCGACCACTTCACTACGTCGAATATGGGCCTTTACCTTTTTAAGGCTAACGCTTTTAAATCGCTTCAGGCGCTTGCCCTTCGCAGTGTAAGCCGCTGCTACAAGTGGATTACTCGTTGTCTTTGCCCTCACGGTATAAAACCCACCTGACGCATGAATGTCACGTAAGTAGGACAGTTTGAAATAGCCTCTATCGGCTAAAAACAGCTTATTCCCTAGTGAGGCCGCTGGCGGCAGGTAATCATATTCCGCTTTACTATCGGCACTTACTGACACAGCATGCGGTTGGCTGCTTAACATATCCCAGCTCACATGTATCTCTACCGCGGCTGGGCTGATAGTGGTAAAGCGCCCTTTGAACACGTCACTCAGGCTATCGTGCACCGCAAACGAACTCCCATCTTGCACCACGATTTGCTCAAACATCGATAGATTAACGTCAGTTCCTAATATCTGTTGCTGCCAGTTTCCCATCGCCATCGCTACCAACCGCTTCATCATGTCACGAAATTCAGGTTTACTGAGCTGGTTGTGGAACGGCTTGTACTGTACATCACTAAAGGTCAATCCTGTAAAATACCGGTGCAAGTCACTGATGCTATCCACAGACTTATCGCCGAGTGCCGTAAGTAACGACATTACCAATTCAAACGGCTTTACGACCCGTTGTCGGCAGCAAAATCCACTGCTTTTTCCGATATCGTTAATTTTAAATTCATTCAGGACTTTCGTTATCTTCGCAAGCTCGGTATTATTTTTATGCATGTTCTCAAATCTGTTTCAGAAGGTTTTTTTGGCGATAAACATCTGATCAGATTTAGAACATGCATTCAACCCCTAATTTCCTTAAGATCCTACGTATGATCATCTGTTAGCATGAGTCTCGGCATTTGGGAGTTAAATTCGCGGTTATGTTGTTTTTTGGCGAAATCATTATAACCGACCCAATTGCTGTTTACTTTTTATACCGCAAAGTCAACACGCTCTAGTGTATTCAAACTACTGCTTCAATTGTCCCCCCAAGAGCTTGGATACCATCGTTCCCGCTGGAGTACTGAATTAATAGCTCTTGAGGTTAACCGCTTATTTTCGCTGCAGGTTCATCCCTCAACGATTCGGCGGTGGTTGCCTAAACTTGGCGTTGTTTGGCGTAGAGCCGCTCCCACCTTGCATATCAAAGATCCTCATAAAGATGAGAAGCTTGCGGAAATTAAGGCAGCTTTGAAACGCTGCAATATAAACCATCCCGTATTTTATGAAGATGAAGTTGATATCCATCTCAATCCAAAAATCGGCGCAGATTGGATGCATAAAGGCCATGAAAAACGAGTGACAACGCCGGGACAGAAGAGCAAACGATACTTGGCAGGTGCGCTACACACAGGAACGGGGAAGTCAGTTATGTCGCCAGTTCAAGCAAAGATTCTATGCTATTTCTTTCAATGCTGAAATTGCTCAAAAGACAGTACAGACGAGTCCAAACGATTACGCTCATTATCCACAAGAGTAAAAAGACTCAAGCTTGGCTCAAGAAAAACCCAAAGTTTATCTTGTTGTTTCAGCCGTTTTACTCACCTTGGGTCAACAAAATAGAGCAGTTGTGGCACGCACTACATGAAACCGTTACCCGAAACCATCAGTGCAAAAACATCTGGAAGTTGATGGAGCGGGTTAAGTACTTTATGAACCATGCTTCCCCATTCCCTGGTGGCGGGCATGGCCTCATGAAAGTGGAGCACAATTAGGATCACTTATTTAGTACGATTTTAGGTTTTTCGTAACGCACCGCCCTCCGAATAGGCTGAATCATCCCTATCGATTTTCTTTCGACCGTCAGAAACACATACGATTCCTTCATCTATCTCGCCAATCACTCTTACCGGGATCTTTAGCATGTTAGCTCTATGAAATTTACTGGAGCTGACAATGAGAACCCCTTTGTTACCTTGGTTCATCCTATGGGTGACCATCCCAATCATTATTTTCTTTCTATTCATCTTGCCCGCCCATGCCAGTGATGGACCGTTCTATCAGCGTGGTCAGGAAGGCTGGTTTTGGTATCAGATCATTCCTGAACCTAAACAGCCTGATGAGCTTACAAAGCCGGAATATGGTGCGGAAGAGTCGAGTCAGAGCGGGCTAAAGCCCTTCAGTGCTGCCTGGTTTCGTGAGCACATGCAGTCGTTCATGGACAAGGCAATTGATGAGCCGACCAGTGAGAACGTCAGAGCCTATCTGTATCTTCAGCGCGTCATGATGGATAAGGGATCACTATTTGCTGATGTTAGTCAGCAGGTGGTCATGGGCGATCCAGTTTTGGATGAAATCAGTCGCAGACCCTTGGCGACTTATGCTGCCAATCGGATGGACCGAGAAGCTGGCGCTCAACGAGATATTGCTTTAGGTGAAGTAGCAAAACGGGCTGGCTTGTTCTTCTTCTATCGTTCGGATTGCCCTTACTGCCATGCTCAAGCGCCTATCATCGAATCCATGGTTTTGAACTATGGTTTCGAGGTGTTTGCTATTGCTGTCGATGGCTTGCCTTTACCGGGTGGAGAGTTTCCCAATTTCAAAGTTGATTCAGGACAAGCTCAATCATTGTCCGTTACGACTGTCCCTGCCGTGTTCTTAGTTGACCCGCCTAACGTCATTACTCCGATTGGCCAAGGTGCAATGAGCCTTGATGAACTCAATAATCGAATCATTCTCGCAGCCCATCAAGCAGGTTGGATTGACGATCAAACTTACTATGCCACCAGACCTGTTCAACCCGGCGTGTCACTCGCGATGTCAGCCCAAGAGCTTAACGAAAAAATATTACAGGACCCTGAGTTTATTGTTCGCTATCTGCGTGCACAAGGAGGGTTATAACGATGAAAAAAGTATTACGAGTATCGCTAATCGCCTGCGCGATTGGTTTTTCGTCTATGAGCCAAGCAAGCCTGCAACAGGAGATGAACCAGTTGTTTGGTTCAATGACCAACACCACTGCGCCTGGCGTATTTGAGAGTCAACGGCGTGGCGTTATATCTGGCGGAAGTGTTGTTGTTCGTAACAGGATCATGAACGAGAACCTCGTCTCTATGGTACCACCGTCATTCCAAGCCGGTTGTGGCGGCATTGATATGTTCGCTGGAAGTTTGTCATTTGTTAACGCGGATCAGTTTGTTCAATTACTTCGCTCTGTTGCTGCAAACGCCAAGGGATATGCATTCCAATTGGCGCTCAGTGCTATGTGTGAGAAATGCTCTCAGCACATGGAGACTTTGCAAAAGAAAATCCAGCAGTTGAACGAGTATTTCGGCAATTCCTGTCAAATGGCTCAGGGAGTCGTGAACGATACCCTGGCTGCTTTTGGTAAAAAGGGGCAAACAGAAGCCAGCATGTTGAGCTCACTTAAAGGGGCTGGTGACGTTTTTACCAGTTGGAGTGAATCCAATGGTAAGAACCCATATGAGAACGCTTCGAGTGTCGCGGCATCTGATGTAAACAGAACAATTAAAGGTAATTTGGTCTGGCGAGCACTGAAACGTCACTCGGCATCAAGCTGGTTTGCATCGGGGGATGACCGTTTTCTTGAAGCAGTTATGTCGGTGACTGGTTCAATCATCGTTGGTGATTTAGCGAATGCCGCTGATGGCCAAGGTAAAGCCCCAAAACTGACCAGACTGAATGGCAATAAAGTGACTATTGAGCATCTAATTCATGGCGGTAACGTCGCTATGTACCGATGTGACACAGTGACACAAGACGGCTGTCTAAATCCGACAATCACTAACGTGACCCTAACCGGGTTATCAACTCAGGTCGAAAATTTACTTCTTGGTACAGGTTCTAGTAACGGCATTATTTTTAAGTTTGCTCGAAATACAGGGGCTGCTAGCACCACCGAAAAGGCTTTTATGACCTCGGCTCCTGCAAGCATTGGCGGCATGATTCGAACACTTTCTGCATTAAATGAAGGGGCTGCTAGGTCGTTTGCTTCAAGAGCTGCGCCATTTATTGCTGTTGAAATGGCCCGAGCATTGGTTGAAGACATGCTCAATGCAGCTAGAAGTACCTCCGGTGTGGAAGATCATGCCTATGCGAAGTTATTAACAGAAGACCTTGAACGTGCACGTCGTCAAATCAATGAGGAGTACGCTGCGTTGCAGCGAAGATACGGCTCAGAGCAAGAATTGCTGGCGCATTTTAATCAGGTGATTCAGACCATTCGCAAACAGCGTTATTACACCGTTAAATCTACGGCGCTGGGGGAATAGATAATGTGGGAGATCTATTCCATCGGGGATTCGGCATTTTTAGAGCAGGTCTTGAACGCTGTCGCGATGATCACTGGTACAGGCGACTTTACTTCAATGGTTCGGATTGGCTTGCTCATTGGGGTATTGATGGTCTCTGTTCAGGCCTTAATGCAAGGTGGCCGTGGGATTAACTTTCAGCACGTTTTAGTCTCATGGCTAGTCTTTGCAACCATGTTTGGACCCAGTACCCGAGTGAGCATTGAGGATGCGTACACGGGGCAAGTTCGAGTGGTTGATAATGTGCCCATCGGTGTTGCTGCCGCAGGTAGTACGATTTCGACTGTTGGCTTTCAAATCACGCGATTGTTTGAAACGGCGTTCTCAACTCCCGCCATGACGGAATACGGCTTTGCATCCAGTTTACAGTCACTGATTAAAGTGAGAAAACAGGTGATGGATCGCTCTGGGTTGGGTGATGCAAATCGTGTCGGCGGCTCGGACATCGAGCAATCGTGGTTTAACTACATCAAAGAGTGCACCTTGATTGGTATCGACATTGGTCAAAAGAACCTCGATCAGGTGCTGAGTGATCCTAACCCAATGACTGCGATTAGGTTTGATTCGCGCATTTATGGCACACGCATCATGCTCAATGGTAGCAGTAGCGATCTGGACTGCACTGATGCCTACAGCCAACTGAAACTCATGACAGAATCAACCTTCATTCCAAGGCTTAAACAGGTTCTGTCGGCCTCATTGGGGACTTCGTCAGCAACGGACACTGATGACGTGATCCGAAATGCACTGAATAACCTTGGTTTGGCTTCGGTTAACACCCAAGAGTACATGACCGCGTCGGTGCTTTTGCCTATTTATGAGCAAAGCGTGACGGGCAAATATATGGATGATCAAGCTTTCACCGCAGCCGTTATGGTTAACCAAGCGATTGAGCAGCGCAATACGCAATGGGCGGCGGAGCAGACCCTGTTCCAAAGTATCGTTCGTCCGATGATGACGTTTTTTGAGGGTTTCATTTACGCCATCACCCCTTTGATGGCCTTTGTGATAGCCCTCGGCCAAATCGGGATGCGAATGGCCGGGAAGTACTTGTTAATCCTGCTTTGGATTCAACTTTGGATGCCTGTCATGGCCATCATTAACCTGTATATTCATTTAACCGTTGCAGGGAAAATGTCGGCTCTTGATGCCTTTGCAGGTACAGACGTGCCATCTTTTGCTGGGATGAGGCAGATGGATTCAGTGCTGCAAACCTGGATAGCTACTGGCGGCATGTTGGCGTCGAGTGTTCCGGCGATTTCGCTCATGCTCGTGTATGGCTCAGCAATAACTGCAACCCACTTGGCTGGGCGTCTTCAAAACGGTGATGCCATTGATGAAAAAATGGCAAGTCCAGATGTCGCGAAAAATGCTCCGGTCATGCAATCACAGTCAATGTTCCAAAATTCAGCCCTCACTGGTTCTGCTATGACCGGCGCGTCAAACCTACTAAGCAGTTTCTCTGTCGGAAACGCAGTGGGTTCAATGGTCGGCTCTGCAAAAGAATCCATGACTCAGGCAACTCAAGCCTTTAGCCGTCAGGTTGGCAATACCATGAGTCGAACCTTTGGTGAAAAGCTAAGTTACGACAACCTTTCTTCGGTTGGACGTCAGATCGGTTCTTCTAATTCCGCATCTAGCGCCGTTGTTAATCAGGTTACTGATGACCTGCAAACACGGTATGGTTTCGGAGACGATAAAAAAGACGCTGTACGTGGCTTGGTATCTGGCGTGTTATCGGGAGGCCTTAGGGTCGGTGGAGATGGAACCATTACAAATACCGGTGATAAAGAAGTAGCAGATAAAGGGTTCTTGGGAAGATTACTTGGTTCAGGGGGGAATGACTCCCCACAAGGCAACCTACCAGGAGTGGATAAGCCTGAATCATCAAGAGTGCCAAAAATATCACGGTTACGAGCAGGCTTGGATTTAGGTGGTAACTTTAGTGGCCAAGTTGAGTCATCAGAGGGCAGTTCTCGGTCAACGACCGCAAATACGCTCACTGGTGAGATGCAAAGCTTGGCATCAAGTGATTCACGACGTGCTGAGTATCGCGATGCAATGGTTAAAGACCTTTCAGATTCAAGACGCTCTGGCGTTGAGATGTCGTTGTCTAATCAAGACTATCAGTCACTTCAGAGTTCAGCACAAGACGTTATCACGGCATCAAACCGCTTTAGTGAGCTTGATCAGGCCAGCTACAGTCTATCAGGACAAAGGAACACGGATGGTGCGACGTTAACTCGATTAGCAGCGGATAATCCTGAAGTCATGGATTATTTAGGTCGCTATATGAACCAGCATGTTGAAGCAGGTAACCGATTACGTGAAAACCTTCCAATGTATCAGCGCTTGCTACCTGATGATAATCAGGCGTATGTAGCCGCAGCTATGGAGTCTTTAACCTATAGCAACTCCTCGACGCCCGCTGAACGAGACAATGACTATCAAGCAGCAATGACTGTTATGGCCATGGCTACCGCAGCCGATTTACGATCTATTCAGCCACGCTCTAATGAAGGCTTGTCATCAACTGCACCTACTTTTGGTGGCACTCAAAGCCAAGTGGAATCGGGTGTATTGGGCGGATACGAGGATGCTGCAACTGTTCAAACTCAGTTCAACGCAGCTCAATCAGCTTACCAAACTAATTTGTCTGGTGTTGATGGACAACTAAATGCGCATCAACAACAAGCCCAACAGGCCGTAGTTTCTGACACAAGTACCTATCAATCTGGACTAAACAGTGAAGCTGGCTCTCAGTGGCGATCTCGCATTATGGCTGATGATAGCGGAGTTTCTGGTGCTGAAATGTTCTTCAACAGCGCCAGTGCTATTGGTGACTTCAGTGGCAAGCATACTGATGCAGCACTGCATACCTTGAATCACTTTGGCGAAGACTATGAGAGTTACAAGGAGCAAGCACTTGAAGACCCTAGCTCACGAGGTTTCTTGCACAATGCAACGGTGGCCAGTAAATCAACCTGGGATGGCTTAAAAGCAGCCGTTGACGCCGGAACCTCTTTGGAAAACCCATTGACGGCGTTTAATGATGCATACAGTGGATCGAGTTCGCAGTATGCCTCCGAAGTAAACTGGGGTACTAAGTCTGAAGCCATGTTGGCGGGGGCATTCGGTGCGGCAGTTAACAATCGATATGGTGAGTTCTTAGAACAGTATGCCGATGATTTTAAACAGGAAGCATACAGCGAAGGGCAGAGAATGGGATTGACCCCGATTCAAAGTCAAGTGTTCGCTCAAGCTTTCAATGAAGGTTTGGCGGGGCGCGTTTTCAACTCTGAAGACTCATCGAGTTGGTCGCCTGAAATGCTTGGTCTAAGGGAGCAAATGCTAAATGAGTATCGTCAAAAAGATGAGAGAGGTGCTTACATCCCCGACAGTGTGTCCGAAGAAGATAAAGCATTTGTGGATAAGCAGATTGCAGTGATCTCAAATGCATCCCTTGCTGGAGATTATGCTCAGAACAACTTGATCGATATTAGGGCCTATAACCAGGCTTCAGGAAGGAACTAAAAACAGAAGGTAGCCAGCTAGTGATGGGCTGGCTATTTTTTTGGCCTTTTGGGGAGGATAGATGAGCGACCGTCTGCAAATTCGTTTACCCAGTACCAATATTTTTTTTCGCTCAGGCTTAGTTCTCGACCGGTATCTTTCAGTTGTCTTTGAAATAAATGGATTAGTCCGCTTAAGCCTAAGAAAGCTAAACCGACACATAAAATTGTCCAACTCGCTTGCCAATATGCGATTGCTAAACACATAGTGGTGATGGTTATAAGGCCGATAGGACTAGCAGTTGCTTTGAATCCCAAGTAGCTGAAAAAAACGATGGTGCAAATCAGAAATGGCAAAGCCGCTAACTTGGCAGATGCCGTAAATATTTCTGATGGAAAAAAATGAGCCGCTGCCAAAGTCGCCAGAAAAAGCCCCAGTGATATAAACCAGCAGCGTGCTGGTAAAGATTTAAGTAAGTTTGTCATCTTCTTAGTACTCTCAAAGTGCACGGGCGGTGCCCAATCAAATCATGCATCAGTATGTTAGTTCTCAAAAAGTGCTCTAGTGGTTTGCTCGGCCATAATCTCGCACACAGGACATTTAAGCTGAATGCGCTGTTGAGATACCGTCAAATACAGACTGCCGCATCGACACCGGTGTAAGGATGCAAGCTGTGATCTTAAATCACGAGCTAGAACCCAACCTTCATTGATGGTCAGTTTTTTCCAGGGGATCTCAGCTGGAAGATCTGCTTCTTCTCTTGCAACCAAGTACGCATCGTAAGCCTTCATCAAAGCATCGATATTTAATTGCTTGTAGACATTATCACCACCAATATTGACATAAAGCGCCATCAGCAGAGAGCCTTCAACTAATGCTCTTCTGCTTTTAACGATGGCATCAGATTCTGGCAATTGACCAGGACAAGGTGACTTGCCAGTCACTTCTTTGTGCAGCCTTCTGATAATGTGGATTGGCAAACCTGTATCTAGCGCGATAATGGTTGTTCTAAATCCGTATTTAATAAGCAGCGAGGCTCGGGTAAACAGCTCACTTTTGGACAGGTTATCAATCATGCATCCCCCTTGTTGTTTAGGGTTGATAATAAATAAGCGATTCTTGGGATACCTGTGCCTTTGCTCTTCACCATCTCAATCAGTTGGCTTTGGTTACCCCTTGGTTGAAACAGCATGAATGATGAGGTCGCCACTCGTTGCAGGTCGTCAACACCGGCATTAATCAGTGCATCCACCACATCGCGTGTAAGTCCAAAGCGCAAGACAGCCTCTTGCGGATCAATGCGTGCCAATTCGCGTGCTGCGTGCAGGTACGCCAAATTTAATTGATAGAAGTCTTGTTGATTGGTTGTCATTGACGGACCTCCAGTTCATGTAAAATATTGCGATAGATAGAAAGCACTCTTTGCCTATACCAGCGCGCACGCTCTTCGTTCCAACTGTGATAGCGGCCTATGCCAAGCTCTAAATCGTTAGGTGAAGACTTGATTGCTTCGGCCAAAATACTGGAGCCGACAGTAAGGTTGGTGATGGGGTCTAGCAGTTCTGCTGCTGAGCTCACTCGATGCCCATGCCAATGCAAATTGATTTGCATAAGGCCAATATCGAGCTGGTATTTTTCAGTCTCTTGCAGTGCTTGGTTTAACAGTTGCTCCGCTTCTGTCTTAGATTTGGCGTAGGTTGCGTTTGAACCATTGCGAATTGCGTATGGCCATGGACTGGTCATGTTAAGACCTCGATGTGAGGCCGACTCAGCCAAGGCAACGGCGTAGAGCATGACTGGATCAATACCAACACTTTTTGCTGCTTTTTCCCACTGATAGCCCGGAAACGCATAGACTGAAGTGCTTGCGGACATGGCTATCACTAGGGCAATGGTTTTTGCTTTAATCGTTTTCATTTTTGTCCTCTAATTGATTTCCGAGAAGCGCCTGAATGGCTTTCGGGCTTATTCTTTTTAATGGCACTGCGCTAAAGTCGGCGATGCCTCTCGTATAAACTTGTGCCGCTTTTGACCAGTCGCCCACGGCAACCGGCGCTTGCATATCAAATCCTTTTTGCTGGTTCTGATGGTCTGCAATACCCTGTAATAGCCTTGGGTATTCACCCACTTCGTCCCGGAGCAAGTAAGTCTGGTAGCGTGCTAAAAACTCTTTTTGCTTAAAGGGGTATTCCCTGTCGTCAACCTTGCAGAGTTCAACCCATCCCCCCATGTCTGAAATAACGCGGTGAATAAACGCATCGTCAAACATCACGGATGTCCAAGCGCCAACCTGACGAACAGCCTTGTCAACTTTGTTCCAAGCAACCATGGCTCTTGAGCCAGAGTTGCCATCGATATGCTTGATGACGTCAGCGGGCTTTGGAAAAAATTGCCCAGTATCCGGGGATTGAATATGCCGAGTCAGACCGATTCGCACTTCTTCAATGCTGTAAGCACGAAGGGCTTCAAATGCGATGGATAGCAATTGTGGTGATACGCTTTTGCCATACATGGCCCAAGCTGCTCCCCAAACTTCAGCAAACTCGCGTTTATCAACCTCCTGCACTTGAACGAACCTCCCGAATACCTGGTCCGGCCCAGCTTTCAGCAATGCGGCGATTGCTTTCTTCAATATTCAATTGGTGATTGCTGCCCTTTAGGCTCGTCGATGATTGCTGTACTTCATCAATGCGAACGTACTCGTCTTCCCATTGCCGGTTTAAAAGCCAGTTATGTGGCATAGGGGTCTTAGTCCGATCTTGATACTGCAATCGGTTGTCTCGTTGCTCTTTCCAGCGTGTTAGCACTTCCAAGGCGAGTTCATGGTCTTCATTGAGGCCCATGCGTAGCCATTCTTCTTTGGCTTTCGCTTTTTTTTCTTTGCGTATTTGTACATCCCAGAAGTCTTCAAACTGTATGTGGTCAACAGTTTTAACTGTTGGTTTATTGCTTCTCTCAGAGTCATCCGACCGTTGAGAGTCCCTTGCCGGGTTGCCATCAGGCATAAACAATGATGAAAATTCTTCTGGTAGCCGAGCTTGAAAAGCGGCAAGTGATTTCAAAAGCGATGCCATACCAATGAAGTCGGCAGGTACATCTTTAAGCAACCGAAAGGCTGCCTTACCTTGGTTTGGGTTTTCGATTGGGTTGTGCTTCAGAAAGCTCCGAATCAAAGTCCAACCGGATTCCTCGCAACGAATGAGGAACTGATCTTGTTCTAACTCATTTAGAGCCTTGGCAACCTGTTGCTCATCCCAGTTCAAGTCAGAAGCAACGTAACCAATCGGCAATCGAAAGCAGCCAAGCAAATTACAATGCGGGCATGTAAGCAAATACAGTCCTAGCAACTTCGCTGAGTCACTCCAGGACAAAACATTTTGCTTTAGCCAAAAGCGGGTATAGACCTTGCCATAATCACGCATGGAGGTACTCGCTTTTGTGTTTACGTAAAATGCTGACCATTACTTGCCCTTAATCCTACTGGTTACTGGCTTTCAGCTCGCTTGGGCATTCGGGGTAGATGTCCGGTCTTAACTGAGATCGGGTTACTTGTCCTTGCGTAGCTTGTTCGATGGGTAAAACGAATTCAGCGGGAACACGCCCTGATTTATTCAACCAAAACCAGACGTTTTGCTGTTTTGAGTTGATGGCTCGTGCTAATGCTGATTGCCCGCCGACCAAGTCAATGGCACGGCGGAGATGTTTTTGTGTCGTGTTGAACACTTCCATACCGTCTCCTGTTACAATAATAACTGTTACAAGATTGAGTGTTACAGTTTAAACTGTAGATAAGTCAACAGTTAAAATTGTTGAAAGGCTACAGTTTTATTTGTAGAATTCGGGCTTATGAAAACTTTATCCGAACGACTAAACCATGCCTTGCAGCTTACTGGGGTGACTCAGTCTGAGTTGGCTCGTCGCATTGGTATCAAACAGCAGTCGATCAGCCAGATTTGCTCTGGTAAATCGGCTAGGTCTCGTTACACCATGCAGATCGCGGAGGCGCTTCGCGTGAATGCTCATTGGCTCGCCACAGGTGATGGCGAGATTGGCTTGGGGGTCGGTAATGTAGAAGTTGGGCCTGACATTAAGGGAAGAATTCCTCTCATTAACTGGGTTCAGGCCGGTGATTGGACTGAAATAGCGGAGGGATTTGCCCATGAAGATGCTGAGGAGTGGCGTGAAGTCACAGGGAAAGCACATGAGGGTTGTTTCGCACTTCGCGTAAAAGGCGACAGTATGGAAAATCCAAGCGGAAAAAAATCCATACCTGAGGGAGCAGTGATCGTTGTTGATCCTGAATTACCTTACTCTTCAGGTTCATTGGTTGTTGCGCGTTTGGATGATTCGAAAGAAGCAACCTTTAAGCAGTTAGTTATTGATGGTGAACAGAAGTACCTAAAACCTTTGAACCCCCAATACCCTGCAATACCGATCAACGGCAACTGCACCATCATCGGTGTAGTACGACAAGCTATCATCGATTTCTGGTAGCGAAGGAATTTGTGGTTTAGCCACAGTTGTTCATGAGCTGAAGAAGCAACGATTGCAAACAGCTACAACTGAGCATTGGCGCACGCTGAGAGTAAATGGTAACCGATTAGATAACCATTGATTGTTTATAAAGTCAAGATCAGCGAAAATAGCGGCCAATTACGATTAACACGACGGATTTGACAAGCGAAGAACTGAAAATAGAGTACTTCCAAAAGTGTGTACAAATCCGTGTACAAACTAAAAGAATTTATACATGGCAAACCAAGATTTTCTTAATGAAATCAATAAGCGAAGGACCTTTGCTATCATCTCGCACCCGGATGCTGGTAAAACCACGATTACCGAAAAAGTATTGTTATTCGGACAAGCATTACAGGTAGCTGGTACGGTTAAAGGTAAAAAATCTGGCCAGCATGCCAAATCAGACTGGATGGAGATGGAGAAGGAACGGGGAATTTCTGTCACAACCTCTGTCATGCAGTTTCCATATAAAGACCACTTGGTTAACTTACTAGATACTCCTGGGCACGAAGACTTCTCCGAAGATACCTACAGAACCTTGACCGCAGTTGACTCTTGTTTAATGGTCATTGATGCGGCAAAAGGGGTTGAGGATCGTACTCGCAAGCTAATGGAAGTTACTCGCTTGAGAGATACACCCATAATTACCTTCATGAACAAGCTAGACAGGGATATTCGTGATCCGCTGGCTTTGTTAGACGAAGTAGAAACTGAGCTTGATATCATGTGTGCGCCAATCACTTGGCCAATCGGTTGCGGCAAATCGTTTAAAGGGGTCTATCACTTACACCGTGACGAAACCTACCTGTATCAATCGGGCCAAGGGCATCTGATACAAGAAGTGCGCATTGTGAAAGGACTTGATAATCCTGAATTAGATTCTGCTGTAGGTAGCGACCTAGCGGGCCAGCTTAGAGATGAGCTAGAGCTTGTGTTAGGTGCGTCAAACGAATTTGACAAAGAAATGTTCATGGAAGGTCAGTTAACCCCAGTATTTTTTGGTACTGCACTAGGTAACTTTGGTGTAGACCACATGCTTGACGGGTTAATCACTTGGGCACCCAAGCCCCAAGGAAGAGCTACTGATGCGGGAGAGGTTGACGCTAACAGTGAAAAATTCAGTGGTTTCGTGTTTAAGATTCAAGCGAACATGGATCCGAAACACCGTGACCGTATAGCGTTTTGCCGCATAGTGTCAGGTAAATATGAAAAGGGCATGAAACTTCACCATTCTCGAATAGGCAAGGATGTGCGAATTTCAGATGCGCTGACATTTTTAGCCGGCGACCGGGCGCTGCTAGAAGAAGCTTACGCAGGTGATATTATTGGCTTACACAATCATGGGTCTATGCGTATAGGCGATACCTTTACTCAAGGGGAAAGCTATAGTTTCACAGGTATTCCAAACTTCGCGCCTGAATTATTCAAACGCATTCGTCTCAAAGATCCTTTAAAACAAAAGCAATTATTAAAGGGCTTGATTCAATTATCTGAAGAAGGTGCAGTGCAGGTATTTCGGCCATTAATCAATAATGACCTCATTGTAGGTGCGGTAGGTGTACTTCAGTTTGATGTGGTGGTAGCACGTTTAAAATCTGAGTATAACGTAGATGCATTGTATGAACATGTTAATGTTAGTACGGCTCGTTGGGTATATGGCGACGAGAAAAAACTGGATGAATTTAGACGTAAAGCAGAAGTGAATTTAGCCATAGATGGTGCAGATAATCTAACCTATATTGCACCTACCATGGTGAATTTATCCCTTGCTCAGGAAAGATATCCAGATATCACCTTTACCGCTACCAGAGAACAATAAGAGAGATTTCATGTTATTGCATAACTTATTAGTTGAGCGTTTTCAGCAGGCAATGGTCAAACTAGGTGTGGAAAATGCGCCTACGCCAATCAGTAAAAGCACAAAAGCAGAATTTGGTGATTACCAATTCAATGGTGCTATGGGGCTGGCCAAACAACTTAAAAAGAATCCACGGGAAATAGCCCAACAAATCGTGGAAGCGGTTGATCTTATTGGTATTGCTGAAAAATGCGAAATTGCTGGACCAGGTTTTATCAATATTCACCTATCTGCAACTTGGTTGGCTTCGCAGGTACAGCTTGCAAACCAAAGCAATAGATTGGAGATCGCGAAACAGAATATTGAAACCATAGTAGTGGATTATTCATCGCCAAATTTGGCCAAAGAAATGCACGTTGGTCACCTTAGAAGTACTATCATCGGCGATGCTGTGGTGAGAATTTTAGAGTTCTTAGGGCATAACGTTATTCGCCAAAATCACATGGGCGATTGGGGCACCCAGTTTGGTATGCTACTTGCGCACCTAAGCGACAAATTAGCCAACAACGAAGTTGCCAGTACCGCCTTATCTGATTTGGAAGATTTCTATCGTGAAGCGAAAGTAAGATTTGATGAAGAAGATGGTTTTGCTGATCGCGCTAGAGAATACGTTGTGAAGCTTCAAAGCGGTGATCCACAATGTTTATCTCTGTGGGAAAAGTTCATCGATATTTCCGTATCTCACAGCGAAGAAGTGTATGAGAAACTCAAGGTTACTTTATCGCGCAAGGATATCATGGGTGAGAGCGCCTACAATGACATGCTTAAACCTTTGGTAGATGATTTGATAGCTCGCAAAATTGCGCAGGAAGACCAAGGCGCTAAAGTGGTGTTTTTACCTGAATTGGCAGACAAAGAAGGTAAACCCGCGGTCTATATAATTCAAAAATCCGGCGGCGGATTTTTATATTCTACGACTGATTTGGCCGCAATTAAGTATAGATGCGGTGAATTACAAGCAGATCGTACTCTCATTTTTACTGATGCTAGACAAGCGCTACATTTTAAACAAACTGAAATCGTAGCCAGAAAAGCCGACTTGATGCCTGAACAACACCAATATCAACATTGCCCATTTGGCATGATGTTAGGTAAAGATGGCAAACCTTTCAAAACACGTACTGGCGGTACGGTAAAATTGTCTGATTTGTTAGATGAAGCCGTGGATCGCGCAGCTAAATTAATGGCACAACGGGATTTAGCTCAGCAAGATGCCGAAGACATTGCGAAAAAGGTCGGCATTGGTGCGGTGAAATACTCAGATCTAAGTAAAAACCGAACTACGGATTATGTGTTCGATTGGGATACTATGCTGTCCTTTGAGGGAAATACGGCGCCTTACTTACAATATGCTTACACCAGAATTAGTAGTATCTTTCGTAAAGCGAATGAAGATTTGGTGTCATATAACGCTGAAATTTCATTGCAAAACGCCAGTGAAAAAGCCTTAGCGGTTAAGCTCCTGCAATTAGAAGAGACATTAATTACGGTTTCCAAGGATGCTACGCCACACGTGCTTTGTAACTATTTATATGAATTGGCAACATTGTTTATGCGTTTCTACGAAGATAGCCCTATTTTAAAAGATGGTGTCGCTGAGACTGACAAGCAAAGCAGACTTACCTTAGCCGCTATCACAGCAAAAACGGTAAAACTTGGTTTAGACATGTTGGGTATAGACGTACTAGACAAGATGTAAGTTGCTTGGTTTTAGGCTTTCTGATCTACTAATATTGTAAGTGCGTAAAATTTAACCAATAAAATACAATCAAAAGGAATTTCAAATGCCTAAGATATTAGCCTTTGCTGGTTCAGGTCGACGACAATCTTATAATTATTCTGTGGTCAAGTGTGCAGCTCAAGGGGCAAAAGAGGCTGGAGCTGACGTAACCCTTATACATTTGGCGGATTATGCCGACGTTCCTGTGTTCACTGAAGACTTGGAAGCAGCGTCTGGAATGCCAGCAAAAGCGAAAGAGTTTAAACAGTTAATGTTGGACAGTGATGGTTTTTTAATTGCTAACCCAGAATATAATAGTGGTTATAGCGCATTATTTAAAAACCTCATTGATTGGGCATCGCGTAAGGAAGAGGGAGAAACACCTTTGCAAGCCTTTATGGGCAAACCTGTTGCTTTAATGGCTGCTTCTCCTGGCGGTTTAGGCGGTATACGCGTGTTAGTTCCTGTGCGCCTGCTACTGTCCAATATTGGCATGAATGTGTTGGGAAATCAGTTATCCATAGCAAACGTATCAGGTTTGTTAGATGAACAACATGAAATAAGTGATCAAGCAACTGTTCAGAAATTACATAAATTGGCCGCTGATTTGGTAGCGCAATTTTAGTATTTCGCCAGATCTAAGCTTGGGTAAGAACGGTATCCTTTAATGGGTATCACATTATTCCTGATATCCATTAAATCCTTGTTAAAATTCATACAAAACCATCAGTATTACTTAAACACAGCGTAGTTTTGATGTAAACTTCGCGCACAAAATTAAAACCCAATAAATCAATGTTTGAAGTAAATCCAATTCACAATGCAATAGAAGATATACGCCAGCGTACTCAGTCGCTTAGGGGGTATCTTTGACTTTGATGTCAAAAACGAAAGATTAGAAGAAGTATCTCGCGAACTGGAATCTAACGAAGTTTGGAATGATCCTGAACGCGCTCAGGCGCTAGGCAAAGAAAAAGTCGATTTAGAAAAAATTGTTAATACCATTACTCAATTAGACCAAGGCACAGAAGATGTCGAGGGTTTGGTAGAGCTTGCCGTAGAAGCAGAAGATCAAGATACTTTTGAGGAAGCAGAAAAAGAACTTGCTGAGCTCACAAAAGCATTGGAGCAACTAGAATTTAGACGCATGTTCTCGGGTCCTAACGATGTCAACGATGCCTATTTAGACATACAGTCAGGTTCTGGTGGTACCGAAGCTCAAGACTGGGCAAATATGTTGTTACGTATGTATTTGCGTTGGGGCGAAGAACAAGGTTTTAAAACCGAGTTAATTGAAGTCTCTGATGGGGATGTTGCTGGAATTAAAAGTGCCACTATTCGCTTTGAAGGCGAATATGCTTTTGGTTGGTTACGCACGGAAACTGGAGTACATCGTTTAGTACGTAAATCACCTTTTGATTCGGGAAACCGTCGTCATACGTCTTTTGCCTCAGCTTTCGCCTATCCTGAAGTAAATGAAGATATTGACATTGATATTAATCCAGCAGATCTTAGAATAGATACTTATCGGGCGTCTGGCGCCGGTGGTCAGCACGTTAACCGAACTGATTCAGCTGTTCGAATCACTCACGTACCGACCAATACTGTGGTTCAATGTCAAAATGATCGTTCACAGCATAAGAATAAAGATCAGGCAATGAAACAACTTAAAGCCAAGTTATATGAGTTGGAATTGCAGAAACAAAATGCCGAAAAACAGGCAATGGAAGATAGCAAGTCAGATATTGGCTGGGGTAGCCAGATTCGCTCTTACGTGTTAGATGACTCGCGAATAAAAGACCTAAGAACAGGCGTAGAAACACGAAATACACAAGCCGTTTTAGATGGCGATTTAAATAAGTTTATCGTAGCAAGTTTAAAATCAGGGTTATAGTAACTTTAGATTCTTGTTTTATACATCAGGAAATAGAATGACAAATCAAGCGCAAGATGAGAATAAATTAATAGCGGAAAGAAGAGCAAAATTAGATGCTATTCGACAAGACTGTGATGCCAATGGCTATCCAAATAAATTTCGTCGTGAACATTATGCGCAAGATGTGCAAGATCAATTTGCTGATTTTGATAAAGATACCTTAGCGGAGCAAAGCAATATTATTTGTGTAGCGGGCAGGGTAATGGCTAAACGCGGCCCTTTTTTATTGCTCCAAGATATGACGGGGCGCATTCAAGCTTATGCGGATAAAGGTGTTCAAAAAGCTATTAAAGCAGCGTACGGCAGTTTAGATATTGGCGACATCATTGGTGTGTCAGGTCAACTTTTCAAATCAGGTAAAGGTGATCTTTACGTGAACATGGAAAACTACGAATTACTTACCAAAGCGTTGCGTCCATTGCCTGAAAAGTTCCACGGTTTAGCCGATCAAGAAACCAAATATCGTCAGCGTTATGTGGACTTAATTGTGAGTCCAGAGACTCGTAAGACTTTCGAAATTCGAAGTAAAGTGGTAAATGGAATCCGTAAATATTTAACTGAGCGTCGCTTTATGGAAGTTGAGACGCCTATGTTGCAAGTTATTCCTGGTGGTGCCACTGCCAAGCCATTTGTTACTCATCACAACGCTTTAGATATTGATATGTATCTACGAATCGCCCCAGAATTATACTTAAAGCGTTTAGTTGTCGGTGGATTTGAACGAGTGTTTGAAATAAACAGAAACTTTAGAAACGAAGGTTTATCGACCCGTCATAATCCAGAATTTACAATGTTGGAGTTTTATCAAGCATATGCAGATTACAACGACTTGATGAACCTAACTGAAGACATGTTACGGGAACTTGCCAAAGATGTGTTGGGCACAACCACAGTGGTAAACACGGTTAAGAATTCAGAAGGCGAAGTGGTGGAAACCACTGAGTATGACTTTGGAAAACCTTTCCAACGCTTGTCTATGGGTGATGCCATCTTAAAATATTGGCCCGACGCCGATGTTGAGGCAATAAAGGACCCTGAAAATCACTTGGCTGAATTAAAAGTGATGGCAAAGAAATTACACATAAAAGAACCCGAAGTGGATGGTATTTGGGGCGCTGGTAAATATCTGTGTGAAATATTTGAAGCCACTGCTGAAGAACAACTGGATCAACCCACGTTTATTACTGAATATCCTTGGGAAGTATCACCATTAGCGCGTCGAAATGATAGCAATCCTTTTGTAACAGATAGATTTGAGTTTTTTGTTGGCGGACGAGAGTTAGCCAATGGATTCTCAGAGTTAAATGACTCAGAAGACCAAGCTGCAAGATTCAAAAAGCAGGTTGAAGAAAAAGAAGCTGGCGATGATGAAGCTATGCATTTTGATGATGATTATATCACTGCGTTGGAATATGGGTTGCCTCCAACAGCGGGAGAGGGTATCGGTATAGATCGTTTGGTGATGCTGTTCTCAGATAGTCCAACCATAAAAGACGTTATTTTGTTCCCACACATGCGACCTTTGGTTTCTGAGCCAGAAGAAAAATAGCATTAGAAATACATTAGGCAGTTACATACTGCCTTTCAATGGTTTTAATTTTATCTAAATAACAAGACATAAGCGGCGTTGGTATCTTCGCCGCTTTTGCTTTTTCTAACAAGCAACCTAAAATGGCATCGACTTCAGAGGGAGCCTTTGCTAAACGATCTTGTAACATTGAAGACCTATTGTGCTGGGTAGATTCAATAACATTTTCCACTACGCTGGCCAACTGTGCAGTAGAGTCAATAATTCCTAACGCAAGGTATGTTTGTAACACTTCTTTTTTTAACGCTGCTACTTGCTCCGGGTAGTCTTTTAATTCCCCGTTCTTACATTGATAAAGAAATGTGAGACTATTGATGACAATATTGATAAGCAATTTTTTATAGATAAAGGGTTGTAAATCTTCCACCCATTGAGCATTCTGATGGGCATGAATCAAAGGTGCTAAGGACTTTTGATTAGCACCTTTCAAAGCGCCTAAAATCAGTTCGCCTTGGCCCGCTAAGACAATAGTATCCTTTGATTGCTTAAACAGACCATCGGTAACTATGCCCCCTAAAATGGGATTGTGTGGAAAAGCGTTTGCGTATTGCGTTAGCCAATGAATGCCATTTTGTAAAATAAGTAGCTCAGTGCTAGGGTGTAAAATTGGTAGCAACTGTTGAATCAAAGTATCATTTTGATAACTTTTAATCGGAATAATTAATAGGTCAATTTGATGCAAATTGTCTTGTGTTAACGCTAATTGCGTTCCCAAGATTTTATGTTGCTTGTCCGAAATCACAATTTGCGGGTTAGTTTGCGAAGGGTTTCTCACAAAAACGCTAGTATTCTGGTCTTGCAATAAATAAGTGATATAGCTGCCTATACAGCCTTTGCCAATAACACCTATCTTAATCATGGCAAAACACCTTGATGACGTCTGAGTTGCTTGCCTTCTCGAAAAAAGGCATAAGCTCGGTTTGAATGGTTGAGTTTTCCCAATGTTCGCCTTCACAAAGCGGCGCTAAAATGTTGTGACTTTTATTCTTATAAACAAAGTTTATGCTCAAAGCATGCAAATACATGCGGTCGCTAAGAGTACCAGAGTATCGCTTATCGCCTAAAATAGGAGATCCTAAGGACTTTAATGCAACTCTCAATTGATGGGTTTTGCCTGTCTTAGGGTGAAGGTGATAGATTCGAACGCCAGGCGCTACAGAGCTAGAAGTAAACTCAGTAACAGCGGGGTTGTCTTTCGATCTTTGTAATTTATAACTCCCGTTGCGGGCTTTTTGCATATCACCAATTATCTGTCCTTGCTTCTTTTTAGGCTTTTTGTCCGACAAGGCGATGTAGTGTTTATGAATGGCTTTTTGAGCAAAAAGAGCTGCTATTTCAGCCGTGGAAGTTGGGTTTTTACCAAGCAACAAAACACCACTGGTAGCCTGATCTAAACGATGAATTAATAATGGAGCCGTAGTTAATTCTAATGCCCGCACCACAGATGGAATTATACCATCCACTGGATCATGCATTTGAATACCTACGGGTTTGTATACCGCCAAAAAATCTTGGTCTTCATATAGACAGATAGGCAACATTAGCGCTGAACGATTTCAATTGCAGTTTCGTAATCGAGCTCTTCAACAGCATCAATTATAGATTGTTTGTCTTGAGGATTAATGTCTAGGCCTTCCACTAAATCACGTAATTCTGAATCGTCAATAAATTCATGCCCTTTGAGTTTTTGTAGCAGAATTTGATTAGCATTTTCACACTTAGAGCGCTGTTGAGAAGGTGGCGCTTCATTGCCATCTAAGCTTTGATCGATAGCGACACAGGTCGCGGCCATTATTTGCTCAAACGCTAGTATGATATCAGGCGAGACATTTTTTTCTTTGATTTGGTGATCTAGAAATTTACTGCACTCAAACAAAGCTTTTAATCCAAGGTTTCCAGTAATTCCTTTTGTGGTGTGAACTTTTAATTTTGCAGCTTCGTAGTCGTTTTGCGCAAGAAGTTCTTTTACCAAATCCGGAAATTGATGAAATTCGTGCCTAAATTTACCAATCATACGATTGAATAAACTTTGATTACCTCCTAACTGGTACAACCCAAACGTTTTATCTATCAAAGGTTCACTATCAAACACCGTTTAGCCTTATAGAGAATAATTACAACTAAAGCTTAATATAATTTTTTCGTTATCACAAAGCATTGTTCTTTCAACTGGCGCACTTTTTTGCGAATATTGCACCTACGGGGATTTACCCAAAAGCGAATAGCGTCTTATTAGACCAAAAACGCAAATAACTAATGGATAACTAAATGACATCAGAATTATTGATGAGTGATTTTTCTCATCGTTTATCTTTGTTAGACAACGAATTGATTCTCAAGTGCCTACCAAACATACGTCACGGCGTTGAACGAGAAACTTTGCGGGTAAATGATAATGGCACTATAGCAACGACTTCGCATCCAGCAGGTTTAGGCAGTGCACTAAAACACGAGTGGATAACCACGGATTTTTCAGAATCTTTATTAGAATTTATAACTCCCCCAGAAACCGATATAGACAAGACAATTGGTCAGCTAGTCGATATTCATAAATTTGTTTGTCATCAAATTGGCGAAGAGCTGCTTTGGCCATTAAGTATGCCATGTTTCGTTAATGCCAGTACTAATATCCCTATTGCACGCTATGGGAAATCCAATATCGCCAAAATGAAAGAGACTTATCGCAATGGTTTGCATCATAGATACGGCAGTGTGATGCAAGTGATTTCTGGGGTGCACCTTAATTTTTCAATGCCAGATGAGTTTTGGCAGCCTTGGTTAGAACAGCAAGGTAAAAAGGCGGATAAAGACAGTATTTCTTCAGAGTATTTTGCAATTATTCGTAACTTCCGACGTAATGCCTGGTTAGTTCCCTATCTTTTTGGCGCTTCTCCTGCACTTTGTAGCTCGTTTATCGCCCACAGAGATACTCAGCACCCATTTGAAAAACTTGGTAAAGGCACACTTTATTTGCCTTATGCGACTTCATTAAGAATGAGTGACCTAGGATATACAAGTTCAGCCCAATCAGGCTTACGTATTTGTTACGATAGCTTAGATAACTATGTGAAAACCCTTAGAAAGGCGATTAGTTTACCAGCGCCTGAATACAAAGACATTCCGACGGGGCAAGATGGAAAGTGGCATCAACTTAATGACAATATCCTTCAAATAGAAAACGAACTTTATGCGCCAGTGAGACCTAAACAGGTGGCTAATTATCTAGAAAAGCCTACGGATGCATTGGCAAATCGTGGTGTGAGCTATATCGAAATTCGTGGTTTAGATGTAAACCCTTATTCTCAAGTTGGTATAGATGCCCATCAAATTAAATTTATGGACGCATTTTTACTCGCATGTTTAGTCATGCCATCACCGGGTTATAGCGATGATGATCATGAACGCAGTAAACTGAACATGAACCGCGTTGTGTTAGAAGGTAGAAAGCCTGGTTTGGAATTAGAAACCCAGTCTGGACCAGAGGCTTTATCTAGTGTTGCTAGTACATTGTTTGATTACATTGCAAAAGCTGCTGAATACTTAGATAAAGTTAATAACACTAATGCCTACTCAGACGCAGTTAAAGTTGAAAAATTAAAGGTGGACGAGCCAGAACAAACATATTCTGGACGCCTACTATCTGTATTAAAAGCGCACGATATCGACAATAGCGGTTTTGGGTTGTCATTATCAAAAGAATATAAATCGTTTTTTATGCAAGCAGATTATCGATATATTCAAAAAGCTGAGTTTGAAGAAGAGACATCAGCGTCTGTGCTACGGCAGGTAGAATTAGAAAAACAAGATTCAGAAGATTTTGATACCTTTGTAACTAATTATTTTGCTGATAAACAGACTGAAAATGCATAAAAAAACCCGCTCAAAAAGGGGAGCGGGTCAAACACACTTAGGGAAACACAAACTTCATCTGTTGTATAAGAACAAACAATTGGATATTTAGTTCCCAAAAAATGAAAAAAAATATTTTATTTATTTTACTTGTTACATTTTTAGTCTCCGCTGTAGGTTGTACGACTACGCCTCCACGAGAACGCGAAGACCTGTGTAAGATTTTTGAAGAAAAAGATGATTGGTACGATGCCGCCGAAGAAATGCGTGAAAAATGGGGGGTGCCCATTCATGTGCCAATGGCAATGATGTACCAAGAAAGTTCTTTTCGTCACGATGCCTTACCTCCCAGAGATTATGTGTTTTTTGGTTTAATTCCTTGGGGTAGGGTAAGTTCTGCTTATGGATATGCACAGGCTAAAACGATGACCTGGGATGATTATGTCAGAGAAACCGGGAATTCCTTCGCCGATCGTGATGATTTTGAAGATGCTATCGACTTCATGGGATGGTTCATTTACAAAACCCATAAAATCAACCGAATTTCCAAATGGGATGCTGGCACTCAATACCTGAATTATCATGAAGGTTGGGGCGGATATAAACGTCAATCTCACCGCAAGAAACCTTGGTTGATAAAAGTAGCCAATAAGGTTGACCAACGCTCTAAACGCTATGCTGGGCAATTGAAAAAATGTGAAGAAGAACTACAAAAGAGTTGGTTTATGAAGTTGTTTTCGTAGTTAGATCGTCAATGCTTAATCCATGCCTAACTAGTTGCGAAAGCTTAGGTTTATTGATCTAAATTAAGGTTTTATTTTATTCCCATTTAGCCCTGATTTGAGTATTGATCTGTATCATTATTTTACTCATAGGCATCACTAAAATAGAAGCATCAAAGAAATACATTGAGGCAATAAAAATGTTAGATCTTCTATTATCAGATCCAGTCGCTTGGGGTTCAGTTTTCGGAATCTTTGTTGTAATCGCTATATGCGCATACTACGTTTGGTTATTTTTGAAAAACGTAAACGAAAACGCCTAAGTTTACAGCGCTTTGTCATTTTGGC
This sequence comes from uncultured Glaciecola sp., assembly GCA_947496235.1. GTDB lineage: Bacteria > Pseudomonadota > Gammaproteobacteria > Enterobacterales > Alteromonadaceae > Glaciecola. Next base: position 513,446 of record CANMCE010000001.1, on the reverse strand, counting down.
GTGATTTGATGAGCACCAAAAGGGCGCCTTGACCGCCCCATTCAAGTGGGGCTTGGTGAAATCCAATGACTCTAGGGTGTTGGACTAACCAGCTTGGAACCTGTTGTTTTAAAACGCCGCCACTAACGCCATGAATGATATTGATACATTCATGGTGATGCTCGTAGGCTTCTTCTATCACAGCGGCAATTTCATGTTTTGCTTGATGGCGAGTTAATCCGTGTAAATCGAGTCTAATTTCTGGGACCAATTCGCCGCGTCTAAGTGCTTTTACTTTAAATTTGTATTTAGGGTCTCGAATAAAGGCGAGGGCTTTGTTGGGATCGAAGTGAGCTTGATACTGATCTGAAAATTGAAAATCAGAGGCTCTTCGCTTTACTGCTAACCTTGCTTTATTTTTCGCCAGTTTTAGACGTTTTTCAGCGGGATCTTTTTGTGGCGGCACATATTTGTCATGTTGTAGTGGGGTAACATCACCGAAAAGTGAAGCAAATTCTGTTTGTTCCGAATTTTTCGAATTTTTTTTCACTTTTACACCCTAAAACAGCGAAATTATTTACAATAACCTTTATTATAACGGCAATTTTCTGGCAACTACTATTATCCTGCCGCTATGTCGAACGAAATCAGTCAAACTGCACAATTTGATTATACAGAATTGAACACTGTGGTCGATTGGATCCGGTTTACAATTTCTCAATTGCAACAAGAAAACGTATATTTTGGTCATGGCACTGATAATGTTTGGGATGAAGCTGAGCATTTGGTGTATCAATGTTTACATTTGCCTTTGCAACTTAATAGTGCGCAAAAAGACCATCTTCTAGCGGCAAAAATTACCGAGCAAGAAAAATTAAAATTATCTGAATGGGTAATGCGACGAACCCAAGAACAGCTTCCGTTACCCTACATTACCAACACAGCGTGGTTTGGTCAGATGCCGTTTTATGTGGATGAACGAGTGTTGATCCCGCGTTCACCTTTTGCAGAACTCATCGCTCGAGGATTCAGTCCCTATGTATCTGCTTCAGCAAATCCGTTGCACATCCTTGATATGTGCACAGGTAGCGCCTGCATAGCCATAGCCTTGGCGATGAAGTATCCAGAAGCCATGGTCGATGCTGTGGATATAGATCCAGATGCACTAGATGTGGCTTCAATTAACATCGCACAATATCAATTAGAAGAGCGTGTCTATCCTTTACAATCAGATGTGTTTGATAGTTTATCCGGTCAACAATACGACCTCATTATCGCAAATCCTCCTTATGTTGATGCAGAGGATATGGCGGATCTACCAACAGAATATCATCATGAGCCGGAATTAGCGCTCGCATCTGGGTTTGATGGATTGGATCTTACAGTGACTATTTTGACCAATGCTGCGCAATACTTACGGGATGATGGCTGGTTATTTGTTGAAGTTGGAAATAGTGAAGTCAATTTCGATAACCGAATGAATGGATTAAAGGTTGATTGGGTTGAGTTGAATCAAGGTGGCAGTGGTATATTTGCTATCAGTAAGGCTGAGTTATTGGCTCAGCAAGATATTTTAGACGAATTGGAGTAATCTGTTTTATGTCGGGGAATACCTTCGGTAAATTATTCAGCGTGACTACTTTTGGTGAAAGTCACGGTATCGCTATAGGTGGAGTTGTAGATGGTTGTCCTCCGGGATTGGAGTTGTCTGAAGATGATCTACAGCCCGATTTAGATAGAAGAAAGCCCGGCACTTCGCGATACACAACTGCTCGTCGTGAAGGCGACGAAGTGCAAATTTTATCAGGTGTATTTGAAGGTAAAACCACGGGCACCAGCATAGGTTTATTGATTAAGAATACCGACCAGCGAAGCCAAGACTATTCTAAAATTAAAGACAGTTTTCGCCCGGGGCATGCAGATTACACCTATCAACAAAAATATGGTTTTAGAGACTATAGAGGCGGAGGTCGTTCGTCAGCAAGAGAAACTGCCATTCGTGTTGCCGCAGGAGGCATTGCTAAAAAGTTTCTAAAACAACAATACGGTATTGAGATTCGTGGCTACTTGAGTCAATTAGGTCCCATTGCGATTGATAAAGTTGATCATGAAATCACTAATACCAATGCTTTCTTTTGTCCAGATGAATCGAAATTAGAAGCCCTAGACGCCTATATGCGGGAGTTAAAAAAAGAAGGTAATTCTATTGGGGCTAAAGTCAGTGTATCAGCGACTAACGTCCCAGTAGGTTTGGGAGAACCTGTGTTTGATCGTCTTGATGCAGATATCGCACACGCTATGATGGGCATTAATGCTGTTAAAGGCGTTGAAGTTGGTGACGGCTTTGATGTGGTAACCCAAAAAGGCACTGAACACAGAGATGAAATGTCCCCTGAAGGTTTTCATACCAATCACTCTGGCGGTGTGCTTGGCGGTATTTCTACAGGACAAGAAATTCTAGTGCATATGGCATTAAAACCTACTTCTAGTATCAGTATCTCTGGTGAAACGATAGATGTTAAAGGTGAATCTACTGACTTAATCACTAAAGGGCGACACGATCCCTGTGTAGGTATTCGAGCTGTGCCTATTGCTGAAGCCATGCTTGCACTAGTGTTAATGGACCATTTATTGCGCCATAAAGCGCAAAATTATCTGGTGTCTTCTCCCACACCCGTTATACCAAGCCAAAGAACTAAGTGATCTTCAAACATGAAGTAGTAAGTCCGCTAAACCGCGGACTTCTCTCCTTAACATATTTTTTCTATTTTAGCCTGATGGGAGTTTTTGTCTCTTACGTGGGCATATTTCTGGATGATAAGGGCTTTAGCTCAGAACAGATTGGTATTTTAATTGCCACTGTTTCTTTGGCACGTATTTTAGGACCAAATTTATGGGCCGGATTAGCAGATAAAACAGGAAAACTTGGGCTGATATTAAGCGGCGGAAGTTTATTGGCGTTGATCATCTTTCTACCGGTTTTCTATGTTGAGCAATTTGTCGCTTACGTCTTTGTCTTCGCCGCTATGATGATGTTTTGGACAGCAATACTTCCTCAGTTAGAAGTAAGCACTGTATATGCATGTAAAGATACGCGAAAAGGATACGGCGCAGTTCGTTTGTGGGGAAGTATAGGATTTATCGTTGCCTCAGTTATTGTGGGGTTTCTGCTTGATGTTTATTCATCCATTATTATTGTGATTGGTGCCTGTGTTTCCTTGTTCGGCTTATTTTTAAGTACATTAACCATAAGCACGCCTAACAAAGTAAGTCATCAGCATGAAACTAAAAAGTCTGTCTTACCACTTTTATTGAATAAGAGCTTTATTGCATTTTTGTTGGCTAATACATTACTTCAGATTAGTTTTGGCAGTTTTTATAGCTTTTTTAGCCTTTATACCCAGCAACTGGGTTATCTAGGATGGCAAACCGGCATATTTATGGCTACAGGGGTGTTTGCCGAAATATTCATTTTTATTTATGCCGTTCGACTTTTAAAAGGGTTTACCGTCAAACGACTGTTAATGCTAAGTTTATCGTTAACCACACTGCGATGGTTAATGTTGGCATTTCTTGCCCATCATTGGTGGTTAATTTTGTTGAGCCAAGTATTGCATGCCTTTAGTTTTGGCTTAACCCATTCAGCTTCTATTCATTATTTACATCAAAATTTTTCCTCAGAATTTCAAAGCAGAGCTCAAGCAGTCTATGCCAGCGTGGCGTTCGGCGTTGGAGGTGCAACAGGAAGTTACTTTGCTGGAATATGGTGGCAAAATGGCGCTAATCCGGTGATGACGTTTGTTTACAGTGCTATCTTAGCTGGACTAGCGTTCTTGTCAGTGCTATTTATGCAATCTAAAGAGAATACGCCAGCCTAATATAGAATTAAAAGCTGTTGCTAGCCAAGCGTCGAGTTTGTCACTACTATAGTCAACCCATGCAACTGATATTTTTAAAAGAGGCGAACGTCAATATGCGATTTTTGGGTGCTATATTCTTATCTACTTTTTCACTTTTAGGGCAAGCGCAAACGCCTCCTGGCTCGGACATTTATATTGGGGCTATTGAAAGAGGAGAAAATGGCTTAACGATTAACGGACTGACTAAGGTTACCGACAACCCAGAGTACTCAAATCAACCTTACTTCTTTAGCGAAAAGACATTGTATTTTACCCAAGAAATTGATGGGCAAATGGATACTATGCGCTATAGCATTCAAGATAAATCTGTCAAAAATATTACCCAATCTTCAGAAAGCGAATATTCGCCTACACCGACGCCTGATGGAGAAGGTTTTAGTGTTATCAAAGTGAATGCCGAAGGTAAGCAAGAGTTATGGCAAATTGGCTTCAATGGTCTACCTATGAAGCATCTTTCACCTGCCATTGAGCCTGTGGGATACCATGTATGGACTATGCAAGATAAAGTATTGTTGTTTGTTTTAGGTGAGCCTCATAAACTAAAACTAGCAGATCCTTTCATTGAAACAGATGAAGGGGTAAGTATAGCTTCATCAATAGGCGCTTCACTTTTTGCTATGCCAAATACATTTGGATATACCTATTCAGTGCATGAGGAAGACAAAGCGCCTGAGCTTTGGTGGTATAGCCCTAGCACTCAAACACAAAAACGAATTGGTCAATTACCCAAAGGTGCTAACTACTACGCGTGGGGCCCAACGAGTGAGCTGTTTACCACAGATAATGGCCAGCTAGTCTCAATGCCATTTATAGTTGATCGGGAAGAAATCGTATTTACGGCGTTTAAGCCTGTAGTCATTAAATCTGAATATTGTCAGTCGGGTGTTTCCAGAATAGCGATTTCACCCTATGAAGAACAGATTGCGTTAGTTTGTAATCGCCCATAAAAAAACGGTAACTAAATGCTACCGTTTTTTCTTATTCTTCACTTGGTTTAACTAGCAAAATTTTCTGCTGCAAAATCCCAGTTTACTAGTGCCCAAAAACCTTTTAGGTAATCAGGACGCACGTTTCTGTAGTCAATGTAGTAAGCGTGTTCCCAAAGGTCCACTGTTACTAGAGGAGTAACACCTTCTTCCGTAATAGGAGTGCCTGCATTACTTGTGTTAACGATATCAAGTCCGCCGTCAACTGTTTTCACTAACCAAGTCCAGCTTGAACCAAAGTTGTTTACTGCCTTGTCATTGAATGCTGCTTTGAATTCAGCAAATGAGCCCCACTTAGCGTTGATAGCTTCCGCTAATGCACCTGTAGGTTCGCCGCCGCCATTAGGGCTTAAGCTGTGCCAATAAAAAGTGTGATTCCAGATTTGAGCTGCATTGTTAAATACGCCGCCGTCACTAGATTTAATGATTTCTTCTAGTGATTTATCAGCATAATCAGTGCCTTCAACTAAGCCGTTTAGCTTAGTCACATAAGTTGCATGGTGCTTACCATAGTGAAACTCTAGGGTTTCTGCAGATATATGTGGTTCAAGTGCGTTCTTTTCATAAGGTAGAGCTGGTAATTCAAAAGCCATGTATTTTCTCCGTTTTTATCTATTTACTGTAAAATAAGGGTAACTCGTTAAAATTTAAACCCTATTTTAAAAATTATTTTATGTATCTTATTTCTGTTTTTTCGTATACAAAGATCACCAAGGGCATTATTTATTTTTAAACCTTGATATAATGTCACTTCGTCCTTATGTTTTAGCCAATGCTAATAAACGGAATACCCATGGAAACAGTAGAAAAAATTAAGCAACAAATCAGTGAAAACCCTATTTTACTATATATGAAGGGGTCTCCTAAACTTCCTAGCTGTGGCTTTTCAGCGCAAGCTTCTCAAGCGATCATGGCCTGTGGTCATCAATTTGCTTATGTAGATATCCTATTAAACCCTGATATTCGTGCAGAATTGCCTAAATATGCAGATTGGCCAACATTCCCTCAATTGTGGGTAAACGGTGAACTTGTCGGCGGTTGTGACATTATTTTAGAAATGTACCAGCAAGGTGAGCTACAGCCTTTGTTGAAAGAAGCTGCACCTGAGGGTGATGAGTAGTTTCTTGAAAAAAATTAAGTACAAAAAAAGTGGCTCGCGGCCACTTTTTTTATTTGTTTTATTTAAGCGATTCAACCAACGTCTTTAAATAAAGACTCATCTACTATGGTTTTATCTATAATCGCTTGTGCCATTTGTATACAAGCACCACATTGAGAACCTACACCCAATTTATGCTTTAACTCTCGCATGTTACCCACACCACCGTCTCGAACTACTTGTTCGATCTTCTTATCAGTGACGCCATAACACATACATACAAACATAGAGAACCTGCACTTTATTACAATGGGAATGATAATAATTGTTATTTAGATAAAGTGCAAGTGAAAATAGTTCTTATTTACAATTATTTTGCGCTTAGCGGCCAGCCCCCGAGTTCGGAATAACGATTAACCATGTAGCAAAAAAGTTCAGCAGTTTTTTGAGTGTCGTAAAGTGCAGAATGTGCTTCTTTGTTATCAAAGGCAATATTCGCTGCTTGGCAGGCTTTAACCAACACTGTTTGTCCCAGAATAAGCGCTGATAAACTCGTGGTATCGAAAGAAACGAAAGGATGAAAAGGAATGCGTTTGATATTGTTACGGGCAATTGCAGCATTGACAAAGCTCTGATCAAAGGTGGCATTGTGAGCCACTATGACACTGCGTTGGCAATCCGCATTTTTCTGCGCTTTTCGCACAAACTTGCATAACTCTCTAAAAACTTCCCCTTCATCTTTTGCGCCTCGAAGCGCACAAAAGGGATCTATACCATTAAACTCAATCGCAGACTGCTCTATGTTAGCACCTTCAAAAGGCGCAATATGCTCATGGAAGGTTTGATCTGGCATTAAGGTGTCGTTTTCGAATTTTAACGTAATAGCCGCTATTTCCAGAATGGCATCTGTGTTGGCATTAAAACCGGCAGTTTCAACGTCAATAATGACGGGAAAGTAGCCTCTAAATCTTTGCTGTAAAACTGTTTGGGGATTTTCCATTAAAAATGACGAAACTCTAAGGCTTGGCGGTGTTAAGAAAAACGTCTGACAAAATAAAGTAAATGCTGATTCCCGCCGATAACATTACTAATAATTTATATTGTCGCCTGTCACTAAAATATAGTCTTAAGAATATTATGTCAGATAAACAAGCAAAATTCTTCAAAAGCCGATGCATCATTGTGAGTTTGATCTTCATTTTGTTACCCGTGCATGCATCATTTGCCAACTTACGTCAGTATCAAGTCAATGTAGAAAGCTCTAATTGGCAAGTATCAAAACAAACAAGGCTAGTGTGTGAATTAAGCCATGATATTCCCAAATATGGCAACGCTCTCTTTATTTCAGAGGCGGCCAAACAACTGAATTTAGAGTTTACTTTGGATATGTTGAGATTACCGGGGCGTTATGATTCTGCAACCTTGTATTCTAAACCACCTCAATGGATGCCTGGTGTGGCGTCGCGCAAAATTGCTCAAATGCAACTGCGTAAACAATACGATGGTGATTTGCCCAATGATGCTGCTTGGCAAATGTTAACTGAACTAGAAAAAGGTTTTTATCCAACCATTTTTTATCAAGATTGGTTGAATCCAACTGACCAAGTTGCGGTTAGCTTAAATGCCAGTAATTTTGAAAATGCATATCTCGAATTTTCTCAATGTATAAGTAATTTACTTCCATACAATTTTGATGATATTGCTTATACCGTGTTGTCGTATCAAAAAAATAGCGCTGAGCTAACCAAGTATTCACAAAAGCGCTTGGACATGATCGGGGAATACTTGAAAGAAGACCTAGAGTTAGAATTAGTGCTGGTTGCAGGCTATACGGATAGTTATGGTGGTTCTTGGGCAAATGAACAACTGTCTATTCGACGCGCTAATGAGATCCGTGATTATTTTTCCGCGCTAGGAGTAGATACAGATCGAATAGAAGTCAGTGGTTATGGTGAAAAACGCCATGTTGCACCTAATGACAACCAATTAGATCGTTCTAAAAATAGAAGAGTTGTCATTAGGATGAGTAAATCTTAATGATTCACTTCTGCGGAACTTTCTAAGGCCTCTTTTAGTTCAAGCATATAGGGCAAAACTTGATCGGTAAAAATGCCATCTATGCCTACTGATAAAAGAGTCTTGAATAATACCGAAGGCTCAATTGGGTAAGCGGGAGCATCTTCTCTAAAGGTGTAAGGATGAATTTTTAATCCCAGTGTTTTTGCTTCTACTAATAATTCAGTTGCCGCAAACTCTGGGGTAAGAATTTGCGGGATCCAAGGACCAATGGCGTCAGCATATTCAGCTACCTTTTTTAAGCCTTGAGATGATTTTAACGCATCATAATCAGTTGATGATTCAGCCCATGAGTTTTCAGCAATCAATTGTACTAATTTTATTTGGCTTTTAAATTCGGTACGAATTCGATCAAGTGTCGGAGGATAAAAGCACTGAACATAGATGTTGTCTGAACTACTATTGAGCTCAAATTTGTTCAGCGTTTGCATGACTAGCGCCGTAATATCAATACCTTCTGCCAAGTGAAACTCAGGTGATTTTATTTCTGGATATAGCCCTACATTTTTGTTGAATAGCCGATTTAGTTCAAAAATCATCTCTATATGTTCTTCAAAGGTAGCAATGCGAAAAGCACTTTTACCTTTATAACGATTACTGAAAACTTGTTCGCCATTTTCATCTTCTCGTTCATGTACCAATAAGGTTTTCAGCTCATCAAGAGTAAAATCAGCCGCGTAATAGCGACCATCCTCTCTATGTCGTGTCGGATACATGGTTTCTACATTGGTAACCCGCTCTAAATGGATATCGTGTAATACAATTAGCTTTTTGTCTTTGGTGGCGACTATATCTTGTTCAATATAATCAGCTCCTTGCATATAGGCTAGAACCGCAGCCTCTCTAGTGTGTTCAGGCAAAAATCCAGAGGCTCCTCTGTGGGCGATAATGTCAAACGCTTGAGACGAAAAATGCAGAAAAAACAGAGATAAGAAAAAGGTAAAACGCATTTAGTTTCCTTGCTAAAACATTTAATGTAGAACTCACAATAGTAACCTTTTATTACTCTAATATGACTGAAAAGATTTACTTTTTGTTCAGTTAACTTGCAAACAGCTGACAAAAGCAAAAGGTTAGCGTAAAGTGCCCATCTCTATAAAAAAAGCGCCATTTGCATAGCATTTAAAACAGGATTATTGCATGGAAAACATCACCATAAGAGATGCCGTCATCGATGACACTGGGACCATTTTACATTTTATAAAAGAGTTGGCGATTTTTGAAAAAGCAGAAGACCAAGTGGAAGCTACTGAAGATATGATTCAAGAAGCTGTATTCAGTGAAAATTCCACGGTTTTTGCGTTAATTTGTGAATCAGGCTCAACACCTGTTGGTTTTGCAATTTATTTTCACAATTACTCGACTTGGCAAGGTAAACATGGCCTTTATTTAGAAGATCTTTATGTTTCCCCAGAGTATAGAGGCTCAGGGGCTGGTAAAGCATTGCTTAAGCAGCTGGCTAAAATTGCGGTAGAGAAAGGCTGTGGGCGTTTTGAGTGGTCAGTACTAGATTGGAATACCCCAGCAATTGATTTTTATGAAAGCATAGGCGCTGTGCCTAAAAGTGAATGGATTGGCTATCAGCTCGCAGGGGATGCCTTAACTAGCTTTGCTAAAGGCTAACAATAAACGTTTATCATCAGTACTTGAAACAGAATCACTGAGGCGTCAGTGATTCCTGATTATCTTTAAGCACATAAATCTCACCATCGAAACTGCCTTGAATGGTTAACCCTTGACCAGCCAGTTCTTTGAGATAGTCGATATGATCTTGAGTAATATGCTGCCCAGGCACCAAGAGCGGAATGCCAGGCGGATATGGCGTAACTAATCCTGCACAAATGCGATTATTGCTATTGCTGATCGGCACTGATTCCCGCTCGCCATAAAAAGCATCGCTTGGAATGCATGCCAAATCAATAGCCGGTAAATTCTCAGGCAAACGTGCTTTACGCGTTGATTTAGATAATTTAACTTTGCCGCTATCAAGCTTTTTCAAAGCATTATATAAACGAATAATCTTTGAGCGCGTACCCCCTAAGGTCAACAATACCAAGATGGTGCTGTGGGTATACTTTTCAATTTCTAATCCAATTTCGTCTAACAAAAATTTATGAATATCTTTAAGTGAGTAGGGGAGTTCACTGATGTCGATGAGAATTTTTAATGGGTCATGACCCATATTATCACCGCTAAAATGCGGGAATATACTCATAAAATCTTGCTTATCCAGTACTTTGATATGCCTGAGTGAGGCCATCTGTTGCTTAAATTCCTGCACATGATTCAACAAGGCATTGAGCAGCTTGTAGCCTTCCATTTCCAATTGTTTCTGGCACACATCCAATGATGCGATTAGCTGATACTTAGGCGATGTGCTGGCGTAGATGCTGTAAATTTCTCGGAAAAAATCCGCATCAAAATCCGGATCGTTGATATGAATATAAGATGCTTGGGAAAATGCGGACACTACCTTATGCGCTGAATGCGTTACATAGTCAGCACCAGCATGAATGGCAGAATAATAGCGTAAACTAGGGTGAAACAGCGAATAAGCAAACCATGCTTCGTCGATAAATACTTTTATGCCATGTTGGTGCGCGATATCGACCACCTGTTTTAAATCGCTGAGCAGACCATCGTAAGTACAACCTGTAAGCACCAGTAATTTCGCATCAGTATTTTGTTCAATGGAAACCTTGATATCGGCCAACGAAGGCGGCGCAAATATGCCATATTTCGGATTTAAAATACTCGATAGATAAATGGGAAAGCTGGCTGACTGCAAAATTCCATAGTGCACAGATTTATGGCAATTACGGTCTACTATTACCTTATCACCCTTACGAAGTAAGGTTTGTAAAATGATTTTATTGGAGGTAGAAGACCCGTTGGTTACAAAGTAGGTGCGCTTAACCTCAAAGGTGGCCGCCGCGGATTCTTGAGCTCGACCGATAGTATTTGTGCTGTCAGATAGGGAGCCTAAGGAATCCACTGATACTGATAGGTCCCCGACAAATACATTGCGGCCATAAAATTGATAAAAATCTTTAATATAAGGTGAGTTTCTAAAACTAGAGCCGCCGCTATGGCCAGGTGTATGCCATGAATCGTTGGCTTCTCCCACATAACTTCGATACGCGGTCCAAAATGGAGTTTCAGCTCTGTCATCAAAGTCGTTAAATAAATAACCTAAAATAGCTTCTGGATCAGAGATAACATCGTCTTTAAAGAAAAAGGATTCGATCTCTTCAGACTCGTTAACGATTTCTAGTCCTTTGGTGTCATCACCGATAACGTACACAGGTAATTCATGACGAATCTGTTTTAACTGCGAGATGAAATTGCTGTAGATTCGCTCTCCACTTTTATTGTGCACATCCCAACTGAGCACAACTGCTTGAATATCTCCATCCTCAGTGACATGCTCCAGTGCTTGCGGCAGCTCTAGGCAATCAATAATATCTATTTGAACGTCTTCCCTTTCAAAGTTGGGAATTGTTTTTGCAAGATTTGAAGAGAGTGCTTGCAGTACAGTAGGTTCTTGTTCGATTAATAAAATTCGAAGGACTGGCAACATATGAATGTTCGCATTGGCATTTAAAAATTTTCAGTAGAATATACAAAGTGTTGAGTTTTGTGAAATTATTACAAGTAATAAGCAAAATTATTTTGTGTTAGCGTTGTAATCTTATTATTAAACGATGGACAACAACATGACTATTTATAGATTCTTCCTTTTAGTATTTGTGTTTCTAGTGCCTCAAGTGCATGCGCAGTCCCTAAGTACCGATATCGATAACATTTTTAGCGCCATTGATCCTAATAATTCTCCTGGTTGCTCAGTTGGACTCATCGAAGATGGTCGCTTTATACATAAGAAAGGCTATGGCTTGGCTAATTTAGAGTTAAATGTGCCATTAGATGGAAAGCAAGTTCATAGAATGGCATCTGTATCTAAACAGTTTACCGCTTTAGCTGTGCTTTTATTAGCAGAAGAAGGAAAAATAGATTTAGACAATGATATTCGATCCTACTTAACAGACCTTAGAGAATATTCAGGTACAGTCACCATTCGTTCAATGCTTGGGCACTATAGCGGCATGGGTGATTATGATCTTATAGCTGGACCATATGAAGGCGATAAATCTAACGATCGTATTGAATTAAAGTCTGCTGCTGGAGGCGAGTTTCGTTTAGGCAATGAAGATTATTTGACCATTGATGAATTTTATAATGTCGTAAAAAACGTTCCTTTAAGACATAGTCCGAATCAAAAGTTCGAATACAGCAATCTCGCCTATTTTTTACTGTCAATGCTTGTAGAGGAAGTGTCAGGTAAAAGTCTTCGCATGTATGCTCAAGAAAAGATTTTTGAACCATTAGATATGACTAATACCTTTTTTAGTGATGATCCGGTGGAAATTGTAAAGAATAGGGCGAGCGGTTACACAAAAGATAAATCAGGTCGTTACGTAAACGATATGACCAATTTGTTTTGGGTGGGAGACGGTGGATTGCATACTAATCTTGATGATTTGAGGAAGTGGGATAGCAACTTTTATCATCCTAAGGTGGGTATTGAACCTAATGAATTGATGACATTGATAAATCAACCGAATAGCCTTCATAAGGCCGGCGATAGCTTATATGCTAATGGTCAGTTTATTCAGCAAAAGGATGGGGTCACATCCTTTAGTCACTCTGGAGGTTGGTTGGGAACTTCAACTTTTTATGCTAGATATCCGCAACATAAGTTCGCAGTAGCTTTGATGTGCAACGATACCAGTTTAGACGTTAGCGATTTAGTTAGAAAAACCGTGGATGCTTATTTTAAACGGTAAATGATTAATCGGTCTTCTCTTTAAACTCACACAAGTCCTCAATTATGCATGAGCCGCAGCAGGCCCACTGAACACACTTTATAATTGGTAACCCAATCGGTATAAAATTTGAACGGCTCGGGTTATTCCAGTATGGTTAATGTTTTAAAAATAATGAGCAGGACGCATGACATTTTTTACTGAGTTAAAAAGACGCAACGTGTTTAAAGTTGCTAGTGTCTATTTAGTAACCTGCTGGATTATTTTGCAAATTATTGCAGTAGTGACTCCGTCGTTACACCTACCTATTCTATTTAGCACTATTACTACAGTTATTCTGGCGATTGCTTTTCCATTTGTATGTATTTTTGCATGGGCATATGAACTCACTCCTGACGGGCTCAAACGCACCCATGAGGTGGAAGTCAACGAGTCTATTCGCGAGCAGAATGGCAGTAAAATTAACTATATATTGATTGCAGCCTTGGTATTAGCTTTAGGTTTTATTGCCTATGAAAAGCTTTTCCTCCCAAATGTCGATGATAGTTTGGAACGCTCCATTGCCGTATTGCCGTTTGAGGATATGAGCCCGGATAAGTCGCAAGGCTATTTTGGCGATGGCATTGCCGAAGAAATTCTTAATTCATTAGCCCGTTTAGAGCAGTTAGTCGTGATTTCTCGCACCTCATCGTTTAATTTTAGAAACAGCAACACCGACATTCGGGAAATAGGTCGTACACTGAATGTAAACTATGTACTTGAAGGCAGCGTGCGAAAAGATAAAGAAAAGGTGCGTATTTCTGCGCAGTTGATTGAAGTGGCAAGTGGTGCGCATGTCTGGTCACAGACGTATGACCGTAAGCTAGACAGTATTTTCACGCTACAGGATGAATTGACCTTTGCTATTACTCAAGCTCTCAAGCTGAACCTATTACCCGAACAAATAGAATACGAAGCTGGCATGACTATGAACCCCAAGGCCTATGAATTGTTTATCGAGGGGAGGGAGTTGTCCTATCAGCGCACATCGAAGTCATTACAACGATCTGTCGAGCTGCTCAAACAGGCCATTGAGGTGGATGAGCAGTTTTATCTTGCTAAGGCCCAGTTATTTCTAACCTATACGTTGGCTGCAAAATACGGTGGAATTGATTACAATACAATTGATTCAGAATATGAAAGACTATTTTGGGAGCTACAGACGGCACCTGAGTTTGCGCTGAAATATCTCGCGCTGGCAGTCTTCTCCGCTACAAAGTACCAACCTAAAGCTTATTTTACATTAAGTAAACGTGCCTATGAATTAGCTCCAAATGACCCGTTAATCCAAAATTTTTACCTACTAATAATTGATGATATCGAACAGTCCATAGAACAACGCTATGCCGTGCTTCGAACCAACCCTCAAAGTGTAATTAACTATCTAAACCTAATTGACCTGCTAGTAGTACAAGGGCGTTTAGCTGAGGCTAAAGCTATACTCAACGATATGGAAGTGGAATTCCAAGGTACAAAATCTTTGCTAGTCGCTCAACTTAATGTTTATTTTACTGCCGAGCATGATTTTGAGAAAAGTTTGCGCTTGTTAGTTAACTACAAAGGGGAACTCGACGGAGATTTGCGAGCGCTTGAAACGACATTGATGATCTACTTAGATCGAATTAATGACGCGCTGACCTTAATGCAGAAAAACCTAAGCAATAATGCAACACAGTGGGATTTTGAACGTACCAACGCATTATTGTTATTGCAATTGAGGGATTATGGCCGATTGACACAGGCGCAAGAAAACAAACTGCAACAAGTACTTGAAGATAATCAGCGAACAGATTTGATTATTTACCTCGCATTGCTCAATGGTAACTCGCAGTTATTTATTGAAAAGTATGAGATAACGCATCCGACAGTTGAATCAGTCGAAAAAGCGATGCTTGTTGATCCTAATAGTTCCATCCTGTATTTAAGCATACTTAAACAACAAGGAAATAAAAGTGATCTTGTCAATGGCTTACTACCAAATGTTATTCAACTGTATGGCCTTAAATGCAGTACTAATTTAATCGCCAAAATGAGTTTTGATTGTCAAACGTTCTGGTATTTAACCGAACAACAGAGTGCTGAACAACGCTTTGAAAGCTTTACTAAACACCTTAATTATTTATCCGTTGATGATAGCGGGATATATCCTTTGTTACCCAATTCACCGGTATACAACGGCGTGAGAAACCACCCTGAATTTGAGTCAACGATTCAAAAATTCATGGATAGCGTGTTTAAACAATCAAATTCTAAGTTAATTTTTGAGCAACGCTAATTTCGATAGGGCGCGTAAAATAATTGACGCCTAAAAAAGCAAAATAAGTGCTCACCAAACGAATATCGAAAAGCTCACTGGATTGCATCGATTTAATCAGTCTTATCCTTAAACTCACACAAATCTTCAATAATACAAGAACCACAGCGAGGTTTGCGCGCGACACAAGTATACCGGCCATGCAGGATAAGCCAGTGATGAACATCTACTTTAAATTCAGCTGGCACTACTTTTAGTAGTTTCTGTTCTACCTGATCAACGTTTTTACCCATGGCGAATTTAGTGCGATTGCTAACCCGAAATATATGGGTGTCTACCGCAATTGTTGGCCAGCCAAAAGCGGTATTGAGTACCACGTTTGCGGTTTTTCTGCCAACGCCGGGAAGGGCTTCAAGTGCAGCACGATCCTCGGGTACTTGGGAGTTATATTGGGTCATTAAAATACGACAGGTCTCAAGTACGTTTTTGGCTTTAGAATTAAACAAACCTATGGTTTTGATATAGTCTTTTAAACCTTCTAAACCCAAAGCGTAAATAGCTTCAGGGGTATTCGCCACAGGAAACAACTTATCTGTGGCTTTGTTTACGCCCACATCAGTTGCTTGTGCCGATAAGATCACGGCAATCAATAATTCGAACGGAGAGGAAAAGTTTAATTCTGTGGTCGGGTTTGGATTGTTATCTCTTAGCCTAGTAAGAATTTCTAGGCGTTTTTGTTTATTCATAAATCTGTTCCAGTCACTCTGGCGCGAGCTACTACTTTTTCTGTTTGTTGTTGGCGTGCAGCAATGGCAGTATCAATGGCATTTTTCGCGGCTATTAAAAGTCCCATACCTAAAAAAGCACCCGGAGGTAAAATAGCCAAAAGGAATTTGGCATCAGAGGTATATAAGGTCAGGGTTAGATTTTCTGCCCAAGCTCCAAAGAGTAATTCAGCGCCAGAGAACAAGGTACCTTGGCCTAAGACTTCTCGCATGCCGCCAAGAATGACCAAGATAATAGTAAAGCCGAAACCCATCATTAATCCGTCAAACGCGGCAAACTTGATTGGATTCTTTGATGCATAAGCCTCAGCTCTTCCAATAATGGCGCAGTTAGTAACAATTAAAGGGATGAAAATGCCTAGGGTTAGATAAAGCTCGTAGGTATAAGCATTCATCAATAATTCGATCACGGTCACAAAACAGGCAATGACCATAACAAAAATAGGGATTCGAATTTCATTGGGAACCCAATTTCGAACAAGAGATACAGTTATATTTGATCCCAGTAATACCATAGTGGTGGCTAAGCCAAGGCCTAAACCATTTATCACAGTGCCGGTGACAGCTAACAGTGGACACAAACCTAATAGCTGAACAATGGCGGGGTTGTTTTTCCAAATGCCTTGAACAAATAGGTTTTTAAATTCGTTCATCGGTGGCCTCCGCATTTTCTACAGGAGCTTCGCAATTAGCGGGTACAGTATACAACTGATCTTGATGTTGATTTACGTAAGCGGCTGCATTAGCGATGGCTCTGACTACAGCTCTTGGAGTAATAGTAGCACCAGTAAATTGATCAAACTGACCGCCATCTTTTTTAACTTTCCAGCGGTTACTGACTTCTTCGTTATAGACTACCTCTGCAAATCCGTAAATCCAATCGCTTACTCGCGTATCAATTTTATCGCCAAGCCCAGGCGTTTCTTTGTGCTTTAATACTCGCGCACCAAGCACGGTTTCTTGAGTATCGACGGCTACTACTATTTGAATATCACCGCTGTAACCATCTGGTGCAGTGGTTTCAATAATTATCGCTTGGTTTTGTTGTTCTAGCCGTGCCCGGTAAGCGCGTTGGGTTCGATCACCAAGTAAAGGATTTGCTGGAATAATAATGCAGTCAGTGTGTAGCGCATTATCATGACTTTCCTCAGGTACCAGTTGATTTAAAATGCTGAGTAATTGCGTTTGCTGGGCTTGATAAATACGGTCTTTAGTTTGCCAATAAGTAAGCGCAATCAAGCCGGTAGTGATAATGGCAAAGAGTCCTAAAATTCCCGCATTTTTGCTAATAAACTTTAACATCAGCTGTTATTTCTCCGACATCGATTTGGCTTTCAACTTATGTCCATAGGTGCGAGGTTTGGTGTAATAGTCAATTAAAGGCACCGCCATATTCATCAACACCACTGAAAAGGCCACAGCATCAGGATAATTTCCCCATGTACGAATAATAATTATCCACACACCAATGGCGAATCCAAAAATGAGTCTGCCGTTATTAGTAGTTGATGAAGATACAGGGTCTGTGGCGATGAAAAAAGCACCGAAAACCAAGCTTCCATTAATAAAGTGGAACCAAGGTGATGCGAATGTTGAAGGATCTACCAAGTAAAAAATAAACGCTGTAATCAAAGCGCCTGCGATCATACTGAATGGAATATGCCAATTAATTACTCTTAGCTTTATCAGCGCCAATCCACCAAGTAAAAAAGCGATAGCAATTGGCGCCCATCCAATGCCTGAGTTACCGCTATAAATATCGTTGGTTAAGGCTTCGTCTACCGTATAACCTTGGGTCAATTGGGTCTTCATGTGATCAAGTGGCGTAGCCATGGTAACGCCATCTACCCCAACTCTTAATTGCCCAACACTATAGCCTTCAGCAGTAAAGCCTGTGAACACAGTATGAATAGCATCCCATAAGCTAAATTGCTGTTCCGTTAGACTAATAGGAGGTAGCCATGATGTCATTTGCACCGGAAAAGATATCAACAACATGATATAGGCGGTCATTGCTGGGTTAAACATATTATAGCCTAAACCGCCGTAAAACTGCTTAACCACGATAATTGCAAAGCTAGCGCCTATGACTGAAATCCACCAAGGTGATAAAGGCGGAATACTAATGGCCAAAAGTAAGCCTGCAAGCACTGCACTGTAATCTTTAACCGCACGCACAGTATTCTTTTTACGTATTTCTAGAATAATGGCTTCAGATACAACAGCTGTTAAGACGCAAAGAAATACTTGAATTAACACGCCATAACCGAAAAACCAAGTTTGCATAGCAATGCCCGGGATACAAGCGAAAATCACCATGCGCATTACTGCACCAGTGTCTCGCTGGTTATGATAATGGGGAGAACTGGCGACTGTTAATTTACTCATCATTAGCCTTTTTATTTGCAGCCTTTTTAGCTTTTGCTCTGGCAATGGCTGCCGCTATTTTTGCTTTTTTGTCTTGTTCGGATATTTCCGAAGCTGGTTTTGACTCTTCAGAAGCCTGTTGGTCATTTTCTTGTTTTGGCTCGTTAGCATCCTCAGATTGCTGAGCCGCTTTTTTCGCTTTTGCGCGGGCTATGGCGGCGGCAACTTTGGCCTTTTTATCGTCTTGAGACGGATTATCCTCCGTCTTTTGAGTCTCAGTATTCTGCTCTTTTTCGCTGGCGGCGTTGTCGCTTTGTTGTGCTGCCTTTTTTGCCTTTGCGCGGGCAATGGCTGCGGCTACCTTATCTTGCTGGGATTGAGCCTGAGGAGCACCGCTCGATTCTTTAGGTGCTTCAGTTGTAGCTTGACCTGCTTTCTTAGCTTTAGCTCGTGCAAGTGCAGCGGCTATCTTGTCTTTCGCACCGGAATCGTCTGATTGCATAGCGCGTTTACGAGCCTCAGCCGCTAATCGATGTTTTTCTTCTCGCTCTTTTTTCTCTTTTAACAAACGAGCTTTTCTGGCTTCGAAACGTTGTTTAGCCTTTTCGGATTTTTCTTTTTCAACTTTTTGCTGGCGAATCTCAGCTTTTGCTATTCGGTAGTAGTGCACGAGTGGAATTTCACTCGGGCATACAAAGGCACATGCGCCACATTCTATGCAATCAAAGAGATTATATTGTTGCGCTACTTCATAATCTTTTGAGGTTGAGTACCAATACAATTGTTGGGGTAATAAGCTAATAGGACAGGCATCGGCGCAAGCTGAACAACGAATACATGCGCGTTCATCTTCTACAATGGCAAGTTCATTTTTCTCTGGTGCTAACAAACAATTGGTGGTTTTTATGACAGGTACTTTTACACTGCTTAGGGTGAAACCCATCATAGGTCCGCCCATGATGATACGGGGGTACTCTTGTTTGTCAGGATTGTAGCCACTTAGCTGCAATAAATGTTCGACCGGGGTGCCAATTTTAACCCAGAAGTTTTGCGGTTTTTCCAATGCTTTTCCGGTCAGGGTAACCACGCGTTTAGTTAAGGGTTTCCCTTCGATGATGGCATCAGCAACAGCATAACAGGTGCCCACATTGTACATTAGGCAACCAACATCCACAGGAAGACCGTCTGATGGCACTTCTCTGGACGTCAACATTTGAATGAGTTGTTTTTCACCGCCAGCTGGATACTTAGTAGGAATACTTATGACCTGATAGTTGTCTTGTTGCTGACAAGCGATGGACATGGTCTCAAATGCTTCTGGCTTGTTGTCTTCGATTGCAATTAATACTTGGCGAGGTTTCAACAAGTAGTTTAAAACATCTATGCCTTGGCGGATTTGCCAAGCGTGCTCGCGCATTAATCTATCGTCGGCGGTGATATAGGGTTCACATTCAACACCGTTAATGATGAGAAACTCAATAGGTTTCACATTATTAGATTTTAAATGGGTAGGAAAGCCAGCTCCGCCCATTCCGCTGATGCCAGCTTTACAAATGGCTTCTACAATTTCAGCTTTGTCTCGGGTATTGTAGTTGTTCACAGGATCAAAATTGTATTGCGTGTCTAAACCGTCTACTTTGATGGTGATAGTCGCTTCTTTAATCCCAGAAGGGTGAGCTGCAATATGTTCGTCAATAGCGATGACTTCCCCTGAAGAACTGGCATGCACAGGCACTGCAAAGGGGTTATGGCTTTCGGTTAACGGTTGACCTGATTTTACTCGGTCGCCGACATTTACAATTAATTCAGCATCTACACCTATATGTTGCTTGATAGGTATATAAAGGTAATCAGGTAAACCTGCGTCAGCAATTTGGTGTTGGTTGGATAGCCCTTTATGACCATCAGGGTGAACACCGCCAGCAAAATCCCACAATTGCTTGGTCGCCAGTCTTTCCATTATTTGATCAAAGTCTGCAAACATTTATAACTGCCTTATGGGAATGTCACCAACTGTGACAGTGTTAAAGTCCCACTTCCAATTTTGCGAGGATTCTGCAAGCGGCACCATGTCGATACAATCAACAGGGCAGGGCTCTACACAGAGGTCACATCCTGTACATTCATCAATAATTACAGTATGCATTTGTTTAGCTGCACCAATGATGGCGTCTACCGGACATGCTTGAATACATTTGGTACAGCCGATACATTCAGCTTCACGTATATAGGCTACTTTCTTGACGTCTTCGGTGCCGTGGGCTGCATCTAAAGGTTTTGCTTCCACTCCCATGAGATCAGCTAGCTCTTTGATGGTGGCTTCACCGCCTGGAGGACATTTATTTATTTCGTCTCCGTTGGCAATTGCTTCGGCATAGGGTCTACAACCTGGGTATCCACATTGACCACATTGTGTTTGCGGTAAAATATTATCAATTTGGTCGACTAAGGGATCGCTTTCAACTTTAAATTTAATAGAAGCAAATCCCAGCAGAGCACCAAAAATGAGTGCTAGTGCGGCAAAAGATAGTATGGCTATCAAGGTAAATGTCATTTAATCAACCCTGCAAAACCCATAAAGGCCAATGACATTAAACCTGCAGTGATCATAGCAATAGATGCACCTTTGAAAGGGGCGGGCACATCCGCTGCGGCTAAGCGCTCCCGCATTGCAGCAAATAAAATTAGTACGAAGGAGAAGCCAACTGCTGCGCCAAAACCATAAATGATAGATTCAATAAAATTATGCTGCTTGGTGGTATTGAGTAAAGCAACACCTAGTACAGCACAATTAGTGGTTATCAACGGCAGAAATATGCCTAATAATCGGTAGAGAGTCGGGCTGGTTTTTCGTACCACCATTTCGGTGAATTGTACTATGACTGCGATCACCAAAATGAAACTTAAGGTACGCAGGTATGAAATTTCTAAAGGCTGTAAAATGTAAGTTTCAACTAGGTAACTACTCATCGATGCTATAGTAAGCACGAAGGTAGTGGCTAGCGACATGCCCATGGCTGTTTCTAATTTGCCAGACACACCCATAAAAGGGCATAACCCTAAAAACTGAACTAGCACAAAATTATTAACTAACACTGTCCCAATAAGTAACAGTAATAAATCTGTCATATCTGGCGATTGCCCTGTAACAATTTGATAAATGATGAATTTATTGAAGTAGGGTAATTATCCCTTTTTCTTGCTCGGTAAACAACACGAAAAAGCTAAGGATTTTGCTTTTATGAGAAAAATTTGGCGTTTGAGAAGATGGCTCCCCCTCCCCGACTCGAACGGGGGACCTGCGGATTAACAGTCCGTCGCTCTAACCAACTGAGCTAAGGGGGAATCATGCTGTGCATTCAGGCTAAAAGTTGGCTCCCCCTCCCCGACTCGAACGGGGGACCTGCGGATTAACAGTCCGTCGCTCTAACCAACTGAGCTAAGGGGGACCTGACTTTTAACGGATGCGCATATTAATCACGTACCGATTGTGTGTCAACTAGGTTTTGCTTTTTTTTTATGGAAATGACCCGTATTTAACTTTGTTGCGTAAAAATGCGTCAGTTGAACGGTTTAAAAGCAAAAATCAGCTAAAAACACTGAAAATCATAGAGTTAATCTTTTGATACCCAAATAAGCAAAATATTTATTTCTATATATTTAAATGATATTAAAAAGTAGTTGATTACTGTTTATATAGACAGTAATTCATAAATCTGTAACAATAGAAAAGGTATTACAAGGTTAGTAGTAACTTACCCAAAATTTAATCAACAGGCCTGCATATAGCGTCATTATTAAGGCGCAATCAGTTATCAACATAATCTGTGGATAACTCTGTGAATTATTTTTTTGAAACAGATTTATTTTTTTCCATCATTGTCAATGATTAATTGAAATATTTATGTCATAAAAAATAATAACACTTATAAATCAGTTGGTTATAAATGTATGTGGTACTATTGTTTAGTATTTGTGCAGGCGCAACATTGATTATAAAAATGTTTTTTGCTTGTGTGTTGTTTTGATGAATCTAACTTATTGTAATAACAAAGAGATAGAATTAACGCCAAGAAGTCAAGATATTGACGAATAAAATTCGTCAGAAAAAATAGCACATTTTGCGAAAAATCTCGTTAGTATAGATGAATGCTTTTTCACTATTTGTATGACATTTTCTACATAAGCCTTTGTTTAACTTTAATACATTTTTAAAAAGACCACTACGTGAGTAAAAAAACAGCTAAAGATTTATTGACTGGCGATATAAAGCAAACGCTTATCGGTATGACAGTGCCCATGATTTTGGGCATGACAATGTTAATGACTTTTTCGTTAGTCGATACCTTTTTTGTTAGCTTGTTAGGCACAGTCGAACTAGCCGCTATCAGTTTTACCTTTCCAGTGACCTTCACCATTATTAGTTTGACCATAGGGTTAGGGATAGGAACATCTGCTGTAATAGGCAAATATTTAGGCAGTGGTGATAGTTCCGAAGCAAAAGCGTTAGCATCAGGCGCTATGATGTTGTCAGTATTACTAGTCGCCGCGTTATCTATCTCCGGTTACTTTTTTATTGATGACATTTTCACTCTCATGGGAGCAACGCCAGAGATATTGCCATTTATTCATGACTATATGTCGGTTTGGTTACTGTCCGCTGTTCTGTTGGCCGTTCCTATGGTGGGCAATAGCGTATTGCGTGCAAATGGTGATACAAAAATGCCAAGTATCATAATGGCAGCGGGTGGTGCAATAAACGCTGTGCTTGATCCCATTCTTATTTTCGGCCTTGGACCTATTCCAGCTTATGGCATCATGGGGGCGGCAATAGCTACTGCTATCGCTTGGCTTGTGAATGTCGTCTGGATACTTTACTTGTTGGCAGTAAAACGACAATTAATGGAAGCCAAATTATTAAACTTTCGGGAATTTAAGAAAGCCTCAAAAGGCGTGCTTGGTATCGGTCTTCCAGCGGCCGGCGCAAATATGTTAACACCGATTGCTGGCGCCATATTAACCGCCATAGTTGCCACTTATGGTAAAGAAGCTGTAGCTGCTTGGGGGGTGGGAAATCGTCTTGAATCTTTAGCGTCTATTGTGGTTCTTTCATTGTCCATGTCGTTACCACCCTTTATCAGTCAAAACTTTGGGGCGAGTCATTGGCATCGAATAGAAAAAGCTTACATGATGTGCATGAAATTTGTGATGGCATGGCAATTCCTAATGTATCTAATATTAGCAGCGCTTTCAGTGCCCCTTGCGGCAATGTTTGCCGATGATGTGAAAGTACAAGAACTAATAAAGGTTTTTCTTTTGATTTTACCTCTTGGTTACGGATTGCAAGGGATAATTATTCTAACCAACTCTTCTTTTAATGCCATGCATATGCCCATGTCAGCTTTAATACTCAGTTTAGTCAGGTTATTTGTTTTTTATGTTCCTGTCGCTTATTTAGGAAGCTTATTGTTTGATGTTGTGGGACTGTTTTGGGGATGTGTAATTGCAAATTTGGCAACCGCTTTTGTGTCATTTACTTGGTTTAAACGTACCTTATTGAAAAATAAAATGTTAGAAACTTCATTGCAAACAAACAGGAGTAAAGATTAATGCCTAAAGGCTTTGAATTAGTCTCTAAGTATCAACCTGCTGGCGACCAGCCAACCGCTATAGCAAGCCTTGTGGAGGGTTTGGAGGACGGGTTAGCAAATCAAACCTTGTTAGGGGTTACGGGATCAGGCAAAACCTTTACTATGGCCAACGTCATATCCGAAGTGCAAAGACCAACACTTATCCTGGCGCATAATAAGACGCTGGCAGCGCAACTTTATGGAGAAATGAAAGAATTTTTCCCGAATAACGCTGTGGAATATTTCGTTTCTTACTACGATTACTATCAACCAGAAGCCTATGTGCCAAGCACTGATACCTTTATCGAAAAAGACTCTTCGATTAATGATCACATAGAACAAATGCGCTTATCAGCCACTAAAGCACTTATGGAGCGTCGCGATGTTGTTATTGTCGCATCTGTCTCTGCGATTTATGGCTTAGGTGATCCGCAAAGCTATATGAAGATGTTATTGCATCTACGCCAAGGCGATATTATGAATCAGCGAGATATTTTACGCCGATTAGCAGAATTACAGTACAAGCGTAACGATCTCGCCTTTGAACGTGGGACTTTTCGCGTACGAGGGGACGTTATAGATATTTTCCCCGCAGACAGCGAAAAGCAAGCAGTTAGAGTTGAGTTGTTTGACGAAGAAATAGAAAAAATTAGTTTCTTTGATCCACTAACAGGAGCAGTTGAAAAGAATGTGGTACGGGCAACAATATTTCCTAAAACCCACTATGTAACGCCGCGAGAGAAAATTATCAATGCGGTGGAGGAAATAAAAAAAGAACTCGCCACTAGACAGAAACATCTAAAAGAGAACCACAAGCTACTAGAAGAACAACGTATTAGTCAACGCACACAGTTTGATATAGAAATGATGTTAGAACTGGGTTACTGCTCTGGCATTGAAAACTATTCACGTTATTTGTCCGGAAGAGCGCCGGGTGAGCCGCCTCCA
Organism: uncultured Glaciecola sp.; assembly: GCA_947496235.1. GTDB lineage: Bacteria > Pseudomonadota > Gammaproteobacteria > Enterobacterales > Alteromonadaceae > Glaciecola. The sequence goes on along the minus strand of CANMCE010000001.1, from coordinate 488,540 downwards.
ACATTGTTAGATTATTTTCCCGCTGACGGGTTGTTATTCATTGACGAATCCCATGTTACCGTTTCCCAGATTGGAGCCATGTACAAAGGCGATAGATCACGTAAAGAAACCTTGGTGGAGTATGGATTCAGGTTACCCTCGGCGTTGGATAACCGCCCACTGAAGTTTGAGGAGTTTGAGCATATATCTCCACAAACCATATACGTTTCGGCTACTCCTGGACAATACGAATTGGATAAAACAGGTGGTGAGGTTATCGAGCAAGTTGTGCGTCCCACTGGCTTGTTAGATCCAGTTATTGAAGTGCGCCCAGTAGGCTCTCAAGTTGACGATGTGTTATCAGAAATAAATAATCGGGTAGAGTTAAGTGAACGTGTGTTAATTACGACCTTAACCAAACGTATGGCGGAAGACCTTACGGATTATTTAAGTGAACATGGGGTTAAAGTCCGCTACCTGCATTCGGATATTGATACTGTCGAACGAATAGAAATTATCCGTGATCTCAGAATTGGTAAATTTGATGTGCTGGTCGGTATTAACTTGCTTAGAGAAGGTTTGGATATGCCTGAGGTGTCTTTGGTCGCCATTTTAGATGCCGATAAAGAAGGCTTTTTACGGGCAGAAAAATCTCTCATTCAAACAATAGGTCGTGCTGCACGACACTTAAACGGCAAAGCTATCCTGTATGGCGACAAGATCACGGGTTCAATGAAAAAAGCCATTGACGAAACTAATCGTCGTCGTGAAAAGCAGCAGGAACATAACTTAGCCAACAACATTACGCCTAAATCTTTGGTCAAACCTATTACTGACATTATGGACTTAGGTGATGATGGAGACGGTTGTACAGGTAAAGTTAAACTGAGAAAAGTGGCTGAGAAAGATAAGTCATATAAACTTGAACCGGTTCCTGATCTGCTATCAAAGATCTCTGAATTGGAAAAACGTATGTTTGAACATGCCCGAGAGTTAGAGTTCGAGAAGGCGGCTAAAGTCAGAGATGAAGTGGAGACTTTGCGTGCACAAGTGGTAAAACTTTCATAAATTTTCGCCATTTATTTGAAATTTTGTAAAGTTTTAGTTATATAAAACGATAACTTATTAAATAGTCTATTATTTAATTATTTGTAGTTGTGACATTGGGTTGGCAGAAATGTCTGCTTACCCCTTTGCGCAAGGAGTTTTCATGCTAAATCGTTTGCAAGAATCAGATATAAAGCTACTTCGGGTATTTTATGCTGTGGCATCCTGTAATGGCTTTACTGCCGCTGAACCTGTGTTAAGAATGCAGAGACCCAACATCAGTGCAGCAATCAAGAAACTCGAAGAGCGTTTAGATCTTGTGTTGTGTCATCGTGGTCGTGGCGGCTTTCAGATGACCAAAGAAGGTGAAGTGGTATTTCAAGAAACCAAACGAATCTTTAATGCTTTTGATAACTTTGTTTTCAATCTTAAAAGTCTTCATGATGATTATTCCGGTCACATTACGATAGTGTTAATGGCGGGATTAGCGACGTCCATGCAATTAGCAGTGAGTAAAGCCGTTAAGAGCACAATGAAGAAGTTTGATGATATACACGTTAACATTCAAACCAGACTCTACAACGAAGTTGAACATGTGGCGTTGTCTGGGGAATGTCACCTAGTTTTATCGACATACGATATGGTAAAACCTGAATCTGTAATGTTTCATCCAGTAGGCATTAAATGTGAAGGGCGTTTATATTGTGCCCCTACACATCCGCTGGCTAAATTTCGTGAAGCGGATAAGCTACCTGACAATGTGAATATAGAAGATTACCCCGCAATTGGTATGTCAGGGCTGTCATCGTCAAATTACATTGATAATGACAAACGCCTATCGATACAAACATTTTCCGATTCTTTTGATGCTTGTATGGCAGCAATTATGACAGGGGAATATTTAGGTCTTTTACCTGATTATATTGCAAGAGAGCAGGGCGCTGCGACTGGATTAGTGCCTATTGCAAAAGGTAGTTTGTTTAAATTTGCCCACGAGCTTTTTGTTATGAATGGTAAAAATACGAGACTAAATCCAGTATTACGTCATTGTATAAAAGAAATAGAATATTTTGTCGCTGAGAGTCAGAAGCGGTAATTCAGAATTTTAAAAAGCCAGCAATAGCTGGCTTTTTTTATGCGTTCTACTCATAGATCAATGGATCTTTTTGACCATTTTTTTCAAAAGCTTCTAACCTTTCCTGACAAGCGCCACATTTACCACAAGCATGAGTGCGTCCGTTGTAACAGGTCCAGGTATTAGCATAATCCAAACCCATTTTCAGGCCGTCTTCTAAAATATCGATCTTATCTTTATGCAGATAGGGCGCTCTAATCTCTACAGCTTGATAGTTGGCAATTTTACATACCTCGTTCATTGCATCAACAAAGGCAGTGCGGCAATCAGGGTATATTGCATGGTCACCTGAATGAGCGCCAAAATAGACTGCTTCAGCTTCGATTGAAACCGCGTATCCAACGGCTAGAGATAGCATGATCATATTACGATTTGGAACCACAGTTTGTTTCATGGATTCTTCTTCGTAATGTCCTTCTGGCACATCAATATCATCAGTTAAAGATGAACCTGCTAGCAAAGGATTAATGGCGGATAAGTCGATTATTTGATGGGCTATTCCAAGGTCTTTACAGACATTAGCTGCGTATTCAAGCTCCTTATCATGGCGCTGACCATAGTTAAATGATACGGCGCTTACGTCGAAGCCTTGGCTAATCGCTTTATGAAGTACGGTGAAAGAATCCATTCCGCCGCTATAGATGACAACTACTTTTGGCATTTTTTTCGATATTTTGGTGAATTTAATACAGGATTTTAATCTATAGCTGTTAAAATCCCAATGGTTAAATCCAAAGAGTTGATAATGAATACGCTATTAGTAAATGAAGTTTTTGAATCTATTCAAGGAGAGGGCAGTTTTACCGGTGTGCCTTCTATTTTTGTTCGTCTGCAAGGCTGTCTTGTTGGCTGCCCTTGGTGTGATACTAAACATACTTGGGAAGTCGAACAAGATGATGAAAGAGATAGCATGGTAATAATGCAAGAAACAACGGACACTTCCCATTATTTTTCAGCCACGCCTGAGCAACTTTTTGAGCTTTTTGCATCTCAAGGCTACACCGCAAAACATATTGTCATTACGGGGGGGGAGCCCTGCATGTTTGATTTGCGTCCGTTTACACAACTGGCCAAGGACAAAGGATTTAACACCCAAATTGAAACCAGTGGTACTTACCAAGTCTTGTGCCATGAAGATACTTGGGTGACCCTTTCGCCTAAAATCAATATGCCAGGTGGCAAGGTAGTAAGAGAGGACGCGTTATACAGGGCGAATGAGATAAAACATGCGATTGCCATGGAAAAGCACATTGAGGAATTAGAAGAATTACTGAAAAAACGTGTACATACATCGCAACCAGTAATATATTTACAACCCATAAGTATGCAAAAACGTGCAACTGATTTGGCGGTTGCTACCTGCATTAAGAAGAATTGGCGGTTATCTTTGCAAACACATAAATTTATTGGTGTTGAATAAATCGTCAGTTTAATATTGCATTGGGTTCGAGTTTTTCCTGACCCTGCGCAAATAATGGTGAAACTTCATGTTAAAAATCTTAGTTTCAATCTTGTTGTTAGTGTTCTCAACATCTTCAATGGCGGCGGTTTGGGAGGTGATTTATCCTCAATCACCACTGCCCAATGATGAGCGCTACCGTTATCCTCTAGCTTTACTCGATTTGGCGTTAGAAAAGACGGGTGTCAGATATGAAATAATTCCGTCATCAGTGCCCATGCGCCAAGCAAAATCATTAAAACGGCTCGAAGAAAATTTAGAAATAAATATCTTATGGTCGATGACGGATATTCAGCGAGAACAAGATCTATTGCCCATTAGGATTCCAATTACCAAGGGATTAATTGGTTGGCGTATGTTCTTGGTTCATTCCGAAAATAAGTTGCTAACTACTAAGATAAACTCTTTTGATCAGTTATTAAAATACAAGCCAGTGCAAGGCATTGCTTGGCCAGATACCAAGATTTTGCAAGCAAATGGCTTTAATGTGGTAACAGCTCGAGATTATTTGGAATCGCGGAACTTAATGTTGGAAAAAGTGGCTGATTTTTTCCCTCGTTCGGTGGTAGAAATTAGTGACGAACTTGATAATGAAGAAATTAGTTTTTTGCGAATCAAACAAGGTGTCGCCATTAAATACCCTACCGCCATGTATTTCTTTGTCAATAAACGCAATAAAACTATGGCAAATTTAATCCAGACAGGTCTAGATCGCGCTATCGCAGATGGTAGTTTTGATGCCTTATTTTTCCAACATTTCAAACAAACTCTATTACGCCTTGGAATAGATGATATCACCTATTTTGAACTAGAGAATCCGCTGCTACCCATAGCAACACCTATCGACCAAGAACTGTTTTGGTTTAAGCCTGAACAAATGAAAATATCGGAAGAAAAAAATAAACCCGCTGATTAAAGCGGGTTTATGTTTGATTTAAAAGCGTTTTATTTAGTAATGAATGACGCTACGAATGCTCTTACCTTCATGCATTAAATCAAATGACTCGTTAATATCTTCTAGCGGCATGGTATGGGTAATAAAATCATTTAATGCGAATTTACCCGCTAGATAGTCTTCAACTATACCTGGCAACTGAGAGCGACCTTTTACACCACCAAAAGCAGTACCGCGCCATACTCGACCGGTTACTAATTGGAACGGGCGTGTAGAGATTTCTTGGCCGGCACCGGCAACACCGATAATGACGGATTCTCCCCAACCTTTATGACAACACTCTAAGGCTGAACGCATCACGTTCACATTACCAATACATTCAAATGAGTAGTCCACACCACCATCGGTTAATTCCACGATAACTTCTTGAATAGGCTTGTCGTAATCTTTTGGATTAATACAATCGGTTGCTCCGAGTTTTTTAGCCAATTCAAATTTAGATTCATTTAGGTCAATGCCAATGATTCGACCCGCTTTTGCCATGGTGGCACCTATGATGGCTGAAAGGCCAATACCGCCAAGACCAAAAATAGCAACAGTGTCACCTTCTTGTACTTTGGCTGTATTCATTACAGCGCCCATGCCAGTTGTAACACCGCAACCAAGCAAGCATACTTCTTCTAAGGGGGCAGACGGGTTTATTTTGGCTAATGAAATCTCTGGTAATACAGTGTATTCAGAAAAGGTTGAACAGCCCATGTAGTGAAAAATCTCTTTGCCATTACAGGTAAATCGAGTAGTACCATCAGGCATTAGACCCTTACCTTGAGTTTCGCGCACTGCGCTACACAAATTGGTTTTACCGGATAAACAAAATTTACACTTGCCGCACTCAGCTGTGTATAAAGGTATAACATGATCACCCACTTTTAAAGAAGTTACACCTTCACCTACAGATTCAACTATACCGCCACCTTCATGACCTAAAATTGCTGGAAATACACCTTCTGGATCATCACCTGACAATGTGAAAGCATCGGTATGACAAACACCTGTAGCAACTATCTTTACGCGTACTTCACCTGCTTTAGGCGGGGCAACTTGCACTTCTTCAATACTTAAGGGTTTACCCGCTTCCCAGGCAACAGCGGCTTTACAAGTAATAACGTCTGCCATAATTTTTAATCCTTATTTTTTGTCTTTTAATTTATAGATGCCTATTGTATATCTGTTAGATTTTGTAACAATAGCTTATCTATGTAAATAACTTTTACCATATGGTAATAATGAGGTTGAGTGGCAAATTGGGACGGCATAAACGAGTTTGTAGCGGTTGCTGAGACCAAAAACTTCACGTTAGCTGCAAAGCGCTTAGGTATTTCTACCGCACAGGTATCGCGACAAATTACTAAGTTAGAAAACCGTTTAAGTACTAAATTGGTGAATCGTACTACAAGAGTAGTCGCAATTACCGATTCTGGCGAGACCTTTTATCGTCATTGTAAACCCGTTTTAGAAGAATTAGACGCAGCTGAAAAGTTGATGACAGATCTTCGTGCCAAGCCTGCAGGTAAACTAAAAATGACAGCGCCGGTAACCTATGGAGAGCGAGTCATTGCACCACTGGTAAATGATATTGCCCAAGCATATCCAGAATTGCAAATTCATTTGCACTTAACTAACCAAGTGGTAGACCTAATACAAGAAGGATATGATTTGGCCGTTCGCTTAGGAGAATTAGAGGATTCCTCTTACATTGCACGTCGATTATCTAGCCGTGCCTTGCACTTGGTAGCATCGCCAAAATATTTGCAAGCTCATGGAACGCCAATGACTATTGCTGATTTATATAAACACCATTGTATTTTAGGTACGGCGGATAACTGGAAGTTTTTGCGAGATGGTAAAACCGAAAATGTAAAGGTAAATGAAAAACTGCGCTGTAATAGCGGAATAGCATTAATTGATGCGGCGCTTAAGCATTTAGGCATAGTGCAATTACCCGATTATTATGTAAAGCCCTACCTAGCATCTGGTGAGTTAGTCGATTTATTGCCTGATTTGCAAATAAACGAAGAACGCATCTGGGTGCTGTACCCACCATCTAGGCATTTGTCGCCGAAAATTCGTGTGGCTATTGATTGTTTGATTAATGGTATACAGCAAGCTCAATAAAAAACGCGAACTATAAAGTTCGCGTTTTAATTGTCTTATTTGGCCTGCCGGTTAATTTGACTAACCGACATAATCACAGATTAAGATTGTTTACCAAATTCACCTGCATGCACGTTTTTCATTGAACGGCCCGATGGATCTGCTGACTCTTTAAAGCTAGCATCCCACTCAAGTGCTTCAACGGTACTACAAGCGATAGATTTTCCACCAGGTACACATTTCGCAGCGCTTTCTTGCGGGAAGAAATCTTCAAAAATAGTGCGATAAAAATACCCTTCTTTAGTGTCTGGCGTATTAATTGGGAATCTAAACTCAGCGGTAGCTAATTGTTGGTCTGTCACCATTTGATCAGCATACTCGCGAATAGAATCAATCCAAGAATAGCCTACACCGTCACCAAACTGTTCTTTTTGACGCCACAGTACTTCTGCGGGTAAATAGGTTTCATCGTCGAATGCTTTACGCAAGATCCACTTTTCCATGCGACCATTGATACACATCTTATCTTTAGGATTAAGGCGCATAGCAACGTCCATAAATTCTTTATCTAAGAAAGGAACGCGAGCTTCAACGCCCCATGCAGAAGTAGCTTTATTTGCTCTTGCACAATCAAACATGTGCAGGCGATCAAGCTTTCTAACCGTTTCTTCATGGAACTCTTTTTCATTAGGCGCTTTGTGGAAATACAAATAACCACCAAAGATTTCATCTGATCCTTCACCCGAAAGTACCATTTTAATCCCCATAGCTTTAATCTTACGGGTCATAAGGTACATAGGTGTAGCGGCACGAATAGTCGTAGTATCAAAAGTTTCTAAGTGATAAATCACATCACGAATAGCATCTAAACCTTCTTGAATAGTAAAATGCACTTCATGGTGGACAGTTCCAATCATGTCAGCTACTTTTTTCGCAGCTAATAAATCTGGTGCGCCTTTCAGACCTACAGCGAAGCTGTGTAAGCGTGGCCACCAAGCATCCGATTTGTCTTCATCTTCTACTCGTTTAGCAACATAACGTGCGGCAACAGCAGAAACCAATGAAGAATCAAGACCACCAGATAGTAATACTGCGTAAGGAACATCTGACATCAAGTGAGATTTAACCGCTTTTTCAAATGCGTGTTTTAGATCTTCAAGGTTAGTTTCGTTATCTTTAACAGCATCGAAACTCATCCAATCTCGCTCATAGTATTTGGTTAATTTACCGTTGAGCATGTAATGTCCAGGAGGAAACTCTTGTACCGTTTTACAAACAGGTACCAAGGCTTTCATTTCAGACGCCACATAAAAGTTACCGTATTCATCGAAACCTGTATAAAGCGGAATAATGCCAATATGGTCTCTAACAACTAAATAGTCCCCTGTGGACTTATCATAGAGCACAAAAGAAAACATGCCTTGTAATTTATCAATAAATTCAGTGCCGAATTTTTGATATAGCGGCAGAATAACTTCACAGTCAGAACGTGTCGCGAAATTATAATCACCACAATATTCTTTTTCTAAATCCTTGTGATTATAAATCTCTCCATTTACGGCTAATATTTGATTACCATTATCACTGATTAATGGTTGAGCGCCTGTGTCAACGTCTACGATGGCCAAACGTTCATGACAAAGGATGGCTTTGTCGTCATGCCAAATGCCAGACCAATCAGGGCCTCTGTGCCTGAGTAGCTTGGCTAACTCAAGGGCTTTGGTTCTTAATTCTGTTGTATCCGACTTGATGTCTAGAATACTAAAAATACCGCACATAAAAGGATTCGCCTCTGTTCAACTAGTAATTGATGTAGAAAACCTGATTACAGGTTTTTTGTTTACTGTCGTGGGATGCTACTTACTCGAGAATAGTCAGCACTTATTTTTGTCGACACTGTTTTTATTTTTATATGGTGTCTAGAGCCTATTGATCTTTGTAAAGTGATAAACACGCTCTAGGTAGGGAATTTGCCAGTTTAAAATTAATTTGCAAGTGTTAATTATGTCAAAACCCAAATTGCATAGGTTTTTTTACTAAAAGATAACAAAAAGCCAAGTTAATTCAGAATTCATAATTAAAAAACCCGCCGGTACGGCGGGTTTTAAGTTGGTATTATTTATTTGCGTTGGAATTCACTGGTTGGATTCCATGCTGGCCATGCATCAGTGTTGGCTATTTCATAACCTACTTCAAACAATAACTGAGTATCTTCAAGAATTCCGCCCATATCCCATTTTTCTCTGAATTGGTCGCAAACTTGATGGTAACAACCCGTAACCACTACATTCATTCGCTTTCTATAGTCAGCTGTAGCTTCATCAATGGGAATTTCGCCACCTTTTGCGTATAGAGCCGGGACACCTTGTTTGGCAAAGCTAAAATGATCTGAACGATAGTAGTAGCCCGCTTCAGGTCGACCTTCTTCAACAATTTCACGCTGTTGTCTATCTGCAGCTATTTTTAGGTAGTCTTCTAATTCTGATTTTCCTTTACCAATAACGGCAATATCCTTGGTTCTTCCTAATACATTCATTGCATCAAGGTTGATATTGGCTACTGTGTCTTTTAACGGAATAATTGGATTTTCCGCGTAGTATTTAGACCCCAGTAATCCTTGTTCTTCAGCGGTGACAAATAACATGGTGATAGATCTATCAGGTGCTTGATTTAAATCACCATAAGCTTCTGCCATTGATAACAAAGCTGCTGTGCCTGTGGCGTTGTCATGGGCGCCGTTATAGATATGGTCGCCGTCTTTAGAATCATCTGTACCTAAATGGTCCCAATGGGCGGTGTAGATAATATGTTCGTTAGGCGCTTTGCTACCTGGTAATGTTGCTATGACATTATTACTGACAGATTTTTCAAAATCGTTTTTAACCGTTACTGAAGCAGTTTGATTTAATGCAACCTGGTAAGGACCTGAAAGCGCTTTGGCTTTTTCTTCCTCGAAGTTTAAACCGGCATTTTCAAATAAAGTCACCGCGGCTTCGCGGGAAATCCAGCCTTCGACTGCAACGCGAGATGCCCCTTGGTCTTCCGACACTAAACCGTATTGAGGTCCGCTCCAACTATTGGCAACTACAGTCCACCCATAAGATGCCGGCGCAGTTTCATGTACTATGAATACCGCTTCAGCACCTTGGCGGCTTGCTTCTTCATATTTGTATGACCATCTACCATAATAGGTCATGGTTTTGCCTTGGAATTTACCAGAATCAGGGTTTTCAAATCCTGGATCATTTACCAATACAATGACAGTTTTACCTTTTACATCCACATCGGCATAGTCATTCCATTCATATTCAGGTGCATTAACGCCAAAACCTAAGAAGATGACCTCTGAATCTTTAAGTGTTATCTCAGCCTGTTCACGTTTAGAACCCGCAACCATACCTTCTTTATATTCAAGGGTTTGATCACCCAAGGTTAGCGTCATATCTGGATCTGCAGTTATTTCCATCAGATCGACTTGCTGAAAAAAGCTATCGCCATTGCCTGGCCCAAATCCAGAAGCTTTTAAAGAGTTTACGAGATAATCTAGGGTTTTTTGTTCACCTTCAGTGGTAGGTAAACGACCTGCAAATTCATCTGATGCTAGGGTTTTGATGTGTTCACGCAAATTATCGACTGAAATATCAGCATAAACTTGCTCAAAATTACTGGGTGTTTGTGGTTCAGTTGTTGTACTAGGCGCTTCGGGCTCTTTGGAGCAAGCTGAGGCGAGCAGTACTACCGCTGTAAAAATACTGAATTTTACAGGGTTCTTTGATAGCATTCCCATCGTTTTTCCTCTTTTATTATTATCAAATTCATCTTTAAAACGTCGATTAGGTTATGAGTATATGACATTGCAGGCCACAAGTGGATAATCTCAACCATTTAATTTCACAATATGAGCAAGGCGAGTTAAGTCAGGCCTTTGCACATATTTTTAAACAGCTTCCGCTTCCGCTAACAACAGAAATTAGTTTACACGCAGATGGCCTAAATGCTTTGCGGCCAAACAATGCCGAATATTCTTTTATCGATCAAGACAGTTGTCAATTGCAAGGTTACTACGAAGAAATCATTTATAGAGATCGAGTAATACCCACCCGTCGCAATAATCTGCATGATTTATGTAATGGGCTTATCTGGCTATTGATGCCTAAAACTAAAGCGCTATTGAATGAACTTCATATTGAGCAAATTCGAAAAATTGGGCTTTCTCCTAGAGGGAGAGTGCGAGATCGTATCACCCATTTTGATGAATGCGGAATCGTTTTATTTTGTCATCAAGTGGATGTGATAACAGATTTATCTCAGCATAATTGGCAATCCCTGTTTATTCATAAAAAGGAATTATGGCACCGTAATATTCGGCCGTTTGTATTTGGACATGCCAATTTGGAGATGTTGTTAGCGCCCTTTATCGGATTAACCGCAAAAGCCTTAGTGATTAATTTGGATTGTCCAGTTGACAGTTTATCCCAATGCCAGTTAGATCAGCATCTAGCTAACTATTTAGTTACTAACAACTTATTTGAGCGGCCTAGACCCTTGAAGCCGTTGCCGATACTGGGGGTACCAGGATGGTATGGCGCAGAACAAACAACAGAGTTCTATGGGAATAAAGACTATTTTATGCCATTGCGAGAAAAGGCTAGCCAGTAAAAGAACTGGCTAGCAATTAATGACAAAAATAAACACGCTCTAGTTTTTACAGGATGAAAAATAGGAATGGTATGCCCCAAATCACAGCATAAGGAATTAACGCAATTATCATGGATTTTTTAAAATTAAAACTGGTCCAGGTGTTTACGCAATAAGCTGATAGTAAGATTGACCATAAACTGTCTAATCTTATGTTACTCAAAAAGTTGAATGCTTCTGATGTCATATCAAGACCAAAAATATATGCCATAGACAGAGGCGCCATTATTGCTGTATTTACTTGAACATTCTGTTCTTGTAGCGCAAGAAGAAGACAAGCAAAAAAACTGTTAATAATGGTGGGCATATAGATCCACCACATGGCCCCATACCAATCTGTAAAACCTTGAACGTTGGTTTCATCATTGCGTGTCACAAAGGTAAAATACCCAGCAAAAATTGCAGTTATTAACGAAATAAAAATAGGGATGACAAAATAACTGTACACATAAAAGTTTTCAGGCATTTGTCGCTTGTAATTTTCTATTTCTGCAGGGCTCCCATCAGGATTCGCAGCCAATGCCATTTGATTTACTAACCATGATAAATCAACCACATGGTAATACAGATAAACAGGTAAAATACCCATAACTATCACTAAAATGAAGGGGACCCAAGACCAGCCATTGACTTTGCCTACGGCAGTAAACACGGCTTTAGGCTTATAAAATACTTCACTGGCCGCCTGTAAGGGGTTAGTGACGGACAATTCTTGTTCAGACATCATTATTCCTTGATTATTGTTGTTACGCCTTTTTTCGCTACTTTACGTCAGTTTATAAACTTTTAACAGGGTTTGAAAACTGTTGTAACAATTTAGTGGGGAAAAAGTATAAGTCTGTCTATTGGTTAATTATTTTCTTTGTTTTATGCTGTCTGTCAGCCTTACAAAGCTAACAAAACCATGGAAGATTCAATGCATGATTAAAATTTCCAATCTCGCAAAAAAGTTTAAAGTTGAAAACCCTAAAAAATTAAGCGAACAAGATAAAAAAGATCCGCGTTTACAGGGGCGTTATTTTCATTCCATTAAAGACGTCAGTTTATCTTGTGATAACGGTGAAGTACTAGGGTTACTTGGTCCCAATGGGGCAGGGAAAACTACCACATTAAGAGTGCTATCAACTGCCCTAGAACCAGACCAAGGGGCAATTGAAATCAATGGTGTTGATGTTATTCAAAATCCAGTGGAAGCGCGTAAAAAAATTGGTTTTCTTTCTGGTTCAACGGGCTTATATGGACGCTTGACTGGACGAGAGAATATCGCATATTTTGGGCGTTTGAATGGCCTGTCAGATGCGCAAATCGAAGAAAAAATTACCGTTTTAGCTAAGCAGCTGGATATGGAAACTTTTTTAGATAGACGCAGTGAAAATTACTCAACAGGGATGAAACAAAAAACATCTATTGCACGCGCTGTGGTGCACGACCCTGAAGTAATTGTATTGGATGAACCAACCACTGGGTTGGATATCATGGCTACTAGTACAGTGATTGAATTTATTCGTTCGTTAAAAGAAGCCCGTATCCCGGTGATTTTTTCTACTCACCACCTAGATGAAGTGGCTGAACTTTGTGATTCAGTGGCCATCATTGATCAGGGTATAACTACCTTTCAAGGTAGCTTAGACGACTTTAGAGCAAAATCGGATGCTAGCTTACATCACGCATTCTTAGCATGTGTGAAAAAGGAGAATGTATAATGTGGCAAATACTTAAAAAGGAACTGCTAGAAATAACAAGAGATCGCAAGACTCTGTTTTTTATGATTGCTCTGCCAATTTTGATTTTTCCTCTATTGATTGGTGGTGTCATTTATCTTGGGGCTTCAGCAGCTTCTGACGCGAAAGCCAAATCCTTGGATTTTGCCGTGATTACTAATGTGGCAAATGTAGAACTTGCTGACAAATTAGCAGCGGTGGATAATCTAAACTTAATCGAATTAACACAAACACCGAGTTCTGATGAAGAAATTGCGCAACTGATAAAATCAGGCGAGCTAGATTTCGTATTAAAAATTCCTGATAACTATGGCGATGATTTGTTAAATAGTGGACAGATCCTAATTACACTTTATCTCAACGCTGCACAGTTAAATTTTGTTCAAGAAAGGCTTGATGAGATTACTAAAGAAATTTCAGAGCGGAATCAAAAAGCAGCCTTTGAAATATTAGGCGTTTCTCCAGAGGTTCAAACGGGCTTATTAGAACCTATTAAAATAGAGCGTGAAAACGTAGCCGATCAGCGAGAAACAATTGGGGCGACCATAGGTGGAATGATCCCGTATTTCTTGTTCATCCTATGTTTGCAAGGTGCCATGATCCCTGCTGGGGACATAGGCGCGGGTGAAAAAGAAAGAGGCACTTTAGAAACCTTATTATTATCGCCTATTAGCCGAACACAAATTGTATTAGGGAAATTTTTGACCTTATGTGTTGCGGGGGTAACTTCTGCATTGGTTACCGTGCTGAGTATCGCCATCTGGAGTTTGGTGGTAAGTCAAGGATTTCAAATAGAAAAAGTAGCAGAATTCATGTCTTCAATCGATCTAATTGACTTCTTGTTAGTGTTTTTCATGCTGGTGCCCATAGTCGCTATCTTTTCTGCTTCCTTATTATCGCTATCAATCTATGCTCGGTCTTATAAAGAAGCTCAGGGCTATATGTCACCATTGATATTTGTGGTGTTGGTGCCTGTTATGATTGCCTTGATGCCCGGAATCGAGCTTAAAGGCGTTTACGCTTGGATTCCCTTAACCAATGTAGCCCTTGCCATAAAAGAATTGGTTAAAGGCACTATGGATTACTTCCAATTATTGGCGATATTTGGATCAAGCGTATTACTTGCCGGCGCACTACTTTATTTTTGCGTTTATTGGTTTAATCGTGAAAAAGTCTTGTTCCGATAAGCTAAATACTATTAAATACGGCGCTTTATTTTTGTAAAGCGCCATCATCTATGTCCTCTTCTGTCGAACAATTTTTTGCTCAACAAGGCATCCTTTCCACGCTGGTAAAAGGCTATGTGGTTCGTGAACAGCAGGTTGAGTTATCCAACAAGATTGCCAAAGCATTAGAGCAAAAAAAATGTCTGATAGCAGAAGCGGGAACAGGCACTGGAAAAACATTCGCTTATTTAGTGCCAGCGCTGCAATCTGAAGGTAAAACCATCGTTAGTACGGGTACTAAAAACCTGCAGGAACAACTATACAAGCGTGATTTACCTTTGGTTAAAAATGCCATTGATAAAACCCGTAAAACTGCGTTGTTAAAAGGGCGGTCAAACTATTTATGCACCTACCGTTTACGTTTAAACGGTGGCGATCACATGCGTTTAGATCAGCAAACGCTACATCAGTATAATCTGGTGAAAAAATGGAGTAATACCACTACCACAGGGGATATCGGTGAACTTTCAGCGCTTGAAGAAGGGGCAAGTGTGATTCCTTTGGTCACCTCCACTGTAGACAATTGTTTAGGTAAAGATTGTAAAGATTACGACGATTGTTATTTATTCAAAGCCAGACAAAAAGCTTTAGCGGCAGACGTAATTGTGGTCAATCATCATTTGTTTTTTGCAGATTTGGCGTTAAAGGAAGGTGGCTTTGGTGAGCTAATTCCCCAAGTGGATACCGTGGTTTTCGATGAAGCGCATTTATTACCCGATATTGCCAGTGATTACTTTGGTAAAACATTTTCTAGTCGGCAACTTAAAGATTTGTTGATCGACATTGAGAAAATACAAAAAGTAACCCTTAAAGATGCACAGCAACTTTCAGATGTTGCCGTTAAAGCGCAACATAATATTGTCGATTTGCGCTTATGCGTTCAAGCTGAACCGAAAAAAGGTGAGTTGAGTGAATTGTTAGTTGATTCCAAGTTTAATGGGCAACTACAACGCTTATATGAAGTGCTAGAGCAGGTGCTGGCAATTGCCGATTTGCATGAAGGTAGGGAAGATGATCTCGATAAATTATTTGAACGATTGCGAGAATACACCGCCAATTTATATGAGATTACTAATACTCAGCAACAAGATGTCAGTTTGTGGTATGAAACCACTAAATTGCATATTGTTTTCCACTTAACACCGTTAAATATCAGTCAACAATTTTCAAATATTGTGCGTAAAAGCCAAGCGGCTTGGATTTTTACCTCGGCTACCATCAGTGTGGGAGAGAGTTTTAGCCATTATCAAGAGGCTATGGGGCTAGAAGACGCGCAAACAGTGCAATTAGACAGTCCGTTCGATTATCCTAATCAAGCCATGCTGTGCGTGCCAAGATATTTACCTGCGCCACAACACATCGATATGAAAAAGCATCTAACGGATATTGCCGTGAGATTAATTGACGCCAGTGGCGGACGCGCTTTCTTCTTGTTTACTTCTCACTACATGATGCGAGAAGTGGCAAAGTTGGTGGCAGAAAAGCTTGATATAAAAGTGTTAGTGCAAGGGGATGCTAGCAAACATTCCTTGCTGGATACCTTTGTTAAAAAATCCGATATTGCCTTGTTTGCAACGGGCGCCTTTTGGGAAGGCGTAGATGTAAAAGGTGAAGCCTTGCAATGTGTTATGATAGATAAGTTACCTTTTGCGTCACCGGATGATCCCCTGTTAAAAGCCCGTATTAAAGATTGCCGAGCTAAAGGTGGAATACCATTTGATGCTATTCAAATACCAAAAGCTGTCATTACCTTGAAACAAGGGGCTGGACGATTAATTCGAGATCATCAAGACAAAGGGGTTTTAGTGATCTGTGATACCAGATTAGTCAGTAAGTCATATGCAAGGACCTTTTTAAAGAGTTTACCTAATATGCAAAAAACCAGAGATTTAACTAAAGTGGAAGCATTTCTAAAGCAAATAGGGGAAGGCGCATAAATGGCAAATATTTTAGCAATAGATACTTCTACAGAAGCATGCAGCGTTGCATTAACTTACAATGGCGAAACGGATTTTATATTTGAAATTTGTCCACAGCAGCATAGTCAGAAAATCTTAACCTTTGTTGACCAACTGCTAGCACGCAATCAAATTGGCTTAAATGCGATTGACACCTTGGCGTATGGGTGTGGACCAGGAAGCTTTACCGGGGTAAGAATAGCTGCAAGTACAGTGCAGGGTTTGGCGTTTGGTACTGACTTACCTGTAGCTCAAGTATCTACATTGGCTGCTATGTGCTATCAAAATTACAAGGAAAACAAGGTTTCTGAAACCCTAGCCTTGATTGATGCCCGCATGAACGAAGTTTATTCGGGCTACTATCGCTGTAGTGAAGACGGTATTTTACATCTGGCTGAAGAGCAGGTAGTGCCGCCGGAAGAGATGAGAGAACTGGTAGCAGGATTATCTTCTGAGCAGTTTGTTGGCACTGGATACGAAGCGTATCAAGACGTCTTAGGTATAAAAACACTACCCAAACCTTTAAAGGTTGAGTATCCTAATGCAGTAGCTATGTTAGAAATTGCTGATTTCTATAGACAAAAAAATGCATTGGTGGATGCTGAGTCCATCGCCCCGACATATTTACGTGACAAGGTAACCTGGAAAAAACTACCCGGTAGAGAATAAATATGCAGCCAATCAGAAGTCTTCAAGGACAACTCTTTGTTAATGAAAATCCAGTTCAACCAAAACATAAAGCGGTTGATCCGGTCAAACAACAAGATACGTATCAATCAACGACTAACGATTTTGTAAAAAGTGCGACTGAAACAACAGAAGCCGTGTTGGAACAAGTATTTGCACGAGCAGATACTTATGCTGGAATTTCCTCTAGTGCACAAAAAAGCCTAGAGGCCTATCATCAAGTAGAAATTAACCATAAACGTGAAGTCGTTAAAACTTTGTTAGGCGTCGACCTTTACGCCTAAAAGGCGGGAATATATTATCTAGGAAAGGAACTAAGCGAGATATACCTAGCCTAAATGTATGGAAAACTAGGAGTTACCTATGATTAAAAAGTTAATATGTTTATCAATCGTTAGTATGATAGCCGCTTGTACACATGTTCCAAACGAGATTGACGTCCAACAAAGCACTGTATTAGTCCCGTTTGAAGATGTTTCCAAAACTACGCCAATGCCAGAACAAATGGGCGAAAAAGCGCGATGGGGTGGCAAAATTGCTCAGGTAGTCAACAAGAAAGACGTGTCTGAAATCGAAATCGTATTTTTTCCAGAATTGCGAAGCGGTAAGCCTAAAGTTTCAGATGAAAGTATCGGGCGCTTTAAGGCGGTAGTCGATGGTTTCGTTGATCCTATGGTATTTGAACAGGGCAGATTAATCACAGTTGTGGGTAGTATAGGGAAGATTGAAGAAGGTCTTATTGGTGAGCAAGCTTACAACTACCCTACGATAAATGCTGAAGGTTATTACATGTGGCGTAAAACTGCTGATGTAGAAGTGGAAACTATAGGTTTTAGCCCTTTTATTTATGGAAGTCGGTATCACAATAGCTTCTTTTATCCTTGGTATGACCCTTGGTGGTTCAGCAGAAGTAAACAGCGTGTGAAGGTTATATATAAAGACGCTCCAGCTCAAGGCGGTCGTGATAACTCTTCTAGTAACAATAATTCGTCCACATCAAATCGAGGTAGTGGTGCAGCAGACAAACCCCAAATTTCTCAACCAAAACCCAGACGAAACAACAATAGCAAACGAGATTAATTGTATCGAGTATTCGGCGGTCGTCCACGATCGCCGGATCGCTGGTTTAACCAATAATAATGTGGGCAAACCTTTAATCATTTGTCTACATGGCTACTTAGATAATGCTGCTTCATTCTTGCCCTTGTTTCCACACTTCACCGATTATCACGTCATTGCCATAGATCTAGCAGGCCATGGCAAGAGTGACCATAGAGCTGGACAATCCCTATACCACTTAACTGATTATGTGTATGAGCTTTACGAATTTATACATCATCAGGGGTTTAAAGATATTGTTCTGATGGGACATTCTTTTGGCGCCATTTTAAGTTCAATCTTTACAGCAACCTACCCTGAATTAATTAAACACTTTGTGTCTATCGAAGCTATAGGACCACTCAGCCAACCAGCTGAAACCAGTGTTGAGCAATTACGGAATTCGTTTACAAGTCGATATCGTTTATTAGAATCAGAGCATCAACAGCCGAAAGATTTTGAATCTCTTGTAGAGCATCGTCATAGAGCAACTGGTTTATCTAAAGAAAATGCTAGTGGCATCTTGCAGCGCAATACCAAAGTGGAAAATGGGAAACTATTGTGGTCCAGCGATAGAGCTTTGAGAACTAAATCGTCGTTAAGATTTACACCTGAGCAAGCTCAGAATATCTTACATAACATAGGCTGCCCAACCACTGTCATTTTAGGCTCTGAAGGTCATAAAGAATATAAAGAACACATTGATAAATTACCGATAAAGAATATTTTTTGTGCCGAAGCCAAGGGGGGGCACCACGTGCATATGGACTCTCCGGAGTCTGTAAGTCATATAATATTGCGAAGATTGACGTGATTTTGCGACTATAACGCACAAAAAACACGCATAAAGTACAGCAATTGCAAACTTTAATTTTAATTTGTCGTATAGTCCATTAGTATTGTAGGGAAGGTTACCTTAGGTAACAGATACCAATTAGAATATTAATAAATTAGGAATTGTATCTGTGGAAAAGATTTGGCTAAAAGAATACGACAATGATGTTGCGCCTGAAATCGATGCAGACAAATACCCCTCTCTCGTAGATATCTTTGAAAAGTCAGTATCTGAATATGCCCATAAACGTGCTTTTATTAATATGGGGCATAGTATTACGTTTGAAGATTTAGACGTACTCTCAAAGCAATTCGCTGTTTATTTACAAACCTCAGGTTTGGAAAAGGGCGACGCTGTGGCGATTATGATGCCAAATCTATTGCAATATCCTGTCGCACTTTTTGGGATTCTAAGAGCCGGTATGACGGTGGTAAATGTTAATCCCTTATACACTGCAAGAGAGCTACAACATCAGCTAACAGATGCAAATGCAAAATGTATTGTAATCGTTGAAAATTTTGCCTCTACCCTAGAAAAAGTCATAGATAAAACCCCAGTCAAACAAGTGGTACTTACCGCTATGGGGGATTTATTACCCTTTCCTAAACGTTGGCTGGTAAATTTTGTCGTTAAGCATGTAAGGAAGCTAATTCCTAGCTTTGAGCTTCCAAATGCAATTAAATTTAATAGAGCATTGGCAATGGGGGAATCCGGCAATTTTTCAAAACCCTCAATAATAGGCGAAGATATTGCTTTTCTCCAATATACGGGAGGAACTACTGGGGTTAGTAAAGGCGCAATGCTGACTCATAGAAATATGGTTGCTAATTTAGAACAGGTGGCTGCAGTATTTGAAGGTTCTGTTTCACCAGGTAAAGACATGGTAGTTACAGCATTACCCCTTTATCATATTTTTGCATTAACCAGTAATTGCTTAACATTTCTTCGCTTTGGTTGCCCTAATTTATTAATTACCAATCCTAGAGACATGAATGCCTTTGTAAAAGAACTGAAAAAGCATAACTTTGCCATGCTTACAGGGGTAAACACCTTGTTTAACGGTTTATTGCATACGCCTGGCTTTGCAGAACTCGACTTTTCACGCTTTAAATTTGCCTTAGGTGGCGGCATGGCAGTGCAAAAGCCAGTGGCAGAAAAATGGCAGCAGGTGACAGGTAAAGTGTTAGTGGAAGGTTATGGCCTTACTGAGTGTTCGCCAGTGGTATCAGTTAATCCTGTCAGTAAAGCACAATATAAAGGCTCCATTGGGCTACCTTTGCCTTCAACTGAAATCATGATTAAAGATGAAGACGGGAATCAATGTGACATTGAACAGCCAGGAGAGCTTTTTGTAAAAGGTCCACAAGTGATGGCTGGCTATTTAGGCAGAGAAGAAGCTACTGCAGAAGTCTTACAAGATGGCTGGTTAGCCACAGGAGACGTAGCCAAAATAGATGAGCAAGGTTATCTTTACATAGTTGATCGTAAAAAAGACCTAATTCTAGTTTCAGGTTTCAATGTATTCCCCAATGAAATAGAAGAAGTGGCTGCTATGCACAGCGGTGTGCTAGAGGCCGCCGCAGTCGGTGTTCCTCATGAAGTAAGCGGCGAAGTAGTTAAATTGTACGTAGTTAAAAAAGATCCAGAGTTAACGGAAAAAGATGTGATTGCTCACTGCAAATCCTTGCTTACTGGATACAAAGTACCGAAAATTATTGAATTTAGACAAGACTTGCCTAAATCTAACGTAGGTAAAATATTGCGACGAGAACTGCGTAGCGATGAGTCATAATCAATGGACGCATTTGCAACGCTAAACACTCAATATCAATACATTGAAACTCAAGAAGCCTTAGATGCTTTGTGCGAGCGGCTCGCTGAACATGAATTTATTTCTTTAGATACCGAGTTTGTCCGAACCAAGACCTTATATCCATTGCTTGGACTCATTCAAATTTTTGATGGGAAACAGGTTTATCTTATCGATAATACTGTGATGCAAAGTTTGGCATCATTGAAAGCCTTGGCCATCAATCCTAACGTGGTAAAGGTTATTCATTCATGTTCAGAGGATTTAGATGCTATTTCCTATAATGTTGGGAGTTTTCCAACACCAATTTTTGATACCCAAATTGCCGCTCACTTTTTAAACTTGGGAAATAGTCTCGGCTATGCCAATTTGGTTGAAAAGCTGTGCAATGTCTCTTTAGATAAAACCGAATCCCGCACTGACTGGCTTGCGCGGCCACTGCGTAAAGAACAATTAGAATATGCGTCGGCAGACGTTACTTACTTGTATAAAGTTTACGAAATCCTAAAAGCTGAAGTGCAGCAAAAAGGATTTTTAAATATGGTAATTGACGAAGCCCAGTTGATGGTGGATAAAAAGCTTAATGCCGTTCCTGAGGACAATGCCTATTTGAATTATTCGAATGCTTGGAAACTCGCACCGAAAAATTTGTATGCCTTGCAGCTATTGGCTGGGTGGCGATTACAGTTGGCACGAGAGCAAAACATTACCTTGAATTTTATTCTTCGCGAGAATGTCATTTTGGAAATTGCGCAAAAGTTACCAAAATCACCTAACCAACTATCGAGAATGTATGGTATTACCAGAAAACAAATACGGCTTTATTCTGATACTGTGCTGGGTATAGTCAGGCAAGTCGAGATGGCGGATGAATCGGCATATCCAGACCGAATTGAACGCTTAATTAATTTTCCATTGTATAAAAATGCATCCAGTGAAATTAAGCGTCAAATAATGGAAGTGGCAGAAAAAACAGGCTTGCCAGAATCGGCGATTGCGTCTAAGAAACAAATTAATGATGTGTTAAAATACACTTGGTTTGAAAAATCAGATCTTGAAGATAGGCAGTTAAAACCCGACCTATTAATGGGATGGCGTCGCGAATTATTAGGCGCAAGAATATCCGAGTTATTTTCAGAATCAGGAAAGTACCATGCTCGTCGCAGTCTATAAATCGACAAAACGAAAAGACACCTTTTTATATGTCAGTCAAAGAGATCATTTTGACGACGTACCCAAGCCTTTGCTAGAGATGTTTGGTACACCAAAATTCGTAATTTTAGTTGATATTAGCAACAAAAATAGCGTTGCAAATTTACCCACAGAGGAATTTGTCAAAGAATTTAAAGAGAAAGGATTTTATTTGCAAATGCCGCCGGTAGAGCAAGATTTATTGGCAGAGCATAGAAAAGCATTAGGCTTAACTGAAACTCCTGATATTAAGTTTTAAACCATGAACTACCAACATCGCGGCCTAAACACTCAAATCAATCTTCCCGTCGGTAAAGTCGTTTGTGTCGGGCGTAATTATTTGGATCACATTGCTGAACTTAATAATACAGCGTCTGAATACCCTGTTATTTTTATGAAGCCTAGTACCGCACTTTGTGATTTTTCCCAGCCTATTGTATTGCCAGAAAATAAAGGTCAATGTCACAACGAAATTGAACTAGCGTTTTTAATTGAAAAGCCACTCAAAAATGCAGAGATCGATGAATGCAGGCAGGCCATTTGGGGCGTTGCTTTAGGGCTAGACCTAACCTTAAGGGATCTGCAAAATGAACTTAAAGCACAACGACTTCCATGGGAAAGGGCCAAAGCATTTGATGGCGCTTGCCCTATAACCCCCTTTGTTTCTTTGGACAAATCACACCCGTTAGAATTTGAATTTTCGTTGACGGTTAACAACAGCATAAGACAGCAAGGTGATAGTCGATTTATGATTTGGTCGACTTTACAATTATTATCAATTATCTCTAGTGAATTTAGCTTACTTCCAGGTGACATTGTGCTCACTGGCACGCCTAAAGGTGTTGGGCCATTAGCGTCAGGTGACCAACTTAGCTTGTGTTTGGACAACTTACTTGAGCTAACGACTGAGGTGCAATAATGGCGCAAAAGTCTCCGCATACTGCGCAGTTAATCAAGTCAGAGTTTTGGAAGCACAAAACCCTTTCACAGATGTCAAAACAAGAGTGGGAAGCCATTTGCGACGGTTGCGGTCGATGTTGCCTACATAAATTTATAGAGGATACAGAAAGCTCTGAGGACCAAGATCCTAAAAGCGCATTACACTACACCAATATCGCCTGCTTTTTATTGAACGATAAAAGCTGTGCCTGTATGGCTTATGAAAAACGCACACAGAGAGTGCCCGATTGCGCCACGTTAACTGCACAAAACCTCGAACAAATGTATTTTATGCCGCCTTCGTGTAGCTATAGACGCTTTCATGAAGGAAAGGGCTTATCTGATTGGCATCCGCTGTTAAATAAAGGCAAAAAAACCAAAATGCATGAGCTAGGCATCAGTGTTCGCAATAAAACGGTCAGCGAAGAAGATGTTAATCTCGACGATTTTGAAGACTATATTGTTACTTGGCCACTTGACGAAATTTAATTAAATAAGTCACAGCAACAGCT
Organism: uncultured Glaciecola sp.; assembly: GCA_947496235.1. GTDB lineage: Bacteria > Pseudomonadota > Gammaproteobacteria > Enterobacterales > Alteromonadaceae > Glaciecola. Next base: position 465,196 of record CANMCE010000001.1, on the reverse strand, counting down.
ATACCCAAGACTAAATAGACAGAAAATATAATCTGCATCCATTGCGCCATTCCCATAGATAAAAACTGCCAACTGTTGTCGTCACAATTACCAGGGCCTGCGAAAATATTCGGCAGCCAATGATGTAAAGGAAGAAAAGAAGGAAATTCAGGTTCAATGGGGCAAGGAGGAATTAAAAAGCTTTTGGGGAAAATTACTTCTAAATGTTCATTCGCCACTATCAATCCCATAATAGCTGAATATATCCAACCTATAAGGCCAATAATTCGAGTTATCCAATGCATTTTTATTAGAGGTAAGGCGGCGGCTAGGGTGATACCGACAATGGCGGTACGTTGGTAAATGCATTTAACACAAGGCAAATAGCCTTGCACATGTTGAAAATAAAGCGCAGCGCATATTAGGGTAAAAGCGCTGAGGAACAAAATAAACCAAGGTTGTCTACCTTTACTCCAAGTGACTAACCAATCCATTTTTGTTCCTCATGTTCACATAATATTTTTCGCTTAATCTACCTTAACGAGTCATAAAATCAAGCGCCAAAATATAATCAATGATGAGGCTCTTCTTGAATGCCGTGCATGGCTCCTTCTGCTGCACTGGCGCTGTGATGCTCAATCAAATGATGTTGATATAAGAATTCCGTCATGTCCACCAAACCATAGGCAGTAATGCTTAATCCGATTATGGTGAGCACTATGGTGTAGGGCAGTGCCATAAATACCATACGACCATAAGAGAGACGTAATAGAGGCGCGATTGCCGATGTTAGCAAGAACAAGAATGCTGCTTGCCCGTTTGGCGTAGCAACACTTGGTAAATTGGTACCAGTGTTGATAGCGACCGCTAGCAAGTCAAATTGATCGCGGGTAATTTCTCCGGCTTCCAGTGCTTTTGCCACTTCAGTGATATAAACCGAGCCAACAAACACATTGTCACTGACCATAGACAAAAGTCCGTTTGCAAGATAAAACAGTACCAACTGCGTTTCACCTTCATAGGTAAGAACAAATTCAATCACAGGTTGAAACAGTTTTTGATCAATAATGACAGCTACTATGCCAAAGAAAACACATAGCAGAGCGGTAAATGGCAGGGCTTCTTCAAACGCTTTACCTATTGCATGTTCTTCAATAATACCGCTCATTGAGGTGGCTAAGACTATTACGCTTAAGCCTACAAGGCCAACAGACGCCATGTGTGTAGCTAGAGCGACAACTAACCAAAGACCGATCAAAGCTTGTACCGCCAAGCGAGCCTTATCACGAGGCGTGCGTTCTTGGTCCATATGCTGATCGTAATCTGTCAATATAGCTCTTACAGACTCAGGCATTTGAGCGCCATAGCTGAAAAACTTAAATTGCTCTAATAACCAGCAAGTGAGTAAACCACCAATAAAAACGGGAATGGTCACCGGTGACATACGCATAAAGAACTCGATGAAGTTCCAACTGGCTTTATCGGCAATAATCAGGTTTTGCGGTTCTCCCACCATGGTCATTACGCCACCGAGCGCTGTACCAATGGCAGAGTGCATCATAAGGTTACGTAGGAAGGCGCGAAAATCTTCTAAGTCATTTTTCTTTGGCTGAGTTACATCATTGTCTTCGGTATGATCATGATCTGCATGAAACTCTTTTCCAGAAGCCACTTTGTGATAAATGGTGTAAAAGCCTAGCCCAACACTAATAATAACAGCAACCACGGTTAATGCGTCTAGGAATGCTGACAATACAGCTGAAGCAGCTAAAAAAGAAATGGAAAGAATGGTTTTATTCTGAACTTTGATGATCAGTTTGGTAAATAAGAACATCAATAAGTCTTTCATAAAATAGATACCAGCAACCATAAAAACCAAAAGTAAAACCACTTCAATATTGGTTTCTATTTCATGCAACATGTGATCAGGGCTCGTCATGCCTATAAATAGGGCTTGAATGAGCAGGAGTCCACCAGGTTGTAACGGATAGCATTTTAATGCCATCGCCAAAGTAAAGATGAATTCTATTACTAAAATCCAACCTGCGATGTAAGGGTTCGCCAGAAACAGCAAAGGATTGATGATCAAAAATGCAATGATCGCTTGTTTAAACCAATTTGGCGCAGGGCCCAGAAAATTTCTATAAACCGCTTGAAGTGCATTTGTTTGCATTATTTGTTCTCAAAATTGAATGGTTAAGGCTGGTCGCATTATCCTAAATATCGGCGAATTAGTGAATTAATTAAAAAATTTGTGCTAAAAACTAGTAGTTTAGTCTAGTTTTTTTACATTTGGTGGTTATTTTACGCACCAATTTCAAACTGGGGGCGAGCTTATATTATTAACTATCGTAAGATGCTACATTTATACTTCCCTAATTTGCGTCATCTGGTACAATCAGTTAAAAATTCGTTAACAAATAGAAATATGAGCATTATTTATAAGTCGCAGAGCCCAGCAGGATTCGCTGAAGAATACATTGTTGAATCTATATGGAGTGGACGTTTCCCTCCCGGTACAATTTTACCAGCGGAAAGGGAGCTGTCTGAACTTATAGGCGTAACTCGCACAACTTTACGTGAAGTATTACAGCGTTTAGCCAGAGACGGTTGGCTGACTATTCAACATGGTAAACCTACTAAGGTAAATAACTACTGGGAAACTTGCGGGTTAAATATTTTAGAAACCTTGGCGCGTCTTGATCAGGAAGGACAACCAGAGTTGTTAGATAACCTTCTATCTGCCCGAACCAATTTATCCGCCGTGTTTATTCGTGGTGCGTTTAAACAAAATGCAGAGCAATCAAGAAAGATCATTGAGCGTTATACCTCGGTAGGTGATTCTGGGGAAGAGTTTGCTCAACATGATTACCAAATGCATCATGATTTGGCCTTTGCGTCTAGTAACCCTGTGTATGTATTAATGATGAATGGATTCAAAAGCATTTATGCACGCATCGGTGGTCAATTTTTCTCTTATGCCAGCGCACGCAGCGTAGCCATAGATTATTATCAGCAGTTACTACAAGTACTTGATTCTGGCGAGCACGACCGTGTAGTTGGCGTTGTGCGTAAGTACGGCGTTGAGAGTGGCAAAATTTGGCAAGAATTTCGTCAAACTATGACCAAAAACCTTGTCGATTAATCTCTTTTTAATTGCATAAATTTACCTTAGTTTAAAACACACTGAGAGGGGCAACTATGTCTTTAGCAGAAAAAGTTTCTACACCTTATCCGCATCTATTTAGACCTTTAGATTTGGGGTTTACCCAATTACGTAACCGTATCATCATGGGTTCCATGCACACTGGTTTGGAAGAATTGCCCGATGGCCACAAACGTATGGCCGCATTCTTTGCCGAGCGCGCCAGAGGCGGCGTTGGTTTGATAGTGACAGGTGGTATTGGCCCTAATGACGAAGGTGCTACACACGCTGTAACCAAACGCCTAGATTCTGAACAAGCAGTCATCAATCATAAAGAAGTGACAGATGCCGTGCATGCTGAAGGGGCAAAAATTTGCATGCAAATTCTGCACACAGGCCGCTATGCATACAATAAAAATCTAGTAGCGCCTTCTGCAGTACAGGCGCCAATTAATCCATACACGCCAAAAGCTTTGGATGAAGAAGGCATTCAAAAGCAAATCGATGATTTTGTCTATACAGCAAAACAAGCCCAGCGTGCGGGTTACGACGGTGTTGAAATCATGGGATCTGAGGGATATTTCTTAAATCAATTTATTGCTCAGCGCACGAATAAACGTGACGACCAGTGGGGCGGGGAATATGAAAACCGAATCCGCTTGCCTATTGAAGTAGTGCGTAGAGTACGAGAAGCTGTCGGTGAAGAGTTTATAATCATTTACCGTTTATCAATGCTGGATTTAGTGGAAGGTGGCAGTACTTACGAAGAAGTTAAAACCTTAGGCTTGGAAATTGAAAAAGCGGGCGCTACTATCATCAACACTGGTATTGGCTGGCACGAAGCTAGAATTCCCACCATTGCTACTAAGGTGCCTAGAGCAGCTTTCACATGGGTAACAGCGAAATTTAGAAAAGCCTTAAATATTCCTGTAGTCACTTCTAACCGAATAAATACCCCAGAGACAGCTGAAGAAGTCCTCGCTAGAGGTGATGCTGATTTGGTTAGTATGGCTCGACCCTTCTTAGCAGATGCTGAATTTGTTAACAAAGCAAAAGAAAACAAAGCCAGTCAAATCAATACCTGTATTGGGTGCAACCAAGCCTGTTTAGACCATGTATTTGCCGGTAAAATGACCAGTTGTCTAGTTAACCCAAGAGCTTGTCATGAGCTAGAACTGAACATTGAGCCAGCCGCAAAACTTAAAAAGATTGCGGTAGTTGGTGCAGGTCCTGCTGGGCTAGCGGCGTCGTTAACGGCGGCTCAACGAGGTCATCAAGTAACCTTGTTTGAAGCTGATAGTGAAATTGGTGGGCAGTTTAATATTGCTAAACAAGTGCCCGGAAAAGAAGAGTTTTACGAAACTATTCGCTATTTTAATGTGCAATTGGCATTGCATCGAGTTGATATTCGTTTGAATACCAAAGTGGACGCTGCAATGTTAGACGAAATGGGATTTGATGACGTTATCATTGCTACGGGTATCCAACCTAGAACGCCTGACATTCAAGGCATTGATCATCCAAAGGTGTTAAGTTACATCGATGTTTTAAAGCTTAAGAAGCCTGTTGGTAAAAGCGTCGCTGTAATAGGCGCTGGCGGTATTGGTTTTGATACTTCTGAGTTTTTAACTCACGGTAAAGTCTCTACATCTACCAATATTCCTGCCTTTATGAAAGAGTGGGGAATCGACATGGATCTTGAGGCCAGAGGTGGTGTAGAGGGCATGAAACCTTTACCAGAACCGTCTCCCAGACAAGTGTTTTTACTGCAGCGTAAATCGACTAAGGTTGGTGCTGGCTTGGGCAAAACCACTGGTTGGGCACACAGAGTCGGCCTTATGATGAAAGGCGTTAAGATGATCGCTGGTGTTGAATATGAAAAAATTGACGATCAGGGATTACACATTAAGGTCAATGGTGAAGCTCAATTATTAGCAGTGGATAATGTGGTTATATGTGCAGGACAAAATCCATTGCGAGATTTAGCGGAGAACTTGAAAACGCCACACCATTTAATTGGTGGCGCAGACGTTGCTGCTGAATTAGATGCCAAGCGTGCAATCGATCAAGGGACACGTTTAGCCGCTAGTTTATAGTGGCTACAAACAACAAAAAAGCCGATTTGCTTTAGCAAATCGGCTTTTTTCGTTCTTGGATGATTAAGAACGCAGTGACTTATACTCACTGTCGTGCTGTAGTGCATAATAAATAAAATGCCCTACAAAACCAAAAACTAAAGAAAGTGCAATCCATTTACCACGTTTCGATTTATTAATTAACACACCGCTAGTAGAGGCTTTAACTGCAAATAATGAATGAATACTTGCGAAAAGGCCTAAAATATACATTTCGAACATCTGATACTCCGAAGAAAATGGTAACTGATTATAAGATAAAACGTCTCACCTAAGGTTGCCGCGGATTATACATGAGTATTCTGAAAAACACGGTATAAATGTCGTTAATGGTTATAATTTGTGTGGTGAATTTTGGCTTGGGTTTTGGTAATTTAAATCTACTATTTACGTTATAAATGATATCAATTAACTAATACTCATTTAACAAAGGAATCAAATGGAGCCATTTTATAAACATGTTATTGCAATTCTAATTGGTGTGACATTAGCTTATATGTCAATATTTATTATTGGCGCAGGAGCTGCGATTGCTATTCCGAGTGAAATACTCAAACCTTTAGTGCAAATTTCGAGTATGTTCGCATTCACTCTAGTAGACCTAGTCACCATTGCTGTGCCATTGTCCCTCACTTATTTAGTGTTAGCGTTTTTGGGAGCAAAGTTAATAAAAGCGCCTAGTGTCACCTTTTATGCTTTGGTTTTGATACCTTTAATTTTACTGCAGCTGTATTTTATCCTGCAATCACAGGCTCAAGAAACGTTTAACCTTGCCACTACTTTTCCTAGATTGCTTCTTTTAGTTACCGTTTTTTACGTATTTGCTAGGAATGTCAATCGATCCAATGGCTAAGATTTTCGGGCTATCCCCTCGCACTTATTTGTTGTACCTATAAGCCCCCCTCGCCTAAGCACCCCTCGGCCTTAAAAGATATTGACGTGTCTCTTAAGGCCCTCAAATGTTTTATCTTCGTATTATTAAGAAATAATAACCAAACCAGATGATTAAGAGTCGAATCGAAACAGTTTTTATTTAGCAACACCTAAGCATAAGTTATTAAATCGGCTTGTCCAAGCTAAGAAAGGTGCAGTGTACTTTGTTCTTAGATTCTTAGCTAATGCATGGGAAAGTTTAAAAACCAAATATTTGCGCTATGTTTGTTTACGTATATCCAATAGGAAGTTTTTGTATTTTGAGTAACTCGTAAGTAGGTTAGATATAACAGCTAGTCAGTTCTCTCTTTTCTAAGCATAAAAGGAGTTTGCATGCGCGTCTTTTTAATTCTGGTATTGTTAGCTTGTTCCACTAACATACTTGCTTGTCCAAAATTTAAAAACCAAGAGTTAGAACAAATCGCTAAAAAGTTCTTAACTCTCAAGAATAGATTGCAACAACCAGACCCAACCGAAGATGATATCAATAAATTTTTAGGCTTATTTGCTACTGATGTAGATATTGAGATGATTTTTCCTGATATCAAAACCGTTAACCGGAATAAAAACGAATTTTATCAACGAATCCTCACGGATATAAATAACGAATTCGAATCTAGTGAGCTGCTAATTCTGGAGACAATATCAGGCTTTAACTTTGTTGTTAAAATGCTCGATAGAAGCAAACACAAAGGTAAAAGTCTATTATTACGATGATAATGGCAATAAACAGGCAAATGTATATCAAGACAGCATGGAAGGTGAAACAACATATATTGTCTCACTACAAGTTAATAGAAGAGGTTTGATAGACTATTATTCACATCGTATTGGATGATTAATTTTATTAACTAAATTCTCAGAAGGACAATAGGAAATCGAAACGAAAGGTACTGCGCTGGCATTCAGTTTTATAACGCTCTTGGCTGTGATTGGATTTGCATTAATTGTAATTTCCTTTGGCGTCGCTTTTTTCACAGACACTATTGAAATTGCGAACTTCTTGATGGTAGGAATTGCTTCGGTTTTAACCATTCTTATCAATACCACTATTGTTTATGGTTTAGTTAATCAGAAAATGTGGGCCATTCGTTTAGGTTTGGCGGAGACTGCATTCTTCCTAATTTTATCAATAATGCAAACATGGACACAGGGGCTATCTTTCGCAATCTTAGTTACTTTTTTATTGTTAGTAACTCTTGTTTACAGTCTGCTGCAAGATTATCGAGTATTCAAAACCAATAAAAATTAAGTTTAGAAATCCAAAATCAGATTAGATTATTCTCTATACGATGGAAAAAAATTGGAAAATAAACTTATTCAAAATCGAGTAAATATAGATTTTGCGATTTATACTTATTTCAAAAATGCACTATCGAATTAACCTAAGCCCTACTGTACCGCTAGCCTTGGAAGCGACAAAATCAAACTTAGATAGTACATTCATTCCCAGTAGCCCTTGGTAGTTCCCTAGGTTATTGTCGTCTAATAACATTACTGTTACGTTAGTGAGCTCTGTATTTCCTAAGTATAAGCTAGATAATTTATACATAGGGCTGGAAATCATTCCGCCAGCGGTTTGCACATTAAACAGACCTAAATACTCTGAACGACGTTTTACTTTCTCTTCAAGGCTTTTAGGCAGTGCGGTGACACTGGCGCCGGTATCAACCAGCAATCGCAGTTGCTCTCTATCAAGGTCAACATCAGCAAATAATTGATTATCTATTCTCGTTAGCGCTATTACTTTGCTGTTATCGGTGTTGGCATCCTGTAAAGGCAAATTTGTGTCCGTAACGGGATCTAACGGAGCGTCTTTATTATCCGCCATCGCGTAAATATTGTTGCGTAGCCTTTCGGCGCGTATGTCGTTTGAAGGTAATGCCGCCAAAGTGTCTTCCATTAACCCAAAATGCTCGTCCATTCCATATGATTGGGCAAGGGAATAAATATAAGCTCTATTGGTAGGATCAACTTGTAAAAGGGGTTCTAGAAAAGCCGCTAATAAATGCCAATGTCCATCACCACTGAATTGCTGAATGATTTTGCTGCTATGAATTTCGATGAACTTTTCTACTTCTTGCTTTTGGTGGGCTGCCATGGGCACATCTTTTAAGCCATAATAATGCACAATTGCAGCATTCAGCGGCTGAGTATGATAAATGGCTTCGGCTTCTAGCAATACCGCATCTATATTCGCTGGATAAGCGCGCAGATATTCTCTAACTTCAACCAATAACTCCTCATATCTTTGCGACCCTCGTAAGTACTGAAGTCTATCCCATTGAGCATCACCAATAGATGACACGACTTCCTTATCAGAGGTGACTTTATTTTTAGATGGCGTACTAGAAAATGAGTCAGAGCTAGTTTTGTAATTTTCGGGATTAAGCGCCTTATCTGTTGTTATTGAAACCTCTATTTCTGAATTTTCCTTAGCCCCATTTTCTGAAAAATATAACGCACGTATTAGCAACACATTAGTGGTCAGCGAAAGCGTCAACAAAAATGCGAACAAATATTTCATTTGTCAGACTCATAAATGACGTTTTGGCCATAAGTTTCAATAAATTCAGCTGGCATTGGTTTGGGTTTGCCTGAGGCTAAGCTAACGCATACATAGTCTGTTGTCGCCGTAAGAACGGTTTGTTCGGTATCAGTAGCGATAAATTGAAAATGGCGTTGTAGTCTAAACTTTTTATCACAACCACTTATCCAAGTAGCGCAAGCGACTTGCTCATTAAAAAGGCAAGGGTGTTTGTATTCGATCACATGTTTATGAATTACCATGGCTCGGTCTAAGCGCTGATAATCTTCGATGCTGAGACCCAAGCTAGCCGAGTGTGCCCAAGCTAGCTGTTCTAGCTTTTTTACATACACAGTATTATTCGCATGATTATAATGGTCTAGCTCATCTTGTTGCACTACCCACAGCATTATAAAAGGCCGATTAACTTGCCAATTTAATTCATGCCAGCGATTAGCATCATCCCCAACAAGTTGACATTCAAGCATGTACTTCTACCTTATAGCGTAAAAATCCAAAAAATTTGAAATACAGAAAAGCGATTACAGGATATACTAATGCTTCATGTTTAAGGTAGCAAATCTGCCGAAGTATTAATTATTTGTCTTTTTGACTGTATGAGATTGGATATTCAAACAAAACGCGCTGATTCACATCCCCTAAATGCTGCTCAGATTGAAAAAGTGTTTAATCACACATTTTTCGCGACCCTTGGCACCATACTACAAGGGGGCGCCAGTGAGCCCATTTATATTCCTAAAGGCCAAAATCCCAAAGATTATCAAGATATTCAATTTGAGCAGGCGCCCAATACTGAAAATAATAGCATTTTCTATCGCGCTGATTATGCATCTAGTGCCTTACACGAGGTAGCGCACTGGTGTATTGCCGGTGAGAAACGCCGCAGACAATTAGATTATGGCTATTGGTACTCCCCAGATGGGCGAGACCTGGAACAACAAAAAGTATTTGAAAAAGTGGAAGTGAAACCCCAAGCACTTGAATATGCATTTTCTCTAGCTGCAAATATCGAGTTTAGGGTGAGCGCTGATAACTTATCTTTGCCGAATTACAATAGCTTTGAATTTTCGAAAGCTGTTATTAGTCAATATAAACGCTATCAGCAACTGGGCTTTCCACCAAGAGCTCAAGCATTTATTACTGCATTGAAATCAAGCAAGCAGGATCTTTCTTACAATCAAAATAACAGCACTGGAAATCTATGTTCCGTTTAGGACTCATAATAAATCCTTATTCAGGCATAGGTGGGGCCATTGCACTTAAAGGCAGTGACGGTGCAGAAATTCGTCAAAAAGCCCTAGCCGCTGGTGCAGAAAAAAAATCCCAAAGCAGAACCTTGCTAGCCTTAGAGGCTTTGGCTGATATAAAAACGCAGTTTTGTGTGATTACTGCTAGCGGAGAAATGGGTGAAGACGCGTGCAATCAATTAGGCCTTCAGCATCAGGTTGTTTATTATTGTCAAAATCAACAGACCGAAGCTACTGATACGGTTAATGCGGTTGCCCAGTTACTTGAGCAAAAGATAGATTTACTGCTCTTTGCTGGTGGGGACGGAACAGCCATTGATATTTGTCAGCAAGTGCAAGATAAACTACCTGTGTTGGGAATTCCGGCAGGTTGTAAAATTCACAGTGGCGTATATGCCATTACGCCTCAAGCCGCAGGAAAAGTACTCGCAAGTGTGATTAAGGGGGAATTGGTCAGCCTTATGAGCGCTGAGGTGCGCGATATTGACGAAGACAAGTTTCGACAAGGTGTGGTAGTAGCAAAACATTTCGGTGAAATGTTAGTGCCAGAAGAGCTGACCTATATTCAAGCGGTTAAAATGGGCGGAAAGGAATCTGATGAATTGTTGCTCAGTGATATTGCCGCTTATGTGCAAGAACTCATGCAGGAATATGACGATCATATTTTTGTCATGGGCTCTGGCAGTACCATAGATTTTGTGATGCAGGACATTGGTTATGAAAATACATTGTTGGGCGTTGACCTTGTGTATCAAAATCAATTATTGGCACAAGATGTTACTGCTGACCAATTAGTAAAACTAACTCAGGATAAGCCCGTAAAGCTAGTAATAACGCTTATTGGCGGTCAAGGTCACATTATAGGGCGCGGCAACCAGCAACTCAGTAATAAGTTTTTAGCTCGGTTAAACAAAAATGATATTTATTTAGTGGCCACTAAAGCAAAACTTCAAAGTTTGGGACAGAAGGGATTAATAGTGGATTCGGGGGATCCTGATTTAGACGCTAGTCTGGCAGGTCCAATTCCAGTAATTACAGGTTATAAAGACCAAGTATTGTATTTTGTAAGAGGAGATTAGATTGATTTTATCCGCTGAATTCGAGGATTATCTTTCAAACAAAGAAACCTTTTTAGACAGTTTTATAGAGCACGGAAGTGATCAAGAATTATTTGCTGCCAGTTACCTTCATGGCCACCTATCTTTAATCGCTGCAAGAGTATTTGGCGAATATACGAATAACACAACGGAAGCTGAATTTAACCAAGCGACTAGTAAGTTTTTATCAGAACTTCAACTAAGCATACAACAAGCGATAGATGAAAAAGAGTTGACTGCGGAAGACGCTGCTGATGTACAAAAGATGTATCAACGTTTACTCACTGCATGATTTTGCCACCTAAATTGCCGCATCCGTTTTACTCTGCAAAGCATTGCCGCTCACACTCAGTCGTCATCTGACTAACCCCAAAAAAAACACTTCTGCAAATTTAACCTTTTGAAATATATGCTAAAAACATATTTCTTTTGATTTGTGAAAAGTGGAATCATTATTGCTAAACATCAGTACCTGATAGGTTAAACGCCAAAAATTTGTGGCTAATAGGATCACAAATGTATCTGAGCGCTGGCAGTGACCAGAGCAAAGAAATAATGGCTAAACGAGTATTGATATGAAGAATCACCTTCAAAGTTTTATAAATTTTATTGTTTCAATTTTGTGTGTGCTGGTGCTGTTATCGCTTACAGCCTGCGATTCTTTGCCAATGAGTCGGAAAGAGTCCCATGTTGTAGAACAAAAGGTAGTACTTGGAAATACAGAATTATATACCCACGAATTGGCAATGGAATTATTTGCTCAGATGACCCCTGATCGTCAATTTAGGTATGCAGTAGCGGGTTTTGTGCCTGTTACCAGTCTAAAAACAAACTTAGATCATCAAGGCCCATTGATGTTATTGGGACATCAGCTGGAGCAAGGGCTTACCACTGAAGCGGTCAGACTGGGCTTTATTGCACAAGATTTTAAAGCTGCCAATAGTTTAATTTTATCGGAATATTCAGATCGAGCTTTGTCGCGGGATCTTGCCCATTTGCGCAACTCACAAAATATCGATTTTTATATCACCGGAACTATTACCGAACAAGAATCAGGCGCAATAGTAAATGCGCGAATAATTAATGTACGCAATAAAGATGTTATCGCTGCCGCAACCAAATACTTCCCAGCAGAATTATTCTGGCAGAGAGAACAAGTAACCACACGAAATGGCATGTTGTATAGAACGGATAAACCGCTTAAAACATCACGTAGCGCTGGAGATGACGAATGAAATTTGTATTTATAACTGGATTAATTTTTGTATTGTCAGGTTGCTCAAGTATGAGCATGCCTGAATTCGATATTTTATCTATGTATCAAAATGATGAGCCAGAACAGGAAGCAGCGCCTGAAATTGTAGATGTAGTGGCTGCTGATAATCAGAACTATACAGTTGCACAGGATGATAGACGAGTGGATGCCTTCGGTGCCATGCTAAAACCCAATGTGATTTCTCAAACCCCTGGTGCTTATAAAAGTACACCCTACGTAAATCACGTAGGTGACTATGTTAGAGATATGGCGCAAGACTTAGTGTCCACTATGGAGTATGTCACCGAGCGAACCCCTGTTGCGGTAACAAACTTTGTGCTTATTGATAGCGACTTGCGAGAAACCAATCTTTTAGGTCAGCAAATGGCTGAATCCTTTGTACATGAGTTTCACAAATTCCGTATGCCAGTGGTCGAATATAAAGCGACGCAGTTTATTCGAATCACTGAAACGGGGGACTATATTTTATCTCGGGATTATCTCGAACTGAATAATAGTACACCTATTCGATACGTTTTAACGGGCACCATGACTAAGCATCAAGGCGGTTATATTATCAACGCTAAAATGTTGGGCATGGAATCTAAAGTGGTAGTTGCTAGTGCACAGACCTTTATCCCGTTTTATGTTGTTGATGCTTTGTTACCAAGTTCATCCAGTCGACAAAATGACGTGGTCGATGGGGTAAGAATTATTCGTGGTGAATAATGCAAATAATATCAGCAGAATCTGAGGATAGAATAATGCAAAAAATGAGGTCGTTTTTAAAAGTAGTTGCTTTGGTAGGAACCTCTGTATATTTATCTGGCTGTGCAGTGAGTGAAATGTTGACTGCTGGATACACGCCACCACGTAAAATTGGCGACTTTTTAGCCCAAGAATATGGGTTAGCAGGTGAATTACCACCTGAATTGCAAAATAACAACAACGAAGCTCGCAACACTATCTCCCTTGATAATTACAAGGGCGATATTGTGATCAGCGATAATACTGAACAAGTGCCGGTCGATGTTGGTATTTCTATGCATGCAAATCTCTATCGTCCATCATTTACCTTTAAAGGCGTAGAAGACTATGCGGCTCAGCTATCTCGTAAATTGGTTAAAAATGCGGTAGGCCTGAGTAGCGATCTCAAAATTGGTGTCAGTTCCTTTGTGGTGCTTGATGAAACCTTGCAGAGCACCAGTATTTTAGGTAACCAATTATCTGAATATTTAATCAGTGAAATGCAAAGCTACGGTTTAGCGGTTATTGATCATAAATTAATGCCTGCACTGAAAGTAACTTCTTGGGGCGATATCGCTTTTTCGCGCAATATCATCGAGCTGTCAAACCACCGCCTAATGGATTATGTGTTAACCGGCACCATGATTGAAAAACCCAACGGCGTGTTTGTAAATGCGCGCATTATTTCGGTGTCTACTAATCAAGTCATTGCATCTGCACAAGGGCTAATACCAGATTTCGTAGTCGCTTCCATTGAACGTCAATTAGTGCGACGTTAATAAGCGAGTTTCTTATTCGTGAGCTTTTTTCATAAGCTCACGAATCAAAAATCTATTTGGATTGATCGCATTTAATAATTTTTCCGAAAGTGGCAAAGGTTGATTATCAATCTGATTGGCTATCAATGTTGCGCACAGTGGCGCAGTAGTTAGTCCCCTTGAACCAAGACCACTCAATATGAAAACATTTGGCATTTGTGGCGCAGGCGGATATTGCATTGGATTATTAAATTTCGCAATGCGCGCATAAGTGTTCTGCTGGGCTTCAAAATCGGGCATATTGCCAACAACAGGAAGATGATCTGGTGTAGAGCATCGAATCGCCGCTCGACCTTCTGTTTGTTCTTGAGAATTCTTTTCCAGCAGTTGTTGCCAATTCTCAAGCGGCATAGCTTTCATATGGACAGACAAATTCTCGTCTTTATCTTCTTTTCTATACGCCATGTTTGTATCGTTCTTGGTATAGGTAGATCCTAATGCGTGTTGCTGTTGAAGAGCGGGAGTAAAATATCCTTTGTGACAAATCACTGCTTGTAACTGAGAAAACTCCTCATTGGTGGGAAGGTATTCTACCTGTCCGCGAGTTACTCTAAAATCGATATCTTGCTTAAACAGCGCTTTACTCCCGTCTCCTGTGGCCAGGACCAAAGCATCGGTTTGTTTTACTTGTTGAGCATTTTTACCTTGGTATTGAACAATGGGTTTATCATTTTCAATATTGAAAAACGCTAATTCCGTGTGGCAATAATAATTAAATTTGGGATAACGCGAACAAAGTTTAAATATTGCTTTCACTAGAGAAATAGGCGATATCCATCCACCTTCAGGTAAATAAATACCACCATGTGGAAGTGCAACATTGGCCAGTTTACTAGCGCAATTTTGCTCAACAAATTTGACTAATTGTTCCGGCCAAAGCTGTCTTTCTTGCATTTTGCTTTGGCGTTCACTGACATTTTGATTAAACGCCAGTTGGAGCACACCACAGAACTCAGAATCAAATGACTGTTTTTGTTTCAAAGCAGAATAATAGTGACGAGCATATTCAAAGCAGTGTATATAAAACATACTAGAAACACTGTAATCAGCTTGCAGTTGGGGATAAAAGCCGCCGATAAAATTTCCCGAAGCTCCGTCGCCTAATTCTCCCTTGGATATTACTTGAACAGCATACCCTCGTTTTAATAGTTCATAAGCAGTGAGCAAGCCTGCTAGTCCAGCGCCAACCACAGTCACTGAATCAACCTTAGTCGCGTTGGCGCGGGCGTACCAAGGAGCACTTTGGAGACGTTCGCTGGTCATAGACAAAAACTGACCTACAAGCATGTCGCGTTTGCGACCAAACCCTTTGCGTTTTTTGACCTCAAAGCCTACGTCTTTTAAACCTCGTTTAACTATGCCTGCGGCAGTAAAGGTAGCAAAGGTTGCATTTTCGCAACTTAAACGTGCAATGTGTTTAAATACTGCTGGTTGCCACATTCCTTCATTTTTACTTGGGGCAAATCCATCTAGAAACCATGCATGGGCTAACCCTTGATTTGCATACAATGTTTGTATGCTTTGCTTAATATCACCCAATACTATGTCTAGGGTAATCTCTTCCGTTAATTGAATTCTATGAATGCCTTCGATAGGCAGCGGATACTGGGCAATTAAGGCTTGATAGAGGTTATTTAATGACGGACGTTGTGACGCGATAACTTTTAAATCAGTTACAGAAATTGGGTATTGCTCAAAGGTAAAAAAATGCAAAAAACGCAGTTTATGAGTTGGGTTTACGCGCTTGAATTGTAAAAACTGCTCAGCCGCTAAAAGCATATTTAAGCCTGACCCAAACCCCGTTTCACCTATTATAAAGGTTGTTTGGCTAAATTCTAACCATCTTTTGTTAAGTTCATTACCTTCTATAAAAACGTAATTAGTTTCCGCAATGCCATCGTCATTGGAAAAATAAACATCATCGAACTTATCGGAAGTTGGGGTGCCATACTGATTAAATGAAACCTTAGCATATTCGACTTTCATAGGCGGCTGTGCTATTCCTTTTTAGACTACTTTGTAAATTTAATGTGACTTGAACAGACTTTTTGTGACAGTATATCGTTAAGAGCAGACCAGTTGAATCAAATTACACGCTAACATATGCGACAAAAATTGGTACAAACAAAAAATTTAATGAAAGGTGATAAATGAAACGAGCAGTTATTACGGGATTAGGCGTAGTTTCCAGCATAGGCAACAATGCCCAAGAAGTCTTAGCATCGTTAAAATCAGGTACCTCTGGCATTACATATTCAGAACAGTTTGCAGAGATGGGCTTGCGCAGTCAGGTTTGGGGAAACCTTAAGCTTGATTTAAAAGAATTAATTGATAGAAAAGCGTTGCGATTTATGGGCGACGCAGCAAGCTATGCTTATCTTTCCATGCAACAAGCAATTGAAGATGCAGGTTTAAGTGAAGCTGAATATTCGAATGAAAGAGTAGGGATTATCGCCGGATCTGGCGGTGCATCTTCCGAAAATCAGGTTATTTCAGCTGATATCTTGCGCGAGAAAGGCGTCAAGAGAATGGGACCATACATGGTCACCCGTTGCATGGCGAGCACGGTTTCCGCTTGTTTGGCAACACCTTTTAAAATTAAAGGCGTTAACTATTCTATCGCATCTGCTTGTGCCACCAGTGCGCATTGTATTGGAAATGCTTGGGAACTGATTCAACTTGGTAAACAAGATATGGTGTTTGCCGGGGGCGGCGAAGAATTACACTGGGCATTATCTAGCCAGTTTGATGCCATGGGCGCATTATCCACCAAGTATAACGATAATCCAGCGGTTGCTTCTCGTACCTATGATGCAGATCGAGATGGTTTTGTCAGTTCTGGCGGTGGCGGTATGGTAGTAGTTGAAGAGCTAGAACATGCACTGGCAAGAGGAGCTAAAATTTACGGAGAAATCGTTGGTTATGGCGCGACATCAGATGGCTACGATATGGTGGCTCCGTCAGGTGAAGGTGCAGCCCGTTGTATGCAAATGGCAATGCAAGGAATCGACCAGCCGCTTGATTATCTTAATACTCATGGTACTTCGACACCTGTAGGTGATGTGCAAGAACTCAAAGCAATACAGCAAGTTTTTGCAGGTGCTTCTCCAGCGATCAGTGCTACCAAATCATTAACTGGGCATGCGCTAGGTGCTGCTGGTGTGCATGAGGCTATTTATACCTTATTAATGATGCAACATGGTTTCATATCTCCCTCTATTAATATCGATAATTTGGATGAAGCTGCACAGAATCTAGATATAGTGACTCAAACCCGTGAGCAAGAAGTGAACTTGGCGATGTCAAATAGCTTCGGTTTCGGCGGAACTAACGCTTCTTTAGTATTTAAAAAATACCAACTATAAGCTGGAAATATTAATGTCTACAATAGGGTTGAATACATTCATTTACTATAATAAATGAATTGTTCAACCTACATCCTTTAATTTATGAAGATTAAATACGACCAAGCAATGCCCTATGCAGAAGCATTTTTTTCCGATATTGGAAATGCTCAAGGGTTTGAAGTTGGAAAGTTATCAGCTAGTCAGTTGTCAGATGCTGACATCCTCTTAGTTCGATCTACCACTAAAATTACCGCTGAATTATTAGATATGGCGCCTAATCTAAAGTTTGTTGGTACTGCTACAGCAGGTTTTGACCATTTTGATGTTAGTGCACTAAATCACAGAAATATTCAGTGGAGCGCGTCTCCCGGATGTAATGCCAGGGCTGTGGCTGAATATGTGTTAGCAGCGGTACTTCATTATTGTCAAAATAATTCTTGTGATATTTCAACGCTTTCCATTGCGGTTGTCGGCGTTGGTGAAGTAGGTAGCAGAGTCAGTCAGCTCTTCAAAGCGCTAAATTTGCAAGTGGTTGAATATGATCCACCAAAACAGTTGCGTGATGATACATTTACAAGTGCACCATTGGATGATGTTTTGGACGCCGATATTATTAGCCTGCATACGCCCTTAACGAAAACTGGGCAATTCCCCACGTTTCATATGTTTGATCAAGATAAACTCCTTGATCTCACATCATCCCAATTATTTATTAATGCGGCGCGAGGCGAAGTAGTAGAAAGTGAATTTTTGCATCAAGTTACCCAGGTAGCGCCGACTCTGATATTTGATTGTTGGGAAAATGAACCTGAAATTAATCGCGATCTTATTCCCAAATGTCTGTTAACTACAGCGCACATTGCGGGGCACTCCCTTGAAGGAAAAGCACGTGGAACCTACATGTTGTATGCAAAGTTATGTGACATTTTTTGGTTACGGGGTGATTTAACGCTCAAGGATTTTCTGCCAGATTTTCCAGCCTCAGAAGCTTTACTCAATGTGCAAAATGAGATTAATAAACAGGGTTTGACTCAACGTTTGCTGCATCAACTTGTTACTTGCTTCTATGATATCAAAAATGATGATAGTTTTTTTCGTCAGCACATGGCAAAATCGGCTTCAATTTCAGAAATCCGACGACATTATCCTATTCGACGCGAATTCGACGCAATTTCGCTAAAGATAGATGATAGAAATACACAACAACAATTGTTGGATTTAGGGTTTAGTGTTACCAGCGACAGTATATAAACCTGTAAACACTGTTGAGGACTTTTTTAGATATGTCAAAAGCTTATAATGTAGCCGTGCTAGGTGCAACTGGTCTGGTAGGTCAGACTATGATGGATGTTTTAGCCGAGCGTAATTTTCCAATTGATACCTTATACCCGCTTGCCAGCGAACGATCTGCCGGTGGTACAGTGGAATTTAAGGGTAAAAAACTTACAGTATTAAATGCTGATGAGTTTGACTGGACCCAAGTCCAGCTTGGATTCTTTTCTGCCGGTGGTAGTGTATCTGCTAAATTTGCACCCATTGCCGCGGAAGCTGGTTGTGTTGTCATTGATAACACCAGCCATTATCGTTACGAGCCTGATATTCCTTTGGTTGTGCCAGAAGTCAATAAAAGTGCATTAGCTGATTTTAGAAATCGCAACATTATTGCCAACCCAAACTGTTCCACAATACAAATGGTAGTGGCGCTTAAACCAATTCACGATGCGGTAGGCATTGCGCGAGTAAATGTAGCGACATATCAGTCGGTTTCAGGTGCAGGTAAATCAGCGATGGAAGCGCTTGCTTCACAAACTGCTAGTTTATTAAATGCTAAACCCATTGAATCAGAAGCGTTTTCTCGTCAAATTGCGTTTAATGTCATTCCTCAAATTGATGTTTTCATGGACAATGATTACACCAAGGAAGAAATGAAAATGGTTTGGGAAACGCAAAAGATAATCGGCGACGATAGTATTTTGGTGAATCCTACTGCTGTTCGTGTTCCTGTGTTTTATGGTCATGGTGAAGCTGTGCATATTGAGACTCATCAGCCGATAAGTGCTGAAGAAGTAAAAGAGCTTCTTAGAAATGCTGAAGGCGTTAAGTTGCATGATGCCAGAGAAGACTTCCCAACCCAGGTATGTAGTGCCAGTGGTAATGATTGGGTGCATGTTGGGCGTGTTAGAGAAGACGTGTCTCATCCTAATGGTATAAATATGTGGGTAGTGTCTGATAATATTCGCAAAGGCGCAGCAACAAATAGTGTGCAAATTGCAGAAGCTTTAATTGCAGAATATTTATAAATAAAATCGGGTAAATGCCGATAAAATAAGGTATTAATCACATTTTAGGCGGAAGTTAGGTTTGAATTTTAAGCATATATCATTACTGTTATTAGTAATAACCTTGGCTTTCATTCGCCCATATTCCGCCGAAGCTCAAGTTCAACTTCAAGGCCCTAGAGAATCAGCAGAAAGTTATTCTGGGGTTGTATATGGTCCAATTGATGCGTCAGATACCCTGTGGCGCATCGCTAGCCGTTATAAACAAGATAGACGCTTTAGTGTTTATCAGACCATGTTGGCTATCTATCAATTAAACCCACAAGCCTTTGAAAATGGTAATTTTAATACCATGGTCAATGGGGCAATTCTACAGCTTCCAAGTGATGCATATATAGCACGTATTGATCCGCAAAGAGCCAAAGCAAAAGCTGATGCTGATGATAGAGCTTTCTCTCGATCCAATCCTCAAGCGACTGCCGCACAAACTCAGCAGGCAGAAGTAGAAACGGTCAATGAACCTAATATTAAGAATGAAGTTCCTCTGGTTAATCAAGAAGATTTGACTCGTGCCCAGCAGCAATTACAACAGCAGTTAAATGCCTTTAATCGACAGCAAACTCAACAATTTAACGAAGTTAAAGAGCAAGTGGCTTCTTCAATCAGTAATGTACAGGCATTGATAGAAGAAAATCGCAAGCTATATGATAGGTTAGATGGCGTTAATGCTGATATTGCCGAGCTTCGAGGTAAAGTAGAAGGCGAAGTTCAATCGCAAATTGACGAGCAATTGGCACTGCAAAAAGAGCTTATTGCTTTGGTAAAAGAAGCGCAACAAAAAGAACAAGAAGAAGCTTCTGAATCTATACTGTCTAAACTCACTACGCCAACTGGCATCATTATTTTATCGTCAGTATTTACTTTATTAGTGCTTGTTGGATTAGCTATTTGGGCCCTTAGACGTCCGGCCAATAAACCATCAGAAAAATCAGAAGAAGAAAAACCTTTATCCGCCCCCCAAGAGCCGGCGAGTAGTGTTGATATCGTAGATGATGAGTTAGTCATTGGGGAGCTTGATGATGCTAGTACTGAGGACGCAGATGATTTACTAGCGGCCTTGTCTGAAGAAGTGGATGATGCTGATGATATTTTATCTGACGACCTCGTAGATGGTTTAGACGAAATACAGGTAGATGATACTGACAGTGATTTGGATTCGCTAGATGATGAGATGTTGGTCCCAGACAGTCCTTCAGAAGACAGCTTAACTAGTGTCGATGAAATTGATCAAGATACACAAGCATTGGATCTTGATACCCAGGACGATGATACTGACTCTATTGATCTGTCAAATGACTTAGATATAGCGGAGTCCGAAGAAGTCGAAACTG
The DNA here is from genome assembly GCA_947496235.1 of uncultured Glaciecola sp. Lineage (GTDB taxonomy): Bacteria > Pseudomonadota > Gammaproteobacteria > Enterobacterales > Alteromonadaceae > Glaciecola. The sequence goes on along the minus strand of CANMCE010000001.1, from coordinate 444,275 downwards.
AAATAACTGACAGTGATTCGTCGGACGCTGAGCAACCAAAAGCTACACCAGCCCCCGTACCTGAACAGCCAGCCCAAGAAGCCAAACAACCCGCTGCAACTAATGATTTAGCAGTGGATATAAACGATGAGGGTGTTCCCGACGGCATAAACCTGAACGAAGAAGGTGAAATTGACGACTCAACCATTAGTCAAATTGAACAGCAAATTCAGACCAAAGATAAGGAGATTACTCAGTTAACTGACGAAATACTGGAAGAACTAGATAATGTTACTGAGGATACAGAAGACGAAAAACCAGCGGCCACTGAAATTGAAGCAGATGCCGAACCTGATGAAGAAAGAAATATTGGGTTAGAAGACGAAACGGACACTAGCTCAGGTGAAGATGAGATTTCTGAAGACGACTTAGCACAAGAGCCGGAAACCTTAGATCCCGACGAAATTCTTGCAGAAATTAATGCGGATACTAACAACAAAATAGAAACCGAACAAAAGGTTGACGTTGTTTCAGACGTAGACGAAGAAGAAGTCGAACAAAGTGTACCTGATGCTGAAGATGTAGCTGTTGAAAGCCAAATGGACGATGACGAACTCGATAGGCTTTTAGACGAGTTCAGCGAACCTGATAAAGAAGGTGATGCTGGCGATATAGATTTAGATGAAGTTACTGCAGTGGAAGAAACTTCATCAACAGATGATGTAACGGATGATCTTTTAAATGAATTACAGTCTGATTCAGATGAAGATGACGAACTTGATCAACTGTTGGACGAACTTTCCGAGGAAGAAAGCTCGGAAGAGTTAGATGATCAAGACATTGATTCTTTATTGGAAGATATACCTTCATTTACTGACCATAAAGATGAACCAGATGAAGTTGTCGAGTCCATCAATGAAAAAGAGCCTCCAAGCCCGATTAAGGAAGAGGTAGATGAAGAATCTGAAGTCGATGAAACTTCAACCGAAGAAGACTTTTTAGCAGACTTACCGGATCTAGATGATTGGTTAGAAAGTCCGGATGATTCACAAAACACTGATACTCTTGAAGAAACTGATTTAGCAGAAAATGAAGAAAGTGAACAACTTTCTAATATTGAAGCCAGCAACTTTGATGATTTATTAGCTGATCTGGAAAATGACTTAACCAAAGATGACGACGATAGTCAGAAAGTCGATGATCTTCTGCAAGAAAGCGGTCTAGATTTAGATGCTTTGATGCAAGATGATAGCGGAGATCATGACGACGAAGATTTCTTAGATGTTGATCAGTTATTAGCAGAGTCAGAGGAAGCTACTCCCCTTAGAGACGATGAGATTGATTTAGATCTAGACCGCTCTTTGGACAGGTTGGTTGAAAGTGAAGCCAATGATTCTGAAATTGACGATCTTGATATTGACCAAGCGTCTAACCTGGATTTGGTACAGGTCTACATTGATATGGAAGATTTCGATGCGGCTAAAGATGTGCTCAATGAAGTAATAGAGCGCGGCTCACAAGCTCAACAACAAGAAGCCACATCCTTACTTGATTCAATCAAAAAATAAATCTGAACGAATGTAAAAATAATGTTAACTTAAGAGATTAACCCTTTTAGTTTTGTTATTTTTCGGCTTTGTAAAGCCTATATCATTCGGGAGCAGAATGGATGTCTGATTTCAGATTATGTAGAACGAGTTTTTTCCTCATTATTTTTTTATTGTCATTTTATTCCCATTCATCTGACACAAGTGAACTGATTCAAAACCCTCATGCTAGAAGCCTTATCAGTTTAAATGGGAAATGGAATAGAATTATAGATCCCTATGAAAATGGTTATTACAACCATAGATACGAAGCTCATACCAATGGATACTTTAAGAATCGAAAACCTCAAACACCTTCAGAGCTTGTAGAATATAACTTTGAAACAGCGAAAAAAATAGATGTGCCTGGTGATTGGAATTCACAAGAGGAGCAATTATTTTTGTACGAGGGGACACTTTGGTATCACAAAAGATTTGAATTAAATAAACAGCAAAATAAACGATATTTACTGCATTTTGGCGCAGCAAACTACCATGCAATTGTTTATGTTAATGGGGAAAAGGTGGGTGAACATGAAGGCGGCTTTACACCTTTTCAGTTCGATATTACCCATGTTGCAAAAAATCGTGAAAATTTTGTAGTTGTCAAAGTGGATAACAGCCGCAAGCGAGATCAAATCCCAACGGTGAACACCGACTGGTGGAATTACGGTGGCTTAACGCGATCTGTATCTGTAATAGAAGTGCCTGAAAGCTATCTGTCTGATTATCATCTGGCGCTGAACTCAACAACAGGCGCAATAGAGGGCAGTCTCAAGCTATCAAACGCCCAAAAGGACGGCAAAGTAAGTCTGATAATTCCTGAATTGCATATCGAAAAAACTATAAAGGTTAAAGCAAACGGCGAAACAAAGTTTAGTATAAATGCTAAACCAGAGTTGTGGCGTCCAGAAAATCCCAAACGTTACAAAGTGATTCTGTCGTTTAACGGTGAAACTATAGAAGATGCTATTGGATTTCGAACCATCGAAGTTAAAGGTACTGAGATTTTATTAAATGGCGAGCCTGTCTTTTTGAGAGGAATTAGTATCCACGAAGAGTCTCCATTTGGCGCTGGGAGAGCATGGACAGAAGCTGATGGTCGCACATTGTTAACTTGGGCGAAAGAGTTAGGTTGTAATTTCGTGCGCTTAGCTCACTATCCTCATAACGAAATGATGTTAAAAATTGCCGATGAAATGGGATTTATGGTGTGGTCTGAAATTCCAGTTTATTGGACGGTTATGTTTGAGGACCAAGCGGTATACGCTAAAGCGCAACAGCAATTAACAGAAATGATTTCTCGAGACAAAAATCGCGCATCTATCGTTATGTGGTCCGTGGCCAACGAAACACCGGTATCAGATGCCAGAATATCATTTCTAAGTCGGTTGATTGAAAAAGCCCGAGAGCTAGATTCTAATCGTTTGATAACTGCTGCTATGGATACACAAAGTAACGCAAAAAATGGTAAGTTAATTGATGATCCTCTAGCTAAATATGTAGATATTATAGGTATTAACAGTTATTGCGGTTGGTACAGTGATGCTCCAGCAAACTGCGCAAATTTACGTTGGAATTCGCACTATGAAAAGCCCATCATTATGAGCGAAATGGGGGCAGGGGCTCTAGCAGGATTGCATGGAGAGAAAAACGAGATTTGGACCGAAGAATATCAATCCGACGTATACAAACACAACATAGAAATGATGAAAAACATGCCAACATTGCGCGGTGTCACACCTTGGATATTAAAGGATTTTCGTTCCCCTAGACGCCCTCTAGACGATATTCAGGACTTCTGGAATAGAAAGGGACTCTTATCTGAAACCGGACAACGCAAACAAGCTTGGTATGTGTTGAGAGATTTTTATCGTTCTATTGCACAGCAAGATCAACGATAAACAGGCCCTAGATGTGCTTAATCAACTAACCTTTGGCTTCTATCACTGGAAGCCAATGTTTTCCGAATTCAGTAAAACTTAGGCCTATTTTTAAACAGACTAGAAGTGGAAGTGCAATTAAAAGTCCGACAATTCCCCACAACCAGCCCCAAAATGCTAGCCACAACAGTAATATTAGCGGGTTTAAACTCATACGATGGGACATTAGCATTGGAGTGAAAAATTGGGATTCGAAAAGATTTAGTAACAGGTAGATAATTAAAGGAACCCAAGCTACAAGGGTCAATTCAAACTGTACGACACTAGCAAGTCCAATAAGACAAACGCCTATCATCATGCCTATATAGGGGATAAAGTTTAACAAGCCAACCACAGAGCCCCAGAGTAGGGGATCTTTTAATCCAAATAAATAGAAACATAAAGCGGCACTTGCACCTAAGATAAAATTGATTAGTGTCACAAGCACTACATAAGTGGACAATTCCTTTTGAATTCTTCCTTTAAGTACTAATGCTTTGCGACGTTGGGCTACATCTAAGCGCTGAGTGTACGCGAAAAACAGACTTGGGCTGAACGATAAGATAAACACTAGTAGTACGGCACCCGCGGCGATTTGGGCTAAAACAACAGGCGCAGCTGATACGCCATCGATAAAGGCATTTAATGTGGTTTCTTTGATACTATCAGTAACTGACTTTGCGTCTAATACATTGTCGTCTTTAACCTTTTCCTCTTCATCGTCAAACCACCCAAACCAGCTCGATTCTTTTTTTTCTATCACTGGCTCTTGCCCATCCAGTTGTTCGTTTAAGGTTTGGTTTATGCTTTCAATTTGTTCATCCAATATTTTGGAATATTCAGGAAGTACTTTAGCCCATCTATGCACGGGCTCAGACAGCTCAACGGATAACCATGTTAAAGGTATAAACAAACAGGTTATTAGTATTATGGTGGACACAAAGCGTGGAAAGAAAAAGCGTTCTAAAAAGGATACTGCTGGATTCAGCAACAATGCCATTAATACGCAGATAAATATAGGTAAAAGTAAAGGTTTTGCTGTGTACAAAACAAACACAAAAAATACAAAAAGAGCACTAATGTGATACCACTGAGCGTACTTAGTGTTTGCCATGAAGAATCCATTCTAAAACAGGAGAATAGGTTAGCTTAACATGTAATCAGTGTTAAGCAAGCTAGCAAGAAGTTATGGGGTTTAGCCGTGAAATTCCTCACGGCATTTTACATTAGCTTTCTAGAGGTTCGTCAAAATTTTCAGGTTTATCAAAGTCACCGTTCATTTTAGCTAAACGACCTTCAACAAACTCTAAAACAAGTTCTAAGCGAACGTCTTTTCCACGCTTTTCCATGCCTCTTTTCATGTCATAAACGTAGTACCAGGTATTTTGATCAAAGCTATCTTCTACAACAGGGTTGCCTAAAACAAATTGCACCTGTTCTTTGGTCATATTAATTCTGAGTTTGTCTACGTCTTTCTGATCTAAATAGTTTCCTTGTGGAACATCTATACGATAGATCCAGTTTGAACAACCCGTTACCAACAATATTAGTAATAGTACCGCTGCAAATCTCATTTATGTCTAAACCTTCTTTCTTAAAACGCGCTAAATACTACATTGTAGGTGTAGACCAATCAACTGATTATTGGTTCTATTTTATTGATAGTAAATCTTTTGCGTTTTCAATAGCTGTATCTGTTAACTGATCACCGGCTAAAAGTCTCGCTATTTCATTTATGCGTTCTTCTTTGGTGAGTTTCAATACTTGTGTTTCGGTTGTTTTACCATCGGTAATTTTGTTCACAAAAATTTGATTATCAGCTTGAGCCGCTACCTGAGGTAGGTGAGTCACGCAAATTAATTGATTATTTTCACCCAATTGTTTTAATAATTTTCCAACAACTGAAGCTGTCTGACCGCTTATCCCTGTGTCAACTTCATCGAACACAAGTGTAGGCACTTGCCTATGATTAGAATAAATCACCTGCATAGCCAATCCAATTCTTGATAACTCACCACCTGACACCACTTTTTCGAGTACATCAGGGGCCTGACCTGGGTTTACAGAAATTAGGAATTTGATATTGTCATTGCCTGACTTTGACGGTTCAGCTTGTTTTTCAAAGGTAATTTTGATGTTAAGTTGCGCATGGGGCATGTTTAAACTTCTTACACTGGCTTGAAGCTCTTTAGATAGATTTGCCGCAGCTTTAGCGCGGGATTGACTCAGTTTTTCAGATAATTGCCAATACTGGGAATGGCATTTTTGTACCTGAATTTCCAGTGATTCAACACTGGCTTCCTCAGACGTGAGAGCCTCTAATTCTTCAATCATTGCAAGGTGAGTTTGATATAAGTCTTCAGGGCTTACTTGATGCTTTCTCGCTAGATCTAAACACTGACTGAATCGTTGTTCAATTTCTGATGCCCTTTCAGGATCAGCTTCTAATGAATCTCTATAACGATCAATCTCACGATAGGCTTCTTGGGCCTGAATTAAAGCGTTCTGCAGCAACTCATGACTGTCAGTTAATGCAGGATCTGTTTCCAAATGATGTTGGATTTCTTTTGCCGCATGATTAAGAAGATCTAAGGCGCTAGCAGGTTCTCCATCTTTTAGAAGATAACAAACTTTATCACTGGTTTCAGCCAAGCTTTGAAGACTTGATAGTTTTTTAAATTCGATTTCAAGTTCTGCAAATTCGTCTTCAGCTAAACTAAATTCATCTAACTCTCTCACTTGATATTCTAAGAGGTTGCAACGATCTATGCGTTGTTGTTGGGCTTGACGCAGTTCACTTAGTTGTTTAGAGAGTTTTTTATATTCAACATATTCAGTATTAACAGCATCCATCAGTGCTTTATGATCTGCGTAACTGTCCAATAAATTCAGCTGATGCTCAGACTTTAAGAAAGCATGGTGGTCATGTTGTCCGTGGATATTCACCAGATAATTGCCTAAGCTTTTAAGCTGTTGGAGATTAACTGGGATGCCATTTACAAAAGCTTTTGAACGTCCTTCGTTGCTTACTACGCGTCGCACAAAACATTCATCGAGATTATCTTCTTGTTCAAGAGAGTTTTCGATTAACCAATGTTTAGCTTTAGGCATTTTACTTACGTCAAAATGTGCAATTACTTCAGCTTTTTCAGCGCCTTGACGTACAATGGAAGATTCAGCTCTTTGCCCCAAACACAGACCTAAAGCATCCAGTGCAATAGATTTACCTGCGCCCGTTTCGCCAGTAATAGCCGTCATGCCGTGCTGAACAGCTAGAGAAACTTTTTTTACTACGGTTAAATTTCGAATATCAAGATGAGCAAGCATACAAAACCCTCTACACGTTTATAACTGATAATATATACAGTAGTCAATACTGTGTAAAGTACTGTATGAAAAAAATTAGAACAGTTTATTACTCCAGTTAAGTTTGGTTCTTAACACATTAAAGTAGTTATAATCGGGCGGGTGAATTAGGTTTAAATGCTGAGCATTTTTGCCAATGATCACGTGTTCACCAGGCTCTACCTTTATTACAACGTGACTATCACAACTAATTTGCACTGAGTCTGTGTTTTTTTCCGATATTTTTAGCATTACTTCACTGTTAGCATCTACCACTATCGGGCGACTACTAAGGGTGTGTGGAAACATTGGCACCAAAGTTAATGCGTCCAAATGAGGCATTAATATTGGACCGCCGCCGGAAAGCGAGTAAGCAGTTGAGCCGGTCGGTGTGGCGATAATTAACCCGTCAGATCTTTGGGTAAACACATAATGCCCGCCAATATAAAGTTCAAACTCCATCATATGAGCAACTTTACTATGGTGGAGCACTATTTCATTAACTGCACTGTGACTATCACTAAGATGATCGCCGTTATACACCGATGCTTGCAATAAAAAGCGTCGCTCGCGGTAGATGTTGTTAGCAAAGATATGATCGAGCTGGCGTTCGATGTCATCAGGGTTGATATCGGTCAGAAAGCCTAAATTCCCGCGGTTTATGCCGACTACATCAATATCGTACTCGGCCAATATACGAGCAGCACCAAGCATATTGCCGTCACCGCCGACCACAATGGCAAGATCAGCGTTTCTTCCAATGTCCTGCATGCTGGTGTAAGCAACATCGACATCAAAGTCTACGCTGATTCTGTTCTCAACCAGAATATCGCAACCGCGCTTTTGTAATTCAACTATCAGTGCACGTAAACTATCGTAAGTGGCTTTGTGACTGACTTTACCTATCAAACCAACAGTTTTGTATGACATCTTACTCGCTCTTTAGTGAGATATCAGTAGCTTACAGCAGTCAAAACTGCTTGCAAACATTTTTGCGCATTAGTTGTTATCTTGCTATCCAGCCGCCATCTAAGACCAATGTTTGCGCGGTCATGTTTTTGGCTTTGTCGCTGATTAAAAACTCAGCTGTTCCCGCCAATTCCTCGAAACTAATAAAGGCTTTTTTCGGCATAGGTTCAAGCATGATTTTATCAACCACTTCTTTTTCTGTCATATTGTTCGCTTCAGCTTGGGCGGCAATTTGTTTTTCAACCAAAGGCGTTTTTACATAAGCAGGGCAGATGGTATTTATGGTGATGTCGTTATCACCGGTTTCCAAAGCGATAGTCTTCGAAAATCCAAGCAAACCATGTTTAGCTGCTACATAGGCTGACTTAAATGGAGAAGCGACCAATGAATGGATAGAGCCAATATTGATGATGCGACCAAAATTCTGTTCTCTCATGTGAGGTAAAAATGCTTGCGTAAGCAATGCAGGTCCCACAAGCATGATGTTAATCAATAATTGCCATTTTTCAGGGGGGAAGTCTTCTATTTTGCTTACATGTTGAATACCTGCATTATTAATCAGAACGTCCACAGGTGTGTTTTTCAATTTTTCGGGCAATTCAGACACTTCAGACGCATTACACACATCTACGGCAACGGCACTGGCAGAAATTCCTGCTGCGCTTAAATCTTCTGTCGCTGACTGCGCTGCTTCCATATTAATGTCTGCAACAATAATGTGATGCCCTTGTTTACCTAAGTATTCAGCTATTCCGAAGCCAATGCCACTTGCTGCACCAGTAATGAGAATATTGTATTTGCTCATTGTTTAAAGATCCTTAACATCGATATTTGTTAATGCGTTTAGCAAATTATAGATAGCTGTAATTTGTTTACCTTGCTTAGTTGCAAATTCGCTGCCTGTGTAGCCCCACCAATCCCAACAACCTTGGGGATTAAGTGGAAACATTTTAGACTTTTTAGTCTGCGGATATAATACAATCAAGTGATTGCTTTCTGCCCAGTCGTTGTACCCTGACTGCCAGGCATATGCATCACCCACATCTTCTTGATTTTGATTGCAACCGTGCAAACTAATATGCACAGAACAAGTTTCACCTTGTTGGCAACTATCTGGTACGTATACAAAACCTTTTTCGCCCATTTCTGCTTCTTTTATGTCGGTTAATGCATTTTGCGCAAAGGTGATCAAATTTTCTTTCTTAGCTTGTCCTTTAGGGCCTAAGTCCGGATAGATAAATTTAAGCATTTCACCTGCAGCGTCATAGTCACAAGCACCAATAAATGGCGATGCTGATTCTGTACATTCTACGCCATTGCTAAGAGTAGGTAATAAATGAGGGAATGCCTTGTCGTTTACGAATTTAAGGTTGTTTACGCCAATTGATTGATATTGTGCGTGCAACAAGTTGGCAGCCTTAGGATTAATCTTAGCATCCAAGGTTCCGTGTAGGAGGAAAACATTTTGCTGTTTTAAAGCTTCCTCATCTGCGAGATTGCCGGCCGCTTGTTGCGCTGAAACATAATCTAACAACACTTGTGGATCTAGGGCGTCGGTTGTAGCTGTGACGCATTCACTAAGAGCAGTAGAAATAGAATTTTGAGCACAGTAATAAGGGCCAGCAGCAACAATTCCAGCACCTACTAAGGTTTCAGCATGTGCAAATTGAAATTGAGTTGCCATATAACCCCCAGAAGATAATCCCGAGATGCTAGTGTTATCGAGATCTACCACTAATTTTTGCGCGGCAACAAAAGGCGATATTGCTAGCAGACTTACAAGTGAACATTTTTTTAAATAACCTTGCATATATTAGTCCTGTAAAAATTGTTTAATTTCTGTGGCTGCTTTTTGTATTCCAGCTACTCCTTCTAAATGCCCTAAAGGGCCATCAATGTAGACAATTTGTGTATCTTTATTCATGGACGTTAATTGATTAAACGCTAGTTCGGCGTGATAGGGCATCAATAACAAATCTGTTTTCGCAGTGATGAACAGTGTTTTTGCTGTGATTCGCTCAAGGCCTGACGATAGGTCGGACTGCATACCCGTTAAAAATAATTGATTCGCTCTGACCAAATAAAGTAAATGATTTGCATCCATTTGGTTTGCACGAGCCCCAGCTCTTTCCATTAACCATTTGACAATGGCGGTATCTTGAGTGACCGAGGAGGCTAGTTGTTGCTTAGAAATCTTAGCAAGTTGATCTTCAACAGAATTAAAAAATGCTGGAGTAAGTGCACTTTGGGTGATTAACGCTAAGGCCAGGGTGAGTCCTTGAACTGGATAATTTTCTTGTTGTTCGTTGTAATAATTGCCTTGTTGCCAATTAGGATCTGACTTTATTGGCCAAGTCCATTGATCCAACAAAGCTTTAGTCCAAGCATCAGCCCCCGCGCTGCCAATAACAGAAATCATACGTTCAACTTTATCTGGATAGGCACTAGCCCACTCAATAGCTTGCATGCTTCCCATTGAAGGGCCAGCAACTGCATAGAGCTTTTCAATACCTAAACTGTCTAAAACAGATTTCTGTGCGTTAACAAAATCACGCATAGTAACAACTGGAAAATCTAAACCATAAGGCTTTCCTGTCGCTGGATTTATGGACGCAGGACCAGTGGTAATCACTTTTGGATTGTTTGCACTGATATTAACTAAACTATCCACACTAATGACAAAGAATTTATCTGTGTCTATAGCCTTGCCGGGACCAATGATGCTATCCCAGTATCCTGGCTCTTCATCATCTTCCGAATAAACCCCAGCCGCGTGGCTATTACCGGTAAAAAAGTGTGTGATTAAAATTGCGTTTGATTTGTCATCATTTAGCTTGCCATAACTTTCCCAGCCTACATTCACCTCAGCGATTGTTTTCCCAAAATGGGTGTTAAAGTTCTTTATGTTATGGTGTTGTTTTTCAACTAACATTTTATCCTTCGCGTTGACGCAATTTACTAGCAGAGTACAGAAGCATAGCGTAAACAATAATTGTCGAAGTTTCATTAAATGCCCTTATTAAAATAAAATAAACAAACCAATAGCTGCGGCCAAACCAATCAATGGCACTATTACTGTAAGTGCGGCCATGGGGCCATAAGCAGCTTTGTGAGTTTCATGGCAAATGGCGCGTATAGTCGTTACAACATAGCCATTATGAGGTAAAGAATCTAAAGCCCCTGAGCTAATAGACACTATGCGATGGAGCTCTTCGGGATCTACACCTTGATCAATATAGTGTGGACCAACCAATGGTAGGGCGATAGCCTGCCCTCCGGATGCCGAACCAGTTAAGCCTGCAATCACACTTACTGCTACAGCAGCGCCTATAAGTTCATTTCCGGGAATTTGTGTCATTACTTCAACGGTTTGTTGAAATGCATCTGTGGTTTTCGCAATAGCACCAAAACCAACAACAGCCGCTGTGTTTCCGATTGCCACTAAAGCACCTGTAGTACCTAAGTTGATGGCGCCTGCAAAATTAGTGAAGTATTTAAAATTCAAGGCAATTAGCATGAGTACGCCGCCGCCGAGGGCTAAAATTAACGCATATTGCCCAAAACTGTCATGGAATAAAAACGACACGAATAATACCACTAACAATGGAATAAAACCTGTGATAGGACTTGGTAAATCGCGTGTTTTTTGCTTTGGATCTTCAGGTCGAGTAGTGAACCGTTCTCCGTTTTTCACTGCTTTGTTGACCATTCTTGATAGCCACCAATAACCGAAAACTGCCATGATTATGGCTACAACCAAACTCACTTCCCAAGCGGCAAAAGGCGAAGTGCCTAAATGCTTGGTTGGAATCCAATTTTGAATTTCTGGTGAACCTGCAGAGGTCATAGTAAAGGTGACCGAGCCAAATGCGATGGTCGCCGGAATAAAACGGCGAGGTAAATCAGCATCTTTGAACAAGCTTACAGCCATTGGATAGACAGAAAAGGCGACCACAAACAAGCTGACACCACCATAGGTTAATATTGCACAAGCGGCAACAATAGCAAACATGGCGTGTTTAAAGCCTAGCTTTCCAACAATCCAGCGAGCTAGCGATTCAGCTGCGCCTGAATCTTCCATAAATTTACCAAACAATGCGCCAAGTAAAAACATGAAAAACCATGAGGCAATAAAACCAGTAAACCCAGACATGTAGGTTGTCACAAAGTTGGCATCGCCGGTAAAGAAAGCTAACCCATTTGTCGCTGCCACTATTGCGGCACAAAAAGGCGCGGCAATAAATAAATTCATGCCCCTGATGGTTAGCACTATCAGTAATGCAAGCCCACCAATTAATCCAATTAAACTTATCATTTTTGTTCTATCCCGTTAAATAAGCTACTAAAGCTTTCGTATCTGTGACCGCAGTACGCCGAGATGTGGCTAAGTCTACAAGGGTATAAAATTTTTCCCATAGTACGATGGTACTGTTTTTTTTAAACAAAAATTAACTTAGATTTAACAAAGACCGCAACGCCTAAGGTAACGAACATTTTCAACTTGGGAAATATAATGATGAATAATAAAACGAATTTTTTACACAACACACCGACCATGTGCGCATTGGCTGTTGCCACCGCACTATTTGCTCAGCCCTTGCTAGCTCAAGAGGAAGCAAAGAAAGATGAACTTGAAAGAATTGAAGTTACAGCACGTAAATCCGTAGAGTCAATTCAAGAAGTGCCGGTAGCACTTACCTCTGTTAGTGCTTCAGATTTGGCTGAAAACGGCATTTCAGTAATTAACGAAATCCAACAATTTTCACCTAATACAACCTTACAAACAAGCCGTGGTACTAACAGTACGTTAACAGCTTTTATACGTGGGGTAGGTCAGCAAGATCCACTATGGGGATATGAGCCAGGTGTTGGTATCTACATTGATGACGTGTATATCGCTCGTCCACAAGGGGCAGTGTTAGATATTCTTGATGTGGAAAGAATCGAGGTGTTGCGTGGTCCTCAAGGAACACTTTACGGTAAAAACACCATAGGTGGTGCAGTTAAGTATGTAACTAAAGAAATGATGGGCGATATGCGTTTTGATATCAAGGCTACTGTCGGTAGCTTCGGTCAAAATGATTTGAAAGCCACAGGTCAAATGCCGCTAATTGAAGATAAATTGTATGTGGGCGCTGGATTTGCCACTTTAAATAGAGACGGCTTTGGTGAGTATTTGCAATCAGCATTGTCTAATCAAAACACAGAAAACTACAACAAAGAACTGTGGACTGCTAGATTAAATCTTGAATATCATGCTTCCGACGATTTGTTTTTCCGTTTTGGTTGGGATAAAACGCGCGATACTTCAAATGCTAAAGGTGGGTATCGTCTTCTTCCTTCATTATTAACGGATGCCCCTGTTCCTGACAGTGTTTTTGATTCTTACACCTCATTACCTACAGATAACCTAGTTGAGCTAGAAGGTTATTCTTTTATGGCTCGCTATGACGTAACTGATGATCTTGAGCTTAAATATGTCGCATCAAAAAGAGAAGGTTATTCTCCTACCAATATCGATTTCGACAATACAGCAGCTGTGATTTTCGATGTTCCAGCTATTTATACTGACGACAATACAACTCACGAGTTACAAGCTAATTTTGATAATGGTAATTTTAACTTTGTATCAGGTTTGTATTATTACGACGGCGAATCTTGCGGTATGTTCAACGCAATATTAGAACGTTTTGGACAGTCTTTATTATTGCCAGGGTTAACGCGTGAGACCGCTGGTTGTAATAACTCTGAAAGTTGGGCTGCTTACGCGCAGACTAGTTTCGATATTACTGACAAATTGTCAATGACCCTTGGTGCCCGTTACACAGATGAAGAAAAAGTGGCAAGAGTGGACAATGGTGTGGTGTTTTACACCGTTTATCCTGAGTCAGGTTGGGTACCTGGATATGTACGTCCAGACAGCCCATTCCCTAGCGGTGCCATAACGCCTCAAGTGTTAGGTGTAGACACTGATGGTGATGGCGTATTAGACGCTCCTAAATCTCAAAGTTGGTCCCGCTTTACGCCTCGCGTTGGCTTAGAATATATGATGGATGATTCCACTATGATCTTCGCGTCTTATGGCCAGGGGTTCAAGTCAGGTACTTTTAACCCAAGAGCTGAAGGCAACGAAGCAGGTGTAGATCCGGAAGTAGTTGATTCATTTGAATTAGGTATCAAGAAAGATTGGGGCACTAAATTACGAACCAATGTTACTTTGTTCCAATATGACCACAAAGACAGACAGTATATAGCGGTTGGTGCAACAGATGGTATCGACCTAAACCAAACGTTACAAAACGCTGCACGAACAGAAGGTAGTGGTATTGAAGCAGAAATTAACTATGTCGCAACAGAGCATTTATCATTTGATGTAGCGCTTGGTTACTTGGACTTCGAGATTAAAGAAAATACCGCTGTTCCGCCATTAATTGGATTATCTAACTCTCCAAAATATACTGCAAACTTTGCAGCTAACTATAGCTTTGATACAGATGTAGGTTACTTTACTCTTATCGCTAACTACTACGTACGTGACGAATACTTATTGTTCGAAACATCAGAACTGTTAGCGCAAGACGGGTACGGCATGCTCAACATGAGCTTAAACTGGGAAAGTTTAGAAGGCGATTGGTATGCAAGTATTCACGGTAAAAACTTAACGGATGAAGAATACCTTGTAGGTGGTTACAACTTTGTAGGCGCGCCTGATGGAAATGGAAGTTTTGCTCCTGGTGTTGGTGGTGACTTAACCTTGATTGGTTATTTCGGTGACCCTCGTACCATTCATGTGACTGTTGGTTATAGATTTTAATTGACAGACTAAGATAAAAAGGCGACTTCTGTCGCCTTTTTTAGTATGTTTGATAAAAAATTATCCAACTTTGAAGGTAGTACGTTAAAAATGCGAGCAATTATTGCCGATGACCATCCGCTTTTCAGGCAAGCTTTGTTGTTGATGCTGACACAGGAACTTAATTTTGAAGTTGAAGAGTCTTTTGATTATGCCTCAACGATCAAACTAATGGAGTCAAACGCTGATTACGACATAGTATTTCTCGATTTAAATATGCCTGACGCCAATGGTTTAGCAGGTTTAGTACAGATTAAAAGTCTTTTTCCGAACACCTTGATTACCCTTGTCTCAGCAGAACAAAATCCAGGAATTATTCAAAAGGCAATTCAAGTGGGTATCAGTGGTTTTATTCCTAAATCACTGAATTTGGATAAATTGAAAACGGCTGTTGCGGCAATAATGTCAGGTGAAACCTGGTTGCCTGAAGATTTTGAAAGCGCCGAACAAAGTGAGGAAGAGGTCCAGTATTTACGAAAACTAGAATTACTTACACCTCATCAATTACGTGTATTGGATATGATGGCAAATGGGCTATTAAATAAACAAATTGCTTATGAGCTTGGTATTTCTGAGTCCACAGTGAAACAACATGCTTCGGCTGTGTTGCGCAAGCTGGGGCTGATTAACAGAACTCAAGCAGGTGTCATTTATAAGCAAATTATGCAAACAGATGATTAGAGGATGTTTATCTTAGCAAAGTTGAACAGTCTCTAGTCTTTAGTCACAAACTTGGCTTTCGCTTGAATTAAGTTAACATTTGCTTTGATAATTACGCGATCAAAATCGTCAGTTCCGGCCGAGTCTGCAATACCGAATGCCGCACCTAGCACTATGTCACTATTATCGTCTTTTAGCACCTTAACTTGCTCTATCGCGGATTTTATCTTGTCTACTATTTTAAGTGTAGTTTCATGAGTAGCGTTAGAAAGCAGAATCATAAATTCGTCGAATTGCCATCTTGCTACTAAATCTGAATCGCGGATGTTGCTTTGAATGGTTTTGGCGACGTTTTGTAGCACTTTATCGACGTTAGCGTTTTGCTCCGTTTCTTTCAATTCATGAAGATTCTGTATTGAGCACAAAACCACTGAATATTGATCGAAGCCTCTTCTTGTTAATCCCTCTTGCGCTTCTTTCAGTAATTTTTCAACGTACAGTCGATTAAAGGTGCCCGTCACAATATCTGTATTCGCTTGAATAAAGAAGCTCTTGGCACTTTGTGCCGAGTTTTTGCGTGAGTGATAAACCACTATGGCTATGGGAATTATAGATAAAAATAAATTTACCGAGTAAGCATAGGGTGCTAATGAAGTAACATCCAATGCATAATTGTTAGATAAACTCATGAAGTAAATACCTATAAAACCAACAATAATCACCAAGATAATTTTAATCTGTTGTTTTAATGTACCAATCGGCCCTGAAAGCACAAATCCAATCAATGACCAAAGATAAAAGTGAAAACCATAAGCGATTCCAATCATGTAGGTAACAATATAAGAATGTAAAACGACTTCAATTATAATTAAGCGGATGCACCAAGTATGGTGCTGGCGCATATTTTGGATAGTCGCAATTACCCATAGTGTTACACTGATGACATTTAGAAAAGCTAATTCATGTGAACCAATGAGTGCAAAGAAAAAGATAAAAAATAAATGAGAGAAAGCGCCGAACAGACAAAGGCGCTGAAGCAATTTTTCAGTTACGAGTTGCACGCTTTGCTGTTCTAGTTCTGCAAAGCTTTCATTAATTTGTTTTTCGTAAGATGACTTCTGGATTCCCACTTCACACCATGTACAAGGTTAAGATAAACACGCTCTAGTTATCGCGCTAACAAGTTGAGTAGCAAGCGTTTCAGTGCAGGTCCCTTAATTGGTTTTGGTAAGTATGCGAGATTATGGGTACTCGCCAAGTCTCTTATGCTATCGCTTCTATCTGCACTGGATAAAATTGCTTTTATAGGTTTATTTGCACAATACCTAATATGTTCTATAAGATCTACGCCATTTTCATCGTTATCTAGATGATAATCTGCAATAATAAAATCAATGTTTTCGGGAATGACTTGGATTTCTCGTTTTTGCCGTGCCACACTAATGTTACATCCCCATTCAGTTAACAAAGCAGTAAGCGCCGTAATCACTGATTCATCATTTTCCAACACCATAATATAACAGTCTTTTAATTGAGTAGTTCGATCGGAAGTTGGTAACTTGGTTGAAAACTTTTGTTCAGTAACTCTGCCCAAGTGTTGAAAATCCAAACTAAACAAACTGCCTTTTAACACATTACTTTTTAGCCCAATTTTAATATTCAATAAGCGACACATCCGTTCAACTATGGTTAATCCTAGCCCCAAACCTTGAATATGAGACGTTTGATTGAGGCGGGCAAATTCTTGAAAAATTTGTCTTTGGTTGGTTTCATCAATACCAGGGCCTGTATCTATGACACAAAGTTCACAGCGGTTATTTTTACGGCGACGAACACCTATAAGCACTTTTCCGGTTGTAGTATACCGCACAGCGTTCGACATAAGGTTTTGCACAATTCGGGTAAATAAGCGCTTATCCGTTCTAATTAATAAAGAAGTTTCAACAAAGTGCAGTTGTATACCTTTATTCTGTGCCATTAGTCTAAAGTCATTCACCACATTCTTTAAAATTTGATTTAATGGAAATACAGTTTCACTTGGCACTACACGGCCAGAATCTAATTTACTGAATTCAATCAACATACTTAACTGTTGATCAGCATTTTCCAATGAATTTAGCAAATTGTGACTGGTCTCTTTAAGTTGCTCATCCAGCAATTTTTCGTTTAACAATGAAGCAAATAAGGTAGCAGCGCTTATGGGTTGCATTAAGTCATGACCGGTAGCGGCCAAAAATTTCGTTTTACTTTCATTGGCTTCTTCGGCTTCTTTTTTCGCTAATTGCAATTCATGGGTACGTTGTTGAACACGATCCTCTAATTCTGTTTTTGAGTCCTCAAGGGCTTTTTGTATATTCATATACTCAGTGATATCAGTGTAAGTAGTGATATAGCCACCACCGGGTAACGGGCTACCAGACACCTCATAGACTTTGCCAGACTTCAATTGCCGCTTAACTTTATATGGCTCGCGACCTTGAATATAGTCGATGCGTTGGTTAATCATTGCTTCCGCATCTGGCAAGGTGGTCGCATCTGTGGTTATCTGACTTACATTGAACATCAAGGAGTCTTTTATTGGCATACCGGTGGACAAAAAATCATTGGGATATTGAAACAGATTTTCATAGGCCTTATTCCATGCAACCAAACGTAATTCAGCATCTACCACAGAAATACCTTGGGGTAGATTGGCGATAGACGATTGCAATACTTCATGCCTAAACTGAAAAGTCTGACTTGCTTGTTCTACTAATTCGGTAATTTCAGTATGGTCAGTGTTTTTATTGTCGGCTACCGCGTTAAGTAAAATTTGTGCACTGGCAGCCCCTAATCTTGCTGAAAGCAATCTCTGAGCGTGCAAAATGGTGATAGGGTCGACAAAACTGAGTTTAGATTGGCGCTCGACTTTCTGTCTAAACTCATCTTTTGCCTGACCTGTTAACACTGGTTCAACTAAATTTAATAATGCTTCAGGTGTGATTTGCAGACCCGTGGTGACCAATTTTTGCCGCATGAATGGATGTAATTTGGTGTTTGGAAAAATCACACTGGTGAGAGCGATAACAAAGATATTAACAGCTAGCGATAAAAAGATGGCATAAGCGAATGCTTCATCCGTTGGCTGAGGCGCAAAGTAATAACTGGCCACAACTGCTGGGTACACCATATTAACTATGACAATAGTGACGCCTAATCCTAGGCCTAACATGATGCCCACTTTATTTACACGGTCCCAATAAACCGAAAATAAAATAGCAGGGAATATTTGCGATAACAGCGCTAATGCTATGGTGCCAGATTTCACCAAAGGAGCGGTTTGACTAATCTGAACATGATATAAGTAGGCGATAAATACCAAAGCAGCAATGCTGAATTGACGTGTTCTAAGTAATTGTTTGCTACTGAGGTTAGGTTGAGCTTTGTGTAATCTGCGCGTTTTTAACCAAATTGGCATTATTAAGCTAGTGTTTACCATATTACTTAATGCTAATGTGGCGACAATTACCATACTAGTAGAAGCGGCCAAACCTCCTAAGAAACCGACAATACTAATGATTGGAGCATCGTATTTTTGCGGCAACAAGAGCACATAACGGTCAGCATTGATGCCAGATTGCCCTAAAAACGCTAAGTCTCCTGCAACGGCAATAGGTAATACAAAAATGCTCATTAACGATAAATAGATAGGAAATAACCATCTGGCTCTATCAATTTCTTCGGTATTCCTGTTTTCAATAAAATTTACGTGAAATTGGCGAGGAAGACAGAACATAGCACATATTCCCAATAACACGTGGCTAGCGAAAACTAAAAAAGCAAAGGGTTGGGTTAAACTTTCATTTATAGATGGGGTTTTAAGTGCCTGAGAAAATAAGTCGAAAACTCCGTCGTGCAGCACGTAAACTACAAAAATACCTACTATTGCCAACCCTACCAATTTAACAATGCTTTCAAACGCTAATGTGTACATCAAACCTTGGTGTTTTTGGGTCAAATCAAGGGTTCTATGACCGTATAAAACAGCAAATAATGCCATGGTCACTGTGATGTAAAAGCTGATAGAAAACCTGCCAGTCTCTCCAGTATCGGTAAGGAGTGCAACCGCCATTGATATTGCGTCAAGCTGAAGGGCAATATAGGGAATTACGCCAATGATACAAATAGCGACTATAATGCCAGCAATGCTGTTGGAGTGATGAAATCGAATCCCAATAAATTCGGAAAGCGAACTGATTTGATGCTGCTGACACAAAAGGGCGACTTTTTTATAAAAATTAACCCCAAAAAACATCACCAAAATACAACCAAGATATGTAGGCACCAAAGGCCAACCAAATTCACTGGCTTGAGTAGCGGTACCAAAAAATGCCCAAGACGTGCAATGCACCCCCAAAGAGAGTGAATATACATTTTTGGACAGTTTTTGCTGTCGATTCCCCCAACGCGCTATGGCAAACAAAAAAACCAAATATACAAGTGTGATTGCACTTACTGTCCAAATTGAAAACATTTTTTGCAGCTCTAAAAATTTTTTTAATTATTGTCTTGAACCCATAGGATCTATCCCCATTATAGCCAGCATTGTAAGCAAAAACCCAGTTGATTAAACACACTCATGAAACCGGAGTGATAAATGAGTAAAGACCAAGAGCACGAACAAACGCAAGATCAGGCGACAGATTCAGTAGAACAACCTGAAGTGAATGAGGCTGATTCAAACGAAACTGAGAACCAGGATACGCAGCAGAATGTAGACGGTTTAACGGTTGAACAGGCACAAATTCAATCCCTCGAAGCGGAATTGGAAGAAGCCAAACGTACGATTGACGAGCAAAAAGATCGCGTTATTCGCGCCATTGCAGAGTCAGATAATGTACGCAAACGCGCAGAGCAAGACGTAGAAAAAGCACGCAAGTTTGCATTGGAAAGATTTGCTGGTGAATTATTGTCGGTAATCGACAATCTTGAGCGAGCAACAATGTCAGCGGATGCTGAAAACGAGGCAGTTAAACCTTTATTAGAAGGGGTTGAGCTAACTCACAAGAGCTTTATGGCTAGCATAGAAAAATTTGGCATTGAAGTGATTGACCCTCAAGGGGAAGCTTTTAATCCTGAACATCATCAGGCAATGTCAATGCAAGAGTCAGCGGATGTCGCGCCAAATACGGTGATAGCTGTTATGCAAAAAGGCTATTTAATTAACGGTAGATTATTAAGACCTGCAATGGTGATGGTATCAAGAGCACCAAGTGAAGGCGTAGATACTACTGCTTAAATTTTTTGCAATAAATCTGTAATACACCTATTGAAAAAGGGGTTATTAACCCCACATAGATTAGCAACGAATAGTTTCTGGAGATATATACATGGGTAAGATAATCGGTATCGATTTAGGTACAACTAATTCATGTGTTGCCGTACTCGACGGCGACAAAGCAAAAGTAATTGAAAACGCCGAGGGTGACCGCACAACCCCTTCTATCATTGCATACACGCAAGATGGAGAGACGTTGGTTGGTCAACCGGCAAAACGTCAAGCAGTAACCAACCCAAACAACACGCTTTTTGCGATTAAGCGTTTGATTGGACGTCGTTTTGAAGACAAAGAAGTTCAGCGTGATATTGACATCATGCCGTTCAAAATTGTGAAAGCTGACAACGGTGATGCTTGGGTAGAAGCCAACAATGAGAAAATGGCACCACCACAGATTTCTGCTGAAGTTCTTAAGAAAATGAAGAAAACAGCGGAAGATTATTTAGGTGAGCCAGTAACAGCTGCAGTAATCACTGTACCTGCTTACTTTAATGACTCTCAACGTCAAGCAACTAAAGACGCTGGCCGAATTGCTGGTTTAGAAGTTAAGCGTATTATTAACGAACCAACCGCAGCTGCACTTGCATACGGTATGGATAAAAAGCAAGGCGACAACGTAGTAGCCGTTTATGACCTTGGTGGTGGTACATTTGATATCTCTATCATTGAAATTGACGAAGTTGACGGCGAACACACGTTTGAAGTACTAGCTACAAACGGTGATACTCACTTAGGTGGTGAAGATTTCGATAACCGAATGATCACTTACTTAGTGGATGAATTTAAGAAAGATCAAGGCGTAGATTTACGTAAAGATCCTCTTGCTATGCAGCGTTTAAAAGAAGCCGGTGAGAAAGCGAAAATTGAGTTATCTTCAGCACAACAAACTGAAGTTAACCTACCTTACATCACGGCTGATGCTTCTGGTCCTAAGCACTTAGCGATCAAAGTAACCCGTGCTAAGTTAGAGTCTTTAGTTGAAGACATGGTGAAAAAATCCCTTGAACCAGTTAAACAAGCACTTGCGGACGCTGATTTGTCAGTAAGCGATATTAACGACATCATTTTGGTAGGTGGTCAAACACGTATGCCATTGGTGCAAAAATATGTTGCTGAGTTCTTTGGTAAAGAGCCACGTAAAGATGTTAACCCTGATGAAGCTGTAGCCACTGGTGCGGCAATTCAAGGTGGTGTTTTAGCCGGTGATGTTAAAGACGTTCTTTTATTAGACGTTACACCTCTGTCTCTAGGTATTGAGACAATGGGTGGCGTTATGACCGCATTAATTGAGAAAAATACGACGATTCCTACTAAGAAATCTCAAACCTTCTCAACAGCGGAAGATAACCAATCTGCGGTAACTGTACACGTGCTTCAAGGTGAACGTAAGCAAGCAGCTGGGAACAAATCTCTAGGTCAATTTAACTTAGAAGGTATTCGCCCTGCACCGCGTGGAACGCCACAAATTGAAGTTTCGTTTGATATTGATGCTGACGGTATATTGCATGTATCTGCTAAAGACAAAGATACAGGTAAAGAGCAGAAAATTACCATTCAAGCGTCATCTGGACTATCTGATTCTGAAATAGAAAAAATGGTTCAAGATGCTGAAGCGAACAAAGACGCAGACGCTAAGTTTGAAAAGCTAGTTACAGCGCGTAACCAAGCTGATGGTCTGATTCACGGTACTCGTACTCAGGTTGAAGAAGCAGGTGACGCACTTGATTCTAGCGACAAAGAAGCAATTGAAGCTGCAATCAATGATCTAGAAACAGCACGTAAAGGTGATGATCTAGAAGCCATTGAAGAGAAAACTCAAGCATTAATTCAAGCTTCTCAGAAGTTAATGGAAATTGCTCAAGCGAAAGCGCAAGCTCAAGCACAGGATCCATCAGCAGAACAGCAAAGCAGTGCTGGTAAAGCAGATGATGATGTTGTAGATGCTGAGTTTGAAGAGGTAAATGACGATAAAAAATAAGTATCGTCATAGGCAGTGGCGACTGTCTTAACAGCATAAGCGGGCGCAACTGGTAGCAGTTTGCGCCTGTTTGTTGTAAAAACTAAGATATTCGAAAGGTATTGTTAAACAGTTTCAATACCACACTAAGTGGGATGTGGGTGTATGTCCAAAAGAGATTATTACGAAGTATTAGGCGTCAGCAAAAGCGCTAGCGAACGCGATATTAAAAAAGCGTATAAGAAGCTAGCCATGAAATATCATCCAGATCGAACCTCTGGTGATAAAGCGCTGGAAGAAAAATTTAAAGAAATTCAAGAAGCCTATGAAATCTTAACAGATGAACGTAAGCGCGCAGCTTATGATCAGTATGGTCATGCCGGTGTCGATCCTAACAGAGGTGGCGGAGGCTACGGTGGTGGCGCCGATTTTGGTGATATCTTCGGTGATGTTTTTGGTGATATTTTTGGTGGCGGTAGAGGCCGTCAAAGTCGAGCCAGACAAGGGGCTGATTTACGCTATAACCTTGAAATGACGCTTGAAGAAGCCGTTAGAGGTAAAGAAGTCGAAATTCGTGTTCCAACCTTGGTTGAATGTGAAGTTTGTCATGGATCGGGTGCTAAAAAGGGTACATCACCAACAACCTGTCCAACCTGTAAAGGCAATGGCCAAGTGCAGATGCGTCAGGGCTTCTTTGCGGTTCAACAAACCTGTCCAACTTGTTCGGGTAAAGGTAAGATTGTTTCTGATCCCTGTAATTCCTGTCGTGGTCAGGGGCGTGTCGAAAAGACCAAAACTCTTTCAGTTAAAGTACCTGCAGGTGTTGATACCGGAGACAGAATTCGTTTAACAGGTGAAGGTGAAGCCGGCGAGAACGGTGCTCCAGCAGGTGATTTGTACGTTCAAGTGCATGTTCGCGACCATGACATCTTCACGCGCGATGGAAACAATCTGTACTGTGAAGTCCCAGTGGGCTTTACCACAGCTGCGCTAGGCGGTGAGATTGAAGTGCCAACGCTCGACGGTAAAGTAAAACTGAAAATTACACCAGAAACCCAAACGGGTAAGATGTTTAGAATGCGTGGGAAAGGGGTCAAATCAGTTCGCAGTGGCGCCGTTGGAGACTTGATCTGCAAAGTGGTACTGGAAACACCGGTGAATTTGTCATCTAAACAGCGTGAATTGTTAGAAGAGTTTGAAGCAACGATGAAAGGCTCGTCAGAAAAGCACAGACCAAAAGAAAAAGGTTTCTTTGATGGTGTGAAAAAGTTTTTCGATGATCTAACTAACTAGAGTTCACAAAACCAAGTCCAAAAAACAACCGCAATAAGCGGTTGTTTTTTTTATCTGCATCTTAAATCAATTTAATATCAATTTCGTTTCGACTTATTATCAGATTGAATGCATATCCTCAGCCTGTTATATTTTCATCAGCAATATATTGAAATTTCAGGTTTAATTATCAAGTTATGGCATTAAAACAGATTGCATGTTCACATTGTGACTTGGTGGTTAAAACACCAGACGATCTGTTACCTCATCAACGGGTTTATTGTCCTCGTTGTCATAGTTTTTTGTTTGAAAATCAAATTCATGCGTCACAAAAGTGTTTTGCATACAGCGTTACCGCGTTAATTTTATTTGCAGTAGCGAATTTGTTTCCTTTTTTAACCTTTGAAGCCTCGGGCGTACTACGCACAATAACCATAACCGAAGCGTCCTTCGATTTGTTTTTGCAAGGTTTTTGGTTGCTAGGATTTTTGGTATTAGCTTTTATTTTGGCCGTTCCTTTCATCTATCTCATATGCTTGATATTACTATTGATGGGAAAAAATGCGCTATTGCCTTATAGAGCATCATTAACCTGTGCAAAGTTGCTAACACGGCTAATTCCTTGGGCAATGGCAGATGTGTTTATCATAGGCGTTTTGGTGGCTTTAATTAAGGTTATTGAATTGGCTGACATAGTATTAGGCATCGCTTTCTGGGCGTACATTGGCTTTACATTATGCTTTATTGCGGCATCCTTAATTGCCAATAAATACCAGGTTTGGTGTTGGATAGAGGCTATGGCCAATGACTGATAAAGCAAACTATCCTCAAAATACTGCAGCAAGTATGGGAAAAAAAGCCTGCCATATTTGCTATACAATAAATGAGGGGCAAACCAAAAGCTGTAAACGTTGTGGCACTCATGTCCATGTGCGAAGACCTCAGAGTGTGCAAAAAACCATAGCCTTGCTCATTACTGCGATTATTTTATATATTCCAGCCAATACCTATCCAATCATGGTAAATACCATGTTAGGACAAAGAGAACCAAGCACAATAATTCAAGGCATATTGGCTTTTATGGAACATGAATCTTATTTGGTCGCTGGGATTATTTTTACCGCCAGTATTTTTATCCCAATCGCTAAAATCTTGATCATTTTCTGGTTGTGCTATTGCACTCGTAAAGACTCTAGACTATCTGAAAATGAGCTAACTTTTATGTATAAAGTTACCGAGTTCATTGGAAAATGGTCAATGATAGATGTGTTTGTAGTCGCAATTTTAGTTGCCTTAGTCCATGTTTCGAATATCATGGTAGTTGAACCGGGCGTCGCCGCACGTGCCTTTGCATGCGTTGTCATCCTGACCATGTTAGCTGCACATCAATTTGATTTGCGCTTAATATGGGATAAACAACAAAAGGATATGTAAGTTTCTATGACCGACCAACAACCCGTTATTCCTGAGATCAAAAACAAAAAAGGTATTTCTTGGGTATGGCTATTACCAATTATTGCAGCGCTCGTTGGTGGGGGACTCTTGTATCAAAGTTGGCTTAATCGGGGCATAGATATCATAGTACAATTTGATGATGCCCAAGGCATCGAAGCCCGCCGAACCTTAGTAAAATATCGTAATGTTGATATTGGTAGAGTTGAACGAATCCGCTTTGCCGATGATGGAAAGTCTATCTTAACAGACATCAAAATTAATCGAGATGCGCAACGATTTTTAAAAATAGACAGCCATTTTTGGGTAGTGCGCCCGCGTATAGGTGCCACTGGAATTAGTGGTGTTGGCACTTTACTATCTGGCGCTTACATCGCATTAGAGCCAGGAGAAGAAAAAAATCTAAGTGACTCATTTGTTGGCCTTAGCCGTCCTCCTGTGGCATCGCCATCTGAGGCTGGGATCAAACTAGATTTGATCTCTTATGGTGGGAAGTCCTTATTTGAAGGAAATCCCGTAGTGTATCGCGGAATTTCAGTTGGCGTTGTGGAATCCATAGATTTTGATATAGAAGATAGAAGCATCACCTATGGTATTTTTATTCGCGCTCCCTTTGATAAGCTGGTCACATCTAATACCCATTTTTGGAATGCTAGTGGTATCACAGTTTCCACCAGTGTTAGTGGCATAGAAGTAGATTTTTCTTCACTTGAGTCCTTAGTGGCTGGTGGTGTTGCTTTTGATGTACCTGAAGATCTAACACCAGGTGAAGCTGTTTCAGAATCCACTACGTTTAAGCTGTATCCTTCACAACTAGCGACAATTGAAGAAAGGCAATACGAAACCATAACTTACGTCATTTTGGTTGAAGAAACAGTTGGTGGTTTGGATACTGGCGCTCCTGTCGAGTACAGAGGAATTAAAATCGGTAGAGTTGCTAAACCTTACCTAGGCTTTTACGAAACGAATGAAATACGGGAAAACGAAACCCGAATACCAGTGGTTATCAATATTGAACCTGCTCGCATTACTCAGCGTTCAAACGAAAGTAATATAGAAGGCTTTACCGAGCATTTTGAGCATTGGATTAAAAACGGTTTGCAAGCAAGAATTGAAACCGCCAATTACATTACAGGCTCTTTGAAGGTGACTTTAGATTTTAATCCAGCCGGTGTTGGTAACTATGAGACCTTTGGTGAATATCCCATAATTCCTTTGGCTGAAGGCGGTTTTGCTTCTCTTTTAAGTAAAACTGATGCCTTATTAGAAAAGCTAAATGCGCTTCCCATCGAACAATTATTACAAAGTACTGATCAAACTGTTTTAGTGGCCCAAGACACTTTAATTTCGATGCAGTCACTTGTGAATACTATAGAATCCACTATGAAAGAGGTGGATGATGCTTTACAGGGAGTGCAACCGGATTCAGCCGTTTACCATAGGCTAATGTCAAGCTTAGATGAGTTAGAGCAAACGTTATTAATGGTGCAGCCCATGATATCTGATATCAGTAACAAGCCCAATTCTCTTATTTTTAGTGATGCTGCGCCAGAAGACAAAGAACCCAATCCTGACAATTCATCGGGTGAAGATAAATGAAAAAATCTGTAATTTTGCTGCTGATAACAATTTTATTTGGTTGTGTGACTACTGAGTCGGTGCCAGAAACCCATTATTATTTACTTGAAGATAAACCCTTAGTGATGCAATGGGAAGAGGGAAACCAAAGTGTTAGCGTTGAGATTGTCGCAATCCCTGCATATTTACAGCAGAAAAATATTGTAATGTTGGAGCAGAGTCACAAACTTTATATTGCTAATTATCATCAATGGGCTGTGGATCTAGACACAATGTTAAAGAATGTTCTGGTGTTTGATTTAAACCAGCAAACAGATGCGACTAATTTTGTCGATACCTGCCGTGATTGTGAAAAGTTAAAACTTTATTTAGACAGCTTTTACCCAACA
Organism: uncultured Glaciecola sp.; assembly: GCA_947496235.1. Taxonomy (GTDB): domain Bacteria; phylum Pseudomonadota; class Gammaproteobacteria; order Enterobacterales; family Alteromonadaceae; genus Glaciecola. The sequence goes on along the minus strand of CANMCE010000001.1, from coordinate 416,996 downwards.
TTTGATGGCAATATAGTATTAACTGGGTATTTTAAATTTTCGAAAGCAAATGTGACTAGTACAGGTCATACTTTTGAAATACAAGTTAGGCAAGCTACCAAAGGCTATTTGTCTTCGGTGCAAGCTATGAGAAAGGCCATATCAGAGTTAGCGAAGGAAATCCTTAAGCAAAAACGTTGATGATTTGACCACTAAAAATAAAATATAAACTTTTCGCCGATTCATGCTGTAAAAATTAAGATAAATCAATTATTCAAAACGTTTCACACAAGGAAAATAAAATGAAAAAAACCGTTATGGCATTAGCCTGTGGGCTAGTAATCTCAGGCTTGTCTACCATTGCATTGGCCGATGACCACGGCGTTAAATCTGAAAAACAAGCGCAATCTATTGTTGCTTTTCGCCAATCCATTTTAAAATTGGTGTATTCCAATATGGGTCCTTTGGGTGCAATGGCTAAAGGCCAGATCGATTTTGATGCAGCAAAAATGGAAACAAACGCCAAGCGTATCGCACAACTTGGCATGATGATGGAAGATTACTTTGCGCCTGATACAAGTGGCTTTGACGTAGACACTGAAGCTTTAGATGCTATTTGGGAAAATTCTGCTGATTTTAATCAAAAAGCCATGGATATGGTTGAAGCTGCACAAGCCTTAGAAAAAGTTGCTGCTAGCAAAGATGAAGATAATTATCGTAAAGCTATAGGTGCTGTGGGCGGCACTTGTAAAGCATGTCACGACGCTTACAAAGCTGACTAAATAAAAGTTTCAATAATGTAAAAGGACAAGTATGGCGGACCATGCTTGTCCTTTTTTAATGATAACGAGTGCGAGTTAATCCTTATCAGAATCCAAAAAACTCTTCGACTGGCTCTGGTGACAACACTTCAACGCCTAAATAGACTATAGCAGCCGAAATAGCCACTACGATTAAAAAGCGCCAAACAAGAGAACGACTAAACGTTGGATAAGCGTGAGCTTTTTGAGTCGGCTTTTTACCATGTATCATACTTTGCACAATGGCTTGTTTCTTGACTCGCTGATAAAACCCAATCGCAATGATATGCAAAATTGCTAATCCAATAATTACCTTATAAAACGTATGATGAATAGTGTTAGCTAAGCTTACAGTGTCTTTATCCACAGCTGCATACCAAGGACCTTGAAAGAAAATATCATCATCAATGAAAAGTCCACTGATCGCTTGGGTTGCTACTATTGCTAGAATAGCAATCACTGACAGAGCGCCTAATGGATTGTGAGTTAGATAATGCTGGCTATCTTGGCCTTTAACATAGTTTACCACGCGGCCAGGGCCAACAATAAATTGGCTAAACCTTGAATGAGTATGACCAACAAAGCCCCACAATAGTCGAAAAACAATCAGTCCAATAGTGAAGTAACCAATATAAAAGTGCCACTGCATAGCATCATCTAAAATCTCACCACTTACATATTGAAAAATTAACGCAGCTACCAATAACCAATGAAAAAGACGGGTAGGGAAATCCCAGACATCTGCTTGTTGCATAGTAAATCCAATTTAACGAAAAAAGTAAAAAAACATCTAAAGAATAACAGATTAGACTTACTAATCGCCATACATTAATGCACAATACCCCTCATCAAATTGACCTTAAACAAAGGAATCAAAGAAATGGTAAAAGTGGGTATTTTAGGCGCAAATGGTCGCATGGGTAGAGTTCTTATCGAAGCCGCATATGCACATTCATCTGTCGCGTTAGGATTTGCCAGTGTAAGGTCAAATTCTCCCTTTATCGGAATGGACGCAGGTGAATTAGCTGGAATTAGCCGGCAATATATCAAGGTGGTTGAACTGAAAAAAGATATTATTACACACGCTGACGTACTCATTGACTTTACGTTACCTGAGGCATTAGAGCAGAATTTACACTTAGCCGTAGATTCTAAAACGCCAATAGTTATTGGTACTACAGGACTTACATCCGAACAGCTAACTTTGATTGACGAGGCTGCAAAATATATCCCAGTCGTATTTGCTGCCAACTATTCAGTTGGCGTTAATTTGATGCTGAATCTTGTGAAAACGGCTGCTAAAGTCATGGGAGACACAGCAGATATCGAAATCCTCGAAGCCCACCATAGATTTAAAAAAGATGCTCCATCGGGCACAGCTATGGCAATAGGGCAGTCAATTGCCGATGCTTTGGATCGAAATCTAGACCAATGTGCGGTTTACGGCCGAGAAGGTGTTACCGAAGAAAGATCACGAGAAACCATAGGTTTTGCCACAGTACGCGCAGGAGACATTGTTGGTGAGCATACAGCCATGTTTGCGACGCTTGGGGAACGCCTTGAAATTACTCATAAAGCTTCGAGTAGATTGACCTTCGCCAACGGCGCATTGCATGCAGCGCAATGGCTAAAAGGTAAAGAAAAAGGTCTGTTTTCGATGCAGAATGTTTTGGAATTGTTGTGATTTTAGGGCTTAAGTCTAATAATGGTAATAAAAGCTTTGTTTTTACATATTTAAAAATCAATTTAAAAACTGTTAGACCTAGTTTAATTTGTTGTATATAATGCTCGGAATTTGCCAAAAAGAAATTCTTGCAGCTTGTTTTGATTGGTGGTCATTGAGGATTGAATCCTTAAATAATAAGGCTTGCAATCAAGAAAAAAGGCAACATGCAAGGTGTTTTGGTAGAGACATGTTATCCTCTTTTTGCGAGGAAAGAGGACAATAATATAGAAATTCTTGCTTAACGCAAGTTTTTCTTAGTTATCTCTCATTTCAGGAGGTCGACTTGGCTGTTTCTGCCCTGCTTGTACTCGCCGATGGTTCTGTATTTAAAGGAACTGCAATCGGTGCTCACGGATACTCTGTTGGTGAAGTGGTATTTAATACTTCAATGACAGGTTATCAAGAAATTCTTACAGATCCATCCTATGCCGAACAAATTGTTACTCTTACCTATCCTCACATAGGCAATACTGGTACCAACGAAGAAGATGTTGAATCAGATACAGTTTGGGCAAAAGGTCTCATCATTAGAGATTTACCTTTAATTGCAAGTAATTTTAGAAACAAGCAATCACTTTCAGAATATCTAAAAATGAATAAGATTTTAGGTATTGCAGACATAGATACTCGAAGGTTAACTAGGATCCTTCGCGACAAAGGTGCGCAAAACGGCTGTATTATGACAGTTGAGCTAGATGTTGATAATATCGAAGAAGCGACTCAAGCAGCCTTAGAAAAAGCAAAAGCTTTCCCCGGTCTTAAAGGGATGGACCTCGCTAAAGTCGTAAGCTGTAAAGACACTCACCCTTGGTCTGATGGCCTTTGGAATCTAGGCTCTGGGCACGCAACAAATGTTCAAGACTATAAATTTAATGTCGTGGCTTACGATTTCGGTGCCAAAAAGAACATTCTAAGAATGCTTGTCGACAGAGGCTGCAAACTGACTATAGTACCGGCGCAAACCTCAGCAGAAGAAGTATTAGCCATGAATCCTGACGGCGTTTTCCTATCAAACGGACCTGGCGACCCTGAGCCATGCGATTACGCAATCGACGCAATAAAAGTGTTTTTGGAAAAGAAAATTCCTGTGTTTGGTATTTGTTTAGGCCATCAGCTACTAGCGTTAGCCGCAGGAGCTAAAACAATTAAGATGAAATTTGGTCACCACGGGGCAAACCACCCAGTGAAAGACCTGAGATCGAATAAAGTTATGATCACCAGCCAAAACCATGGATTTGCCGCGGATCAAGCATCATTACCTGACAACATACAGGTAACCCACGTGAGTTTATTTGATAATTCTCTACAAGGTATTGAATTTACTGACAGACCAGCGTTCAGTTTCCAAGGACACCCAGAAGCAAGCCCTGGACCCCATGAAGCTGCAGATTTATTTGATCATTTTATCGATTTAATTACCCAATCTAAGCAATAGGAAGAAAGAATGCCAAAACGTACCGACATCAAAAGTATTTTGATTTTAGGCGCTGGTCCTATTGTAATAGGCCAGGCCTGTGAGTTCGATTATTCAGGTGCTCAAGCTTGTAAAGCGTTAAGAGAAGAAGGCTATCGAGTTATTTTGGTTAACTCGAACCCTGCAACTATCATGACAGATCCTGAAATGGCCGACGCTACTTATATCGAGCCAATTCAGTGGGAAGTGGTCAGAAATATCATTGCTAAAGAAAAGCCAGACGCCATCCTTCCTACCATGGGTGGACAAACTGCGCTTAACTGTGCTCTAGACTTGAATAAGCATGGTGTTTTAGATGAATTTAACGTTGAACTAATAGGTGCTACAGCTGACGCAATAGATAAAGCTGAAGACCGCGAAAGATTCGACAAAGCCATGAAATCAATCGGATTGGAATGTCCAAGAGCTGAGATAGCTCACGATATGGAACAGGCTCATGACGTTTTATCGCGCATTGGTTTTCCCTGTATCATTCGCCCGTCTTTCACCATGGGCGGCTCAGGTGGTGGTATTGCTTACAATATCGAAGAATTTAATGAAATCTGTGCCAGAGGCCTAGATTTATCTCCCACCAATGAATTGTTAATTGACGAATCCTTAATTGGTTGGAAAGAGTACGAAATGGAAGTGGTTCGCGATAAAGCGGATAACTGTATTATCGTTTGTACTATTGAAAATATCGATGCCATGGGCGTTCATACTGGTGACTCAATTACCGTAGCGCCAGCGCAAACATTAACCGACAAAGAATTCCAGATTATGCGTAATGCCGCTATGGCAGTACTACGTGAAATCGGTGTTGAAACCGGTGGGTCTAATGTGCAATTTGGTGTGGATCCTAAAACAGGACGCCTTGTCATCATTGAGATGAACCCAAGGGTTTCTCGCTCATCTGCTTTAGCGTCTAAAGCTACCGGCTTCCCAATCGCCAAAATTGCAGCAAAACTAGCGGTAGGCTTTACCCTTGATGAACTTGATAACGACATTACCGGCGGATTAACGCCAGCTTCGTTTGAGCCTTCTATCGATTATGTTGTGACTAAAATACCACGCTTTAACTTCGAAAAGTTCGCCGGCGCAAACGATAGATTAACTACTCAAATGAAATCTGTTGGTGAGGTTATGGCCATTGGTCGTAATCAGCAGGAATCTTTGCAAAAAGCACTTCGAGGGCTAGAAACTGGAGTGTCAGGCTTTGATCCCATCATTGACCTTGACGACCCTGAAGCACAAAGCAAAATAATTTATGAATTAAGAGAACCTGGCGCTGAACGTATTTTCTACATTGGCGATGCATTTAGATTAGGTATGAGCATTGAAGAAGTGTTTAGACTTACCAATATTGATCGCTGGTTCCTAGTGCAAATCGAAGAAATCATTGAGCTGGAAAAATTGTCGTCCAGGGTTGGGCTAACTGGCATTGACGAAAACCTAATGCGAAATTTAAAACGTAAAGGTTTTTCTGATGCCCGCTTAGCGACTTTAACTAATACCAGTGAAACAAATGTTCGTGAACAAAGAACAAAGCTTGATGTTCTGCCGGTATTTAAACGGGTTGATACCTGTGCTGCAGAGTTTTCTACCTCAACTGCTTATATGTATTCTTGCTACGACGAAGAGTGTGAAGCTGCGCCCTCTAACAAGAAAAAAATCATGGTACTTGGCGGTGGCCCTAATCGAATTGGTCAAGGTATTGAGTTTGATTATTGCTGCGTACACGCGGCACTGGCGATGCGTGAAGATGGTTACGAAACTATCATGGTGAACTGTAACCCTGAAACTGTTTCCACCGACTATGATACGTCAGATAGATTGTATTTTGAGCCTGTTACATTAGAAGATGTATTAGAGATAGTTCGAGTTGAAAAACCGACGGGCGTCATTGTGCAATATGGTGGTCAAACACCACTTAAACTAGCTAGAGATCTAGAGAAAAACGGCGTACCTATCATAGGTACTTCACCAGATTCTATCGATATGGCAGAAGATCGTGAACGCTTTCAAAAAATGGTGCAAAAGCTTGGTTTGAAACAACCTGCTAATGCGACTGTGAGCAATATGGAACAAGCACTAGAAAAGGCAAAAGAAATTGGTTTTCCACTGGTAGTGCGACCTTCTTATGTTCTAGGTGGTCGAGCAATGGAAATTGTGTATGACCTCAAAGACTTAAAACGCTACCTAAATGAAGCGGTGAAGGTGTCAAACGAAGCGCCTGTATTGTTAGATAGATTCCTTGATGACGCAGTAGAAGTTGATATTGACGCCATTTGCGACGGTACCGACGTAGTGATCGGCGGGATCATGGAACATATTGAACAAGCTGGCGTACACTCTGGTGATTCTGCTTGTAGTTTACCTCCTTATTCATTGAATAAAGATATTCAGGACGTTATGCGTACTCAGGTAAAAGAAATGGCACTTGAGTTAGGTGTGAAAGGCCTAATGAATACCCAATTTGCAATTAAAGACAATGAAGTTTATTTGATTGAGGTAAACCCAAGGGCTGCTCGAACTGTTCCTTTTGTATCTAAAGCGACGGGTATTCCTTTAGCCAAGGTTGCAGCTCGAACAATGGTGAATAAATCGTTGAAAGAGCAGGGTGTAACCCAAGAAGTCATTCCGCCGTTTTTCTCAGTCAAAGAAGTGGTGTTACCTTTTGCTAAATTCCAAGGCGTTGATCCTTTACTTGGTCCTGAGATGCGTTCTACAGGCGAAGTTATGGGCGTCGGGGAGACATTTGAAGAGGCCTATGCGAAAGCAAACCTAGGTGCTTCTGCACCTTTACCTGAAGCCGGTAAAGTTCTGTTGTCTGTTCGAAATAATGATAAGAAGCGAATTGTTGATTTAGCTAAACAGTTACTGGAAAGTGGTTTTGTTATCGAAGCAACCCGTGGCACTGCCGAAGCTCTTGAAATCGCAGGTATCGATTGCAAAGAAGTAAATAAGGTATCAGAAGGTCGTCCTAATATTGTAGATGCTATCAAAAACAGTGAATACTGTTATGTAGTAAATACAACTGAAGGACGTCAGGCGATAACTGATTCAGTCTATATTCGCCGCGAAGCTTTGTTGAATAAAGTGCCTTATACGACAACGCTGAATGCCGCATTCGCTACGTTAAAAGCAAGTGCTGCTGACGCGAAACGTAATGTACAATCCGTTCAGGAATTACATAAGCGCATTACAGGTTAAACCACAACGGAAGCTGTTAAGTATCAAATAAGATGATAAAACATCAAAATTGACATATACTTATCGGTTCATCTCTATCGAAACAACGAATGCCAATTGGCATTCGTTTTGTTTTTAAACGTATTGATTGTTCATTTGAAGGAACAAACAATCAGGTATAAGCAGAAAAACAAAGAGAATAATCATGACAACTTATCCCATGACAGCGGAAGGCGCTAAAAAATTGCGTGAAGAATTAGATCATTTGAAGTCTGTAGAGCGCCCGCGCATCATTAATGCTATTGCTGAAGCACGAGAGCATGGCGATTTAAAAGAAAATGCTGAATATCATGCAGCTCGTGAGCAACAAAGCTTTTGTGAAGGTCGCATCCAAGATATCGAAGGTAAGCTTTCAAACGCTCAAATTATTGATGTCACCAAATTGCCTAACAACGGAAAAGTTGTGTTTGGTACAACTGTTACCATCTTAAATGTCAGCAATGAAGAAGAAACCACTTACCGTATCGTTGGTGATGATGAAGCGGATATTAAAAATGGTTTAATCTCAGTAAACTCGCCTATTGCCAGAGGGTTAATTGGAAAAGAGCTAGATGATATTGTGAATATTCAAACCCCAGCAGGTACAGTTGAGTACGAAATCATCGAAGTTGAATATAAATAAGTAAACGTATTTAATACTAAATCCGGTCTAGCCTAGCTACACCGGATTTTTTTATGTGTATTCATTAAAGGACAATAGAATGAGGATTGCCGCGGGACAAATAGAGAGCCGATTGGGTGATTTCGATTATCATCTTGAACAGCATCTTCACTTGATGAGTTTAGCGGCAGAGCAGGGTGCAAATCTCATAATATACCCTGAATTATCGCTTACCGGATATCTAGATAAAGGCGCTATAGAGATGGCGAAAGAATTTGCTCCTTTGATAATGCAATTTACCCAAGTTTTGCAACAAGCCTCTAACCAATTTCAGATAGCAATCGGGGGCGGCTTTCCCAAGTTAGATGGCAAACAGGTGTTTATTAACCATAGATTCATTTTTCCAGATTGCGCTTGTTGGGATTATCAAAAACGCCTTTTGCATGACGATGAATTGCCTTATTACACGCCTGGGCAAAAAGATAATTTATTGCAATGGCAAAACAAGCATCTAGCCATAGGTATCTGTTATGAGTCTCTACAACAACCACATGTTAATCGACACAAAAATGCTGATGCTTACCTTGTTGGGGTAGCAAAATCAAATCACTCAATGGCAAGTGCGTTTGAATTTTATGGCGAAACAGCTCGAAAACTCAATATGCCGATAATATTTTCAAATGCCACTGGGAAAAGTGCTGATTATATTAACGCAGGGCAATCAGCAGTCTGGACTAATTCAGGTGCACTGAAAGCAGTATTAAATAAAACTGAAACCGGTCTTGTTTGCATAGATATTTAGCTGAATTAAGCTTATAAAACACTTGCTTATCTGTACCAAATCCATATAATGCGCAGCCTACGGTCGGTGTGTGGCGCAGCTTGGTAGCGCACTGTCATGGGGTGTCAGGGGTCGGAGGTTCAAATCCTCTCACACCGACCAATTAACATCCTCACCTTATTCACGAACTAGCAACGTCCGCTACCACAACCTTATTTCTACCTGTTTCCTTTGCTTGATATAAAGCATTATCAGCAACTGCAATCAGCTTATCGAAAGCAACGCCTGATGTGTTTGTTGCTACACCAATACTGATGGTAATAGACAAAGAACGTTTATCGAAGTTGATGGGATCCTTATTCATTTTTTCACGTAACCGCTGAGCTAAATCGGTTGCTTCTGTCTGAGCAGTATTGGGTAATAAAATCAGAAATTCCTCGCCACCAATTCTGGCTAGGATGTCTTTTTTGCGTAATGCATTTTGCAATCGTTTAGCGATCTCTTTTAACGTAATATCGCCAATGTGGTGTCCATAGTTATCATTTATACGTTTAAAATGGTCCACATCAATGGCAAGTACACTAAATTCTTTATCTTGCTCCAAATTGCTGTGCATGATTTTTTCGCCAAGCTTAAATGCGGCCCTACGGCTTTTTACTCCGGTAAGAAAATCGGTTCCCGCCATCTTCTTGAAATAGGACAATGCCCAAAATAAGCCAAACAGACCGAGAAACAGCATACCTAGAATTATAATTAATATCCGCTGTACAAATTGTGTGTGCTCTTCTTCTGCTTGCTTTTTTTCAATTTCAAGTTGGCTTAAAGCTAGTTGTTTTTCCAATAGTTCTTTTTCAACATTGGTGACAACCACATCGTGTTCAAGGGAAAGTACACCGATTTGATTAGACAATAACTCAGAATTTTTTTGCCGATAGTATTTATCGAGCTCTAAAAGCCTATACATAGTTTGCTTTTCATTTTTAGAACTCGTTGCGCTGTGAATTATTCCGTCCAGTAAGAGTTTTTCTCTAATACTCTTAGGCTTGCTTTGGGACGCTAAATTTGCGTATTCAAGGGCTGAGGTGAAGTCGTTATTATACCAAGCTGAAAAAGATAGAAAGGACACCAGAGTGTTTACAAAATCTTGCTCTACAGTAGTTTCTTTTAACTCATAAGCGTTTAAAAAGCTGGCATAGGCTTTTTCAAACTTTTCTTGTGCATAAAACAAGGTGCCTTGGTTAAAATTTGCAAAGAATAAAAAGTCTATTCCCGCATAATTAGCATTTGCCATTTCAAACATTTTATCCACATGACTTTGTGCTACCTCGAATTGTTGCAAAGAGATAGCTTCTGCATTTAACGTATGCAACATGTTGAACATACCTACATAATCTTGAATTGCAAACCATTCGTCATAAGCTTTTTTGATGTAGAAATAAGCCCGCTCATGTAGGCCATTGCTGCGATAAATATTACCGGTAGCATTATAAATTAGTCCTTTATCGGTGCTTGGAATAGAATCAACTTCCATTATATTTAATGCTTCTTTTAGCAAACTTAATCCGGTTTGAAAGTCCTTGGTGTCTGTGGCACAAAAAGCCGCCTGAGTTAATGCTTTAAGCAACATCTCAGATGTTTCAAGTTGTCTGGCAATATCAATAGCTAAAAATCTATCAGGGCAATAGATTTGAGTGTCTCCTGTATCTAAATATCTAAAATACGAACGTTCTAATAAGCTAAACGCCAATTGCTCTGACGGCGCTGAATCTTTGATCAATACAATTGATTTAGTAAGGTAGGTTTCTGCTTCTTCTAATTTGTCAATTTCGCCAGCCGCAGTTCCTAACCATTGAAAATATGAGCTCTGCTCTTCGGTTGACCAAGTTTCAGAATCTTCAAGCAATAACAATAAGGATTTATACTTTTCGTTGAAGCTAATATCACTGTCTTCTATCTGCTGAGCTTGAGCAAATTCACTAGCTAAAGCGTACATGGGCATGGCCCAGATTAGCCAAACTGCGGCAATATAGATGAAAAATGAACTAGACACATTACAGAGACAGTTTAGTAGCTTTTTTTCATACTTCAACATCGGCTAACACTCTGATTTTAATTAAATTTAAAGGTTTAATTGGACTGGACTCATGATAACAGCGAGAGTATAAATTGAATTTTCAGTAAATCATACCGACAAATGAGAAGTTCAGTTTGGTATTGAGATTAACAATCGGTAGTCACAACTGTAATAGTGCACTCTGGAGAGCCAAAGGAATCGTAAATTATGTAACAACCTTGGTTTGTGGGTATACCGCTAGACGGGACTTCAAATCCTAAAAGAGCATACTGATTATCAGTTCTTACTTGAAAGTCGTTTGCTTCATAGTTGACAAAGTCCAGCATACCAAGGGCGTCATTAACTTCGGCTTCTGCTTCCGGACATAAGTTTCGCCAGTCTACTTCTGTATTTCCAAAACCAAAATCCACTGCGTAACCAATTTGATTACTACTAGAACCGCCGGCGGGATTACTGGCGGCCGCTCTAAGCCCGCTTACAATGGCCTTACTTTTCACCAAAGTAATGGTGGATTTCATTTCAGATGCTACTTTGTTTAATGCACTTATTCGAGCATCCGTACTAATATCGATAAATCTAGGCGCGGCTACGGTTGCGAGTATACCAATAATCACAATTACTATTATCAACTCAATAAGGGTGAATCCACGAATAGACGAAATAGTTGAATATGATTTTTCCATAGTGGGAACTTACTCCATAAATAGCTTTACTTTAGTTGTATCGGCTTCATGAGTAGAACTTTAGCCTTAGTTAAAATAGCTAGTTTGACTTGAAAACTTATATCTGGTGTCAGTAATTTTTACGCATTACTAAATTACCAAGTGCAAATTAGTAAAAATAATTTATAAGCCGTTGTTTTAAATGAAGAATAGTATTTTGGTGTATGAATTGCTTAAAAATTAATCAAAAGGTGTTGGTTATTAATCTAACTTTTGAATTAATGACTTTACACTTTGTTCAAAAGGATAAAAGGAAAGATTTTTCGCTGTATTTATCTGACAAGAAAAATAATCTTACATGGAGTTTGTAACAATGTTTAAAAAAATAGCTATTACCCTAGTTGGGTGTCTTTTTGCAGCGCATTCTCATGCAGTTATCATCGGAGGGGCAGTAACTGATATTGGTAGTGGCGCACTTTACCCTGATGCATTTGACCAAGGCGGCATTTTCCAGTTATTAACCTTGCCTTTTAATCCTCCAGCAGGACCTGCCAACACAGTAGGGAATGATACTTTTCAAACGCCAAATTTGTACGGGTTTAATGAAGGTCAAAATATACTTCTGGCATCAGACCTAATGACAAATATTGGTGGAACCGTTGCCTCTGGAACCACTATAGCAAGTCATTATGTCTTTTTTGACCCAGACGATTCAACGGCTCAACAAGGCTATGTGGATTTTGATTCGAACATTATTGCAGTTATTACTAGTACCAATTTGCTTGCAGCAAGTGATAATCTTCTAAACAATAATGTTACCTATCTTAATCCAGGTGCTCGCGGTCTAGAGCCAGCTCAGGATACCGTGTGGATTGGCACAGGCACCGAAACAAATCGTTTGTATGTCGATTGGTTAGCATCAACACCTGGAGATTTCGTTCGCGTTATTACGGAATTTTCTGTTGGTGGTCAAGATCCTTGTGCAACTAACCCTCCAGGCGTCGGCGGATGTCCCGCAATTAGCACCGACGGTCCTTCAACAATGTCAATGATCTTGATATTTTTTACTGGTCTGGCATACGCCAATCGTCGCCGTTTTAAGTAGTCTAGATTAAACTTTTAGTACCTTACAAATATGATAGTTGTAAGGTACTAATTTTCATAACTAAGCTTAGTTTTTAACAACCTTCCTATTATTCATTTGTGGCAAACTAAAGAAGTCTTTGTTTTTTTGGATTCCACTTACATGCAGCAACGCGGTTTTACTCTTATCGAACTCATTATAGTCATTGTTATTTTGGGCATTCTTGCTGTTACTGCGGCCCCTAGATTTATTGATGTGCAAAGTGATGCAAGAAAGGCGAGTCTACAGGGGCTTAAAGCTGCAATTCAAGGCGGTGCAGATCTAGTCTATTCAAAAGCAGTGTTAGCTGGTAAAGAGCGCGCTGCAGATGAGAATATGTCAATCAATAATAGCACTGTCTACACTGTTTATGGCTATCCAGCGATTAGAGACATAGTGACAAACCACAGGTCATGGATAGATCTTGATGGTAGCGGAACTGGCAATAATACCGATTGGCGAATTGGCGTGCTAACTGATTCTGCGCCTCAGGCTGTAACCCGTAGTGATGAATTTGCTATTTTACCTAGCGGGGTTGCTTCATTAGATAATTGCAAAGTTATTTATCAGCAAGCGCAAGCAGAAGGAACGCCTCCGACAATTACTGTTTTAGATAGTGATTGTTAAATACCCAACAAATACTGATAAAGCTGAAACTCTAGTGTAAGATTCAACTTATAACTTGCGTAAAAATTTATAAGAAGAAGTCTTTTAGCGTGTTTCAGGGCAGAACATCAGAATTAAAACGAATTTACCGTGCATTTGGTGAATTAGAAAATGGTCCCCAGTTAATCTTGTTAAAAGGCCAACCTGGAGTCGGAAAAACCTCTTTAGTCCAACGTTTTTACCAATATTTAATTGAACACCACGACCCAGACAATTACTGGCCTGATAATTTACATGATATCGGAAAAGCCTCTTCGGTAGCCCCATTAATAAATTCGGTGGAATATACCAACGTTCAGCAAATGCCATGGCTTTGGCTTGGATTTAGATGCACATCTTATGACTCTGCCAAAGAGCACGCAGTAAAACCTGTAGCATTTGAAATTTTAAGACGCCAATTAAGGCATCATTTATTTTATTTAATCAGTTCAGCAAAAAATAAGAAAGCTAATCTGAATCTCGCAAAATCGGCCTTCAGTGTGCTTGCTTCCTTTGCAGTGCCAGGCAGCGGACAAATTATTGAATCAGTGAACTCCTTCCTTGAAACCAGCTCTGATGCGCTAACCGCGGAAGGATTTTTCGCCTCATTAAAAGAAAGGTTTAGCTCTCAAAAATCAGACAATATTAGTGTTGATGAACTTCTAAACCGAGATACTAAACGAATTGAGGACGAAGCCAGCAACGCATTTAATGCTTTGTTAAAAGTACACAATATGCCGCTTGTCTTGGTAGTGGACGATGTGCAGTTTATTGATCAGGCTAGTCTAGATATCTTAAAACAGTTGCTAAAAACAGCGCATAAACAAAAATGGCCTCTCATGATTATTATGACGGTTTGGGATGATGCCATAGAAAAGTCAAAATCATTGGATTTTTCAAAACCGATTTATGACTATTTTGCTGAGTTAAAAAGTGATGATGATTTATCAAATTATGTGCGTGAAATTAGGGTAAAACCAATTCCTACAGAGTTTCAGATAGATTTGGTAACGCAGTCATTACAACATTTGGATCTTGCTGCTATAGATATCCTGATAGAAAAATCGGGTGGAAACCTCGACATGCTAAAAGATTATGTCGACGAGTTAAAAAATGCGCCAGGTTGGTTAAACGAGCAGGGGCAGCTAGAAGTTTCTGTACAGGAATTAACTTCGTTACCATCGAAAGCGCTTGATATGGCAAGAAATAGATTGAGAACCGCGGGTGCCGCAATGCGAGAGTTGTTGGTAATGGGCAGTGGTCAAGGTCGAGAGTTTGATGAAATAAGTTTATTGGAAACGCTTGCGCTAATGGATAAAAATACGCAGGTGTCAGAACAGCTTTGTGAAGCTGAATCTGCTTATGGATTTGTTGCCAGTCGATTAGAAAATAACAACTATAAAGAGTTGGAATTTAAACGGGCAGAGTATTTTGAAGCCAGTTATGAATTTTTTCGTACCCACCCAAAAGCTACTGTTTATCTTAAAACAATAGCCAAGGCACTCCATTGTTTAGTTAGCGACAAGCGTTGGAATGATCTTTCGGAGCAAACTCAGCAACGTCTAATTCAAAGATTGTGTGATCTAAGTGAAGAATTTGAACTAGGAAGCGAAAACTGGAATTTGCCAATGGCCAATACGTTAAGGTCGCTGGCACTGATGCGAATTTCTGTTGGGGATTATTTTAATGCAGATAAGAACTGTCAACTTCTATTAAAGCTAGCGTATTTGCCGCAGAGTTTGATTCAAGAAGCTTGGCAGATTAGGGTGACTTCTGCTTACATGAGCGGTGACGTAGAAAAAGAGCGGCAACTATTAAATGATTGGCCGACCGTAGCTTCAAAACACAAAGTTTCCCAGCATACCTATTTATCTAGGTTTTTAATGCGTACCGGCAAGTGCGAGCAGGGGCTAGACGTTATTAACAAGGCCGAACAACTCAGCACCACAAATTTGCAATGGTTTAATGTGTCTCTTTGTAAAGCTGTGATCCTTTGGGCGAGTGGTTTATCTGCTCAAGCTTTGGCGTTACTGATCAAGATGGAAGCAAGCATCAAATCTAGCAGTTTACCTCAATGGCTAGTGAGTCACTTTTATCATACTGCCAGTTTGGTGTTACATGATTTAGAAAAAAATGAGCAAGTCATTTTTTACGCACAGCAAAGTGTGCAATTACAGCGCGAAAAGGGTGATGTCCAACAACTTATCATTTGCAAGGTTAACTTGGCCGATGCTTATTGGGGTGTTGGTATGCTGGATAAAGCGGATATTATTTTATCCGAAGCCTATGATCAGGCAATGCAAAGTAAACTTGATCACGCCATCGATATTGCTGCGATTTGTTTGGCCAACATTAGACTTGAGCAGGGAAAAGTAAAAGATAGTAAAAAGCTCTACTCTCAAGGTGTAGCGCTGGCAGAAAAAATTGGTCATCAATGGGACTATATTTACGGTAAGACATATCAATGCTTGGCGACTTATCAAGAAGATCCACTAAAAGCATATGAAGTGCTTACTCAAATGGCACAAGAAGCGGAAGAAGGCGGCTATTTTTATCTCTGTGATTTAGCTCGAGCATTTCAATATGTCGTCGCTTTTTATGGCAAAATCTTCCATGAAATTCAAATAAACGAAGCAGATAGGGAGCTATCGCCTTTATACAAATCTTACGCTTACGCTTACTCCTTGCTTACCAATAAAATTTGCAAGCAAACGACTCATGATTTTATATCTGCGTTGGCTCAGTGCGAGGGCATAAAAGGCAGTCGAAATTTTATTCTTCAGGCGCTAAATAAACTTACAGACATTGAATTAACATCCGTACAAAACGAGTTTGTAAAGCGTTGGCAGGCTAGATTTAGTCCGCAAAATAGCGAGCAAAATTATAAAGCCTGTAATTATCGCCATTGTGAAGCGAGATGTTGCTATGATGGGGTCTACGTGACTGATGCTGAAGTTAAATCAATAACCGCATATGTAGAAAAATTTCCACAATACTTTGAGCATTTACCGCAAGAGTTTATTGTTAAAGGTGACTGGGAAGGTTTTTCCGGCGACAAAACCGCGGTGCGTGAGCATCAGTATAAGAGTCCAGATTTTCCGTCACATTTTAATCAAACCCGCTGCGTTTTTGCGTTAACTGACGGTGCTTGTTCCTTACATAAATTGGCTTTAGATGAAGATTTAATGGTGTCTGATGTAAAGCCTAAATCCTGTTCGTTATTCCCCATCCGTAAAAAAGGTAATAAAGCCAAAAAGCCGCTATCGCTGGGGGAGCGTGATGAGACCGCTTTAGGTATTCAATACCCAGGATTTGCGAGCTATGTGCCTTGTTCTCAAAACCGGAAAGATGGGCGACATTGGCAACTTACTTTGCAAGATGAAATCATTTTTTTAGCTAAATTAAATTCTGGCAAAAAATCCGAAGATTAGTGCTCGTCAAATAGGGTTTTATTACGAATATATTTTTTCATGTAGTGATAAGTAATGGGGCGAAGTATCCAGCTTTTCATGGAACGAAGAAAACGCTCATGGGTTGGTGTGTTTTCGTAAATCTGATCGTCGTGTAGCCAGAGCATTTTTCCAATGTGCCAGTACATATAAGGCACCAACGGCATGTAAGTGACAATGTCTAAATCACAGCAAATGCGGTACGTTTTATTATGTAATTTATAGTGACGTCTATAGCTGAAAGTGCCAAACGCTGGTTGCCCGAAGGTGACAACGCGTTTTACCTTTTGCGGGAATTTTTGTTCAAATATGTTGGCAAAGATACAAGCAATAGCCCCTCCGGAAGAATGTCCGATAAAGGTGAATCTCTTGTTAGCTTTTACTAGGGGCGTCAGTACTCGCATTAGCAGCTCTTGTAATGCAATAGCCTGGTCGCGGGATTTGTGACTTGAGTACATGGGTTGTTCCAATAGTCGTTTAAATCCCCAATGTATACGACCAGCACTTGCTTGGTAGCGCACTGGTACGAAACACAAATTACCTAACCAGTCTTGCATGGTAATTGAGCCACGAAAGACAACAATGACTTCTTTTTTGTCCTCTCGCCACAATACACGAACGCCTATACGCCCATGTTGATCCATAATAAGTCTTTCGTTAAATGGAGCTAGGGTCTCAGGATAGGAAAAATGTGACCCTGGATAGGCCATTTGGCAAAGGATGGCATAACGTTCGTATTGGTATTGTTTTAGTTTTTTCAAACCTGAGGTTCATCAAGACTGACTATCCTTTAGGCTGACATAAAAAAGTGACAGCTTGATGACAACATTCCAAACAACTATTTCTCAAATAACTTAGCTAGAGGCTCAGGTTTATGCGCTAGATACCCTTGATAATAATCCAATTGCATTTCTTGCAATATCGCAAGGGCTTCTGGGGTTTCAACACATTCCGCGATAACTCTGACTTGTTTAGCGACGGCAATGCCAAGAATAGATTCTACCATCTTACGATTTATTTCGTCGTTCTCAATATCTCTAACAAAAATACCGTCAATTTTGACAAAATCGATAGGAAGTTGTTTTAAGTATTCATAGGACGATGTACCAGTACCGAAGTCGTCTAATGAGAATTGGACACCAATTTCTTTCAGCTCTGAAATTAAAGCATTGGTTGCTTCAACATTGGATATAGCTGATGTTTCTGTAATTTCAAAACAGATGCGTTGTGGTGCTATTTGTGATTGGCTCAACATAGATTTAATTAATTCTGCTGAGTTACTCTTTCCAATAAACTCACCTGACAAATTAATCGACACATGCAAGTCTTCAGGCAAATTTTTCATTTGTTCAAGGGTTTTATTGATTACCCATTTATCGATTTCAGTAATTAAATGATAGCGTTCTGCAATGGGTATGAAGTGGCTAGGTGGTTTTACCTTGCCACTGTTATCAACTAAGCGCAGTAAAACCTCTATTTTGTAAGGATGCTCTTCGTTTAACGGAATTATTCGCTGATAAAAGAGGGTGAATTGGTCATTTTCTAATGCGTGATGCAAAATTGGAATGACCTTTAATTGTTGCTGCGACTTATCTATGTATTCTTTTGTGTGATTATAAATCGATATTTCCCCACCACCTTTGCGTTTACTTTCAAAACAGGTTCGTTCAGCGATACTGAGTAAATGGGAAACGGAATCTACACTTTCATCGAGTTCAACCAACGCAATACTAATGGTGTGTCTGAATATTTCGTTATTCCATTCAAACTTGTGGGCCTCGATCGCATTTTTCACAATGTGTGCTTTTTTAATCGCGTCTTCAAGGTTAACGGATTGCAGAAGGATGGCAAATTCGTCCCCACCCATACGCGCACAAATATAATCATCGGTATATAAATCTCTTAGAATTTCAGCAATTTGCCTTAATAGTTCATCCCCAGCAACATGGCCACAACTGTTATTGACAACTTTAAACTGGTCTAGATCTATAAAAAACAGATACCAACGAGCCTCTATGGCATCTGAGGTCATCATTAAGTCTAATCTGGATTTGAGCTCGTGTTCCATTGATGTGCGATTGTACATTCGGGTCACAAAGTCATAATTTGATAGATAAGACAGCTTGTCCTGAAGACGACGCCTTTCATCTATTTCTCGTCTTAGATTTTTATTCGCTGTAACCAGTTCGATAGTTCGTTGTTGAACTTTGATTTCTAAGCTTTCATTTACGCCCTCGAGCAATGTATTGGCTTCGTCAAGGGATTTGACCAAACGATTGAGACGCAAATGCGTTGTTACACGGGCAAGAAGTTCTTCAGCTTTTACCGGTTTTAATATGTAATCAACACCACCTACATCAAAGGCTTCAGAAATATCATTAACGCTACTGGTAAGGAAAAGTACGGGGGTCTCTTGATTGAGTGTATCAGACTTAATTTTTCTGCAAACATCTATGCCAGTAATATCAGGCATATTGATATCTAAAATGATGAGATCAGGTTGCTGTTTAGCCAATATGTCTAATGCTGACTTACCGCTATTAGCGATTAAAAATTTAGGGTTGAGTGGAGACAAGTGACTCACAATGACGTTGATATTCGTAGGATCATCGTCAACTGCCAAAATGACTGGTTTAAATTCAACTTCTGTACTCATAAGATCCTTTTTAATACCGAATTTAGCTCTTCATAATCAAACTGCTCTAATAGGTTGACAACCAGATCAATTTCTTCATCATCGATGTTTCCATTGGTTTTTATCGCTTTAAGCTCTTCAACCAACACGAAAGGAACGAGTTCACTGTTCTCTACGTACCGCTGAATATCAGTATACACCTGTAACTTTGGACGTATAGTATTAAGTTGAGAATTTAAGTGCGTGTTGGACTCAAGTATTAGTTGAGCATCACTTAATGCATCATTTAGTGTATGATTAAGGGTTTCAATGTCAGATTCAACTAGTCCCGAATCAATAATTTTTATTTCCAAGGCTAAGCAAAGCTTATATAGGGTTAAAAAGCCCATGTTGCCAGCGCTGCCTTTTAACGTATGAATGTCTCTTTTTATATCAATTGCGCTTTCAGTTGTGTTGCTTAATACAAAGGGTTTTCCAACATGCTGGTGTTGAAATACAGATAAGCTTTTTAAATACATCTTTGGATCAACACTTAAGCTTGGAACTAATTCGTTCCAATCCATTGTGCGCAGCGCTCTGTGGGGGATATTCAGTGGTTGCTGATGATTGTCATTGTCCAGACTGTGATTAGGCATGTCGTAGCCTTCAATGGCCATTTTAGACATTAAAAAGGCTCTTTGTATGGTATCGATAAACAGTTTGTTGTCTATAGGCTTGGCGATGTGATCGTCCATTCCCATTTGCAAACACTTTTCCTTATCGCCTTTCATGGCATTGGCGGTCATTGCAACTATAGGAATGTCTTTATAAATATCACCAGCAAAACCTTGGCGTATTAATGTAGTTGCTTTGTACCCATCCATGACAGGCATCTGGCAATCCATTAAAATGAGGGTAAAGGTATCGTTTGCTTCACTGGATTTTAGTTTATCAATAGCTTCCTGACCGTTAAAACTAGAGGCAAATCGTAACCCTAATTTTTTCAATAGCCCTTCAGCAACCATCATGTTGACTGGGTTATCTTCTACTATCAAAATTCGATGGTAACTTGGCCATTGTGGCGCTGGCTCTGGTGTTGAATTGCTATAATTCACTAGACTTAATTCATTAACTACTGTGTCAGACGACGCATTATTAGCAACTAATCTGATTACATTTAACAAATCATCAGTGGATATAGGTTTAAGTAAACATCCGTCAAGACCCATGGCCTTCATTTCTGTTCTGTTGGCGTTAAACGACATAGAACTCAGCATAATGATTTTAATATGCCTGAAATCTGGGGATTTTCGAATTAATCGGGTGAGTTCAAGTCCGTCTTTACCTGGCATGTTCATGTCGGTAATTAAAATATCAAAATTACCGCCGGACTCTTCTAATATGTCGATGGCCTGGTCAACACTTTCGGCCTGTTTACAGTAGATAGACATTTTATTGAGCTGATTTTTCAATATTTCCAAATTGATTGGATTATCATCCACCACTAAGGTTCTGAGGTTTTGAATATTGCCATAGGGTTTACTTTGCGGTTTTAGTGCGCTTGCTTCAAAAGTTACGGTAAAAGTGAAACAACTGCCATTACCAAGGTCACTTGTAACTCTGATCTCGCCATCCATTAATTCACATAATCGTTTACAAATTGCCAAGCCTAAGCCGCTACCGCCATAGTTGCGCGTGGTCGATGAGTCAACTTGAGTAAATGAATCAAAAAGGGTATCTAACTTATCTTCAGGTATGCCAATACCCGTATCTGAAACTGAACACTCTAGTTTGACTTTGCCACTGTGCGTGCTAGAACTTGCTTTGATGAATATTTGTCCTTGTTGGGTAAATTTAATCGCATTGTTGACTAAATTAGTCACAATTTGACGCAAGCGTAATGGATCGCCTTTGACCATTGGATTATCGATAGAAGTGACGTCAATCAATAGCTCTAAGCCTTTAGCTTCAGCGCGAATTGCTTGCGCTTTGGTGGTTTCTTCTATCTGTTTAGGTAAGTCAAAATCAATCACTTCTAATTCTAATTTTCCAGCTTCAACCCTAGAGAAATCCAGAATGTCGTTAATTAAACCTAATAGACTTTTGGCACTGCTTTTGGCGACATCTAGTTTATGTCGCTGCTCATCAGATAAGGTGGTATCCATAACCAAATCTAGCATTCCAATAACACCGTTCATGGGGGTGCGAATTTCATGTGACATGCGCGCCAGAAACTCACTTTTGGCTTGATTGGCCGCCTCTGCGGTTTTGATTGCCGAAATTAAACTGCGTTCCGCTTTTCGCTGTTCGGTGACATCTCTGGCAATACCAATAATGCCCGGCGGTATGCCATCAGGGAAGGGAATTAATGACTTGCGGGTTTCAAAAATTCTATCGGTGTAATTTTCATGATTGCCTTCGCGCTCAAATACAAGTGTTTTTCCAGAATCTAATACTTGTTGATCGGTATCTTCGAAGAAAGACTTATCATTTTGATGGGTGATTTCTTGGTCGGTGAACCCAATGACTTCTTCTTGTGTTTTATTAAAGGTTTTAAAAAACTCATCATTTCCTTTTACGTAGCGTTTATCGTTGTCTTTGCAAAATATGGGATCGGGAATATTGTCAAACAAACATTGAAGAATTGTTTGTTCATGTTTGAGGTTATTCAATGCAACAGACAATTCTTCAGTTCTTTCGTCAACTCTATGCTCTAAATCAATTGCAGCCAATCGCAAGCGACTTGTTGCTTTATAGGAAGTGATGACGACCACAGTGCCTAACACACCAAAAATCATCAAACTAAGGGTTAATAGCGACAACACAACCAAGCTGGCACTGCGATAACTTTCTAAGGCTTCATGCAGGTCAATTTCGGTGGCAATCCCCATTTGTAAATCAGGCATCCATTGCCAAGCCCCAATCACGTTCACACCTCTAAAGCCTCGATAACCGTCTAAATTAAAACTATTTTCTCCCTTAATTGCGGAGGTTGCCATTCGAGTAAGCACTTCCTCAGAGTTCAAAGCTGAGCTTGCCTTGTAAAGATTAACACCTGGGTCAACTAGCTTCAGATTCAGGATGGATGATTGATTGGCGGATAATAGACCTAGTTCGGGTAGGGAGTCCTCAAAACGAGTCCGCGATAATAAATAACCCTCTTTATTAAATAAAAACGAATCCCCGGTTTTGCCAATCCGAGCTAAGGATGCAATTTGGCTAAGTTCATTTTCAGGGGAATAAACAGACACTATGTAACCTAGCAGAGTTTCATCTTGTTTAATGGGAGCAATAAAAGTAAGGAGATTAAGATGCTGACCAGAAAGGGTGGTAAAGCTAACGGGGGGAATGAATTGGGTAATTTCCCGAGAGCGCTTACAGAGTTCTGGATAATGCTGCTTTAACAGAGATAAATCTCGGATACTTATGGATTCGTCAATATCACCCGCAATAAAATTGCCGTCTACAGAAAACAACATAAGTCCTTTATTTTGATTAAATGTTCTAAACAAAGATAGTTTTTGTGCAAGCATAGGTGCCATATCATTGGCATTTTGGTTTGCTTCGTTATTTGCGGCAATAATAGCCGAGTGCATCATTGTGATTTCAGACGAGGAGGCAATTCGCGAAAGTATATTTGCCCGTTGTTGAATCCAGAAGTTTATTGCGGTGGAGTTACTTTCCAATACTGTCGTAAGAGATTTTCCATACTCATTTAATACATCTTCTTTTATCTGACTCAGCGCATACCAAGTAAAATAAAAGGCTGTGGTTATGACTAGCACTGTTGCAACCACAATGCCTTTAAAAGCATTTTGATTGATTATTCCATGATTTTCACGATCCAAAAGATACTAAACCTCTTAGGTGTATATAGGATTAATCTACTGCTAAATAAGATAAATGTTAAGTGAATTAGCATAAATACGAACATATATATCAATATAAAGGTTAAAAAATACAAAGGTTTATTAAAAAAGTACTAAACCATTAAATAAATATAGGTTTTAAGCCGATAGCCTATAATGGTAGTAGTGAACATTGAGACAGTATTAAAAGATGAATGGTATTTCTTTAAACCTTGATGATAAGGGTGAACATTTAATTCTTCACATCGACCCACAAACCTGTGGCGACAAACTTGAATCTAAATCTGTCCAATACAACATTTATCAATCAGAATACAAAGATTTATACCTTGATGATCAAGCATTGATTTCGGCTGTTGAGTTAGCTATTAAACGCAATCAAAGTGGCAATGATAGCCAAGTCGAAATGGCGATTGCTCAAATTCTTGACGGTAAATTATTGATCGACGTTAGTCCCGATGAAATGGAAGTTGAGCTCACGGTGTACAATCCCTATGGTGGTCGTTCTGTCACCCTAGAGGAGGTTAATGAAGCACTTAAAGACCAGAAAGTTTCACGCGGCATTAGTAAAAAGCGTATTGAGAAGCTTTTAAAAGAATTATCCGCACATCCTCCAGGAAAATCCTTATCTGAAGTTATTGCCAAAGGCCTTCCACCTCGCAAGGGTAAAGATTCCAAAATTATTCCTATGGTTCCAAATGCATTAGATAGAATTTTACAGCCTCAGAATTCAGGTAAAGATAAAGTTGATATGCGTAATCTTGGGGACATCGTTTGTGTCAACGAGGGGCAGTTGGTGGCTAAGAAAATACCACCGCGTCCAGGTCGAAATGGTTACACTGTTAAAAATAAATTGATAATTGCCTCTGAAGGCGATTGGGTTCAACATTCTTTAGGCACTAACACCAAGTGCTTGGACGACGATCCTAACTTAATTATTGCTACTGTGTCGGGACAACCTAAGTTTAAATACGGTCAAATGAACATTGATGATGTGTATCGCATTAACGGTGTAAACGTTAAAACCGGGAATGTCGACTACGATGGTGCGGTCATTGTGAATGGTGATGTGACCGAAAATATGAAAATCATCGCAACTGGGGATGTTACCATAAATGGATTTGTAGAGTCTGCCTATATTAAAACGCAAGGCGATATTATTATTACACAGGGCGCAACGGGAAAACCCAATCGCGATGAATGCAGATTAGAAGCGGGCGGCAGCATAGCCCTGTTTCATGCACAAAATACTAAAATGCAAGCGCATAAAGATGTGCGAGTAATGAAGCAGTTATCCCATAGTGAAATAGATTGTGAAGGCGAAGTGATAGTTGGCAATCAAGGAAAAATTGACGGTAATTTATTTGGCTGTCGAATTAGAGCCAGTGGGCAAGTCGCCGCAGGTAAAATTGGTGCAATTTCAGGAAGTAAGCTTGAAATAGACTATTCTGAAGCTTATAACAAACTGTATTACAAACATGAATCACTAATGGAACTGAGAAAAGTTTTAGAGTCGTCAAATGCTACACATGAAATCAGATTCGTTAAACTAAAAAGAAAGAAACATCGAGATGCTTTATTGCCAAAAGTGCGAGAACTTGGTGAAAAATTACAAGATGAACGCTCGCTTCTGAATTGGTTAAGGCGTACAGAGCAAAATGTAGAAGCTCAACTCAAAGAGTTTAAGAAAAAGGTGCAAGTAAGTGCCTATGAAAATATCTTTCCTGGGGTGGAGGTTCGAATAAATAAACAAAGCTTTAATGTAGACAAAGATTACAAACAGGTTATTGTTAGTTATCAAAGTGGAGAATGGCGGCTTGAAGCCTTAAAAACATAACACTGGCAAAATGCCGCTATCAAAAATAAAAAGAATTTAATGCGATGCAAAAAACGTTTTCAGATCTGATTACCCCTTGTTTAGTTGTGCATAAACAGAAAATGCTAAACAATATAAGAAGCCTTTATTCCCATTGTGCTGACTTGAACGTAAATATTCGACCTCACGTTAAAACTGCTAAATCCATCGATGTATTACATCATATGACACAATCCCCAATGTCAGGGGTAACAGTGTCGACTCTGAAAGAAGCGCAGTATTTTTTCCAACAGGGCGTTAGCGATATTTTGTATGCGGTGACCCTGGCACCAAACAAGATAGATGCAGCACTTTCATTGGCAAAAGAGCACCCTGATTTTAAATTATTGGTAGATTCTTTAGTTGTTGTTGAGCAAATTGCAATCATTGCCAAACAAAAAGATGTTGTAGCCAAAATTTTAATTGAAATTGATGTTGACGGTCACAGAGCCGGATTGATCCCCTCAGATTCTGACATTATTCAGATAGCAAATTTTTGCCATGCTCATGAAAACTTCGAGTTTTTAGGATTAATGACCCACGCCGGAGATTCTTATCTTTGTTCGTCGATGACTGAAGTTGAGTTACATGCTCAGCAAGAAGTAGATGAGATGATGAAAGCGGTAGATGCGTTAAATAAAGAGAATATAAGTTGTCAGATCATAAGTGTCGGTTCGACGCCAACAGCCTACGGTTTAAAAACACCAAAAGGCATCACCGAAATAAGAGCAGGCGTATTTGTATTTCAAGATTTAGTGATGAAAAATATTGGTGTGTGTAATATCGAGGATATTGCACTCATGGTACTCACTACAGTTATCAGTCACAAAAAGTCACATAATCGTTTGATAATTGATGCAGGTGCCTTGGCTATGTCAAAAGATGCTGGGACCAAAGAGCAAAAAGTGAGCTACGGGTACGGACTAGTACTCGATGCACAAAGTATGCAGCCCATGGATAATTTGATTGTTAATAAAGTCAATCAGGAGCATGGGATAATTCAGTTAAAAAGTGCACAAGACTTTGCGCGATTTCCCATAGGAACACAATTGCTTATCTTACCCAATCATGCCTGTATGACAGCGGCGGCTTATGAAGAATATAAAGTACTGAATGATGGTCAAATCGAAGCAACTTGGCCGCGCGTCAATGGGTGGTAATACAAAATAAGTGAGAAGAGCGTCTCAGGTGGGGTGCGACTTGAAATATATACTTGGCTTGCTATTGTATAAAAGATAATCAATAAATGGAGCAAGAGACAATGAATGGATCTCATCTTATCAAGGTCTTTTTAATTTCTTTGGCATTAATCGCCACAGTTCACAGTAAAGAAAAGTTTCAAATTGAACACCTACCTCAAGTAAAACATGTGATTGATGTAGTCGCTTCGCCGTCTGAAAATCTGCTTGCTTATACCTTATCAGAACCAAGAGATATTGTGGCTGGTGATGAAGATGGCTCTTCTGATATGCATTTGTATGTTATTAAAGGAGATCAAGCACCCATCAGATTTATTGCAGGTAAAGGTCGTATAGGCGGATTAAGTTTTGGACCCAAAAGCGAAAAAATTTACTTTACTAGCAAACGCGAAGGTGATGATACGACTTCTTTGTATGCTATTTCATTAGCTGGTGGTGAAGCAGAAAAAGTATTTTCTTATGATACTAATATTGAAGATTATGTCATTAGTGCAAATGGAGAATCTTTATATTTTGTTGCTAAAGAAAAAGAGCAAAAAAATGAGCTTAAGGACAAAGGTTTCAAAGCTTACGTATTTGAAGAAGATTTTCGTATGGCGAAACTCTGGAAGTGGAATTTTACTGATCCTGAAAGTGAAGCCGAGTCAATTTTTTCAAAGGGTGATGTATCAAGCATTACATTGTCATCGAACAACGAATTTATTGTCGCAGCTGTAGCACCTACAAACCTTATCGATGATTATTACATGCAACGTGATCTGCATGTCATTTCGTTAAAAAACCATAAAGTGTTAACCACAGTGGATATGCCCGGAAAGTTAGGCAAATTTATCGTGTCACCTGATAATAAAAAACTCGCTATGTATGCAGGTACAGACATTCACGATACCTCAACCGGCGTTCTCATGGTTGCGGATATAAAAACGGGCGCTCTAACCCAGTTGACGCAAAATGAATTGCAATACGTTATGGATATAGCGTGGAAGGATGGCGATATCCTTGCAGCTGTGCACAAAGGTGTAGAAACCGAACTGGTTCAATATAACACCAAAGGTAACATCGAAAAAACACTTCCTACTCCTGATGATATTGCCCTAGATTATCTGGCTGTGTCTAAGCAGGGTATTTACTTTCTCGCTAGCAGTGCAGCTCATCCAACCGCATTATTTGCTGTTACCAAGGACGGTGTAACTAAGTTGACCCAGCATAATACTTGGCTAGAAGACATAGAACTAGGCAAACAAACCACTTTTGAATATAAAGCCAGAGATGGAGAGATGATCCAGGGCCTGCTTATGACGCCCAATGGTAAAAAACCATCTGCCGGATGGCCGCTGATAATGATGATCCACGGAGGCCCAGAATCTCATTACAGTGATGGCTGGCTTACTGGATATTCGAATCCTGGTCATTTTGGCACAGCTCAAGGTTATGCTGTATTTTACCCTAATTACCGAGGTTCCACGGGGCGCGGCGTAGCCTTTGCTAAAGCTCATCAAAACGATTATGCAGGTAAAGAATTTAACGACATTGTGGATGGTTTGACGGCATTAGCTGAGGCGGGAATTATAGATAAGGACAGGGTAGGGATTACTGGTGGTTCCTATGGTGGCTATGCATCAATGTGGGCAGCGACCGCTCAGTCTGAATATTTTAAAGCTGCTGTAGCTTTTGTGGGCATTTCAAACCAGATATCAAAGTTTGGTACCAGCGATATTCCGAATGAAATGCATTTGGTACATTCTTTAGTATGGCCTTGGGAAAACAACAATTGGATGCGAATTTTAGAACGCTCTCCTGTGTACCATGCTGGTAAAGCCAATACCCCAATTCTGATTCTACATGGTGAAGATGATACTCGAGTGCATCCTAGTCAATCAATGGAACTGTTTCGTTCAATAAAAGTGCGCACTGACACCCCAGTGCGCTTGGTTTTTTATCCCGGAGAAGGCCATGGTAATCGCAAAGCAGCGGCAAGATACGATTATTCTTTAAGGTTGATGCGTTGGATGAATACCTACTTAGCTGAAGATGCGACGCGGGAGACTGAGAAACCGCCATTTGACCTTAATTTAGCGGAAAAATTAACAACAGATTAGTTGTAAAAAGGCGTTTAGGTTGAGCTTAAACGCCGTTTTTATCGGGTTACTGATCTTCAATATAAATATATCCCAAATTCAGCAAACCCAGTAAAAGGCTTTGCAGTGCTTCATTTTGGCAAATGATATCTTCTAGTTCAGGGTTCATGTTGAGATATCCATCGTGAATAAGATCTTGCACCAAGGACTGATGTTCAGACGCCACATCAAATGCTACGCAATTTATATAAAACCTTGATAATGTTGAATCTTCATCAGTTAAAAATATGGGTTTAACCCCTGGGCTTAAATAAAGGGATTGAGCATCATTTACACATTCCATTAAGTCCTCAAGTGTGTAATCTTCTTCATCTGTTTCTGGTAAATGACTTTGACTTATGGCTCTCATTAACACATCGTCAAAAGCCGATGAATTGATTTGCGATGTTAAGTAGGCTTTTAACTCTTGAATTTCCGCTGGTGTTACAGCATGAAATGGATGCTGACGATTGAGTAAACTCTTATTATCTTGATAGCGGGGAACTGCTAACTCACTGGCAATAGCTTGATCGGTCACTTCATGCAAGAGTTCGGTAAAGCTAGGGGCTCTAAAACCTATGGAATAATTTAGACTATCTTCGATTGTGACGCCTGAATGGGGAAATTGTGGAGGAATGTAAATAGCATCCCCCGGCAATAACACTTCATCAATAATAGGCTCAAAGTCATTCACTAAAGATAAATTTTCAGTGGGGCTAAACGGCGCATGTTCGCCTTTTGCACCTACTTTCCATCTACGTTTGCCTTTTCCCTGAATAATAAAAACATCGTATTGATCAATATGTGCTCCAACGCCGGCATTTTTTACCGAGTAGCTGATCATCACGTCATCGGTGCGCCAGGCGGGAAGAAAACTGACTAATTCAAACAGGGCTTTGACTTGGTCAATATACTTGTCGACCCCTTGCACTAACAACGTCCAATCGCCTTTACACTTGTCATCAAATGTCTCAAAGGGACCTTGGAATACTTTCCATTGCCCATTGAAGCGACGTACTATTCGGGCATCAATTTCCTCTTCTTGGGCTAACCCGGCTAAATCATGCTCATCTATTGGGTCGTTAAAGAGCTGAATAAATCCACGAATCACTAAGGGTTTTTGTTGCCAATATTCGGCTAAGAATAATTTGCTATCAAGGGGGTTAGTTTTCATCAGCACTCACTACATAAAACAAACAATCTGATACTGCTATATCTGCACGAGTGGTTACCATGAACAAACGTAATGCTCGCTTAGCTATTAATTTATTGCCGTCCAAAGAAAAAAAAGCATCTACCTGATCCTTGTTGTCCAATTTAAGCAGTTGCTCAATGGGCTTATTTACCCAGCCAAGATGAGTACCCGCTGGAGTGATGCCAAAGTTGTGTCTTTCGATGTCACTGCGCATACTAATATCAAAATCTGTGTTGTTTTCTAGGCTGTAGGTGATGCTAGCAGCATCTTTTACTTCTAAACGCCTAGGGTGTAATAAAACTTCTAAAATACTTTGATGTTTTAACGGCGATTTGGCGAGCAATATGTTTTTTAATCCCATAAATGCCGTGTCGTTAGCATCATTGTCTTGAGAGCCGCCAGCTTCAATTGTCACTATTGGACAACCAAAATCCTGTTCCATGATTGCTCCCAAGTGAATATCTGTAATTATGATGCGTTGACAGAAAAAACTGACTAAACTTAGGGACTCAGCTGACTGCTCAACTGCAACACCAAATGCAGGCCCGCTGCCTGAAGTATTGTGAATATCTACAATAGCATCTGGTTTAAACTGCGAAATCTTATCATTGATGGCGTCAGCTAATGCAATTTGCAAATCCGTTTGTTTGTGCCCCTGCGCAGATGGATTAAAACAACGATTGAGATCTTTTTTTCCGGGCAACATTCTATGCGTAAACAAGGGTTCAGTAAGCGCGGCGGTTAGAGATGCGATGACAAACCTTACCTTGTGTCTGGGAGCAAAATCGGTTTTTAACAATTGGTAGATCGCGAATAAACCCGAAGGCTCGTTTCCATGCAATAAGGTTGTAACGGCAAATGACATTCCTTGAAAATGCCCATTAAGGTCAAAATAACACGCGCTTCCAAGTCGTTTGGCAAAACCAACAAAGTCCAAATGTTTGGCAAATTCACGGACCTCTTGTTCTTTATATTCGACTAATTTCACAGGACATATACTACCATTTACTGACCGGGATATTGGCTTTCATATTGTACAAATATCGACTTAACATTTGCTGAATAGCCGCTTTTCGATCGTATTTTTGTTCTAATTTTTCTAATTGCGCGAGTTGCCAAGACGCGCCAGTTTGGCGTTTAGCTAACCGTTGCTCAATAATATCTATGTAATAATTTGCGTCTGATGGGCTAATGCCAAGACTTATCAGCCCTTCAACTGCATGGGGCAGTAAATGCATTAATATTTCACCGACAGTAAAGTCTTTTAGTTGGCTTTGTTTTAAGCTTGGCCAAAGAATTTTAGCATCTAGTCCATGTTTCGCGGCGCGATAAAAATTATATTCTGCATGTTGAAAAGGCAGTTTCACCAAATAATCATTGATATTATTTGCAAGCGCTTTGGTTAATCCAATCATCAATGCAGCGTTGGCTATCATATCGACTACCGTTGGACCTGCTGGCAACGCCCTAAACTCAATGCGCAGGTGACCATCTCCGTGATCATCATAAACCGCTCGATTCCATGACCAAACAGTACCGTGGTGCATTAGAAGTTCTTTGAAAGGACTATTTTGTTTGTCAATCACAGGTAGCACTGGTGGATAAAGCGCTACATTTTCGGCGAAAAGCTCCCAAGCACTATGACGAATCCAACCTTGACCAAAGGATACTCGCGCTGGTTGACGCCATTCAGTGAGCTCTTTCGTTCTGTTATCAATAGATTGTTTAAACAGGGCAATTCTGGTTTCTTGCCACAGCTTTTTACCCATAAACAAAGGGGAATTGGCGCCTATTGCTAAGACCAATGGCGTGACCAATTGTGCTGCGTTAAACAGGTTCGGGAAATCATCAGCAGGCACTTTATAATGGACTTGAAAAGATGTATTAGCTCCCTCTAACGTCACTTCTGCACAACTCATTCGCAGACTTTCAAACCCGTTAATATCCACATGAAAAGGTTCACTTTTGCCGGTAGAGAGCTGATGAGTCAAAGCTCGATAGCGAGGCAGATCTGTCATATGGTTGATATGCAAATGCCGTTCTTCTAACGTCGGTAAAATACCTATGGGCATGAATTGTGTTTGATGCTCTTGAGCATGATTCTCTAATTTGTCTAACTCTTGTAATAATTGAGTTTGCATTTGACTCAATGCGTCTGGTGCTGATTCGACTGGGGATAAATTAATTTCCAAATTATATTGATTTAACTCTTCTGTGAGCAGAGGGTTATTTGCGGTTTTTAAAATGTTTTGATTCGTGCATTTAGGGTTGAATTCTTCATCAAGTAGATAAAGTTCTAATTCTGCACCAAATGAAGCTGGGCCACTGGAAAAGCCTTTGGTTTCTATTTTATCCCGTAATTGATAAATCTGCTTATGAAGTCGTTGGCTAAACTCAAGAAAATCCTGTTCTGAAAAGTGATCCTTTTCAAATTGTTGACCCATAATGATATTCCAACAGTCCAGTTAAATGATCTTATTGATTTTATTCACTATATCCTTAGCGAATCGGTTTATAAACCCCTAATATGTGTTTATCGCTTTCGCTTGCGTTAAATCAACACGCGTTTATGAATAGACTGTGTTGGAATTAGTGACTAATCGATTAGAAATACTAATGAATAAGTGATAAATATTATCTGTTGTCAGCCGTAATAACATGACTATCATTGCGGCTATTAGAAATAGCGCAGATATTTTTACAGCTACATTTTTTAAAGACTATAATTGACGGGCATGGACAAAACTGAATTCACACAAATAAGACGCTTTATTGTAAAGCTGGGTAAAATGCTACATAAATATGGAACTCCAGCTTTTCGATTAGAGGCATACTTAACTGAAATTGCCAGTTATTTAGGCGTTCGTGCATCTTTTATATCAACACCTACATCATTGACTTTCGTGATATGGAGTGACCGTCATGAAGACGAATACACACATGCGGCGCGCTTAAATCCGGGAGAACAAGATCTAAATGCATTGGCCAAAACAGACGCTCTGGCTGGGAAGTTACTCAAAGGTGAAATCAATCTATCGGAAGCAGATGCTGAATTAGATCACATTGATGCACTGCCAAGCCCTTACGGTCGTGTTGTGACAGGTTTTGGTTTTGCTATCTCTACAGGTGCTTTTGCTACTTTGATGGCTGCAGGTATTCGCGAAGTACTGATATCCTCAGTGCTGGGTTTGGTGGTTTATTTGTGGACGCTATGGGCGCAAAAAAGTAAACGCGTGAATTTAATGTTAGAGCCAGTAGCTTCATTCTCAGTAGCCTTTATTGCTAGCATGCTCTCATATCATTATTTTCATGGGATAAATATTTGGTTAATTATATTATCGTCGTTGATAATTCTAGTCCCCGGACTGTCCCTCACTATGGGGCTAGCAGAGCTTTCTTCGCGTAATCTAGTATCTGGTACAGCTAGAATTATGGATGCTGCTATGCAGCTATTTAAACTATATTTTGGCGCTTTTTTGGGTATCTATTTAAGTGTTGCGCTGGTAGGTGAATTTACCGTGCAGGTTAACCAACCCATGCCGTTTTGGGTGCAGTGGCTTGGTGTCTTAGGTTTAAGCTTAGGCTTAGTAACAATTTTTCGAACTCAGGTTAGCGATATTCCTTGGGCAATATTAGCCACTATTTTGGCCTATGCTACAACCAAATGGAGTTCAGCATACCTCGAACAAGGGTTAGGTGCCTTTTTAGGAGCATTTGCCTTAGGTGTATTTGCGAATGTGTTTACCCGTATGGTCAACAAGCCTTCAACTATTATTGCAATGCATGGATTGATTGTGTTGGTTCCTGGCTCAAAAACTTATATCGGACTAAATGCTTTTATCTCTGGCCAAAACTTTGTTCAGGCTGACCACATTGGGCAAGAAACATTTTTAATCTTAATGTCTTTAGTCGCAGGGTTAATTTTTGCCAACGTGGTGGCGCCAACCAGAAAAGCCTTGTAAAAAAAGGCCACTATAGCAGTGGCCAATAATGAACAAGCTTTTTCACTAATGCGTTAACTCGTTATACCACCAGAATTTTGGGGCCAGCAGCGACCAATTCTTTTCCTTTAGTGGTGTCCGTAAACTTATCGAAGTTCTGAATGAACTTTTCAGCTAAACTTTCGGCTTTTTCATACCAAGTATCACTTTCTTCATAAGTTGCACGAGGATCTAATAATTGGCTTTGCACGTCGTGCAAAGCTTTAGGAATAGCTAAATCAAAAATAGGCAGTTGGAAACTTTCTGCATTTTCAATACTGCCATCTAGGATTGCATCTATGATGGCACGCGTCGCTTTAATTGAAATACGTTTTCCAGTGCCATTCCAACCAGTATTTACCAAATAGGCTTGTGCTCCTACCGCCTGCATGCGACTTTCGAGAACTTGCGCATATTGGGTTGGATGCAAAGATAAGAATGCTGCGCCAAAACAACTAGAGAATGTAGGTGTTGGCTCAGTTATTCCTCTTTCCGTACCTGCTAACTTAGCGGTAAAACCGCTTAAGAAGTAATATTGAGCCTGTTCTGGGGTCAATTTAGCGACAGCAGGTAAAACACCAAATGCATCTGCCGTGAGAAATATTACTTTTTTAGCATGACCAGCTTTAGATGCTGGCTTAACAATGTTCTCAATATGGTCAATAGGATAGGAGACTCGCGTATTTTCAGTAATAGAACCGTCGTCGTAATCTATCTTACCATTCTCATCAACCGCCACATTTTCTAACAGCGCATTACGTCTGATCGCGTTATAGATATCAGGCTCGTTTTCTTTTTTAAGTTTTATCGTTTTTGCGTAACATCCGCCTTCGAAATTAAACACGCCTTCATCATTCCAGCCGTGTTCATCGTCACCAATCAGGCGTCGTTTAGGATCAGTCGATAGGGTAGTTTTGCCGGTTCCGGATAGTCCAAAGAATATAGCAACATCACCTTGTTCACCAACATTTGCGCTACAGTGCATGGAGGCGATACCTTGCAAAGGAAGGTAGTAATTCATCATGGAGAACATACCTTTTTTCATTTCTCCACCGTACCAAGTGCCGCCAATCAATTGAATTTTTTCAGTTAAGTTAAAAGCAACAAAATTTTCCGAATTCAATCCATGTTTTTGCCAATCTGGATTGGTAGTTTTAGCACCATTCATAACCACGAAATCTGGTGTAAAGTTTTCCAATTCTTCCGCGCTTGGTGTTATAAACATATTGGTCACAAAATGTGCCTGCCAAGCTACTTCGGTAACAAACCTTACTGCTAAGCGGGTGGCAACGTCTGCACCACAAAAAGCATCAACCACGAACAAGCGTTTGCCGCTAAGTTGGTTGGTAACTAATTGTTTCAGGTCATTCCAAACCTCTTGTGAAATAGGTTTATTGTCGTTTTGGCCTTTATCTCCCCACCATATTGTATTTTCTGTCGTTTGGTCTTTAACAATGTATTTGTCTTTAGGGGAGCGGCCAGTAAATTTACCGGTGTGAACACAAACAGCCCCAGATTCAGTATCTACTCCTTTTTCAAAGCCAGATAAACCTAAATCCGTGGTTTCTTTGTAAAGTGTTTCGTAATCTGGATTATATACAATCTCAGCATTCGTAATAATATTGTAATCTTTCAGGGCGTCTTTCAGTTTCATTTCACTTCATTCGGCGTTAGTAGGTGGAAATTTGATGTTAGTGCTAAATGTCTTGATAAACAAGGGGTATTTGCGTTTTTAATACCAAAATCGCAAATAAAATTGCTTTTTTATAACAAAGTATGAATAGGATGTTATGAATATATTAATGTGAGATTACGAAAACGATTTCAGCTAAAATGTAATAAAATTACAAAATAAGGTTAAATAATGAACGAATATAGTAAAAAGCCATCAATTTTGATGGCTTTTTGTTTTATTTTACTTCAACCCCTTGGGCTTGTTTGTCTGCATGGTAACTTGATCTCACCATAGGGCCGCAAGCTGCATGGGTGAAGCCTATTTGTTTGGCAAATTCGCCTAAGGCATCAAATTCTGCCGGGGGAACATAACGTTTTACTGGAAAGTGAAACTTACTGGGTTGCAAGTATTGCCCTAAGGTGAGCATATCTACCTGATGGGCTCTGAGATCTTCTAACACTTTTTGCATCTCATCATTGGTTTCACCCATACCCATCATCAATCCCGATTTGGTTGGGATTTCAGGATGTTGTTGTTTAAACTTTTGCAGTAGTGTCAAAGACCACTGATAGTTAGCGCCAGGACGACACTCACGGTACAAACGTGGAATCGTTTCAAGGTTATGATTAAACACGTCAGGTAAGCCGTGTTTGAATATCTCTAAAGCTTTGTCCATTCGACCTCGAAAATCTGGCACTAATACTTCAATTTTTGTAGTGGGCGAATGTTCACGAATCGCATTAATACAATCGACAAAGTGCTGCGCACCACCGTCACGTAAATCATCTCGATCTACCGATGTGATAACAACGTAACGCAAGGCCATTTCTGCAATAGTTTTGGCTAACTTTTCAGGCTCTTCAGCACTTGGCGGTAATGGCTTACCATGAGCCACATCACAAAACGGGCATCTGCGGGTACAAATGTCTCCTAAAATCATGAAGGTAGCCGTACCATGATTGAAACATTCTGCTAAGTTAGGACAACTAGCTTCTTCACAAACGCTGTGTAATTTATTTTTTCGCAACGTGCTTTTTATATGATCAATGCGATCTGTTGAGCGAGGTAATTTGATCTTAATCCATTCAGGTTTGCGCAGCATCTGCTCTTTTTCTGTTGGGATCACAGTAACAGGTATATGTTTTACCTTGTCCTCGTCACGCAGTTTTACCCCTGCTTGTGGTCGTGAATTACTCATCAAAACCTTCTTTGAATACTAAGTTATTAATACCAAGAATCTGACAAAAATGTTTAACTACAGATTCGCCAGCTTGATCGGTGTTTTTTGGTCCCGGCACATAGTTACAATCTATCATTTGCATACCGGCATATCCACATGGATTTATTCGTTGAAAAGGCGAAAGATCCATATCAACATTAAATGCCAATCCATGAAAAGAAGCACCTTTACGAATTCTTAACCCTAATGAACAAATTTTTTTATTATCAACATAAACACCAGGTGCGTCTGGTTTAGCATTAGCCTGAGTACCAAATTCTGCTAGCGTGTTCACTATACAATTTTCCATTGCAGTTACTAACTCACGAACACCCAGTTTACGCCGTTTTACGTTAAGTAATATGTACATCATGAGTTGTCCAGGACCGTGATAGGTCACTTGACCACCTCGGTCAACTGGCACTACGGGAATATCACCAGGCGCTAACAGGTGCTCATCTTTACCTGCTTGGCCTTGGGTAAAAACGGGTTTATGTTCACATAACCAGATTTCATCAGGCGTAGTTTGGTCTCTTACGTCTGTGAAAGTCTGCATCTTATGCCAAATAGGCAGATACTCAGTTAGTCCCAATTGCCGAACATAAGTGGGTAAAGACATCTCAGACAACGCTCAATTAAAGTACTACTCGCACAATTTCAATTTTGGCCAATTCTGTGTAAATGGTTTCCATATGTTCTTTGCTGGTCACTCGTACACCAACACTAACAGCATGATAGTTACCTCTACTACTAGGTTTTATGCTAGGCGAATAATCACCTGGCGCGTGTTGTTGTAAGCATTCAACAACAAGCGAAGGTAATTCAGGTTGCGCTAGTCCCATGACCTTGAACGTTTGCATACAAGGAAAATCGAGCAATTCATCAAATCGCGTATCCATTAATCCTCCAAACCAAGTTTCAACACCATATAGTCCATAGCTTTAGACCACAGACCACCTTCTTGCACTTCTTCTAGGGTAACAAGTGGATATTCAGCTATTTGATCGCCGTCTAACTTAAGTACCAGCGTACCCACTTCTTGCCCCTTGGATAAAGGTGCCGTTAATTGTTCATTAATCTCAAAATGCGCTTTCAAGCTATTTGACTGTCCCCGTGGAATAGTAATATTAACATTTTGATTAATACCTAACTCTACGGTTTCTTTA
This sequence comes from uncultured Glaciecola sp., assembly GCA_947496235.1. Taxonomy (GTDB): domain Bacteria; phylum Pseudomonadota; class Gammaproteobacteria; order Enterobacterales; family Alteromonadaceae; genus Glaciecola. Next base: position 379,562 of record CANMCE010000001.1, on the reverse strand, counting down.
TCACCCATATAAATTCGGTGAGCGACGAAACTATCACCGGCCTTATATGGAGAGGCCGATTCAAAAAATCTAAAACCATAACGTAACAGCTTTTTATTCTCTGTTTTTCTTGATTGCTCACTATCAGTGCCCATGACAACAGAAATTAAACGCATGTCGCCTTGAGTCGCGGACGTTATTAAGGAATAACCAGCATCTGATGTGTGTCCAGTTTTAATACCGTCAACATTTAGGCTCTTGTCCCATAATAGACTATTACGGTTAAACTGCTTAATACCGTTATAGCTGAATTCTTTTTGGCTGTAATAGGTATACATGTCAGGTAACTCAGCAATTAACGCGCGAGATAAAATTCCCATGTCGCGAGGTGAGGTGTAGTGGTCAGGATCATGTAAACCATGAGAGTTGACGAAATGACTTTGTGTCATGCCTAGATTGGCCGCATGGGCATTCATCATGCTAGCAAATGCAGACTCTGAACCTGCAACATGTTCAGCTATTGCCACACAAGCATCGTTACCAGATTGCACTATGATACCTTGCAATAACTCATTTACGGTTACTTGAGTGCCCACTTCAATAAACATTTTAGATGAGTCTGGAAAGTTCTTTGCCCATGCATTTTCCGAGATTGTAACTTTATCAGTAAGACTGATATTGCCAGCTTGTATCTCTTTACCAACCACATACACAGTCATAATTTTGGTCAAACTTGCAGGATGCAATTGTTGTTCGGCATTCTTAGATGCGATGATGTGACCATTGCTGTGGTCAATGAGCAAGAAACCACTAGCATCTACTGCGGGAGCAGGGGGGATAACAATGGATGCTTGTGCAAGCATACTAACGACCATAGCGGTCACAAGCGTAAGGTATTTAACGTAGCGCATTTTTTATCATTAACCTTTTTGTATTATTTTTTAATTTCGCATAATGCGGCGTATTCTACATGATTGTGAGGCATATCTCACCCTTGAATATGGCATTCTATATTCATTTTGGAGCCAAGATTGCTGATAAGTACTATTGGGGCGTTAATTCCACTGTGAAGGCATTTTCAAACCCAATATTACTCAAATGTTGGATTACTTTTTTGGCACTTTGTTCATTTTCAAGAGGGCCTACTTGTAATTTATAGATATTTTCAAGTTTAGGGATGTGGGTAGGTAACTGTAATAAGTTAGCTAAACCACGCGCTAAATCCTGTGCTTTATTTGCATCTGTTAGCGCTAGGACCTGCACAAATAGTTGAGGTAACTTGATATCGTCTGTAACTGACTCAGTAATCGTCTCTTCGACGTTAACGTCTGCTGGGCTTAAGGTTGGCGCTTGGTTTTTCGCGACAAGTGTATCTTGAGGTTGCTTACCAATAGTCACTAAACCGCTTTCATCTACATGAATGACTTCAATTTTAACCTTAGCAACCCCTTTATTACGAAAGCCTAACTTTTTAGCCGCCGCGTAAGACAAATCAATAATTCTTTGATCATGAAAAGGTCCACGGTCATTGACTCTCACAATTACAGTATTGTTATTTTCAGTGTTAGTGACCCTTACATAGGAAGGTAATGGCAGTGTCGTATGAGCTGCAGTCAACTGAAACATGTCAAAGGTTTCACCATTGGCAGTTTTGTGACCGTGAAACTTTTGTCCATACCATGACGCGTACCCTTCTTGTTCAAAACCTTTTCCAGTCATGAGGGGCGTATAGTATCTGTTGTTAACTTTATAAGGTCGACTTGTCCATACGTTATAAGGTTCAAACACAGGATTAGGTTCCACATAGTCCAGATCTCCATATTCAAAAGTAGGAGCTGAATCTTGTTTTTGACTATAGCGACTTGTATTGGACGTCGAAGAACAAGCCACAATGCCTTGTGTTAGAAAAACTATTAGCGCAAGAGACAGGTATACATTTTTATTGTTTTTCATCATGTGTATCCTGATTTTTATTTTTAAACGATTAAGGTATTTACCTCGATAACAATCGTTGTTGGGTACTGATAGACATTAATATGCCAAATCCCGCAAGGAGTGTCACCATTGACGTTCCTCCATAGCTTATCAGAGGTAGGGGAACTCCTACAACAGGTAGTAGTCCAGATACCATTCCCATATTCACAAAAACATACACAAAAAACGTTAGAGTGATACTGCCGGCCAATAATTTACTAAAGGGATCTTGAGCTCGACTGGCAATGTACAAGCCTCTAAAAATAATAAATAAGTACATTATTAGTAGCCCAATCACACCGATTAGTCCAAATTCTTCGCTAAATACTGCGAAAATAAAATCCGTGTGGCGTTCAGGTAAAAATTCTAATTGAGATTGTGTTCCCTGTAACCAACCCTTGCCGTCTAATCCACCGCTACCAATCGCAATTTTAGATTGAATGATGTGGTATCCGGAACCTAAGGGATCACTTTCAGGATCTAAAAATGTGGTCACCCTTTGTTTTTGGTAATCTTTCATTAAGAAGAACCACATGATAGGGGTGAAGGCGCCACCTAAACCGGCGATTACTGTGATTAGCTTCCATGATAATCCGGCGAGGAATAAAACAAATATTCCAGAACTAGCGATCAATAATGAGGTACCTAAGTCTGGTTGTTTTGCAATTAATATGGTTGGAATAAACACCAAACCAAAACCAATTAAAATTGTACTGAATTTCGGGGGCAGGCTTCTACGACTAACATACGCAGCCAACATCAAAGGTACAGCTAGTTTCATAATTTCCGACGGCTGAAAGCGAACAAACCCTAAATCAAGCCATCTTTGCGCTCCTTTACCCATATCACCAAATAAAAGCACGCCTACTAACATGAAGACACCTATGCCATATGCATATACTGAAATACGGCGTAAAAATAAGGTAGGTACTTGAGCTAACGCAAACATAACAGTGAGTGCCAAGCCAAGTCGTATAAGCTGTCTGTAGACCAAGTCCATTTCTTGCCCACCTGATGAATATATGGTCAATAGACCCACAAACATCAAACTTAATAAGCAGAAAAGCAAAAACGCATCTATGTGTAGCCGTTCAAGATAAGTTGCTTTGTTGGTTTTTAATTCAGTCATGACTATTGGCTATTTACAGCAGTATTGGGTGAATTGGCCGACTGAGCAATAACCCCTTGTTGTTGCTCAAAGTAAAAATCCATCAAGCTTCTAGCGACTGGCGCTGCATTTGAACTTCCGCCGCCTGCATTCTCGATGGCAATAGCGATGCTAAATTCAGGTTTGTCATAGGGTGCATATCCAATATACATGGCGTTATCTCTTAGATACAAAGAGACATTTTCTTCTTCGTACTCTTCATCTTGGCCAACAGAGAATAATTGAGCTGTACCCGTTTTACCCGCAGAAATGTAGTCTGTATTTCTAAATGCGTTTCTTGCTGTTCCATGTTTGCGATTAACAGTGCCATAGAGTGAGTCTAATACTATGTCCCAATTCTCAGGTTTATGTACTTCAACAGCGCGGGTTGACTTTATGGGTTGCTCAACTAGTTGATTTTCTTGTAGCACCCCGCGTAACAGTTGGGGGTTATGACGCATGCCTCGGTTAATTAAAATGTTAAGCGACTGCACGAGTTGAAGAGGCGTCACATTCCAGAAGCTTTGTCCTATGCCAACAGGGATGGTATCACCAATATACCAAGGTTCGTTATGACGGGCGCGCTTCCATCCTCTAGAGGGCATCAGCGCTGCTGATTCTTCATTCAAATCGATGCCAGAAAATTGACCAAAACCGAATTTAGTCATACCTTCGTGAATATTATCTATGCCCAATTTATAGGCGAGGTCGTAGAAAAACACATCACAACTAACCTCAACCGACTTGGTGACGTCAACTACTCCATGACCACCTTTTTTCCAATCTCGCCAGACATGGTCAACATTACGCAAACGGTAAGTGCCGTAATCTCGAATGGTTGAATCTTTATCAATGATGCCTTTTTCCAAGCCGAGTAAGGCTAAATGAGGTTTTATTGTCGAAGCAGGCGGATATCTGCCTTGAGTCGCTCTATTTAATAAAGGACTTGCCCGCGAGTTTATCAACTTTGAATATTCTTTTTGGCTGATGCCATCGACGAACAAGTTTGGATCGTAACTTGGATTGCTGTACAAGGCCAAGATACTGCCTGTCCTAGGATCTGAAATGACGATAGCGCCACGTTTCCCTTCAAGTTGTTCTTGTACTTTTTGTTGTAGTTTAATATCTACGTTTAAGACAAGATCTTGTCCGGGAATTGGCGGTTGAAAATCTAAAACACGAATAATTCGACCTTGATTATTCACTTCAACTTGTTGATATCCCACTTGTCCATGCAGCATTGTTTCGTAATATTTTTCAATGCCTTGTTTACCGATGTCGTGTGTATCTGCGTAATTGGCTGCTTGATCCGTGGCTTCTAAATGCTCTAGATCTCGTTTGTTGATGCGAGAAACATAACCTAATAAATGGGTAAGAGAATCTTCAAAGGGGTAATGTCTAGAAAGCCTTGCTTCAATGCTTACACCGGGGAATTTATGCTGATTAGCTGAAAAAAGAGCCACATCTTGATGGCTTAAGTGTTTTCTTAATGCAACAGGTTTGAACCGGCGCAGTTTTTTGCGTTCGGAATGAAATTCTTGTATTTCCTCTTCACTAAGATTCATTAGGCTTGCTAAGTCATTTATCGTAGCTTCTAAATCATCTACCTGTTCAGTGATCACTTCTAAACTAAATACCGGTCTGTTTTCGGCTAAAATAACGCCGTTTCGATCGTAAATTAACCCTCTGTTTGGCGCTACAGGAAGTAGCTTAATTCGATTGCCGTTTGAGCGTGTTTGATAGTCTTCAAACTGATTAATTTGCAAATTGTAGAGATTGAGTAAAATCAATCCCATAAAAAAGACAACAAATAGACCTGAAATAAAGGCTCGGCGAGCAAATAAATTTGCTTCTGCAGAATGGTCTCTTATGGTTTGTCGTTTAGGCGCCATATTACTCTCTATGGTAAGGGTGGTTTTGAGTGACTGACCATGCACGATAAAGTGCTTCTGTGACCATTACTCTTACCATAGGATGGGGAAGTGTTAGGTTTGATAAGGACCACCATGATTCTGCTGCATCCTTACATTGCTGGGAGAGACCTTCTGGCCCACCAATAAGCAAACTCAAATTGCGACCATCCATTTTCCACGCATCTAATTTTTTCGCTAGGGTCGGCGTATCCCACTGTTTGCCTTTAACTTCTAAGGCAATAACACGATTTCCTTTGGGGATCGCGTCTAAGCATTTAGCGCCCTCAGCATCAATGAGATTTTGTAAGTTAGCGGTTTTACTTCTTTTGCCTAAAGCGATTTCAGTGAAATACATATGACAGTCGTTCGGAAAACGTTTTAAATACTCGTTGGTGCCTTGGACGACCCAATCAGGCATTTTGTTCCCTACAGCGACTACTTGAATTTGCATAATGGATTATATTGTCCCTAAACAGGAGTTATTGCCAAAGTTTTTCCAATTGATAAAAGTCTCTGGTTTCATCTTGCATGATATGCGCAACCACATTGCCTAAGTCAACTAACACCCACTCGCCAGTATCTTTGCCTTCAACTGACAGGGGAGAGTGTTCAGTGTGCTTGCATTCAACAATAAGGTTGTCTGCAATTGATGAAACATGGCGTTTTGAATTACCAGAACATATGACTAATGTATCGGTAACACTGGACTTTCCACTGACATCAATAACGATGATGTCGCGGGCTTTCATGTCTTCCAGTTTATCAACGACAAATTGGGTAAATTCTTTTGGGTTCAATATTTATCCTTTATAAGTAAAAAATTAAAGGGGAAGCCCTTTCTAAATTCAGATTAACCGATTCATAAAATCATCACAACAACTCTAGCGATGACAGGTTTACCGGTAGGAATAAAAGCATTAGATGTGCCAAAATCACAAAAGGTTTAGGCGGTGTTTGAGATTTTAACAAAACATCAGCTTGTTGCAGGTGTTTTTGCATTAGCATTAACGCATTTTCATCTAATCTGTTTAATGCCGCTGAATACAACCCTTGACGGCTAGGCCAAATTTTTAATTTGGCAAACTGTATCTTACCGGTAGCCGCTTGTTGTTTACAATCCAGTAAGCGTTGATTTTCATTAATCAAATTCCACAGGATTGCATTAGGTTCTACACCTTCGCTTTCCAATTGCTGCAGAATTTTTAAAGCTTTATCAATATTCCCTAGCAAAACTTCATCAACCAGTTGGAATACCGTAAATTTTGACTGCTCAACTAATGCGTCCAAAATCATTTTTTCAGTCAAGGTTTGGTTCGCATAGGCTAAAGATAGTTTATCTAATTCCTGTTTCGTTGCTAACAGATTGCCTTCACTCATTTCTGCTATGATGCTGGCCTCGTTAGGACCAAGTTGCAAGGATAATTGTTGAGCATACTGCCTGATCCAGGCATTAAGTTGATTGTCTTTTAATTGATAACAGGGACAAAACCAACTTTGCGTACTCAGTTGTTTAAACCACTTGCTGTTCTTAACATCTTGACCAATTTGTGGACCATGTATAAGCAGAAAAACATCCTCGGATGCAGATTCACTGTATTCTATTAGTGCTTTAGATCCAGTTGTGCCAGGTTTGCCTGTGGGTAATTCCAATTCAATGTACTGACGATCAGCGAACAAAGACATGGTTTGCGCTGTTTCGGCAAGTTGATGCCAGTTAAAATCGCTATCTGCGGTAAATTTGTGGCGCTCCGTATAGCCTTGCTCAACGGCTTGTTTACGTAAGGCATCCATAACATCAAGTTTTTGTTGAGGCTCGTCACCAAATAGCAAGAATATCGGAGGAAGAGCTTCAGACTGTATCTTTTGCAGACTTGATTGCACATTCAATTGCATAAGTGCTTATTCTTCCGCGGGTAAAGAGGTGGCATACTGACTTGAAAGCAAACGAATCATCCTATCAGCAGTTTCATTGCGCATTTCTTGCATCACCTCTTCCAGCTCGCGAGTCTTAGCCAAAATTCTATTTGGGTCTTCTTGATATTCACGGGCAACAGTAACGCTGTGATTGATAATTTGTTTATCAGGGAACTGCACTTGATAATCTATGGTATATAAAAGCTCATATTCCGCTACTTGACCGTTGCTGAACATAGATAACAACCTACGCTCCAACTGTTCTGGCTGCAAAGTGATTTGTACAAGGCTACCCTGAACAAAAGACATTGTCATTGCCTGTTCCATAGAATACCCATTTAACTGATATACAGGTAGTCGTTCACTTAAAGTGCGTGAAATAGGTGCATATTGCAAAGGACTTTTAATTATAACAGTCGTCAGTTGCTCAGGAAGGGCTTGAGAACCACGTAAGGTGAATCCACAAGCGCTTAAACTTAGTGAGATGACGACTATTAAAATTGCTTTCAAGCTAGTCATTTAATTGGCCACTATGTTAACCAGTTTACCTGGCACTACAATAACTTTTCTCAAGGCTTTGCCTTCGATAAAACTCTGCACATTCTCTTGAGTCGTGGCTAATTTTTCTAAATCTTCTTTGCTTATATCAGCTGGAACCGTAATTTTTGCCCGCACTTTACCATTTACTTGAACAACGATGAGTTTTTCATCGTCAACTAACGCTGATTTGTCTAGTTCAGGCCAGTCACAGGTCTGTAAATTTTCGCTGTTACCTAATAATTCCCACATTTCTTCACAAATATGCGGAGTTACAGGGTTTAGCATTTGTACCAAAACGGTTAATCCTTGTTGATAAAGCACTTTATCTTGAGCATCGCTAACTTCATATTTACTTAATGCATTCAATAATTCCATCATACGCGCGATGGCTGTATTAAACGTCTGACGTCGACCTATGTCATCAGTCACTTTTTCAATAGCAGAATGAATTTCTTTTCGCAACAGCTTTTGTGCTTTGGTTAAACTTTTCACGTCTAATTGAGCTGACGTTAATCCCTGAGAAACATGCTCATTAACCAAACGCCACAAACGTCTTAAGAAGCGGTTAGCACCTTCAACACCAGACTCAATCCATTCTAGGTCTTGCTCCGGCGGCGCAGCGAACATGGTATAAAGTCTGATAGTGTCAGCGCCGTAAATATCGATCATTGATTGAGGGTCGATACCATTATTTTTTGATTTCGACATTTTTATCATGCCGGCATATTCTACCGCCTGACCCGTTTCTTTCACCCAAGCTTTTTCGATGCGACCTTTGTCATCACGTTCTACTTCAACATCATTAGGGGCAAACCAGACTTCTTTGCCATCATCCGCTTTAGCACTAAATGCATTAGCTAAAACCATGCCCTGACATAATAGTCTTTCGAAAGGTTCATCACTGGCAACTAACCCTTGGTCTCGCATCAGTTTATGGAAGAAGCGAGCGTACAATAAGTGCAAAGTGGCGTGTTCAATACCCCCCACATATTGATCTACGGGTAGCCAATAATTTGCTTCACTGGGATCTAACATGGCATCCGAAGGTGATGAAGCATATCTTGCGTAGTACCATGAAGATTCCATAAAGGTATCAAAGGTATCGGTTTCTCTCAAAACAGGCTTGCCGTCATAAGTGGTTTTAGCCCACTCTTTATCCGCTTTGATAGGTGAGGTGACCCCATCCATGACTACATCTTCAGGTAATAAGACGGGTAAATCTTCACTTTTTACCGGATATGAATGACCTAATTCATCATTCACTATTGGAATAGGAGCTCCCCAATATCGTTGTCTAGAAACACCCCAATCGCGTAATCTAAAGTTGACAGTTTTTTCACCTTTGCCCATTTGCTGTAAAGCTTCAGCAATAGCGTCGAAGCCCTCTTGAAATGGTAAGCCAGAAAAATCTCCTGAATTAATTAGCGTATTTTTTTCCGTATATGCAGCTTTCGCTATGTCACAGTCTTCACCTTCTTTCGGTGCGACTACCTGTACAATAGGAAGATTATACTTAGTTGCAAATTCCCAATCTCTTTGGTCATGAGCTGGTACCGACATAACGGCACCAGAACCATAATCCATCAACACGAAATTAGCCGTCCAAACAGACAATTTATCCCCAGTCAACGGATGAATAACGTCTATATTAAGTGGCATACCTTCTTTTTCCATGGTTGCCAACTCTTCTTCAGACGTCTTTGTTTGCTTACATTTTTCAATAAAGGCCTGTAATTCAGGTGAGTTTTCGGCCAAGGCTAAAGTAATAGGATGTTGCGGCGCGATTGCCACATAGGTGGCGCCGAATAAAGTGTCAGGACGCGTAGTGTAAACTTCTAACTCTTCATAACCGGCAATTTCATTTGCTAAAGAGAAACGCAGATTGACGCCTTCAGAACGTCCAATCCAATTCTTTTGTGCAAGTTTTACTTGTGAAGGCCATTGTTCTAATTTTTCTAAATCATTCAATAACTCTTCTGCATAGTCTGTAATTTTAACAAACCATTGAGGAATCTCTTTACGTTCAACTGTGGCACCGGAACGCCAACCTTTTCCATCAATAACTTGTTCATTAGCCAGCACAGTTTGGTCAACAGGATCCCAGTTTACAGTGGCATTCTTCTTATACACCATGCCGTTTTCAAACAACTTGGTGAAAAACCATTGTTCCCAGCGATAGTAGTCAGGTTTACAGGTTGCCAACTCACGTCGCCAATCATAACCAAAACCTAAAGCCGTTAGTTGACCGCGCATGTGATCGATATTTTTCATGGTCCAACTAGCAGGCGCTGTCTTATTTGCAATGGCAGCATTTTCAGCCGGAAGTCCAAACGCATCCCAACCTATAGGTTGTAATACATTTTTCCCCTGCATTCGTTGAAAACGGCTAATTACATCTCCAATGGTATAGTTTCGGACGTGCCCCATGTGTAGTCGTCCACTAGGGTAAGGGAACATACTTAGGCAATAGAATTTTTCTTTGTCACTTTCTATATCTGCATTATAAACGCCGTTTTCTTCCCAGCGTTTTTGCATTTTGGCTTCAATCGTTTGAGGATCGTAATTATTCGTTTCTGAAGGGTTTGACACCTGAGTATTGGACATCTTTTATTGTTACTCTGCAAATAATGTTGAACATTAGCCCTATAGAATAACTTGTTAGCTGGCCCAGAAACAATCATTTTGCACTGTTTTTACCCATATATTAAAAATTAATATAAACTTGTCGCTTAAATTACCCCTTCACCACTGTTTTTTTGGATGTAAAACATAAATATGACCGAATTTCGTTTATCAGTAGAACAGCTTGCGCCAAGCATAATAATCACGGATGTAGATGAACAAAAATCATCCAGCGCCTCGTTAATTGGCCAAGAACGAGCGAAACAAGCCATTGCTTTTGGATTAGGGGTAGATGCACCTGGCTACAATATCTATGTGATGGGTGAACCTGCAACAGGTCGTTACACCTTAATTAACGATTACATCAGTCAACAACTGAATCATGATAAAGAAATCTTTGATTGGTGCTATTTAAACAACTATGAGAACGAGCGACAACCCGTTGTATTGAAACTAAGGGCAGGGGATAGTCATGGTCTAGTGAAAGATTTTATGGCGTTGGTGGACGAAGTGTTGGCAACCTTTCCTGTGGCCTTTGAAAACCCAGGCTATCAACGTAAAAAAGCTGCGATAACTCGCCATTACGAACAAAAATATGATCAAGCTATAGACGATGTTGAAGCGTTAGCGCTAAATAACAATGTTGCTTTGATTGAAGATGGTAACAGTATAAGTTTTTCACCTTTAGTTGATGGAAAACCCGTTTCAGACAGCGAATTTACGTCATTTCCTGATGATCAACGTAAGCATTATTATGAGTTAATTGATCGTTTAGAAAATGCTCTGACCGAAGCGCTATTAGAATTGCCTAGTTGGCAGCGAGAGAGCACAGATAAAAGTAAGCAACTGAAAAAAGATGTCACAGAACAAGCGATACGCCCTTTAATCAAAGAGTTGCAACGAAAATATGCTGATAACATTCAGATCCAGCGTTTTATCTCTTCGATGAAAAAGCATCTGATAGAGACAATTGTTGAAAATCTCGGAGAAACCGAAAAAGACGGTAAAATGGACGAATATGATCATAAAGAAATGTTGGTCCAACTCTATGTTCCAAATGTGTTAGTTGCGCATACAGTAAATCAAAAAACGCCATTGATTTATGAACCTAATCCGACCTATCAAAACTTGTTTGGAAAAATTGAATACACCAGTATTCAAGGTAGCGTGTTTACCAATTATCGAATGATTACCGCTGGCGCTTTACACAAGGCTAACGGCGGTTATTTGGTAGTGGATGCAGATAAATTATTGGGTCACAAGCATGTTTGGGATGCGCTTAAACTGGCGTTAAAATTCGGTGAAATCAAATTGGATTTACAGCAATATGAGCCTGGAATGGTGAATTCAATGACGTTAACACCTGAGCCCATGGGGCTTAGCGTCAAATTGATTTTATTAGGCTCAAGATCCTTATATTACGCCCTACAAGACTATGATCATGAATTTCCCGAACTCTGTAGAGTGTTGGTAGATTTTGATGATGATATTGATTTAACCCCAGATACCCAAGCACAGTTCGTTCACCGAATAAAAAAACAAGTTAACGCCATTGGGTTAAATGATATTGAAGAGCAAGCGCTTATCAGTCTGGTTAAGTACAGCATGCGGACCTCTGAGCACCAGCAGCGCATTAATGCAAAATTTGCCGAAATTATAGAATTGCTAAGCGAAATAAAATTTTTCTGCGAAAAAGAAAAAAGTAAAAATATTCAAGTTACCCACGTACAACAAGCGCTAGCCGCAAAGAAATTTCGCACTGGTCGTGTAGCGGATCAATTTCTTCAGGATATCCATCAGGGACACGTGTTGATCAGTACTGAAGGGAAAGCCGAAGGTACCTTAAATGGTCTCACCGTATTAGATATAGGTGATTCTTCTTTTGGTACTCCCGCGAGAATCACTGCCAGCGTTTACGCTGGGGCAAATGGCATAGTTGATATCGAAAGAGAAGTCGAATTAGGCCAATCCATCCATTCAAAAGGCGTTATGTTGCTTGCAGGGTATTTGGGTAATAAATATGCTCAGAAATTTCCTTTAACATTGTCGGCGAATATCGCCCTAGAGCAATCCTATGGCTACATTGATGGCGACAGTGCGTCTTTAGCTGAACTACTCTGCCTGATTTCTGCATTAACAAATATAAAATTAGATCAAGGCATAGCTGTTACTGGCAGTATCAATCAGTTAGGTGAGGTACAAGCGGTGGGCGGCCTAAATGAAAAAATAGAAGGATTTTTTCAACTTTGCCAGTCCCGAGGATTAACTGGAAAACAAGGCGTCATCATTCCCGCTTCTAATATTGTAAATCTAGTGTTGGATGAAGAAATTCTAACTGCAGTAGCGGAAGGTAATTTTCATGTATATGCAGTGAAAACGGTCGATCAAGCACTAGAGATAATTACCGGCAAAAAAGCCGGTAAACTCAATAGTAAAGGAAATTACCCACGTAACAGCATCAATGAAATGGCTGTCAGAAAATTGAAAGCCATTTTCGATATAGTGAATGGTTCTGAAGACGACTAAATTTATTGCTTACTTGGGCGGCATTCTTAAGCCGCCATCGAGGCGAATTGTTTCACCATTTAAGTAATTGTTTTGTGCAATATGTAACACTAATCGGCCAAACTCTGATGGATAGCCTAAACGTTTAGGGTTTTGGACATTAGCGGTGAGTCCCTGCTGCACATTTTCAGGCATTGCTAACAGCATAGGCGTACCCATTATCCCGGGTGCTACAGTGTTAACACGAATCCCTAGTGGCGCTAAATCTCGCGCCATGGGCAAGGTAAGTCCCGCTATTCCACCTTTACTAGCTGCGTATGCCGTTTGACCAATCTGCCCCTCAAATGCCGCCACAGAAGCAGTATTGATAATACAGCCTCGTTGACCATCATGATCTGGTTGATTGCTTGCCATTAATGCTGCAGCTTCTTTTGCAACACAAAACGAACCTACCAAGTTTATATTAATGACTTTACTAAAATCAGCTAACGCGTAAGCTTGGTTTTCTTTATTTAAAGTGCGCTTAGCGGGCGCTATTCCTGCGCAATTAACACATAATCTAAGATTCGCAAATGCGTCAGGTAAGTTCGTTAGCGCAGATTGCACTTGTGCTTCATTGGTAACATCAACTTGATAGAAGAGTATATTATTGGCGCCAAAGGATTGTTCAAGTTCGTTTTTTGCGTCTAGGTTAAGGTCAAACACAATTACTTTGTAATTGTATTGGATTAAAACTTCAACGGTAGCTCTACCTAAACCAGAGCTTCCACCAGTGACTAGTGCGCTTACATTGACTGTTTTTTCTGTCATATTTTAAATCCTGAGAATCTACAGTTTTAGTTGTAAGTGCAACTATATAGATAGCGGGAATATTTTTCTAGGCTTTAGGTAGGCTTATCTTCTGATCTTCACTTGGTTTGTATATAACCAATATATGGCCGATAGTTTGAATTTTTTCACTACTGGTTTCCGCTACTATTGCATCTATGATCAAGGCTTTTTCTTCTCGATCGTCAGTGGGAATTTTAACTTTTATCAGCTCGTGATGTGACAATGCATTTTCTATTTCTGCGAGTACACCTTCTGTCAAACCGTTACCACCAAGCTGTACCACTGGCTTTAGATTATGGGCGAGTCCTTTTAAATATTGTTTTTGTTTATTAGTTAAATGCATTATTTCACTATTTTATGTTGTTGTTACTTGAAAAACGTTATTCTACCTATACTTTATGCACAATGCATCTAGCGAATTAAGCGAATAACGAAAAAGAATTATTTTGCCAGTGACAAGTGATGGTTAATACCAATGTTGCACTGAAAAAGTGAGCGGTAGTGGTACAGTTATTGCGTAAGGTAGTGTATGAAAGGTTGTCTGACGACTTCTTGTCAGGCCTCGATTTTTCGCAAGGTAACTTTGGTAACGAAATTGTTTTAAACAGGTTATTGGACAAAATTGGCGGGAACAACGTAGTTATTATATTGTCTGAGATAGCAAGTGTTACGAGTGACGATTAATAGGTGCATCAGGCAATGTTTATGGTTAATGTGAGTTAGCATTGGTTTAAGTACTGATCAGTACTTAAACCAAATGGAAATTTTGTAATAAAAGGTTTCCATGGTGAAGGGATTTATGAGTTCTTTCGAGAAATAAAGTCCGCATTTACTAGTGTAAAGACCAGAACACTGGATTCTCTATGAACATACTCTAGAGAGGCGTATTTGGTGGCTAAAGGCTGTAAAGTGTAGTAGTCTTAAGTGTTGGAAATGCGGTAATTGCGTGAACCAGATTTTTTATTTTAGGGGTAATTAGCTTTGAGCGACATGGCAAAAAATCTTATTTTATGGCTGTTTATTGCTGTTGTGTTGATGATGGTATTCAAAAACTTCACAAGCAATGAGCCAGCGGGGGCTTCTAAGGACTACACTACGTTTTTAAACGAAGTGCAGCGTGGTGATGTTTCACAGGTGCACATAGAAGGACGCGAAATAAAAGGCCAAATGAAAAACGGCACTGTGTTTACCACAACAATGCCGATGTTAGATCCTAAACTTATTGATGATTTAAAAACGAATAACGTTATTCAATACGGGACACCTCCAGAGCAACCAAACTGGTTCGCTCAGATATTTATTTCTTGGTTCCCTATGCTTCTTTTGATTGGTGTTTGGATATTCTTTATGCGTCAAATGCAAGGCGGCGGTGGTAGAGGCGCTATGTCATTTGGTAAAAGTAAAGCCCGTTTACTTAGTGAAGACCAAATTAAAACCACCTTTGCAGATGTTGCAGGCTGCGATGAAGCAAAAGAAGAAGTGACGGAATTAGTCGACTTTTTACGCGATCCAACCAAGTTCCAAAAGTTAGGCGGAAAAATACCTAAGGGTGTATTGATGGTAGGGCCACCAGGAACAGGTAAAACCTTGCTTGCTAAAGCAATTGCTGGTGAGGCAAAAGTGCCTTTCTTTACAATTTCTGGTTCAGATTTTGTAGAAATGTTCGTTGGTGTTGGTGCATCTCGTGTTCGTGACA
Organism: uncultured Glaciecola sp.; assembly: GCA_947496235.1. GTDB lineage: Bacteria > Pseudomonadota > Gammaproteobacteria > Enterobacterales > Alteromonadaceae > Glaciecola. Next base: position 364,441 of record CANMCE010000001.1, on the reverse strand, counting down.
TGTTTGAACAAGCCAAAAAATCTTCGCCCTGTATCATCTTTATTGATGAGATTGATGCTGTAGGTCGTCAACGTGGCGCAGGTTTAGGTGGTGGTCATGATGAACGTGAACAAACCTTGAACCAGATGCTAGTTGAAATGGACGGCTTTGAAGGTCACGAAGGTATTATAGTAATTGCGGCGACTAACCGTCCTGATGTACTAGATCCTGCACTTCTACGTCCAGGACGTTTTGACCGTCAAGTAGTGGTAGGCTTACCTGATATTCGCGGAAGAGAACAAATTCTGAAAGTTCACATGCGAAAAGTACCTATTGCGGATGACGTTGTAGCATCTGTAATAGCGCGAGGTACGCCTGGATTTTCTGGTGCTGATTTAGCCAACTTGGTGAATGAAGCTGCCTTGTTTGCTGCTCGTTCAAATCGCCGCTTAGTGTCAATGGAAGAGTTTGAAAAAGCCAAAGACAAAATTATGATGGGAACTGAACGTCGTTCCATGGTGATGTCTGAGGAAGAAAAAGCCATGACTGCGTATCACGAAGCTGGCCACGCGATCGTTGGTAGAATGGTGCCTGAACATGACCCAGTATATAAGGTGTCAATTATCCCGCGTGGACGAGCATTAGGTGTGACCATGTATTTGCCTGAGCAAGATCGTGTTAGTTATACAAAACGCCATCTTGAAAGCATGATATCAAGTTTGTTCGGTGGCCGAATTGCCGAAGAAATCATTTACGGTGAAGATTCAGTGACTACAGGTGCTTCAAATGATATCGAACGGGCCACTGATATAGCCAAGAAAATGGTGACACAATGGGGCTTAAGTGCCAAATTAGGTCCGCAATTGTACGCAGAAGAAGAAGGTGAGGTTTTCTTAGGACGTTCGATGAGCAAATCTGCCAACGTGTCCGATGAAACTGCTCGTACAATAGATAAAGAAATAAAAGACATAATAGATCGTAACTATCAGCGTGCTTATCAGATTTTGCAAGATAACATGGATATTTTGCATACGATGAAAGATGCGTTGATGAAGTATGAAACTATAGATGCAAAACAAATCGACGATTTGATGGAACGCAGAGACGTTCGTCCTCCTGCAGATTGGGATAGAGACAACAAGTCAGACGATAATAAACCTTCTGGTGGTGCTACTATCGACGTTGGCAAGCAAGACAAGCCAGCAGATGATGGAAATACCAGCACTACTACTAATTAACTCGATTAGCAAAAACGAAAGCGCCTGCATGGGCGCTTTTCCTATTTATGCGCAATTAGCAATTTATACATTCATCTAAACTAAGTGTGGATGCTTTGAGAGTGAACGAATTTAAACAGATGACTTTTGGTGATAAAACTATCACCTTTGACTCACCTAAAATAATGGGCATTTTAAACGTTACCCCTGATTCTTTTTCAGATGGTGGTAAGTTTAATCAAGTCGATAAAGCCTTAAAACAAGCCGAATACATGGTAGATTCAGGTGCCACATTTATTGATATTGGTGGTGAATCAACACGACCTGGTGCAGCTAAAGTATCCCTTGAACAGGAGCTTGAAAGAGTCATTCCTGTGGTGGAAAAAATCGCACAAAATCTAGACTGTGTGATTTCAGTCGATACTAGTAAAGCTGAGGTTATGCTACAGGCCGCAAAAGTGGGGGCTCGACTAATAAACGATGTAAGAGCTCTATCTGAAGACGGGGCATTAAGCGCTGCCAGTAAATTGGCACACGAATACCAAATTCCTTGCTGCATTATGCATATGCAAGGAACCCCTCAAACCATGCAAAATAAGCCAGAATATTCATCCGTATTAGAAGAGGTTGTAGCGTTTTTAAAGCAAAGGGTTGAGGAATTGATGAACGCAGGATTTAAACGAGAACAAATTATTTTGGATCCGGGGTTTGGTTTTGGCAAGAATCTTGATCACAATTACACTATGCTGAAAAAATTTTCGGTTTTTAAGCAATTCGATATGCCTTTATTAGCAGGAATGTCGAGAAAATCTATGATTGGAAATTTGTTGAATCGAGAAGTGAACCAACGCATAGCCGGTGATATCGCAACACACACAATAGCTGCTCTTTATGGTGCAAATATTTTACGAGTACACGATGTACCAGAAATGAAAGATGCAGCGGACATTATAAGCAAATTGGACAGTCTTTAAACAAGGATATAAAGATGGCAAAGAGAGAGTTTTTTGGTACAGATGGCATCCGAGGCAAAGTAGGGGAAAGCGTTATTAACCCTGAGTTTGTTATAAAGTTAGGATGGGCCGCTGGAAAAATACTTGCAGGGCATGGAACAAACAAAGTATTAATTGGCAAAGACACGCGGATATCAGGCTACATGCTCGAATCAGCGTTAGAAGCAGGCTTATCTGCCGCTGGTATTAATATCGGCTTGTTGGGCCCTATGCCAACACCTGCAATTGCTTATTTAACAAAAACATTTCGTTCAGAAGCTGGCATTGTAATAAGTGCTTCACATAACCCCTACTATGACAATGGCATCAAGTTTTTTTCTTCTTCAGGTCAAAAACTTGATGATGATATTGAATTGGCCATTGAACAACAAATGAAGCAGCCAATGACTTGTGTCGCTTCTGATAAGTTAGGCAAAGCAACCCGCATAAACGATGCTGCGGGGCGATATATTGAATATTGTAAAGGTACATTCCCGTCAGACTTATCCTTAAGTGGGTTAAAGATAGTGGTTGATTGTGCTCACGGTGCTACTTATCACATTGCCCCTAATGTTTTGCGGGAGCTGGGTGCTGAAGTCATAGAAGTCGGTACCGCGCCAGATGGTTTAAACATAAATCGAAAAGTAGGGGCTACCTCACTCAAAACTACTGTGAGCGCGGTGAAAAAATATGGTGCTGATTTTGGGTTTGCATTAGATGGTGACGGCGATCGCATCATGATGGTAGATGAAACAGGTGATGTTGTAGATGGTGATCAAATCATCTTTATTATTGCACGTGATGCATTGAAAAACGGCGGCTTAAAAGGAGGTGGCGTAGTTGGAACTAAAATGTCGAATCTCGCTATGCAATTAGCCTTAGAAAAATTGGGCATTCCATTTCAACGAGCAGATGTTGGCGATCGATACGTCATGGAACTATTAATGCGCAACGGATGGGCGATAGGCGGTGAAAACTCTGGTCATGTACTCAACCTTAATTATGCAACCACTGGAGACGGTATTGTTGCAGGCCTGCAAGTAATTGCTGCCATGCTCAGAGCACAAATGCCATTGAGTTCATTAGCGTCAGGGTACACGAAATTCCCACAAGAGCTGATAAACGTAAAATTTGATAGTAAACTGGGAAATCCTTTAAGTAAGGATAATGTTATCAAATCGGTCAGTGAAGCGGAAAAAGCCATGGGAGAATCAGGGCGCGTTTTACTTAGAAAAAGTGGCACTGAGCCTCTCATTCGTGTAATGGTTGAGGCTGAAAATATTGAAACAGCTAAAAAATGGGCTGAAACTATCGCATTTGAGGTAGAAGCGGCTAAGTAACTGAAATTTTTTTACGTATTGCTATTGTTATTTCGCACGCTCTTGGTTAATATCACCGCCGCTTTTTAGGGCGTGCACACAGGGAGTTATCTATGTCGCAACGAAGAACCATGATGGTCGCCGGTAATTGGAAAATGAACGGTAGCCTTGAAAAGCTAACAGAATTTAAACAACAGTTATCAGAGTACGACAATATTACCGTCGTTTTGTGTTTACCTAGTGTTTATCTTACGCAAGGGAAAGCTAATAACTTTTGCCTTGGTGCTCAAAACGCAAGTCAGTTTGAATCTGGTGCGCACACTGGCGATATTTCTGTAGCTATGCTTAAAGAAGTCGGTTGTGAATATGTCATTCTTGGGCATTCTGAACGGCGACAAGATCACTCTGAAAGTAATATTGTTGTGGCAGAAAAAACAAAGACCGCAATCGCAGCTGGTTTAACACCAATATTTTGTGTTGGTGAACCGTTAGAAGTCAGACAAAACGGAGATGTGTTTGATTTTGTTGGGGCACAATTAGACGCGGCTATTTCACTGTGCGGCGATGATTTTGTCGAAAAATGCGTTATTGCTTATGAGCCTATTTGGGCCATAGGTACCGGTAAAACAGCATCTCCTGAACAAGCCCAAGAGGTTCATGGGTTTATTCGAAAAAAACTGAGTGCTATCCACAAAGATAGTGACAAAGTACAAATATTATATGGTGGCAGTGTTAATCAGGACAATGCCGCAGAGCTTTTTGCTCAACCCGATATTGACGGTGGATTAATAGGCGGGGCCAGTTTGAAAGTTGAAAGTTTCAGTAGCATTTGCAGTGCTGCTAATGAGAGGAAATAGATGTCGTTATATGAATTTTTGTTAGTTGCATACTTGATTGTAGCTATTGCACTTATAGGCTTTGTGTTAATTCAACAAGGTAAGGGTGCTGATATGGGCGCTTCATTCGGCGCTGGCGGTTCAAACACAGTTTTTGGTTCAAGTGGATCAGGTAACTTTATGACACGTACGACTGCCATCTTAGCTACCTTATTTTTCCTTATAAGTCTAATCATCGGCAGTATTACGTCTGGTCAAGGCAAAGCTGAAGATCAGTTTGAGACGTTAGAAGTACCATTAATTGATGAAGAGCCGGTAGAAGCTACTGCGCCAGTATCAGAAGATGTGCCTGTATCTGAAGATGTGCCATCAGACGATAATAATTCTGACGTACCTAACTAAATTTGTTAATTACTCAAATGCGGAAGTGGTGGAATTGGTAGACACGCTATCTTGAGGGGGTAGTGAGCTATGCTCGTGAGGGTTCAAGTCCCTCTTTCCGCACCAAATAATAAAAGCCCATTTTCCAAATGGGCTTTTTCTTTTATTAGCATTTACTTTATTCTATGACTTTGCAAACTATGTGGCTTTACATCCGTAAAGTCTATATCATTCCTTTTGATAGCTATTTGTTTTTAACTCCCTTGCATCAATAGGATGAGTTCATATGCACGATCATCATGATCACTCTGATGAACACTCTCATAATCACAGTCATGGCCACCATCATTCCCATGGTCACCATCATCATCACGATATTGATGAAAGCCGTATAAGTTGGGCATTTTGGCTTAATTTTAGCTTCACCATAATTGAATTCATTGGTGGATGGTTGACAAACAGTGTCGCTATAATGGCTGATGCAGTGCATGACTTGGGCGATTCATTATCCATTGGCTTGGCCTGGTATCTGAGCAAGGTTGGCAAACGTGATGCTACAGACCAATTTACTTACGGATTCAAACGACTAAGTTTATTAGGTGCACTAATTAACGGTATGATTTTGGTTGTTGGCTCTGCATGGGTGTTGTTTGAAGCTATCCCTCGTTTATGGGCGCCGGAAATGCCAGTCACAGAAGGGATGATTCTGCTAGCGATTCTTGGTGTCGCGGTAAACGGTTATGCCGCCTATAAACTTCATGGTGGAGACACCCTAAACGAAAAAGTGCTTAACTGGCATCTGTTGGAAGATATGCTTGGTTGGGTAGCGGTGTTGATTGTCGCTATCGTTTTGCAATTCGTAAACTGGCCGATTTTAGACCCCTTGTTGTCTGTGGTGTTTACGTTATTTATTCTTTTTAACGTTGGCAAGCATTTGACTCACACCATTAAATTGTTTCTACAAGCCAATCCTGACAGCTTAAAACAGGAAAAAATACAAAAAGCTTTACTGTCTATCGATAACGTCAACGAATTACATCACGTGCATTTTTGGTCATTAGATGGCGCCAGTCACGTATTAACTGCTCACCTTGTACTAGATAAGTCTTTTGATGTAGAAGGACTAATAGCATTAAAAAAACAAGTTGCAACTGTGCTTCAGCCTTTTGCCCTTGATCATACAACCATTGAGTTTGAATTGTCTGGTGAAAGCTGTAGAGATAAACATGAAGAATAATAAGTTGTGATTGACCACCACTAAAGCAAGCTTAAAACAGATATCAACTGACTGAAATTTTCAAAAACTAATTTTTTTTACCCAATACTCCTAGTAATTAGGCATAAAAATCCGCCATTAGCATGGCATTGTCATATATTAGCCGCTATACTATGCGCGCGTTAAAAAGCAAAGAAAACATTAATTTTAAAGGATAGAGTGTGACTCCTATTACAAAAACTTTTCAGTATGGTCAGCATACTGTAACACTAGAAACTGGCGTGATTGCTCGCCAAGCAACAGCCGCCGTACTTGCCAGCATGGACGATACTTCAGTATTAGTCACTGTGGTAGGTAAAAAAGAAGCAAAACCCGATCAAAATTTCTTTCCGTTGACTGTAAATTATCAAGAAAAAACTTATGCAGCGGGTAAAATCCCAGGTGGTTTTTTCAAAAGAGAAGGTCGACCTTCAGAGAACGAAACATTAACAGCTCGATTAATTGACCGCCCCATCAGACCTTTATTCCCAGAAGGTTTCATGAATGAAGTGCAAATCGTTATCACAGTGGTTTCTGCAAATCCAGAAATTCCAACTGATATCATTTCAATGATTGGTACTTCTGCAGCTTTAGCGATTTCAGGAATTCCATTTAATGGTCCTATCGGCGCTGCCCGCGTTGGTTATATCGATAACGAATTCGTATTAAATACACGCTCTTCAGAGATGGAAACTAGCCAACTAGACTTAGTAGTTGCTGGTACCGAAAGCGCTGTATTAATGGTTGAATCAGAAGCACAAATATTGTCAGAAGACGTAATGTTAGGTGCTGTAGTATATGGCCATGAGCAATCTCAAACAGTGATTAATGCAGTAAATGAGTTTGCTTCTGAAGTTAACACGCCTAAATGGGATTGGACTGCGCCAGAAGTAAATACTGCACTTAAAGATAAAGTAAAAGCATTAGCAGAAGCCGATATGACAAGTGCGTATCAAATTTCTGACAAAATGGAGCGTAAAGACGCGGTAACCGCGGTAACGGAAAAAACTGTAGCTGCGTTAGTCGAAGAAGACGAAACTTTAGATCCTGCTGAAATCTCAGCTTTAGCCCATGAATTAGAAAGTGACGTTGTACGTTCACGCATCCTAGCAGGCGAGAAGCGTATCGACGGTCGAGATCCTGAAACTATTCGTGCATTGCACGTTGCAACAGGTGTGCTTCCTCGTACTCACGGTTCTGCATTGTTTACTCGTGGTGAAACTCAAGCATTAGTAGTTGCCACCTTAGGTACAGAGCGCGATTCTCAGATGATTGATGATTTATCTGGTTCTTCTAACAGCCGCTTCATGTTGCATTACAACTTCCCTCCATATTGTGTGGGTGAAACTGGCATGATTGGCTCGCCTAAGCGTCGTGAAATTGGTCACGGTCGTTTGGCTAAGCGTGGTATTCAAGCGGTAATGCCATCAGAACAAGAATTTCCATACGTAGTGCGTGTTGTATCTGAAATTACAGAATCAAACGGTTCGTCATCTATGGCTTCTGTATGTGGTACGTCACTTGCGTTGATGGATGCCGGTGTACCAATTAAAGCCTCTGTTGCGGGTATTGCCATGGGCTTGGTTAAATCAGATGAAAACTTTGTTGTATTATCAGATATCCTTGGTGACGAAGACCATTTAGGTGATATGGACTTTAAAGTTGCGGGAACTACCACGGGTATTACTGCACTTCAAATGGACATCAAAATTGAAGGTATCACCAAAGAAATCATGCAAATCGCACTTAAACAAGCTAAAGAAGCGCGTTTACATATTCTAGGTGTGATGGATCAAGCCATTGGTGGTCACCGTGATGAAATGTCTGAATTTGCACCGCGTATTTACACCATGAAAATTGACCAAGACAAAATTCGTGATGTTATCGGTAAAGGTGGCGCAACAATTCGTTCTATTACTGAAGAATCAGACACTAATATCGAGATCGAAGACGACGGTACAATTAAGATTTTTGCAACTGAGAAAACCAAAGCAGATATCGCTATTGGTCGCATAGAAGCGGTTACTGCAGAAGTTGAAGTAGGAAAAACTTATCACGGAAAAGTGACTCGAATTGCAGACTTTGGTGCTTTTGTTGAAGTGTTACCTGGTAAAGAAGGCTTGGTACATATTTCTCAAATCGCCCATGAGCGAGTAGCCAAAGTAACGGATTATTTATCTGAAGGTCAAATGGTCGACGTGAAAGTGATGGATATCGATCGACAAAATCGTGTGCGTTTAAGCATGAAAGAGTTGATTGAGAAACCTCAAGCTGAAGCACCGTCTGACGAAGATTAATCGTTCTGATATAGACAAAAAGGAGCTTATATAGCTCCTTTTTTTGTATTTACGAAAAGTAACAAAATTAACCAACATTTCAGCGCTAAATTTATTATAATCTTCAGGAAAATATAATAATTGAGCAAGTGTCGAGGTATAAGTGACCAAAGACGTCAGCATATCACTAATCGTTTTACTGTTTATCGCTACATTATCAGGGTGCCAGTCGCTTGACCAAAGTCGCACACTGCAAAGTAATTTATTAATAGCTGAACCTGAGCCTATTAGTCAGCGAACGCAAATGGTGATTGCGCGTTACACTCATATTCTCTACAAAGCGCCGCTGAATGATGAAGAAAGAGCAGAATTGCTTTATCAACGCGGTATTGCTTATGATGCCATTGGGTTAACCAGCTTGGCAGCCATCGATTACAATGAGGCACTACGCTTAAAGCCTGATTTAGCAGGTGCGCATAATTTTGTTGGTGTTCACCACATTCAACAGGGAAATTATGTACAAGCATATGAAGCATTTGATTCCACTTTAGAACTTAATCCTGATTATGACTTTGCGCTACTGAATCGTGGGATTGCGTTATATTATGGTGGGCGCTCAGAATTAGCGGTAAAAGATGCCACTGCATTTTGGAAAAAAGAACCGACAGATCCTTATAGAGTGCTTTGGCTTTATATCACTGACGCAAGTGTTGATCCTATCAAAGCAATTGAAGCCCTTGCTGAACACAGAAAAAACCTTGATGAAGACAACTGGGTAACTGTCATTATTGATTTTTATTTAGGTAATGCATCTGAAAAAGCCGTCGTTGCGCGTTTATTAGACGATGTTAACTCGCACACAGAGTTAAATAACCGTTTGTGTGAAGCCTATTTTTACCTAGGTAAATATCATGCGGCTAGAGGCAATCAGATAGCTGCAACAAATTACTTTAAACTATCGTTAAGCACCAATGTACATGAGTTTGTTGAACACAAGTATTCACGTATTGAGTTAAGTAATATTCGCGCTTCTCAAGCCAAACCGGTGTCGCCAAACTAAGCCCTTATTATGGCCATAGTGTATAAGTTTATTCCTTTGTGTGTTGCGTTATTGCTCGTGGCGAGCACCAACAACAATGCAAACAAATTGTACGCTGATGGCATAAAGTTAAATAATCCGCTATTACTTTTTAACGCGGCTTCTCTTGGACATTCTGAAGCCGCAAATACGCTATTTGACCTCGCCTTAGGTTCTAAAGAAGAATTGTACTGGTTAAATAAGCTAGCACACTTGGGGCATGTGCCAGCCGCTATTGTGATGGGGCATGAAGCTGAAAAAGAAAGTCTACAAAAACAATACTTTACTATCGCTGCATCTCAGGGAAATGCTGAAGCTTTATTTGAACTATCACTGTTAACGGATGATACTGATAAAGCTAGACAACTATTGCTTTATTCAGCTGAAAAAGACTATGCCCCAGCGGTAATTTTGTATGCAAAATACATCTTTGAGCAGGATGACAAGGTTGCCTCTGACGACCTACAACTATGGTTATCTAAAGGCGCCAAGTATGATGCTAGTCTGGGCGTTAAATACGCGAAATATTTATATCAAAATGGTGCTAAACAAGAGGCTATTACTGCGTTCAAGGTAGCCGCTGTAAAAGGTAGTTTTAAAGCCAAGCAGTATTTAGAAGCGGTAAAAGGTTATTCTCCTGTAGATGTTAGTGCTATCTCAAACTTAGAAAGTAATAACCTAGGGTGTTTACAAAACATTCAAATGCTGTCTACCGATCTTGATACAACAGTGCAAGCGATAAAGCTTTCAAAACAATTTAAAAATGACCAACGATTAAAAAGCTTAAATATATGTTTGGAATCGCCTGTTTGGTTGTCCTCAGGCTCACTTGAATGTGAAAGTGACGAACAAGATATTCGTCAGTACTGTGATCTTGAAAAAGTGATTGGTCAAATAAATCATGAGGTGATTTCAAATCTGATTGTGATTCTACCTCGGGGCAAGGCTTATACCCAAAGAGGTGTAATGTATCTGGATAAATTAGATGATTATTCAGTGTTTGTTCACGAATTAGCACATTTCGCGGGCTTTATGGATGAATACCGGCTATCTGCAGAACTTGCTGAGTATCATTGCACCCAATCGGTAGCGCCGAATATCATTTTTGGAGAAATAGATTCATCCCAAGGTGTAGATAAGCTAGCGCTTTGGCAAAAAGTGCAAACCGATATTTCAGGCGATGCATTTTCATTGGAAGCTGAAAGCTTATCTATCAGTCCTGCAAGAACCTGTGAAAATACCGATGTGGTTGCCTATAAACCAAGCGCACAAATTACCTTTCTTGAACATCATGACACCAATTACATTCCGCCACTTTATTTAGAACTGTGGCGCCAGCAATTAATCTCGGGCGAATACAAGTTTAATTTGAAGCTAGGCATTGGAGAAAACTAATTTGGTGGATTTGAGAAAATAGTCTGTTCTTTTATTTGTCAATATCGAGAAATAGAGAATCAGCTTCGTTCATTGTATGATCGCTAATTCTCAAACATCTGGCATACCACTCTAAATAAAAATTAAGTTAGCCGAAAAGGGTGCTGCGATGAGGAGTAGGGCATAATGTAACTTCATTTTACACTTGAAATACGCGATAAAAATCATTGTATTTATATAAAAGCTTGATAGCATGGCGTTGCATAAGACACATACAAATTCAACAAGGATGCTCAGTATGACTTACAAAACAAAATTGTTCTCTATGGTGTTGTTTTTCACACTTTTTTCTCTGCAAGCAAATGCTAATAAGACGAGTATCAAGCGCTCTGAAGACATTGGGGTGGTACGTGGAATCATGCCTACGAATTTTAATATTGCGACCATACCTGAATTCTACAATAATGCGCGAGCTAATATGTCGCGGGCTTTCGGCTTTGATGCCGAATATCCTCTGGAGTTCGAACTTGGCGGCAGTAGCTATCGCCTGTGCAGAACTTTCATTAAAGACGAAAGTTACACCACTGATGAATATATTGCTTTTATTAAAAAATACGCGGGTGCCAACGTCGAATTAAGTGGCGTTCAGAGTCACTTCGGTGTAGCAGGGCGAATGCCTTGCACATATACGGGGTTTAAGGTTTTGCCAAGCGGGGAACAAGCAGTTAATCAGCAGGGAGAACAACAAGAAATTGAATCGAACATGTCTAATGGGCAAGAGTCCAGTGTTGATGCTTTGGGAGATGTAGGAGTTTCTGTGTTCTATTTAAGACATAAGTTTATTCAGTTTCGGATACTGGGTGAAGACGGCAAGCCCAGTAAAAAACCTAATCACCAGTGTGCTGGCAAAGCCGAAATTAAGCCTGCATTAGACAAAGCAGCAGTAATTAAAATTCGCGCTGAGATTAAGGAAGTAGGCAATAGGGCAATGCTTAAAAACGTACGGATTATCGACGGTAAGTGCACAGTAGAAACTGTTGTTCCTCATTCTTGACTAAGGATCTTTCGTTCATAGTTGCGATACAAATACTTTTATGCTCTAGCTCTAATTACTAGTGAGTGGTCTATGTGCTGCAGTTGCATCGTTTGAAAACAAATTTACTGCTAACAAAAAGTAATAAAATTAAACAGAGGTTTAAATTTCAGATGAAATTCAAAAACTGTATTTCGTTACTTAAAACACTGTTGAAGTTCCGCAAATCGACTTTACTTTCGCACTTGATTCATTTTATCCTGTAGCGCTTGTTCTCTAAGTTGTTCAACCCACATCTGGGTAGCGCCGCAAATAGCCACAGGCATCACGATGAAGTTGACTATGGGTATTAAGGAAAATAAATTAACCATAATGCCAAAGCTCATACTGTTACCTAATTTTCCTCTTAGCTGCATGCGCATAGGTTTAAAGCCGATTTTGTGATTGTCGAAAGGATAATCGCAATATTGAATTGCCATCATCCACGCACTGAATAGAAACCAAATGATTTGTCCTATCACCGGCAATAAAAAGAATGCAATCAAGAACACCAGAGCTCTGGGTAAAAAGTAGAGCAATTTTGCCGCTTCTCGACCTAAGGTACGTGGAATATCTTTTATCACTGCAAACCAACCCTCATCGCCAATAGATTCGCCACGCAAATGCCGTTCAATTTTTTCACTTAAAAGACCATTAAAAGGCGCTGCTATCCAATTGGCCAAAGTACCAAAAATTAGCGCAAATACTAACAGCACCGAAATAACCGCTAATGGCCATAGCACATAAGCAATAGCGTCTTTTAACCACCCTAAAAAGTCTGGCACTAGATTAACAACATAATCCACGCCAGCTTGTATGTAGTCTAAAAGAAAATAAAAGGCGACAGAAAACAGTAAGATATTGACAAAAAATGGAATGAAAACAAATCGTTTTATCCCTTTGGTTTTAATTAACTGAAAGCCATTCAAAAAATATCGGGCGCCACTAGTCTGTTGCATTGGAACTCCTTTGTTTGGACAACAGTCTATCAAATCTGGTGTAACAAAGTTATTGCAATTGTTACCAATGTTTTCAATCAAGCAATTTAACCAGAGTAAAATTCGCTAGCCTATGTTACACCTAGGCAATTTTGGTGTAAGCTATTGCTAAAAAAGGCCGTTTATGCAATTTAGAAGCTACGGAAAATGCGCTTAAAACGAATCAGATTAGCTGGATTTAAATCCTTTGTAGATCCTACCAATATTCCTTTCCCTGGGGATATGACTGCTATTGTTGGACCAAATGGATGTGGTAAATCTAATGTAATTGATGCTGTGCGCTGGGTGTTAGGTGAAAGCTCTGCTAAAAACCTGCGCGGTGATGCTATGACAGACGTTATTTTCAACGGTAGTACCGCCAGAAAGCCAGTTTCCCAATGCTCCGTAGAACTTGTGTTTGATAACTCCTCAGGTCGGCTTGCTGGGGAGTATGCAGGTTACAATGAGCTCTCAGTAAAACGCATAGTGACCAAGGAAGCAATTTCGAGCTACCAGCTCAATGGCAGTAAATGCCGCCGAAAAGATATTACGGATTTATTTTTAGGCACAGGATTAGGACCACGAAGCTACGCCATTATTGAACAAGGTATGATTTCGCGTTTAATAGAATCTAAACCTCAAGAACTGAGAATATTCATAGAAGAAGCCGCGGGAATTTCCAAATACAAAGAAAGACGCCGAGAGACTCAAAATAGAATTAAACATACCAAAGAAAATTTGGAGCGTTTAGACGATGTCCGCTCCGAGCTCGGTGACCAACTGGCTAAACTCAAACGCCAAGCAGCCGCGGCAACTCGATATAAAGAATTAAAACAACAAGAGCGAGAATTAAAAGCACAACTAGCGACTGTTAGATGGTTGGCGCAAACCGAGCATGTGAAACAATCTGACAAAAAAGTAAATGCATTTAGAGATGAACTTAATACCTTAATGTCTGGCAAACAAGGTGATGAATCCGGCATTCAAGCGTTAAAAAATGATCAATCTGTAGCAAAACAGAAGCTCGCTGATTTACAGCAAAACATTTACCAGATTGGTAATGAAGTCACTCGTCTAGAACAATCTCAACTTTTCGCTAAAAAGCGGTTAGGGCAAATTCAACACGAAGTAGAACAGCTTCAACGCTCAGAACTAGAATTAAGCAAATCCATTTCTTCCTTAAATGATGAAATTCAAGACACAACAACTAAAATTGAACAAGCAGAGCCAGAAAAGTTAACCCTCGAAGCGCAATTAGAAGATGTACTCATTCGCAGAGATGAGATTGAAAGTAAAATGCAGTCTATTTCTCGTCATAATAAGCAACAGGACGATATTTATTACCAACAAAAACAAAAGCTTCAAGGCTTACATGGAAAACTTCAGCAGACCATAAGTTTACAACATAGAACAGAAGGTCGAATAGCGGAAATAAATGATGAAATTAAAGACCTCATTGGCATAGATGAGGATGCACTTGGTTTGCAGCAAGCTGAGCTAGAAGAATTAGATATAAAAATACTGCAGCAAGAAGATAACATTGCCCAATTACAGCAAGATTTTAATCAATTGCAAAACCAAAAGAATTCAGTGGTAACTGAGTTTCAGAGTACAGAAAATACCCAGGTGAAATTGAAAACTCAATTAGAAGCCTTATCGTCTATGCAACGTCAGTCAAAAGGGCAGCAAGATTTAGTCGACTCGCTAGCCGCTTTTTCTCCACAATTTGTTTGGCAAGCATTTACGGTCACTTCAGGGCATGAAAAAGCCTTTGCTACTGTGGTCAGCCTGTTGCGGGAAATGCTTGTAGTCAATAGTAGTTTTTCAGAGTTATTGGCCTATGATGCCGCCATACTGTCAAAAGGAGTCTCTATTTTATCTTCTGATGCACTAACGTCAGAAAAAGTAACAGGCACCCTAGCCAGTGTTATAGAGCAGCAAGAAGTGCCAGCGTTCTGTAACAGTATTTTCGTGGCAGAAAATCAACAACAAGGTTTAAACTTGTTGGAAACTATTCAACCTTATCAAAGTGTATTGATTAAGGATGGCAGTTGGTTATTTAAAGGCATAGTGTTACAGAATTTGGAGTCCGGGGACAATAAAGTAGAACGGGCTGCTAAAATGCGAGAGATTCAATCTCAATTATATCGTTTAGATGTTGAGCACAACGAATTATCTGAACGTATTTCAACCTTTGATGAAGCATTGACTCAACAGCAAGAAAGTTTGGATAGCGAGAGTCAGTCATTAACAATAGATAAACAGCAATATCAGGAATTAAAGCATAAATTGCAATTTTTAATTCTTCAGCAACAACAAGCAGATTCACGTAAAGAAAAGCTTCATGCAGAGTTAGAAAAACAGCAACTTATTCTCGAAGAAGAACAAGAAAGCTTAGCATTGCTGAATGAAGAAATAGAAATATTAAGCGTCAATGTTGCCGAATTAGATGATTTGCGTTTAGGAAGAGAATCCGAAAGTGATGCAATAAATCAACAGCTTAGCGATGTAAATGGACAATATAACCAGTTGCAAGGCAAGTTACATAAGCACGAAATGCAGTCTCAGCAACTCCAAAATAGCTATCAAATATTAAGCGAACAAA
The DNA here is from genome assembly GCA_947496235.1 of uncultured Glaciecola sp. Classification (GTDB taxonomy): domain Bacteria; phylum Pseudomonadota; class Gammaproteobacteria; order Enterobacterales; family Alteromonadaceae; genus Glaciecola. The sequence goes on along the minus strand of CANMCE010000001.1, from coordinate 349,080 downwards.
AACGAAACCAAAATAAACAACTAGAAGATAGCCAAGAAAAAATTGAAATTTTGCAAGAAGAGGCAGAAACCCTTTTGATGCCATCAGAACAGCAAGGCGAAAAACTGCAACAACTATTGCTGGATAAAGAAACTAAATTAGAACAGCAAAAAGAACAGCAATCTATTGTCGAAGATATAGACGAGAAAATCCTTGAAATGGAAAAAGGCCAAGCAGGTATTAATGCCAAAATTGAGGAAATAAAAGCTGAAATTGAAAGTGAACGTTTAGTCGGGGAAAGCGCCAGAGTAAGAGCTCAATCTTTTATTGAGCAACTTGCCGAAATGAAGCAGTCAGTTAAAGATGTGTTAGATAGCTTACCTGAAGGAGCTGACGCTAATGAATATCAGACTGAATTAGAGAAAGTTTCTGCTAGTCTGCAACGCCTTGGAGCGGTCAACTTAGCAGCGGTTGAAGAATTTGAAGAACAATCGGTGCGAAAACAGCATTTAGATGATCAAAACGCGGATTTAACAGCGGCACTAGATACCTTAGAAAATGCCATGCGTAAAATCGACAAAGAAACGCGGGCAAGGTTTAAAACTACCTTCGATTTAGTTAACGACGATTTAAAATCCCTGTTTCCAAAAGTTTTTGGCGGTGGTTCAGCCTATTTAGCATTAACAGATGATGACTTATTAGAAACGGGCGTTACAATAATGGCGAGACCACCGGGAAAGAAAAATAGTACAATTCAGCTATTATCTGGTGGTGAAAAAGCCTTAACCGCTTTATCATTAGTATTTGCTATTTTCCGGCTAAATCCAGCACCCTTTTGTTTGCTAGACGAAGTGGATGCACCTTTGGATGATGCCAACGTGGGACGTTTCTGTAAACTGGTATCTGAAATGTCTAAAACGGTACAATTTATATATATTACCCACAATAAGGTAGCAATGGAGATGGCAACCCATTTGACAGGTGTTACCATGGCCGAACCGGGCGTTTCTCGGATGGTATCGGTTGACATGGACGAAGCCTTGGCAATTGCAGAATAAAAAAAGCCTGTATAAGCAGGGATAAAAAATAAAAAAATAAAGGGGCATCATGCAACGAGATCTGCAAATAGCGTTAATAATTATTGGTGGTCTAGTAATTGTGGGCATATTGCTGCACGGATTTTGGACGACGAGAAAGCAAAAAGCGCAAAGTTCTGAACGCAACTTCGATTCCAGAAAAAACTGGGAGCCTAAATTCAACGTCGATGAAGACGAGGATTTAGAATATGATGAAATGATCATTTCGCCTGCTCGAGTTATACAAGATCCCGCTAAGCAAAGCGCATCTAAACCAGAAGAACCTAAAATCGATCTTGATCAGGAATCAAATGAAAACATCGATTTGGCTGATGAATTACCTGATGATCTGAAATCTGAAGTACCTGAAGAGGAAATTGCGGAAAAGGTCGAGACAGTTGAAACTAAAACTGATGATGTGAAACTAAAAGCTGTTGAAAATACCGAACAAAAACCAATCTACAGCGGTGTTGTTACTCAACCAAAACCTGAGTTCGTAAAAGCGAAACGCGAAAATATTGCTGTTAACGAAGATGAAGTACCAGAGCCGCCTGCTTTTTTGTTAAAAAAGTCCTCAGAGGCAGATGCTGAATTACAACCTCAGGTAGAGGTGACTTCACCCCCAGATGAAACAATTAAGACAACCAAAACTGAGCCACCAATAAAAGATAAATGGGATGAAGTGCCAGATTTTTCATTGGACGTTCAGCAAACCGAAACTAAACAACCCAAAACTCCGGCGCCCAAAGAAGATAAGCAGGAAAAAGAATTTAGTTTTACTGAACAGGCGCGTCGACTAGTTCGCCGCAACAAAAAAACAGTGGCAGAAAAAATTCGCAAAGAGCCTGTGCTAGGGGCAGATAAAAATAAAGAAGACCAAATGCGCATAGATTTTGGCGATCAACCTAGCCTATCCACAGAGCCAGAAGAGACTGCTGCCAAACCTAGCAAACCATCGGAAACCGACGTTATTATTCTAAATGTACAAACACCGGCGGATAACCCGATTTCTGGAGCTGCACTATTACCTATGCTTTTGACTCTAGGTTTTAAGTTTGGTGAACATGATATTTTTCATCGCCATGTAAATACGAATGGCAAAGGCCCCATTCTGTTTAGTTTAACCAATATGTTTAAACCAGGAATTTTTGATATTGATAATATGGAAAACTTTACTACCCAAGGTGTATCTTTATTTATGATGTTGCCAATTGATGGGGATCCTCAGCAAGTTTTTAATATGATGCACAATGCCGCTCGTAAAATTTCGGATGAGTTTAAAGGCAAGATTTTAGACGGCAACAAGGTGCCGATTAGCAAACAAAGCTTACAACAATACTCTGAACGCATTAGAGATTTTGAACGTCGTCGATTGACACGATAAGAACACACAGAGATTACATTAGATGACAGATCAAGCGGTATTAGATCAGTACAATGCTATTAAGCAACAGTTAGAAGAGTTCGCGCATCAATATTATGTGTTGGACGATCCCAGCGTACCCGATGCTGAGTATGATCGTTTAATGCAACAATTGATTGGCTTAGAAAAAGAATATCCAAATTTAAAAACACCAGATTCTCCATCGCAAAAAGTCGGAGGAAAAGCGCTAAGTAAGTTTGAGCAGGTGACGCATCAAATTCCCATGTTGTCATTGGATAATGGATTTGAGGATGAGGATATCTATGCCTTCGAACAACGTATAAGAGATCGATTAAATTTTGCCGAAAATATCGAATTTGCCTGTGAGCCAAAACTGGATGGTTTGGCTGTTTCGATAATGTATGAAGACGGTGTCCTGATCCAGGCTGCGACTCGCGGAGACGGTCAGGTAGGTGAGAACATCACTGAGAATGTGAAAACTATCGCTAACGTACCGCTAAAATTAAGGGGTGATGATTTACCGAAACAATTAGAGGTGCGCGGGGAAGTCTTTATGCCCAAACAAGGCTTTGAAGCCCTTAATCAACAACAAAGAGAGCAGGGCGGTAAACTCTTTGCAAACCCTCGGAATGCAGCAGCGGGCGCACTTCGCCAATTAGACTCAAAGATTACAGCATCCAGACCTCTGCGTTTTTATGCCTATTCGGTTGGCATTATCGAAGGCGGTAAAGTGTCTTTCGCAAGCACTCATACTGAACGTTTAGATCTTCTTGGAGAACTTGGCCTACCGCTATGTGCTGAACGAGATAAAGTCGTTGGTGCTAAACAAGCGCTAGCCTACTTCAACGATATTGGTGATAAGCGCAATCAGTTAAGTTATGAAATTGATGGTGTGGTATTTAAAGTCAATGATTTAAATCTGCAAGAAAGACTTGGATTCGTTTCACGGGCACCACGTTGGGCAATAGCTCAAAAATTTCCCGCTCAAGAAGAAATCACACGTTTAAACGATGTTGAGTTTCAAGTAGGAAGGACTGGCGCCATTACGCCGGTTGCACGTTTGGAGCCTGTATTTGTTGGCGGTGTCACTGTATCAAATGCTACCTTACACAACCAAGACGAAATAGAACGTTTAGGTGTAATGATTGGCGATATTGTCACTATCAGAAGAGCAGGAGACGTTATCCCTCAAGTTGTCTCCGTTGTGCTGGAAAGAAGACCTGAGGATGCTAAAAAAATACTATTTCCTACACATTGTCCAGTATGTGGCTCTGATGTGGAGAAACTAAATCAGGAAGCTGTAGCAAGGTGCACTGGTGGTTTGGTATGCCAAGCACAGCGCAAAGAAGCGATTAAACATTTTGCGTCACGAAAAGCCTTTGATATTGAAGGGCTGGGTGACAAAATTGTCGAACAACTAGTTGACAATGACCTGATAAAAAATCCAGCGGATATCTTTGAGCTGTCGTTACCTCAATTATTGAGTTTAGAGCGCATGGGAGATAAATCTGCAGTTAATTTATTGCGCGCCATTGAAGCTTCAAAGGAAACTACCTTGCCTAAGTTTCTTTATTCTTTGGGCATTCGAGAAGTTGGCGAAGCCACAGCGAGAAACTTGGCGATTCACTTTAAAACCGTTGAGGCTATTCAAACAGCAAGTATTGAAGCACTGACCGAAGTCAATGATGTTGGTGAAGTCGTGGCCTTGCACATAAGCCACTTTATGCAAGAGCAAGCCAACATCGGCATTATCGATAAATTGCGAGAGCAAGGAATTCATTGGCCTGAAATAGAAGAGCCAGATGAATCTGCACAACCCTTTGCAGGGAAAACCATAGTGTTAACAGGCACTCTGTCGCAAATGGGCCGAAGTGAGGCCAAGGCTAGGTTGCAAGATCTTGGTGCTAAGGTTTCTGGCAGCGTATCAGCAAATACAGATTTATTGATTGCGGGTGAAAAAGCGGGTTCTAAACTAACCAAAGCGACCGATCTTGGTATCGAAATTTGGGATGAACAAGGTTTAGTGGACTTTTTGGCTAATCATTAGGCGTTTGTTTTCTTTTACGCCATGCTTTTCTAACCGACAATCGCCATACCCAATCAAGGCCAAAGTAGCCAATGGCCGCAGCAACAATAGAACAAATAAAACACCCCAGCAGAAATGCTGGGCCTATGGTGTTTATTGACTCAATTACCCAAGACCAACTTAATTGAAAATGAAATGAGGTCATTTCGGTCCCAAGTACAGTACTACCCACTAAATATGCTGTGTAGAATATAGGCGGCATTGTAAGTGGATTCGTAATCCAAACAGTAGCGACTGATAATGGAAGATTGACTCTACAAGGAATTGCGAGTCCAGCAGATAAAAACATCTGAAATGGCACTGGCCAAAACGCGAAAAATAGACCAATCCCAAATGCGCCTCTCGCCGAGCGTCTATTTAAATGCCAAAGATTAGGATCATGCAATAAAGCACCGAAAATCTTCAGCATTTTTTGCGATTTTACTTGCTCATGGTTTGGCAAAACCCGTCGGAAAAATTTTCTAGGCATAAGACTACCGGTAACACATACTCATGATGACATCGTTTGAAAAATTCATGCTTGGCTTCATTAGTATATTTTGCTCGACTTTATTGTGGGGAAGGTTGCCAGAAATTTGGTTGTTGGTCATTATAACGTTAATTATCTTCATGGTGATTTATTTTTTTCGTTCCAGTTTCATTATCGGCATGATTGCTGGTTTTATTTGGTTTAACTTTAATGCACATTGTTACTTAACCGGTAAAATTCAACCGTCATCGCTACAGAAAGGTTATTTAATTAACGCTGAAGTCCTTTCCATTAACTTAGATGAACAGCTAGATAAAAAGTTTGTAACCTTTATGATCAAACTCCATCGATTGGGAAAAGATCACTTTTTTATACCGCCGAAAGTTGCCGTTAGCTGGCACTTTCCAACCTTTATTCCTAAACAGGGCCAGCATTTACAGTTATTTGTTCAATTAAAACCGCCAAGAGGATACGCAAATCCGTATTCTTTTCAAGCGGAAACCTACTATCTAAGCCAGAATGTAGTAGCCCTAGCCAACGTAAAACAAAGTCCGAGCAATAAAGTGCTTGATGATAATTCGAGTTTTCGACAATCTTTAGTTGAGAGGACGCTTACCACTGATAGTATTCATACCAAGTGGATTTTAGCTTTAGCATTAGGGTTTAGAGACCAATTCACACCAGATGACTGGACGCTAATGCAAACTACAGCAACCGCTCATCTTTTTACAATATCAGGCATGCATTTAACTTTTATTGCAGGTTATGTTTTATTTTTAATAAAAGGGCTTGGCCAACTGAGCCGAGCGCAGAGACATTTATCTCATCAACTGTACCGGTTATCCGTCAGTATATTGCTTGGATGGATTCTTTTTGGCTATGCCACATTATCCGGCGCAGAGTTGCCTGTGATAAGAGCGTTTATTGCAGTGCTATGCATATTGTATGTCCACAACAGAGTGCAACATTGGACGCGATGGCGCATTCTACTTTTTGTTATTTTTTGTATTCTGTTGATTTTCCCAATGAGTATTTATGGCAGAAGTTTTTGGTTAAGTGTATCTGCGGTCGCTGGCATATTGTTTTTTACTTGGATTCATCCATACTCATCTTCTGCGACTATGTTTGATAAATGCCGATATTTGGTGTCTACCCAAATTTTTCTTTCCCTAGTCTCAGCACCATTAATCTGGTTATTTTTTTCCCAGGTTTCTTATGTAGGTGTGGTCATAAATTTGATTTTGATCCCCATTGTCAGCTTAGTGTTACTTCCAATGTCTATTTTATTTGTAAGTTTGTTGAGTTTGGATATTCAAATTCAAACTCTGACAGTTGCATTGGATTTTGGATTTGAGTTTTGCCTATTGCTGCTCAAACTTGGTGAACAACATAACGATGCGTTTGCGTTTCCTGTTATTTTTATCGTTTTTTCAGGCGTTTTCTTGTGGTTGTTCCGGCGTAAGTTTAAAGCCATTTATTTCATTTTCTTTTTGTTAATTTCAGCTGTGTTTTATCTAGGTACAAATGAATCAGAAATGAAAAGATTTATTACCTTTGATGTAGGCCATGGCAATCTTGCGTTGTTACAAACAGAATCTTCAGCACTATTATTTGATACAGGAAGAGGTGACGACAATGCTAGCATCTTTGAATATCAAGTGTTGCCTTATCTGAAGGAAAATAGGATAACCAATATAGATGCGGTATTTGTATCGCATTTTGATAGCGACCACGCGGGTGGATTACAACGATTACTGACTATCATGCCCGTTGATCAAGTCATTAGTCCGCAATCGACTTGCGTAGAAAATAACCATTTTATTTTTAAAGAGGACATAAGAATTGAGGCGCTATGGCCTAAAAATCCCAACTCTGGCGCAAATAATGAACAAAGCTGTGTGCTAAAATTATCCTTGCCCAATATAAATATTCTGTTGATGGGGGATTTACCCAAAGCCCAAGAAAATATGCTGTTAACAGAGAATCATGACATCAGGTCAGATATTCTTGTAGTAGGGCATCATGGCAGTCGATCCTCATCTAGTGAGGCCTTTATTCGCAGGGTTAAGCCTACTTATGCTGTGATATCCACCAATTATCCAAATCACTGGGGACACCCGCATAAAGAAGTAATAGAGGTTTTAAGTCAGAATAATGCCCATATAATACACTTAGGAAAAACCGGCGCTGCTATCTTTGACATTCAAGATAGTCAAATAAAATTAACCACTTATCGTCAACACCTGTATAATCGTTGGTATAACCAAATTGAGTAAGTGGCAACGAGTTAAATTGATACCCTATGTCAGAAAATAAAATAGATCGTGCGACAGTAAAGCGATTTCTCAGTTATGTTTCTCCCCACAAAATGCTAACCCTTATCTCGGTTATTGGCATGATAGGTTATGCTGGCGTCGACACCTTATTTTTTTCCCAGTTAAAACCCTTAATTGATGATTCATTGCAGCAAAATAATTACGATTATCTTCGCATGGCAGCTTATGCCATAGTTCCATTGTTTATTTTGCGTGGCGTGTTTAACTTTATGGGGACCTACACCTTAGAGTATGTAGGGACTAAAGTCGTTATGCGTATGCGTCAACAATTGTTTGATAAGTACATACATTTGCCGATTGAATTTCATGATCACAATTCCACCGGTTCCTTGATGTCGAAAATTCTATATGACACAGAACAAGTGAGATACGCAGCGGGTAAAGCGCTGTTAGTGCTAGTCCGCGAAGGTATGTTTGTGATCGGATTAATTGCAGTTATGTTCTATTACTCATGGCAATTGTCTTTGATATTCATTTTAATTGGCCCAGTTGTCGCTGTAATAGTGTCTGTCGTAAGTAAAAGATTCCGCAAAGTGTCCAAAGCAATTCAAAAAGCCATGGGGTCTTTGACTTCCAGTATTGAGCAAGCGGTGAAAGGACATAAAGTGGTGTTAATGTTTGGGGGGCAAACATTAGAATCGAAACGCTTCCAAGAGAAAAATAATCATAATCGCCAGCAATCAATGAAATTGGTTAACTCACAAATTTTAAGTGTTTCTGTGATTCAAATTATAGCCTCTGTTGCATTAGCTTTTGTCCTCTTTGTAAGCAGTACACCAGGGATGATTGATAACTTAACGCCAGGCGTATTTTTACAAGTAGTGTTGTGCATGGTTATGCTACTCAAACCCTTAAAACAGTTAACCACGGTCAACACAGAATTCCAAAAAGGCATGACAGCATGTGCAAGTGTTTTTGAAATTTTAGATCAGGAAAATGAACAAGATACAGGCAATCAAGAACTCGAAAAAGTAAAAGGGCACATAGAATTTAAAGAGGTAACCTTTACGTACCCCACAAAACAGAAGCCCGCCATAAAAAATGTGAGTTTTGAAGCTAAACCAGGCCAAACAATAGCCTTGGTCGGACGGTCTGGTAGTGGGAAATCTACCTTATCCAGTTTATTAACTCGATTTTACAGTCAACAACAAGGGCAAATTAAAATTGATGGCGTAGATATTCAGGATGTGAAATTGAAATCCCTACGCAAACAGTTTGCCTTGGTGTCTCAACAGGTGACGTTATTTAACGATACCATAGCCAATAATATTGCCTATGGGAAACATGATGTGGTTAGTCGGGACGATATACTCAAAGCGGCTGATGTGGCCCATGTGACAGAATTTGTGGCTGCACAAGAAGAGGGTTTTGATACCCTCATTGGCGAAAACGGACTCATGCTGTCAGGTGGACAGCGCCAGCGTATTGCAATCGCCCGAGCTATATTAGCCGATGCGCCTATTCTTATCCTCGATGAGGCTACTTCGGCACTGGACACAGAATCAGAAAAATTCATACAACATGCATTGGAAGAGTTACAAAAAACTCGCACGAGTATAGTTGTCGCACATAGATTATCGACCATTGAAAATGCCGATATTATTTTGGTAATTGAAAATGGGGAAGTCATTGAGCAAGGAAGCCACAGTGAATTAATGCAACAGCAAGGTATGTATGCTCAATTACATGCTATGCAGTTCTCTACTTAAGGTTGTTGCATGGATTTGCAAAAAGCGCTTTACACCAAACCTGGCATTCTTTGGTTTCTTGCACCGCTAAGTATCATTTTTTGGATTTTGCAATGGATAAGAAGAAGCCTATATAACCTTGGCATTTTATCAATCTACAAAAGCCGATTACCGGTAATTGTAGTAGGCAATATTTCAGTAGGTGGCAATGGTAAAACACCGGTTGTGATAGCCTTAGTTGAATATTTAAGTAAAAAAGGATATCAACCTGCAGTGTTGAGCCGAGGATATGGCGGGCAGTTAGACAAACATCCCTATCAGGTGAATCATAAAGTCGATGCAAAATTAGTGGGAGATGAACCCTGGCTGATTTATAAACGCTTTGGTATTCCTGTTGTCATCGACCCAGAAAGGGCCAGAGGCGCGAAGTATATCGAAGATTTTACAAATGCAGACATTATAATTTGTGACGATGGCATGCAGCATTATGCACTAGCAAGAGATATTGAGATCTGTGTTATGGACGACAGAGGTTTAGGCAATGGTTATCTGTTGCCGATGGGACCTTTACGCGAGCCTATGGAAAGGCTGAATTCTGTTGATTTGATTGTGTTTAATGGAAAACGATTAAATGAAATGACCTTTTTACACCAGATCGCGCCAGACATAGTTCAAATGTCCTTAGTACCGGATAAATGGATAAATCTACAAGATGGCAGAAGCCAGAATGTGCATCATGTTCGAACATTATTTATGTCCGATTTACCCATAAAAGCTATTGCAGGTATTGGTAATCCGCAACGCTTTTTTTCAACCTTGTATGAGTTGTCCGTAACACCGGATGAAGAACAATCTTTTCCTGATCACTATAATTACCAAGAAGCCGATCTGGCATTCGATGGTATACTTTTAATGACTGAAAAAGATGCGGTTAAATGTACCGAGTTTAATTTGGTAAACGCATGGTATCTCATAATAAATGCACAACTTTCTGATGCTTTTTACCAATACATAGATGCAAAATTATTAAATTTAAAAAGAGATTAAATATATGGCCTTTAATAAGAAACTGATGGATATCATTGCTTGTCCTATTTGTAAGGGTAAACTTATTCTAAATGAGGAACAGGAAACATCAGAACTAGTGTGTCGTTTTGATAAACTTGCTTACCCAATCAAGGACAATATTCCTGTTTTGCTAGAAGAAGAAGCAAGAAAACTGAGTATCGAAGAGTTAGAAAAGGTTAAAGCCTAATGTCTTTTGTAGTCGTCATTCCTGCCCGCTTTGCGAGTACTCGATTTCCAGGTAAACCTCTCGCTGTGATTAATGGTAAGACCATGTTGGCACATGTGTTCGAGCGGGCAAAGGAGTCAGGGGCAAACAGAATAATTGTGGCTACTGATGACCACAGAATTAGTGAGGAAGCGCAAAAATTTGGTGCTGAAGTATGTATGACTTCTGAGGACCATCAAAGCGGTACATCGAGAATTAGTGAGGTTATTGAAAAGTGTAAAATCGATGCCGAACAAATCATTGTAAATGTGCAAGGAGATGAGCCTTTTATTCCGCCAGAAAACATTCAGCAAGTAGCTGATGCCTTATTGCAACATCCGCAAATTCCAATGTCGACGCTTTGTTATCCCATCACAGAAAGTAGCGATTTGTTAAATCCGAATGTGGTAAAAGTTGTTACGACCAAAGAAAATTTAGCCATTTATTTTTCACGTTCGGTTATACCGTATCCCAGAGAATATATGCAGGGAAATCAATTGACCTGTCCTCTTGGAGACATTCCCCATACCTATTATCGGCATATTGGAATCTATGGATATCGTGCAGGTTTTATAGACACCTATATGAAAATGCCCTCGGCCAATTTGGAAAAAATTGAATCTCTTGAACAGTTAAAAGTGCTAGAAAACGGCTATGATATTATGGTGCAAGTTAGTAAAAAAGCACCACCGCACGGAGTCGATACTCCTGAAGACCTACAAAAATTAAACGCCTCATTTATGTAAAGAGGCGTTAATTTCTTTTACTAGTACTAATCCTGATCTTCGCTTGGCACCGCCCACATATCGTGTTCGTCTGTGTGTATTATTTCTACCCACAACTGATCGCCAGGACTAGCATCAAAATAATCGTTTAGATGAATAATACCGTCAATTTCCGGTGCTTCACCAAAGCTTCTAGCAATGGCGCCTTCACTAGTTACTTCATCTATAACTACTCTGTATTCGGTTCCTATTTTGGCTTGTAGTTTTTCATAACTGATTTGCGACTGCACCTGCATAAAACGTTGCAATCTTGATTCTTTTACCTCTTCAGATACCGGATCTGGCAACTCATTGGCTTTCGCACCTTCTACTGGCGAATATTTGAAACAGCCTACGCGATCTAATTTTGCTTGGCGTAAAAACTCCAACAACTCTTCAAATTCTTCCTCTGTTTCACCAGGAAAACCTACAATAAAAGTCGAACGAATAACGAGGTCTGGACAAATTTCACGCCATTTTTGAATTCGTTCGATTGTACGTTCAGCGCTTCCAGGGCGCTTCATTAATCGAAGTATACGTTTGTTAGCATGCTGAAACGGAATATCCAAATAAGGTAGTAATTTTCCTTCTGCCATTAATGGAATAAGGTCATCCACATAAGGATAGGGATATACATAATGTAAACGCACCCAAATATCCATGCTACCGAGCTGTTCACATAATGCTTGCATATGTGTTTTCACAGGCATGCCATTCCAAAAATCAGTTTTGAACTTGCTGTCGACACCGTAGGCACTAGTATCTTGAGATATAACCAAAAGCTCTTTAACGCCAGCGGCTTTAAGGCGTTTAGCTTCCTCTAAGACCTGTCCTATAGGACGGCTGACTAAATCACCACGCATTGAAGGGATGATGCAGAAGGTGCACCTGTGATTACAGCCTTCAGATATTTTTAGATATGCATAATGTTTAGGCGTCAGTTTGATACCATGATCCGGTACTAAGTGCACAAAGGGATCATGTGCTGGCTTGGCAACATGCTCATGTACCAATTCTACAACAGCTTCATAAGCGTGAGGGCCCGTAATTGCAAGTACATTAGGATGGACTTCGCGAATCTCATCTTCTTTAATACCTAGACAACCAGTAACAATCACTTTTCCATTTTCAGCGAGTGCTTCTCCGATGGTATCCAATGATTCTTGAACTGCTGAATCTATAAATCCGCAAGTGTTTACAATAACAAGATCTGCATTGTCATAACTTGGAACAACATCGTAACCCTCAGTACGTAACTGCGTTAAAATACGCTCTGAATCTACTAAGTTCTTTGGGCAACCTAAGCTAATAAAACCAATTTTACCATTGCTTTTGGATGTGTTTAGTTTGTCAGCCGAAGCGCTCAAAACCTTCACTGGTGTTTCTAAAGTTGTCGATTGACTGGGCGTGAATTTTTCTACACTCATATTGGATGCCGATGATTAAGCTGATAAAGCGGCGCAGTATACAGTAAGATCAGCGAGCTTGGAATATAAGCCCATGCATTATGACTGCTATAGCAGAGTTTTAGGTTTTAGTGATTTTGGTAGACGTTGAGCGCAGAGATTAAAACGCTCAACTACGTTTTGTTTAATTGCCGGATGTTCTTTGAAAAAGTCGTTATTAATGTATGCCCCAATAGTAATCTCGTCAATAACTTCAACTTTAACTTGGGGATTTTTGTCGATAAAAGGATTGGCCAGTGGCGCAAGCTCTATGAAACTTTGAATTCTATCGCGCAAAAACATCTGCTCAATTTGCGTAAAGCTCTTGGTATAGACCACCTCTTTTGATTTGCTATTTTCTGCAACCTCTGTCATTTTGGTACCAAGTCTTACACCTAGTGTCGGATATTGTTCTGTATTGTTTAATTTACTTACCTTGATAACCTTTGTAGAAATATAATTTCCAATAAAAGTTGCGCTGAGATCACGCTCTTCACTTTGCCCAAGTAATACGCCGATATCGACTTCACCTAATGATAATAGCTTTACTAGCCTATCAGGTGTATCTATGTCGGTGAAAATTATATTGTTGATATCTTCAAATAGACATTCGTGAACGCCTTTTAACGGACCATCTAAAACACCTTCAGTACGATACAATTGTTCCGAAGGCGCAAAACCTACTCTAACTAAGGGTTGGGAATATTGATTTGCCGATGCTTGAGCTGAAAAAACAAAATAAATGCCTATACTAAAAAGCACAATCCATTGTCTCAAAGCACTATTAAACTTTTTCATTTTTATGATGCTAGTGTTATCAATGTTATTGATTATATAGGAAAACTATTGATGAGTAATTAGTCAATTTACACTCAAAATTAAAACAACCTACATTTTACACAAGTTTTTGTATGTTAGTTGTTTAAACTTGTCACTTAAGCCACATATAGAAGCAATGGCTTTTCCATCATTTTGTTATGCAATTAAAATTTCCCTTACATCACTATGATCAAGCTGGTCGAGTAAAACCGCCTTTATTTTTATATGTTGGATTGGGCTTCTTATGCAGGGGCGCTTTATTATTCATAATCGCGCTCTCCACGAGAGAAAGGGCAGAGGACATGATGCGTATCTTCTATCCTGAAAAATATGACTTCTATTTATCATTATTGGCATTTTGTCCAGCAGCTTTGGTTTTTCTATTATTGGCTAGAAGAGAATCAATATGGAAGCGTCAAAAAGCAATCTGGTTTAAAGCCTTATTCCCATTGACAATAGTTGCTTGTGCAATTGATATTTGCTTGCAAGTCTATATTTTGCAAAAAACACAGTTTACTTTTTCTTTAGCGCGAGCTGTCGCCTTAGTGTTTGGGGGGTTATTTGCTGTCTATTTATTCAAGAGTAAACATATGAAGGAAATCAGACAAGATTGGGCTCATGAATAAATTGAGCCCAAGTTAGATTGTTTAATCTCAGCTGACGTTTTCTAAAGCTTGTTCAAAATAATGGGTAATACTCACAGAAAGATCTCTTACTAGTTTTTCAAAACAAACACCTGCGAATGCAAATGTATGCTCACCGTGTTGCATGAAAATACTCGGAGATGCTGGATCACTTACGTCATACAACCATTTTCCGCCCGCAGTTGCTAAAAAGACTTCTCCAATATAAGCACCGAAAATATTACATATGGTAAAAACGGCTTTGTCTTCTAAGATTTGCTCGGGATATTTCTCTCGTAGTTGCAGTATTACGTCATCTACTAAGGAAATGGATTCTATTGAGTAATCTAAGGTAATTGCTAGTTCTTCTTGTGCGGTAGATACTGCGTCTGCTGCACTTTGTTGCATTAACTCTTCTAGTTCTTCTTGTTTCATAATATTTATGTTTGCTCTAACCTGAAATCAAGGTAATTGAATCTGACGGTGTTGTAAAATAAGTTTTTCCAACAAAGTAACACCAGGTCCTTTTTTATCTGGTTGTGGGCAGATTAAAAAGGCAGTTATTCTGCGATATTGGCTACCTTCAACGGTCAGTCGTTTAAGTTTACCCTGGTTGATATGGTTAACCACTTTATGTTCTGGTAGCCAACAAAAACCGATGTTCTGTAAAAGCAGATCGATGGCGGTATCAAATTGACTAACCGTCCAGCGGGTTTCTGATTTTAGCCATCCTTGTTTTTCAATTGGATTACTAGATGAATCTGCAATCACTAATTGTAAGTGTTGGGCTAGAGTTTCCGGGGGAATAGCGGTTGGTAACGAGGCTAATTCGTGCTCTGGATGACTCACTAAAACGAAATTCATATGGGCAATGGGTTCCCCCAAAAAGCCTTTAGGAACCTCAGTATGAATGACTAAATCTGCGGTTTTTTTGATGATATGTTCATTAGTACCAGTAAGCACACAATCTAACATTTTAAGTCGGCTACCTCGACTTTCAGGTAAAAAGTCGCGCAATATTGGATATACAAACTCTCTTGGATAAGCCAAATCCACAGCAAAAACAATTTCAGGCTCCCAATCTTGATTTATGTTAACCGCCAGTTGTTCCAATGATTCAACTGTTTGGGTCAGATCTCTAGAACGTCTAAGAAGTACTTCTCCAGCCTCTGTTAAAACCGCACGTCGACCTTTTATTTCTAGCAATTGCACGTCGAGCATTGTTTGCAATTTTGATACTGCGTGGTTGAGAGAAGATTGGCTTTTATTCAAGGCTGCGGCAGCTTGTGCATAGCCACCGTTGTCAACGACTGCTTGCAAAATTCGCCATTGTTCTAATGTGGTTTTCGGTCTAAACAATAGTTAACTCCTGAGGTCACCGAATGAATTTTTACCTACAACTAAAGATTGGGTTAAAATTTAGTAATAATAAAACTAAATACGCCCTTACATCATAGTGTATTTTATCGCATCATTTTAAATTTGTTGAATTTTAATGAAATATAACTTCATTCTTCCGTTAACTGCCCTGATTGCACTATCAGCGATAAATACATTGGTATATATGAATGTTATACCGCCTGGTTTACGCATATTAGAATCTTTGCAAGCATCGTTTGATGAAGGATTTTATTTACTTATATTTCTTATTATTTTACTAGAATCAATTATTTATATTGGCTTCTATTTTCCGGGGCAATTTTTTGCTGTTATTCTAGTGGTCAGCGCTAATCCCGATGCCAAAGACATAGTTTATCTCACTATTGCGATGGTTGTCGCTGCGACTTTAGGTTCGGTCATCAACTTTTTATTAGGCAAATATTCCGAGTCTAAAAAATTTAAACGCTCTGAGACCAAGTTTCGACATTTGTTAGTTGCGATGATTCATATTAATTCCTTAGCTTTTTTTATGTTTGCCCAAGGCGCCTCCCAAAAAAGCATGAAAGTAGTCTGGTTAGCCGGACTTCTTAACTTACCCTATTACTTGTTGCTTATTGCCGGTACCGCTGTTTTAAGCGAGCAAATTATGGGGTTGGCTGAGAATTCTATTTTCTTATTTTCAGCTGTATCTATTTGGTTAGTAATTGCGATATTACTCGATGTGAAACGAGAACGGTCGAACAGTCTGGCAAATTAAACCGTCTCTTGGCGAACAATATAGTCTATGGCTCTACTGGCCGCTAACATGCCAAATTGGGATGTTACGCCTACGAATGCACCAAACCCAGTAGCACAATCCATTTTTCCGCTACCTTGTGCCTGTTGTTTCTGTTGACTGACGTTGCCGTCAGGGGTGGGAAACAATAACTGTTCAGTACTGTAAATACATTCTACACCGAATCGTCGTTTCGTATTTTTGGAAAAGCCATAACTTCGTCGCAACTCGCTTCTGACCTTTGCAGACAGCGGATCTTGAATGGTTTTCGCCAAGTCGCCTTTGGTTACTGCCATAGGGTCTCTTTGTCCGCCTGCGCCACCGACAGTAATTATTTTAATTTTCTTGCGTTTAGCAAAGGCTATAAGTGCTGCTTTAGCTGCTACTGCGTCTATAGCATCAATAATTACCTGAGTGTCTTGAGGGATCAGCGCGTGTAAATTGTCTTGGGTGACGAAATCTTCAATAGGCGTTAGTTTACAATCAGGATTAATTTGTAAAACACGTTGAGACAGCACTTCCACTTTGGATAGTCCGAGAGTGTCGGTCAAGGCATGGGATTGTCGGTTGACGTTTGAAGTGGCGATGTCATCTAAATCGATAAGCGTTATTTGACCGATGCCTGTTCTTGCTAAGCACTCTACACTCCATGAGCCGACGCCGCCTAATCCTACTACGGTTACATGGGCATTTTGCAATGCGACTAATCCAATTTCACCGTAAAGGCGTTTTATACCTGCAAAACGTTCGTTATAAGACATTTCTATAAAATCGAATGGTTAAATGAAAAATACACAGTAATTTTCTAAATTAGTTGATGGTCTAATTATATCATTATTTTTAGAGACAAAAGAGGCAAATATGGGACTACTAGTAGAAGGTAAGTGGCAAGATAAATGGTATGACACCAAAGAAAGCGATGGCAAGTTTAAACGTCAAGCATCTATGTTTAGAGATCATGTTTCATCCGAGGCAGATGCAAAATTTTCACCGGAGTCTGGCCGTTATCACCTGTATGTTTCTCTAGCTTGCCCTTGGGCTCATCGAACGTTAATTTTTCGCAAATTAAAGGGATTGGAAGATCACATTGGGGTATCTGTAGTGAGCCCTGATATGTTAGAGAATGGTTGGGAGTTTGGTGGTTTTCCTGATGCTACTAAAGATCATTTGTTTAATTTTGATTATTTGCATCAACTGTATACCAAAGTTAAATCTGATATTACGTCAAGAGTTACTGTGCCAGTTCTTTGGGACAAAAAAACTGAATCAATCGTGAGTAATGAATCTGCGGACATTATTCGAATGTTCAATTCAGCATTCAATGAAATCACTGGAAATCAACTTGATTATTATCCTGCTGAACAAGCAACCGAGATAGATGAAATTAATCAGTATGTGTATGACAATGTTAATAACGGCGTTTATAAAGCTGGATTTGCAACAACCCAAGAAGCATACGAAGAAGCCGTAAAAGCACTATTTGATGCTTTAGATTATTTGGATAAAAGACTGTCGACACAAAGATACTTAGTAGGTGATAGTCTCACGGAGGCCGACTGGCGCTTGTTTACGACCCTGGTTAGGTTTGATCCTGTATACGTAGGCCATTTCAAATGTAACTTAAGAAGAATCGAAGATTATTCTTCCCTTAGCGGCTATTTGCGCGAGCTTTATCAAATAGAAGGGGTGTCAGACACTGTTAATTTCGAGCATATAAAACGCCATTATTATTATAGCCATCATATGATTAACCCAACGCAAGTGGTGCCTATGGGACCAATTATGGACCTTAAGGTACCGCACAATAGGCATCATCTGTAAAAATTTATCTGTGTCATAAAAGTGTGATTGAAGACTTATACTAAGTATCTTATGATAACCGTTTGAATAAGTTACTTTTTATTAAATAATGACGACAATCACATGTTTTAAGGCCTACGACATTCGAGGTCAATTAATTTCTCAACTTACTGAGAATGTTGCTTATAGAGTAGGGCGGGCGTTCGCAACTCACTTACAATCGAAAAAAGTGGTAGTGGGCGCTGATGCAAGACACACTTCAAATCCGCTTAAGCTAGCACTAGCCGCTGGGCTAATAGATGGCGGCAGTGAGGTTATTGATTTAGGTGTTTCAGGCACTGAAGAAATTTATTTTGCTACTAAACATTTAGGTGTCGATGGCGGCATTGAAGTAACTGCAAGTCATAATCCTATTGATTATAACGGTATGAAGCTGGTCAAGGCCGGCTCAGTGCCAATCAGTGGTGACAGTGGACTTAACGCAATAAAAAGTGCTGCTGAAGCTTTTTCAGATGAAGAAGTAGAAAAACGTTTGTCTTATTATGCTGATAATCGTCTTGTCAACGAGCAAGAATTTTTATCTGGGCAGGCGAGTGTGCTAACAACCATGTTACTTAGCACTGGCAAATACGAAAAGAAAAGCTGCATCAATGACTACATATTGCATTTAGCCGAATATGTAGACTTACGCTCGATTAAGCCATTAAAACTAGTGGTAAATGCTGGAAATGGCGTTGCTGGGCATATCATAGACGCATTAGAGTTATTTTTTGAGCATCAAAAAGTGCCCGTGACCTTTGTAAAAGTCCATCATAAACCAGATGGGGATTTTCCAAACGGTATTCCCAATCCTTTATTACCTAAAAATCGTGGCGCAACATCTAGCGTAGTAAAGTCAGAAAATGCAGACATGGGAATTGCATGGGATGGCGATTTTGACCGTTGTTTCTTATTTGATGAGAATGGCGAGTTTATTGAGGGTTATTACATAGTAGGACTTCTCGCCCAAGCCTTTTTGCAGAAAGAAAAAGGCGCAAGAATCATCTACGATCCTCGTGTATTTTGGAATACCGAAGATATCATCAATGAAGCTGGCGGTAAGCCAGTGCGATGCAAAACTG
The DNA here is from genome assembly GCA_947496235.1 of uncultured Glaciecola sp. Lineage (GTDB taxonomy): Bacteria > Pseudomonadota > Gammaproteobacteria > Enterobacterales > Alteromonadaceae > Glaciecola. The sequence continues at coordinate 330,062 of CANMCE010000001.1, read as the reverse complement.
GTCATGCATTTATCAAAGAAAGAATGCGTAAAGAAGATGCTATTTATGGCGGAGAAATGAGCGCTCATCACTATTTCAGAGATTTTGCTTATTGTGATTCTGGTATGATCCCTTGGCTGTTAGTGGCTGAGTTAATTTCGAGCACAGGCAAGCCTCTTTCTTCCTTGGTGCAAGAACGTATTGAAAAATACCCAAGTTCTGGGGAAATAAACTTCACCGTACAAGATGCTGGTAATACGATAAAGAAAATCCGAGATATTTACGCCGCAGATGCCGTAAAAATTGATACTACTGATGGCGTTGGGTTTGAATTTGAGAACTGGCGTTTTAATCTTCGTAAATCGAACACAGAACCTGTGATTAGACTTAACGTTGAGGCCAAACAAGATATCCCTTTGATGCAAAAGAAAACCGAAGAGTTGTCTGCTTTAATCTCTCAGTCCTGATAACCTGCATTTTAGACTATTGAGCCTTGTCTTTTATAAGATTAAGGCTCAGCAAAGTTAAACAGGCTCTAAATAAATGCCATTGTCAGGTGACAAAGTACTACTATACTGGTTAAAACCATTCGCAGGCTTATGTATTCGATGATTTTGTGTTTTTCCATCACTATGGTGTATTTATCGTAGATTAAGACACCAATGTAGGCGATCGATAGAGTACTAAGTAGCATTTCCCCATCTAACATAATCAATGAAAGCCAAGCCACTATACTGGGAAGCATTGCCATATAGAGTTGATGCTTAGGGCCATTGTTGGCTAATGCTGCAAACCAGTGAATACCACCAAAAAACGATAAAATTATGGCTGAATATTGTACGAAGTATAGATAGCTCTCAAAGTAAGCGAGTATGCCAGTTAATACAAATAGAGGCAGAGCTACAAAAGGGATTAAGCCTAAAAATCCGAGAATTTTTGCTTCAGTTGGCATTCAGTCAACTCCAAAAAAATGGCGCGAATATTCGCGCCAATTTTACAGTAAAATTTAGCTTACTTGCTAATAGGTGTATAAGGACGTTTGCTATGTCCAGTATATAACTGGCGAGGACGACCTATTTTCTGACCTGGTTGGCTCATCATTTCATGCCAATGAGAAATCCATCCGACAGTTCTCGCTAACGCGAAGATACAAGTGAACATATTGGTTGGTATGCCAATAGCACTCAATACGATTCCTGAATAGAAATCAACATTCGGGAATAATTTTTTCTCTGCAAAGTAGGGGTCACTAAGGGCAATTCTTTCGAGTTCCATTGCAACTTCAAGTAATGGGTTTTGTACACCTAACTCTTCCAACACTTCATGACATGATTCGCGCATTACAGTTGCTCTTGGATCATAGTTTTTATAAACCCTATGACCGAAGCCCATTAATCTAAATGGATCATCTTTATCTTTAGCACGCTTGATGAACTCTGGAATACGATCCACAGAGCCAATTTGCTCCAACATGCGTAAACAAGCTTCATTAGCACCACCGTGAGCAGGTCCCCATAGAGATGCTACACCCGCTGCGATACAGGCATAAGGGTTCGCCCCTGAAGAGCCAGCTAAACGAACAGTTGAGGTACTCGCATTTTGCTCATGGTCCGCATGTAATATAAATATACGGTCCATAGCACGTTCAACTGCTGGACTGATTTTGTAGTCTTCGGCTGGTACTGAGAACATCATGTTCAAGAAGTTACCTGCATAGCTTAAGTCATTGCGAGGATAAACAAATGGCTGACCAATGTTATATTTATAACTCATGGCAACCAATGTAGGCATCTTGGCGATTAATCTGTGTGCAGAACGAACACGTTGCTCTGGATTAGAAACATCTAAGTCACTGTGATAGAAAGATGATAATGCACCCACAGTACCGCACAACATTGCCATCGGGTGAGAATCGTTTCTGAATCCATGGAAGAACATATTAATTTGTTCATGCACCATGGTGTGACGAGTGATAGTATCTTTAAATTCTTTGTATTGGTCGCAAGATGGTGCATCACCATGCAACAACATATAACAGACTTCCAAATAATCAGAGTCTCTCGCTAGGTCTTCAATTGAGAAGCCTCTGTGCAAAAGAACGCCTTCAGAACCATCGATAAACGTAATTTCTGACTCACAAGAACCTGTAGCCATAAAACCTGGATCGAATGTAAAGTAACCATTTGCACCAAGAGACCTTACATCAATCACAGGGTGACCTTCAGTACCTTTCATTATAGGCAGTTCAATCTCTTTATCGCCGACAGTTAGTTTGGCGGTTTCATTTGACATGCATTGTTCTCCTAAATTTTTATTTTCCGTTAAACGGAAGAAATGCTTAATTTGTTCACAACTTGCTGAAAATTGCTCAAATCGAGGGGAAAAGTTCGCTTATTCTTATGGTATTGAGCGCATAAGTCAATTTAAATGCATATCTGTTTAATATATATTCGACATTTTGAAGCTGGATAGACGAGTTTACATGAAATGATTAATACTAATGTCCTAAGCCACAACAATTGATTGATATATATCATAGGGGTTGCTATATTCAAACCCGCTGAAAAATAAGGGTTATTTTGTAAATGGATTGATATATTTTGTTTACAAAAACTTAACAATAACTTGCTGAAAAGTAAGTGATTACACAAGACGAATTAATTAGATTTTGATTTGTTAATTAATTGGAAACAACACGGGCATTTATTGTGAAAAAACAAAGACCAGTAAATTTAGATTTAACCACAATTAAATTTCCTGCTACCAGTCATGCTTCTATTCTGCATAGGGTAACAGGTGTAGCAATGTTCTTTGCGCTACTGTTTGTCATATGGGCGTGGGCAACTTCTCTGACTTCTGCTGAAAATTTCGATATGGTGGTCAGTGTGATGTCTGGAGTGATTGGAAAAATAATCACTATAGGTACTCTATCTGCATTAACCTATCATATTATTGGTGGTATTCGTCACGTAATCATGGATATGGGACATTGGGAAGAGCTCGATTCAGGCACTTTAAGTGCTAACATCGCTATTGGGCTTTGGATTGTACTTACAATTGTCATTGGAGTTCTCGTATGGTAACTAATCAAGCTTCTATCAAGCGCAACGGTATTCAAGATTTTGTTACCTTGCGTGCTACTGCCGCCATCATTCTGGCGTTTACTCTCTACATGGTGTACGTATTTGTTTCCACTGAAGAAATGACCTATTTAGTATGGAAAGGTGTATTTTCTTCTGTGTCGGTTAAGGCATTTACTTTAGCTGCCTTAGTATCTGTTATGTTGCACGTACGTGTTGGACTTTGGCAGGTATTAACTGACTACGTAAAAGCACATAAATTAAGAATGGTGCTTCAGTATATTTTGAATTTGATTGCATTTGCTTATGTTGCAATCGGTCTATTCGTTTTGTGGGGTGTGTAGAATGACATTACCAGTTCATGAGTTTGATGCGGTAGTTATAGGCGCTGGCGGTGCAGGCATGCGAGCTGCACTCCAGATTTCACAATCAGGTAAAACCTGTGCGTTATTATCAAAAGTTTTCCCAACCCGATCTCATACTGTTTCAGCGCAAGGTGGCATTACAGTTGCGCTAGGCAATAGTCATGAAGACAATTGGGAATGGCACATGTACGACACTGTAAAAGGGTCTGATTATATTGGCGACCAAGAAGCCATTGAATATATGTGTAAAACGGGCCCTGAAGCCATTATCGAAATGGAAAATATGGGATTACCTTTTTCAAGATTTGAAAATGGTCGCATCTATCAGCGTCCATTTGGCGGTCAATCTAAAGCCTTTGGTGGTGAGCAAGCGGCAAGAACAGCAGCCGCAGCTGACCGTACAGGACATGCCTTATTACACTTGTTGTATCAACAAAATGTAAAAAATAAAACAACAGTATTCAGCGAATGGTACGCCCTTGATTTAGTGAAAAATCAGCATGGCCAAGTTGTTGGTTGTACTGCTATTGATATTGAAACAGGCGAAGTTGTTTACTTTAAGTCTCGTGCGGTAGTACTTGCAACTGGTGGCGCCGGTCGAATTTATGCGTCTACTACTAATGCTCACATCAACACAGGTGATGGCGTAGGCATGGCATTAAGAGCGGGTGCACCAGCGCAAGACATGGAAATGTGGCAATTCCACCCAACAGGTATAGCGGGTGCTGGTACTTTGGTGACAGAAGGTTGTCGTGGTGAGGGTGGTTACCTTCTAAATAAAGATGGCGAACGTTTCATGGAACGTTATGCACCAAATGCTAAAGACTTGGCTGGTCGAGACGTTGTTGCTCGTTCAATGATGACAGAAATCAGAGAAGGTCGTGGTTGTGAAGGTCCTTGGGGAACTCACATTAAACTTAAGTTAGATCACTTAGGTAAAGACGTTCTTGAATCTCGTTTACCAGGTATTCTTGAGCTATCAAGAACCTTTGCTCACGTTGACCCAGTAAAAGAACCGATTCCTGTTATCCCAACTTGTCACTATATGATGGGCGGAATTCCAACTAACGTTGATGGTCAAGTTATTAATGTAGATAAAGATGGAAATGAAACACCTATTGATGGGTTATTTGCTTGCGGCGAAATTGCTTGTGTATCTGTGCATGGTGCTAACCGTTTAGGCGGAAATTCATTATTAGACTTGGTTGTCTTCGGTCGAGCAACTGGTTTGCATCTTGGCAAGAGTTTGGACGAAATTGATATTAAATCTGACGCGAGTGAATCTGACATTGATGCAGCAATGGCTAGAACCAATCGTTGGGAGTCTTCTGAAAAAGGTAAAGGTGAAGACCCTGTTCAAATTAAGAAAGATATGCAGCAGTGCATGCAATTAAACTTCTCTGTATTTAGAGAAGGTGACGCTATGGCTGAAGGCTTAAAAGAGCTATCTGAAATTCGTGAGAGATTAAAATATGCGCGTCTTGATGATAAGAGTTCAGATTTCAATACCCAAAGAATTGAGTGTCTAGAGTTAGATAACCTTATGGAAACTGCTTACTGTACTGCAGTAGCTGCAAACTTTAGAACTGAGTCTCGTGGTGCACATAGTCGATTTGACTTCCCAGATCGTGATGACGAAAACTGGTTGTGTCATAGCATTTATGTACCTGAAACTGAATCTATGCGTAAACGTGATGTCAACATGGCACCTAAGTTGCGTGAAGCCTTCCCACCTAAAGTGCGTTCTTATTAATAGGGGTAGATTATTATGCAATTAAAGTTTTCTATTTATCGCTACAATCCAGACGTTGATAATGCACCACACATGCAAGATTACACCTTGGAAGTAGAAGAAGGCCAAGATATGATGGTGCTTGATGCACTGTTGGCATTGAAAGAACAAGATCCAACTTTATCGTTCCGCCGTTCTTGCCGCGAAGGTGTTTGTGGTTCCGATGGTATGAATATGAACGGTAAAAATGGTCTTGCTTGTATCACTCCTCTGTCAGCACTAGGTAGCGGCGAAATTAAGATTCGTCCTTTACCTGGTTTGCCGGTAGTGAGAGATTTAGTGGTTGATTTGACTCAGTTCTACACTCAGTACGAGAAAATAAAACCCTATTTAATTAATGATAGCAAAGTACCGCCAGCACGCGAGAACCTGCAATCTCCGGAAGAACGAGCTAAATTAGATGGCTTGTACGAATGTATTCTATGTGCATGTTGTTCAACTTCATGCCCTTCATTCTGGTGGAATCCTGATAAGTTTATTGGGCCAGCGGGTTTGTTGCATGCTTATCGGTTCTTGATTGACAGCCGTGATACTGCGACAGATGAAAGACTAAGTGATCTTGACGATGCATTTAGTGTATTTAGATGTCATGGCATTATGAACTGCGTAAATGTTTGTCCTAAAGGGTTAAACCCAACCAAGGCTATTGGACAAATAAAATCTATGTTATTACAGAGAGCAGTATAATTGACTACATTAGTAACTGATTTTGATAGTGAAAATGTACTATAATTACATGGCCATCCATATGGATGGCTATTTTTTTGTCAGTTGACTGGAAAATGTTTAATTTTCGCTAACACTATAGTGGTAAGCGATTTAAATTAAAAACTACTTAGAATACAATATAGTAATCAAATTGATTCAAGGCTAAACGATGCAAAATAGCGTGATGAAAGCGTGGTGGGAATCTTCTCATATGGCTGGAGGCAACGCCGCCTACGTAGAAGAATTGTATGAAGCCTATCTTGATAATCCTCAAAATGTACCTGAGAACTGGCGTACAGTGTTTGAAGGATTACCTAAGGTAGATGGCGTTTCAGTTGAAACTAAACATTCGGACATTCGCGAAGACTTCCGAAAGATGGCTGCACTAGGCCCCTTATCCCGTGCGGGTAGCAGTGCAGCATCATCGAGCGAAAGTCCTTCTGACGATAGACAAGTCAAAGTCCTTCAGTTAATAAATGCCTATAGATTTAGAGGCCATCAGCATGCCAACTTGGACCCACTAGGATTGTGGCAACAAGAGCGTGTTAGAGATCTTGAACTTTCTCATCACAACCTTAGCGAAGCAGATTTCGATACTGTGTTCAACTTAGGCTCATACGCAGTAGATGCAGAAAAGCTTCCACTAGGTGAACTTTTTAAATCTTTAAACAGAACTTACTGTGGTTCAATCGGTGCAGAATACATGCACATTACTGACACAGAGCAAAAACGTTGGTTACAACAACGGATTGAGTCGGTTGAATCAAAGCCATTGGTTGACCGAGATGAAAAAGTTCGCATCCTTAAAGGGCTTATTGCCGCTGATGGTATGGAAAAATACCTAGGTTCTAAGTTTACAGGTGCTAAGCGTTTTTCACTAGAAGGTGGTGATGCGCTAATCCCAATGTTGAAGACCTTGATTCGAGAAGCGGGTACTCAAGGGGCTAAAGAAGTTGTTGTAGGTATGGCTCACCGCGGGCGTCTAAACGTACTTGTAAACGTAATGGGTAAAAACCCTTCCGTTTTGTTTGATGAGTTTGCTGGTAAGCACGATGATTCATTAGGCGCTGGTGACGTTAAGTATCATGCAGGTTATTCTTCTGACTTTGCTACACCAGGTGGTAATGTTCACTTGGCACTAGCATTCAACCCTTCACACTTGGAAATTGTAAATCCTGTGGTAATGGGGTCGGTGAGAGCAAGACTTACACGTAGAGAATCAATGGATGGTAGTGTGGTGTTACCTATTACTATTCATGGGGATTCAGCAATTGCTGGTCAAGGTGTTGTGCAAGAAACTTTCAACATGTCACAAACCCGAGGATTCTCTGTAGGCGGTACAGTTCGTATAGTGATTAACAACCAAGTCGGTTTTACCACATCAAAGGTTGAAGACACTCGTTCTACTCAATACTGTACTGATATTGCCAAAATGGTTCAGGCGCCAATTTTCCACGTGAATTCTGACGATCCTGAGGCTGTTATGTTTGTGACTAAACTCGCCTTAGATTACCGAAACAAATTCAAGAAAGACGTGGTAATAGATTTAGTTTGTTATCGCCGTCATGGACACAACGAAGCTGATGAGCCAAATGCTACTCAGCCGTTGATGTACCAAAAAATTAAAAAACATCCAGTACCACGCGAAATCTATGCTGATCAGTTAGTCGCTGAAGGAACCATAGACAAGCATGAAATTGATAAGATGCTTGAGGAATATAGAGCAGCCTTAGATCACGGCGCTTGCGTTGTTGAAGAATGGCGCCCAATGACTGAGCATTCAGTTGATTGGAGTCCTTTCATTGGTCATGACTGGGATACAGAATACGATGCGAGTTTGTCAGTTGAGCGTCTTAAAGAACTGGGCGAAGCTATAACTAATGTACCAGACGGCTTTAGACTTCAATCACGAGTAAACAAACTCTATAACGATCGCAAAGCCATGTTATCTGGCGAGCGTTTGCTTGATTGGGGGATGGCTGAAAACCTAGCCTATGCAACTCTGCTTGCGGAAAAAAATGATATCCGTATCACTGGGCAGGATTCAGGTCGAGGAACTTTCTTCCATCGTCATGCAGTGCTACATAGTCAAGATGATGCATCAACTTTCATCCCACTTCAAAATATCGCTGATGACCAAGGCACTATTGAAATTTACGATTCAGTATTGTCAGAAGAAGCGGTAATGGCATTTGAATATGGTTTTGCTACCGCTGAACCAACGGCACTTACTATCTGGGAAGCGCAATTTGGGGACTTTGCCAATGGTGCACAAGTAGTATTTGACCAATTCTTGTCTTCTGGTGAAGCAAAGTGGGGACGGTTATGCGGTCTAACAGTATTGCTTCCTCACGGTTACGAAGGTCAAGGCCCTGAGCATAGCTCGGCTCGCTTAGAACGTTTCTTACAGCTTTGTGCTGATCATAACTGGCAGGTTTGCGTACCTTCAACGCCAGCTCAGGTATACAATATGATTAGACGACAAATGGTAAGACCAATGCGTAAGCCTTTGATCGTTATGTCGCCTAAGTCGTTATTGCGTCATCCTTTAGCGGTTAGCAGTCTTGAAGAATTAGCTGAAGGTAAATTCCACAACGTTATTGCTGAAATTGATGAACTGGAAAGTAAATCAGTTGAACGTGTGGTGATGTGTTCAGGTAAAGTCTATTATGACTTACTAGAAGAAAGACGTAAGAGAGAACAAAGCAATGTTGCGATTATCAGAATCGAACAATTGTATCCGTTCCCACAAGAAGAAATTAAAGAAATAATAGCGCCTTACAGTCACGTTAAAGACTGGGTTTGGTGTCAAGAAGAGCCACAAAACCAAGGCGCTTGGTATTGCAGTCAGCACCACTTTAAGGATGCGATTCCAGAAGGTGCAAGTTTAACTTATGCCGGACGTAAGGCTTCTGCTTCTCCAGCAGTAGGTTATGCGGCAGTTCACAGTCAACAACAAAAAGCGTTGGTCGAAGACGCACTCACGATTAAATAGGAAAAACAATGGCACATGAGATAAAAGTTCCAGTATTACCTGAATCCGTCGCGGATGCGACTATTGCCACTTGGCATGTTAAAGCCGGTGATAAGGTGACTCGCGACCAAAACTTAGTAGATATTGAAACCGATAAGGTAGTACTAGAAGTAGTATCACCTGCCGATGGTGTTGTAGGCGAAATTTTATTCCAAGAAGGCGAAACCGTCCTTGGAGAACAAGTTATCGGTAAAGTTGAAGAATCTGGCGCTGCAAGCAAAGATAGCGCAAGTGATGCAAAAGAAGCTTCTGACGAAACTAAATCTTCTAGCGAAGGCGCATCTTCCGGTGGTGAAGAAACCGAAGTTAAAGTACCAGTGTTACCTGAATCTGTTGCAGATGCAACAGTGTCTACATGGCATGTTCAAGTGGGCGAGCAAGTTTCTAGAGACCAAAATCTTGTCGACATAGAAACCGATAAAGTAGTACTTGAGGTTGTTGCTCCAGCGGATGGTAGCGTTAGTGAAATCCTCGCAGAAGAAGGCGCAACGGTAACGGCTGAAGAAGTCATTGCAAAATTTGTGGCAGGTGCTAGTGCAGGTGCTTCAGCAAGTGCATCTACACCAGCTGAAAGTAGCGATGATAGTGATTCAGATGCATTGTCTCCATCGGTACGTCGTTTACTTGCTGAAAAAGACATTGACCCAAGTAATGTAAAAGGCACTGGCAAAGGTGGTCGTATTACAAAAGAAGATGTAGAAAAATACTTAAAATCTGGCTCTTCCAGCAAGGCACCAGCGGCTGCAGAATCTAAAGATGATGCTACACCTGTATTAGCGAATCGCACTGAAAAACGTGTTCCAATGACGCGTCTACGTAAGACAATTGCTAATCGTTTATTAGAAGCCAAAAATTCAACTGCTATGTTGACTACCTTTAATGAAGTCAATATGAAGCCAATTATGGATTTACGTAAGCAATATCAAGACAGCTTTGAAAAGCGTCATGGTATTCGTTTAGGCTTTATGTCGTTTTATGTAAAAGCGGTAACGGAAGCGTTAAAACGTTTCCCTGAAGTAAATGCATCTATTGATGGTGATGACATTTGCTACCACAACTATTTTGACATTTCGATTGCTGTTTCTACCCCTCGCGGCTTGGTTACTCCTATTTTAAAAGATTGTGATGCTTTGGGCATGGCAGGAATTGAAAAGGGTATCAAAGACTTAGCAATTAAAGGTAGAGATGGTAAATTATCGATGGACGATCTAATGGGCGGAAACTTCACTATCACTAATGGTGGTGTGTTTGGTTCATTAATGTCTACACCTATTATTAACCCGCCTCAAAGTGCAATTTTAGGTATGCATAAAATTCAAGACCGCCCAATGGTAGTTGATGGCAAAATTGAAATTTTACCTATGATGTACTTAGCCTTGTCTTATGACCATAGAATTATTGATGGTAAAGAATCAGTAGGCTTCTTGGTAACTGTTAAAGAAATGTTAGAAGATCCAACAAGACTATTGTTGGATGTTTGATACTTTTGTCTGAGTTGGCTGAATATTGGTCAACTTCAGGTATCATCTGGAATTACGCCGGATTCATGTTAGAATTCGGCGTCTTTAAACCGGACTAGGCGACTAGTCTATCACTCAACAAGATCGGATATATCAACATGAATTTGCATGAATATCAGGGTAAACAGCTGTTCAAAGAATACGGGCTTCCTGTGTCTGAAGGATATGCTGCTGATACACCTCAAGCAGCGGTAGAAGCTGCAGACCGCATTGGCGGTTCAGAATGGGTCGTAAAGTGTCAGGTACACGCGGGCGGCCGCGGAAAAGCTGGCGGTGTTAAACTTGTAAAGTCGAAAGAAGAAATTCGCGAGTTTGCACAAAACTGGTTAGGTAAGAACTTAGTTACTTATCAAACAGACGAAAATGGTCAGCCAGTTAGTCGAATCCTTGTTGAATCCTGTACAGATATCGATCAAGAACTTTATCTTGGTGCAGTAGTAGACAGAACTTCACGCAAAATTGTTTTCATGGCATCAACTGAAGGTGGTGTTGAAATTGAGAAAGTAGCGGAAGAAACGCCAGAGAAAATTCTTAAAGCTGAAATTGATCCTTTAGTAGGTGCTCAGCCATACCAAGCACGCGAAATCGCGTTCAAACTTGGTCTTAAAGGCGTTCAAATCAAACAATTTGCCCAAATCTTTATGGGACTTGCGAAATTGTTTGAAGATCTTGATATTGCATTAATCGAGATTAACCCATTAGTAATTAAATCTGACGGCAACTTACATTGTCTAGACGCAAAAGTAGGTGTTGATAGCAATGCTCTTTATCGTCAAGGTAAAGTGCGTGATATGCACGATCCTTCTCAAGAAGATCCGCGCGAAGCGCATGCAGCTCAGTGGGAGCTTAACTATGTTGCTCTAGACGGTAACGTAGGTTGTATGGTTAATGGTGCTGGCCTTGCAATGGGTACCATGGACATCGTTAATTTACATGGTGGAAAACCTGCTAACTTCCTGGATGTTGGTGGCGGTGCAACTAAAGAGCGTGTCGCTGAAGCATTCAAAATCATCCTTTCAGATGACAATGTAAAAGCAGTATTAGTTAATATCTTCGGTGGTATTGTACGTTGTGACATGATCGCTGAAGGTATCATTGGTGCAGTCAAAGAAGTTGGCGTATCTGTACCTGTTGTTGTGCGTTTAGAAGGTACCAACGCAGAATTAGGTCGTGAAGTATTGGCGAATTCAGGTTTGGATATCATTGCTGCTGAATCGTTAACTGATGCAGCAGAAAAAGTTGTTGCAGCAGCGGAGGGCAAATAATGTCAGTTTTAATTAATAAAGACACCAAAGTTATCTGCCAAGGTTTCACTGGTGGTCAGGGAACTTTCCATTCAGAACAAGCGCTTGCTTACGGTACTAAAATGGTTGGCGGTGTTACACCAGGTAAAGGTGGCACTGAACATTTAGGTTTACCAGTTTTTGATACAGTTAAAGATGCGGTAGAAGCTACTGGCGCAACAGCAACTGTTATCTATGTACCGGCTCCTTTCTGTAAAGATTCAATTATTGAAGCTGCAGATGCTGGCATTGAGCTTATCGTATGTATTACTGAAGGTATTCCTACCTTAGACATGCTTTACGTTAAAGAATACGTAAATCAAAAAGGTGTACGTATGATTGGTCCTAACTGTCCAGGTGTAATTACACCAGATGAGTGTAAGATTGGGATCATGCCTGGTCACATTCATAAGAAAGGTAAAGTTGGTATTGTATCTCGTTCAGGTACATTAACTTATGAAGCAGTTAAGCAAACCACTGACGAAGGTTTTGGTCAATCAACTTGTGTAGGTATTGGTGGTGATCCTATCCCTGGATCTAACTTCATCGATATTCTTACTATGTTTGAAAAAGATCCAGAAACTGAAGCTATCGTTATGATCGGTGAGATCGGCGGTACTGCAGAAGAAGAAGCGGCGGCCTTTATCAAGGAAAACGTAACTAAGCCAGTAGTGTCATACATTGCGGGTGTTACAGCTCCTCCTGGTAAGCGTATGGGCCACGCAGGTGCGATAATCTCTGGTGGTAAAGGTACTGCTGATGAGAAGTTTAAAGCACTTGAAGATGCAGGCGTTAAAACTGTACGTTCTCTTGCTGAAATCGGAAAAGGTTTACGAGAAATTACCGGCTGGTAATTTTTAACCTAAAGATGCTTAAAAAAACCGGTGCTTGCACCGGTTTTTTATTATGTATGTTTAATTAAGATTATTAGTTTCTTTTTCTTCGCATAAAGAGTCCGGTTATCCCTAAGCCAATTAAAAGTGTTGCACTAGGGTTACTTGCGTTAACTGTAGTACCGCCATCTTCTTGGCCTTCCGTTACAATTGTAATTGCTCTTCCAGTACTATTCGGACCTTCAAAGTTAATACCTACATAACCATCGATATCATCAAAAATCACATGTGAAGATGTATTCCAATTACTTAATCCTGCGCTGGATAGTCCTTCATTTATTGGAAATGTTTCTTGCCCAGCACCTAGGAAGACACCATTAGTGTTAAAATAATTGACATTCCCCATAAGCTCGTTTCTAAGAAATGACTCGGGATCCATCCACCAACCTGCTGAATTTATTTGGTCAGGCATAGCTACTACTCCTAACCCTGTACCCGATGCAGCCCAATTTACAGCATTTATTAAAAACCCCTTTGGACCATCATCTTGGTCAGGTCGGTTATTTAAATCATGCCAATCTGCATCCTGACCAGTTATTAATGTTCTTGATCCTCGTGCGTTTTCTATCTGAGCACGATTAGCAAGCACGCCATCAGGTGTTTGGCCCATATTGAAGCTACCAGTTAAATAACTGCCAATGACCAAAACATCATATGCACTAAAATCAGGAGTTGGCATTACGCTATTATCCCACAGCGTCAGATTCCACGTATTATTGCCATCTGAATTAGGATCAAAAGTGGCTGCTTCATTGGCCAGTTCGGTTATGTTTGCGTTATACGAAGTCGAGCCTCCCACCCATAACACATCAATTACAGCAGCCTGTGAAGGTATAGATAGTAAAACGGCCCCTATAACGACAGCGGCTTGTTTTATATGTTTTTTAAATTTCATAGTTGTCAATTCCTTGTGTAGAAAATTGTACTTCACTTTTACAATAGCTCAAAAAATAAGCAGAAATCATGCCTTACTTTTAACATATTGATAACAATGAGATTTGAAATTATTAATTTTACAGATTTAATGAAATTGTAAAATTTGTCGACAGTTCTATTAAAATACAGAAACTTTCATCTTGCAGCTAAAGGCCTAAAGACTCAGAAATCTACCCTTGGTTTTAACTAAATGACTAACATTCACTTTTTAATAGATTGAAAAATATAAAGATAAATATACAAAGAACCATCGTTTTTCTATTTCTATTATTGTGAGATTTTCAATGAATACGTATGCAGATTGATGATTAAAATGTAGCAGAAATGTAACATAAGCCGCTGGATAGTATGTTTTTGCGCCAACAAAGTAACAAAATGTTAACAGGTGGCGTAAAACAAAATGGGACACCTATATGAAAAGATTCAACCCCAATTTAGTGACCAGCGCGCTCGTCGCTTGTGGTCTTATAGTGGGCAGCTTACCTTTGCATGCACAAGAAAATGATGTCGATATCGATAACAATGAAGACGTCGAAGTTATTGAGGTAAAAGGTTTTGCTACTAGTCTAATTAAATCATTGAATGCAAAACGCTTCAGTGACACGGTAACCGAGCAGATTTCAGCCGATGATTTGGGTGGTTTGCCAGACGTTTCTATCGCCGATGCGCTAACACGACTTCCTGGTATTTCAGCGGTAAGAACCGGCGGTCAAGCAGCTGAAATCAATATCCGTGGCTTGGCAGGGGATTTTGTTTTTTCGACCTTAAATGGCAGAGAGCAAGTTTCAACAACAGGCACAAGAGCCATTGACTTTTCTCAATATCCTTCTGAATTAATCAATAGTGCGGCTGTGTATAAATCCCCCAAAGCTTCATTAATAGAAGGTGGTGTAGCAGGTACTGTTGAATTAAATACAGCTAGTCCCTTGTCAAATGCAGAAGATCACAAGTTTGTTGCTAATATTCGAGGCATGTACAACGATAGAGCAAATGAAGTATCTGATGCAAATGAATTTGGCCACAGGATCAGCTTTTCATATCAAGGCAAGTTTTTAGATGAAACCTTAGGTATCGCTTTAGGTTACGCAAGATTATTCCAACCCAGTGTATCCACGCAGTTTATCGGGCTAGCATACAACCGTGAATTATCTGAGCAAGATTGTACCGGTTGTGAAGGCGTAATGATGTCCGAAGGTTTCGAAATGCAACATGCGGGTGGGGAAGAAACTCGTGACGGCTATGTAGCAGCCTTTGAATGGGCACCAGTGGATAATTTTACATTAAAAGGTGATGTCTTCTATTCGAAATTTGAATCCAAAGATTTTGCGAGAGGTTTTAGGGTAAAATTAGAATCGTCTAACGCACAAATTTCTAATCCAGTTATTGTCGATAACCATGTTATTGGAGCTACCGTTAACCGAGTGAACGGTGGGTTTACCCGTGTTGAGTTAGTAAATGATGATAACCAAGATTTCGATGAGATCCTCAATTTAGGTCTAAACGCAGATTGGCAAATCAGTGACAACTTATCAGTCAATTTTGATATAGCGCGCTCTGCTGCAGAAAATGACTTTAGAAATGGCTTATTGTGGTCACTAGTATCGGAAGATGCCTACGCAGATCAACCGGCATTGGATACCAATGTTTCAATTAGTTATCAATTAAACGGCTTGGATCTTCCAGATCTTGGATTCAATCAAGCGGATTATTTTGCTGATATGGACAAGGTGCTTGTTTCTAAATATGGCATCTATCCTTATCAAAATGAAGATACTTTAGATTCGTATCGCATGGACTTTAAATATCTGCTCGAAAATGATTTTGTTTCGTCGATTGAGTTTGGCGCAAGATATTCAGATCGTGAGTACAGTAACGATAGAAGTGTTTACGAATATGGAAGTGATGGTAGCTTCTTAACAGCTCAACCGCCGTTACAGATTACTCCAGACATGGCTGAAGTAGTAAATTGGGAAGGCGATTTTTCCTACTTCCCTAGCTACCTATCGATAGATTTAGATAAGGCTCTTAATAATTGGTTTCCAAATGGTATTCCACAACCAGTGCAAAGTTGGGGGGGATACGATGGTGTTATCAATAGGCCAGAAGAATTATCATTAAACGACACTTCATGGTCTGTACTTGAAAGCGGTAAGGTTTTTGAAGAAGTGACCTCAGCCTACGTCATGGCAAATTTCAATATGGAACTAGGGAGCATTCCTGTTACTGGTAACTTAGGCGTGCGTATGGTTGATACCAAGCAAGCATCAACTTTTTATCAGAACGTAAATGGAAATATTGAAGAGGGTGCGCAATACATTGCTGATGAGATTGGTTATATTACAGACCAGTTCCGCTATGTATTGTTAGAAGAGAACTACACGGATTATTTGCCGTCGTTAAACTTAAATTTCCAGATCACAGATGATCAATACGTGAGATTTGCCGCCGCTAAGGTCATGGGGCGTCCACCGATTAACCGTCTATTTGCCAATACTGGAACGCGAATAATAGAGCCGAATGCTATCCGTGATTTAGATACAGGCGAAATTGTTGTCGATGGCGATGCCTACTTTACCGGTCAAAACAATAATAACCCTTATCTGCGACCGTTTTATGCGACCCAATATGATATTTCTTATGAATGGTACTTCAACGACAAGAGCGCATTGGTTGTAGCACTTTTCTATAAAGATATAGAATCCTTCGTTGATAATGATATTACCGATCCCTATGATTTCCGTGCCAATGGCTTTGAAGTCCCTGACACTATTGAAATAGTGGTTGAGGAACAAAGCCAAGATGATCCGAATCAGCTCGTTGTTGTGTTGGATGAGAATGGCGAACCTTTAACCATAGAAGTACCTTTATTAGACGGTTCTTATTCAACTGCACAAAACAACACTGAAGGTGGATATATTCGTGGTCTAGAGATTTCCTATCAGCAAATCTTTGATTTCTTGCCTGCACCTTTTGACGGGATAGGGGTTTTTGCGACCTACGCCCATACACAAACCGAGATCACGCGTATAGCTAATTCTGACCGAGGTGTATATACAGCTGATTTACCTGGATTTTCACCTAATACATTCTCAGGAACTGTGTTTTGGGAATACGAAGATTTTGAGACTCGAATTAATGCTCGTTATCGAGATAATTTTGCTTCTCAGCAAGTCGCGGTAAACGATCAGGTCGTTAACTTTGATTCTGAAATCGTGGTTGATTTCCAAGCGTCTTATCAAATCAATGATAATTTTGGTGTTTTATTCCAAGCCAATAACATAACTGACGAGCCCACCAAGTCGTACTTTGGCGACCAGTCTAGAACTGGGACCATTCAATACTTCGGTACTCAGTACTTCTTAGGGTTTACATACACATTATGAGCAAATTAATCATGTTTTTTATCGACAAAATTAGCCAGTGTAATTCATCAACGTCGGAGTTATTAATTATGCAAAATTTTAAAAAAGTAATTGGTGCTGCGATTATTATTCTTGGCACTCTAGGTTTGGCCGCCTGCGGTGGCTCCTCTATAGAACAGGGAGAGACCTTACTCACTTGTAACGTTCCAAATATTCCAAATGAAGCGGGAACTGCCTGTGTGGCTCCACCGCCAATCGTTTGTCCAGCGCCAACTGTACCCAATGAAACTAACGACGCTTGTGTAGTTGGTTTCAATGAAAATTTACCAGACCCTGTGTTTGTCCCAGCTGAAAACCAAGCGGTTCTGTATTATAACAGGGCAGATGTGGATGCGGACAATTCACAAAACGATCCTGCTTATAACGGTTGGCGATTGCACACATGGAATAATGAAACTTGTGATGCCTATCTTGACGCCGATACTTCATGGTCTGAAGGGCGTGAACATACCGGCATAGATCCAACTTATGGCGCGTATTGGGTGTTGGATTTAAAAGCAGACTACGGAGATTGTCACAACTTCATCATCCATTTTGGTACTGAAGATTCAGGAAAAGAAATGGGTGGCGGTGATTTCATGGGGAGTCTAGTACAAGACGACGAACGTTTTGTACGCATGAATTTCACTATTTCCGGTGAACCTCGTGTGTTTGAATTCCCTATTGATTCACTAGGCGAACAACCTGTCAAAATTGAAGGCGCACAAGCCCATTGGTTAGATGCTCAAACCCTTCTATGGGACGTTGATTTTGCCATTGTAAACCAAGTTAAACTTCACTATAGCGCTGATGCTGCGATTGAAATTACCTTAGAAGATGGTGTTACCAATAGTACCAGTGTTGATTTGACCGAAGTTGACTTAACCGATGAACAACAAGCCATTGCGCCACACTTATCAAATCTTCCTGCATTTGCTGGTGATTGGAGTGACGACGATGCCAAGACTGTATTAACGACCCAAGCGATTTTGGGCGCTTACGACAGTGAAGGTAAGCTAGTAGCGGCGACCAAGATTCAAGCAGCTAATGCTATCGATCAATTGTACACAACCGGCGACAACGACGCAGATGAAGCGCAATTAGGCATTATCTATACTGACAACGGCATAACGGCAAACGTTTGGGCGCCAACTGCGCAAGATGTGAAACTGAAAGTCTATGGAGCCGACAAACGCCTTAGCGACACTTTTGATATGACTAAAGACAGCACTACTGGTGTTTGGACATACGAAGGCAGTGCAAGTTTAGACAGACAACTTTATCGCTACCAAGTCACTGTCTTCCATCCCGCAAGTGAGCAAATTGAAGTGCTAGATGTCACCGACCCTTACAGTGTTAGTCTGTCTGTAAATGGCCGTTTCTCGCAGTTTGTTAACTTAAATGATGAAGATTTAAAACCTGACGGATGGGACTCTCATGTAATTCCGACCATTGAGAACTTCGAGGATATGGTGATCTACGAAGGGCATATACGTGATTTCAGCATTAGAGACCAAAGTACTTCTGAGGCGAATCGAGGCAAATATTTAGCCTTCACCGAACAAGACTCTGTACCTATGCAGCATTTGCGAACGTTAGCGGAAAAAGGTGTGACACACTTCCATGTGTTACCAGCTAATGATATTGCGACGGTTAACGAAGATCCAGCTAGAACTATAGAATGGACTAGCACTGTACAAGAGTTCTGTGCATTATCGCCAACTTCAGGGATTTGTAGCGATGGTACAGACCCTAGCCAAACGTTTGATGAGTTATTTAGCAGTATTAATGTATTAACCAACCCTGGACGAGCTCAAGAAATTACTCAGCAAATTAGAGGCTTTGATCAGTTTAACTGGGGCTATGATCCTAAGCATTTTAATACGCCAGAAGGAAGTTATTCGTCTGACGCTGACAGTGCTGCTCGAATATTGGAAATGCGGGCAATGATTCAAAGCCTGCATGAAATTGGCCTACGTGTAGCCCTAGATGTTGTATATAATCATACTAATGCATCTGCGTTAAATGGAAACTCAGTGTTTGATAAGGTGGTTCCTGGTTACTATCACAGATACACTTTAGATACGGGTGATATTGTCAGACAGACCTGCTGTGACGATACTGAACCTCGTAATCGTATGATGGAAAAATTCATGGAAGACTCACTCCTTATGTGGGCTAGCCAATACAAATACGATAGTTTCAGATTCGACATTATGTCTCAGGCGTCAAAAGACACTATGATAGACTTGTTTGAAAAAGTGAAAGCGGTTGACCCAGATACATACTTCTATGGAGAAGGATGGGGTAAAGATACATCTGCATATGGCGACTTTGAAATTGCTAATCAGCAAAACATGGCAGGTACAGAAATTGGTACTTACAACGACCGCATTCGTGATGCGATTCGTAACGGTAATATTTTTGCTATGGAAGAAAGTGATGCTGCGCTGAATGACCAAGACCGCTTAAAAATGGGTATGGCAGCATCTTTGACAGACTATGTGTTGCAAACCTCTAACGGTACAGATACTCAAACCAGTATCTTAGGTGGCTACACCCTAGACCCAGCTGATAGCATCAACTACATCAGTAAGCATGATAATGAAACCCTTTGGGATCAGTTTAATTACACTTTACCAAGTGATATTACCTTAGCCCAACGTGTTCGAGCTCAAAACCTAGCTCAAGCAACCGTATTGATGTCACAAGGTATTCCATTCCTTCAAATGGGTGGCGACTTCTTACGATCAAAATCTATGGACAGAAACACCTATGATGCTGGCGATTGGTTTAACTATGTTGATTTCACGATGGAAACCAATAACTGGAATGTTGGCTTACCGTTAGCGCAAGATAATGAAGCTCGTTGGGAAGAAATTTCTCAGTTCATGAGTTCGCCTTCTCGAGATGCTTCTATGACTGACATTGAGTTTGCAGCAGAAGTGTTCCAAGAATACCTAACAATTCGTAAAGATAGTCCTTTGTTCAGGTTAACAACAGGTGATGCAATCAAAGCGCGTGTTGGTTTCCATAATTTGGGTGACCGTCAGCAGCAAGGCTTAATTGCAATGAGCTTAGACGATGGCATTACTGAAGGTGCAGAGACCCAGTTAGATGACTTAGACCCGCAATATGATGCAATTATGGTTGTCGTGAATACAGGTTACGATGAAAAATCGATTACTGTAGCGACAGCTGCTGGTTTCGAACTGCATACTACATTAGCAAATTCTGTTGATACTAATGTTCGCGGCGCTTCGTTCAGTGACGCTACTGATGGCGAAAACATTCAAGGTACCTTTACAGTTCCAGCCTTAACAGTTGCTGTATTCGTAAAATATCAGGGTACTGAACGTGGTTACGGGATGTCAGCTTTCGCTACCATTGGTGCGCCAGATGTAGTGCCTTACGGTGATACAACGGTTTATGTACGTGGTGAGATGAACGGTTGGAGCGAAAACGATCCTATGACGTATCTTGGTGATGGTATTTACCAAGCTAAAATTGATCTTGTCTCTGGACAAACATATGGATTTAAGATTGCATCTGCCGATTGGTCCACAGTTGATTTCGGAAATTCAGATCCCTTAGTTGCAGAAGGAATTGATAAAGTTCTGGGACGAGGTCAGGGTAATCTATCATTCACAGCAACAGCCGATGCAACATTCCTGTTTACCTTAGATGCTAGGGATTCAGAAGCACCTGTGCTTAATGTGGTCAATGAAGAACCTTATGTGGGCAACGCCATCTATGTAAAAGGTGATATGAATGGTTGGGGTAACGTAGATGAACTTGAATATCAAGGAAATAGAATCTATACCAAGACTATTATGTTAGACGCTCAAAGCTATCAGTTCAAAGTGGCAAACAGTGATTGGTCAGGGCCAAACCTTGGAGCCTCCTCCGATGCAGAAGCAGAAGTCACTGTGGGTGCAGAAAAAGACCTGTTTGACAATGGTGCAAACATGGTATTGAACATTACAGAAGCAGGTAATTATGTGTTCGTCTTTGATGTCCAAGATTTGGCTGCTCCTAAACTTAGAGTGTTCCCTGAACAGTTCTTCGGTAATACAACTGTGTATGTTCGTGGCTCCCTAAATGGCTGGGGAACAGCTAGTCCATTAGTTTGGGCAGATGGCGCTTACTCTGTCACTATAGATATAGACGCTGGCGCCACCGAATATAAAGTGGCTAGTGAAGATTGGAGCACAATAAACCTTGGTGGTGACGAGACCACAGGTGATGCCAGTGTTACAGTTGGCAGTCCGTTTACGCTATTAGGCGGTATTAATCCTCCTAACTTAACTATGGATGTTGCTGAAACTGGTACCTATGAATTTAGAATAACCGGGCCAGATGGCAGCAAGCCGACACTGATGGTTACTAAAATAGACTAAACTATCCGTTGATTTCCGATCTAAGCCCTAATTTGGAGAGATCCGTTAGGGCTTTTTATTTTAATTATAAGAGTCATATATTCAAAAAAATGAAGACATCTAGCTATCCATCTTTCAAAAGAGTTTTAACGGTTTTATTGGCAACTGCTTTGTGGTCGTGTTCGGAAAATCAATCCATAGAGAATAAAATCGACGAGCAAGTAAAACCCCAAAATAGAAATATGCAACATCATTCTCAAGGACCCGGTAAGCCTGTTATATATCAGGTGTTTACACGCCTTTTTGGCAATAAAAATACAACCAATAAACCTTGGGGGACAATTGAAGAAAATGGTGTTGGTAAGTTTTCTGATTTTGACGATCGCGCATTAGAAGGCATAGCCGAATTAGGAACTTCTTATATTTGGTACACGGGTGTTCCTCATCATGCGGTTATTCGTGATTACCGCGAGTATGGGATTAGTCTAGATGATCCAGATGTGGTTAAGGGAAGAGCGGGTTCTCCATATGCGGTGAAAGATTATTATAACGTTAATCCTGATTTAGCAGATGATCCAGCTAAACGCTTGCAAGAATTTGAAGCTTTGATTCAAAGAACCCACAAACACGGTATGAAGGTGATAATTGATATTGTGCCTAATCATGTGGCTAGAAACTATCAATCAACCTCAGCACCCAAAGGTGTTGTTGACTTTGGTGCCCACGACGATACTAGTGTAAGTTACGATAGAGATAATAATTTTTATTATATCGTAGGAGAAGAATTTAGTGTTCCTCAAAGCCAAGATTACCAAGCTCTAGGTGGAGATTCACACCCGTTGTTAGATGGTGAGTTTGTTGAAGTTCCTGCTAAATGGACGGGTAATGGTGCCAGAAAAGCACAGCCTGATATGCATGATTGGTATGAAACCGTTAAAGTAAATTATGGTGTTAAACCTGATGGTAGCTATGATTTTCCTAAGCTTCCCGGCGAATATAGAGAACAGGACTATAATGCTCATTTTACCTTTTGGCAGGATAAAGATCTGCCTGATTCATGGTACAAATTTGAACAGATAGTACATTATTGGCTGGATAAAGGGGTAGACGGTTTTCGCTTTGATATGGCAGAAATGGTGCCAGTGGAGTTTTGGTCGTTCTTAAATTCTTCCATAAAGAGAAAAAAGCAAGATTCTCTCTTATTAGCCGAAGTCTATAACCCCGATTTGTATAGAGATTACATTCAACTGGGCTTAATGGATTATCTGTATGACAAAGTCGGCTTTTACGATGATTTAAAAGCTGTGATGCAAGGTCATGGTGATACAGCTAAATTGGAAATAAATCAAAGTCAATTATCCGATATAGAACAGCATATGCTGCATTTTTTAGAAAATCACGATGAACAACGTATTGCTAGCCCGGACTTTGCAGGCAGTGCTGAAAAGGGTAAGCCTGCACTAGTGACCTCAGCCTTAATAAGCCGATCTCCGACCATGTTGTATTTCGGACAAGATGTCGGGGAAGACGGAAGTGAAGAACCAGGTTTTGGTGATCCAACGCGTACCAGTATTTTTGATTATATAGGTGTACCTGCTCATCAACGATGGATGAACAATGGCGAGTTCGACAGCGGGCAACTTAGCGAACAAGAAGTAGCTCTACGGCAATTCTATGTAGATGTAATGAATATATCTGCTTATCATCCTGTGATGACGGGAGAATACGTTGGGTTACATGGGTTAAATAATGATCTGGACAATGGGTATTCAAAGCTGCAATTTGCATTCAGCCGGTTTAACGAAGATCAGGCATTGGTTGTCATTTCAAACTTTGCTGAAGAAGCCGTGAATGTCGATTTGCAACTGCCAATCGATCTTGTTGTGCAATGGAAGCTGGAAAATGGCAGTTATACATTAATTGATTTACTGAGTGACGAGAAAGTGAACCTGAATATAAGCGAGCAAGGTTTGAAATCTAGTATTCAACTTAATCTACCCGCAAACGCGTCAAAAATACTAGAGCTCACTTTTTCTAAATCGGTAATAGGTGACTAATATGTTGCGGAAATTCCTCCTTATAATCCTTTGCTCCTATGTATTTACGGGATATGCAGTTGAGCAGCGAAAAGACTCACCAATCCTTGTTAGTGATACACATGTAGAACTAGCAATTGATGCGGGTAAATTAACGCTGACCCCTTTAAATGATGGTGCCCTTGAAGTCTATTACCAGCCTGAAGGCGTAAAGCAATTACCTTCCTTTGCTATTGATAAAGCGAGTATTCAGTCAGTAACATTTTCGGTTGATGAAACAAAAGACGGATTTAGGATAAGTTTGCCTGAATTTACGGTGCTAATACAACTTTCTCCCTTTCAACTGCAGTACGAAAAAAATGGTGAAATCATTGCTCAAGAAGAAATCGGGCTTTTTTATCAAGAAACATTAAGGGGCTTTCGATTTTCTTTAGATGAGCACGAGAAAATCATGGGTGGTGGCCAACGTGTGTTGGGTATGGATAGACGTGGTAATCGTCTTCCGCTTTACAATAGAGCGCATTATGGCTACACCACTGAATCACATCAAATGTATTATAGTTTACCAGCCATAATGTCTGATAAAAATTATATTATCGGTTTTGATAACAGTGCTAATGGCTTCTTGGATATAGGTCACACAGAAAAAGATGTATTGCAATTTGAAGCTGTCGCTGGTCGTACTGCTTATATCTTTAGTGCGGGCGATGATATGGCTGAAACTGTTAGTTATTTTGTATCTGCAACAGGTAAACAACCATTACCACCACGTTGGGCGTTAGGGAATTATGCCTCAAGGTTCGGCTACAAGAGTCAGCAACAAACCTTAGATGTCATCGATAAGTTTGTGCAACAAGATTTTCCAGTAGATGCTGTGGTATTAGATTTGTACTGGTTCGGGCCAGACATTAAAGGGCATATGGGAAATTTAAATTGGGACAACGCGCATTTTCCAGATCCCGAAGCCATGATTAACCAACTGCAAGATAAAGGTGTAAATTTAATTATGATCACCGAACCTTTTATCTTGTCTACATCAAGTCAGTGGGAATCGGCAGTAAAAAATCGCGCTTTAGCCAAAAATTTCGCTGGTGAACCACGTCGATTTGATTTTTATTTTGGTAATAGTGGTCTAGTCGATGTGTTTGATCAAAATGCCAGAGATTGGTTTTGGCAGTATTATGACAATCTCAATCGACAAGGTGTGGCCGGTTGGTGGGGCGATTTAGGTGAGCCTGAGTTGCATCCAGCAGATAGCCTTCACAACTTGGATGGCATTCAGGTTACTGCAGATGAAATCCACAATGTGTACGGGCATAGATGGGCGCAAATGGTTTATGAGCGTCAACTAGCCTTTAATCCACAGCAAAGACCTTTTGTGATGATGCGCGCTGGATTTTTGGGTACTCAACGTTATGGGATGATCCCTTGGACTGGCGACGTATCGCGGGAATGGGGAGGCTTGAAACCGCAAGTCGAATTAGCATTGCAAATGGGATTGTTTGGCCTTGCTTATACTCATTCTGATTTAGGCGGTTTTGCCGGCGGAGAAGAGTTTGATTCGGAGCTTTATATTCGTTGGCTACAATACGGCGTTTTTCAGCCTGTATATCGCCCTCATGCACAAGATCATATCCCGCCAGAACCAGTTTTTCATGATAAAAATACTCAAGATATTGTAAGGGAGTACATTAAACTTAGATACGCCTTAATGCCCTATAATTATTCGTTGTCCATCGAGAACAGCCTGACCGGCTTACCCATGATGCGTCCATTGGCAATGCATTACCCCGCGCAAAATATTGAAAGAACCGATGCCTATCTATGGGGAGAAAATTTCTTAGTAGCACCTATTGTGAGTCCTGGAGTTAACCAAAAATCCGTGGAATTACCTCAGGGTGTTTGGTTTGATTACTTTGATGGTCAAAAACTTCAAGGCGGAAAATCCGTCACTGTTGAATCGCCAATTAATAAATTGCCTGTGTTTGTAAAAGCAGGGAGTTTTATTCCGCAGGTTAAACCCCAGCAGAACACTCAAAATTATTCTACATCTTCTTTAATGGTGGATTTTTATGCTGATAAATCAACCAGTAAAAGCCAGTATGTAATGTATGAAGATGATGGTAAATCTCCTGATAGCCTTAATACAAAAAACTATCAGGAAATCCTGTTTAATTCGGAATATTCAGATAATTTAGTACTAACAGTGAATGTTCAGGGACACTATGCTTTAGCACCTAAGACTCGAACATTACAATTTTCTATTTTTGGGTTAGACAAAAAACCGACCGCCATATCAATCAACGGCGAATCTGTTTTGCTGCAATCTACAACGGCCACTTGGAATGAACAAAACGGGGTATTACACATTAATAGCCAATTAGCCTCGGACCTTGAGGTAGCGATTAACTTTTAATCGCTACCTTATCCTTTTAAACCTCTTTTACATTGCGTGAATACGTATGCAAATACATAGTCATTTACAGGGGTAAAAGGTACAATCCAAGCTTTCATGTAACAAATGGTTAACAATTTAAGTTGCCAGTAGATGTAGGCCAATTATGGTAAAACAACAACCACAATTAAGTTTTTGGCAAATTTGGAACGTCAGTTTTGGATTTTTAGGCGTTCAATTTGGTTTTGCTTTGCAGAATGCTAATGCAAGCCGTATTTTATCTGACTTGGGGGCCGACCCTCATTCCCTTTCGATATTTTGGGTGGTAGCGCCATTAATGGGCTTAATAGTACAACCTATAGTCGGCGCAGCATCCGATAGAACTTGGAATAGTGTGGGGCGTCGACGCCCATTTATTCTTGGGGGGGCTATTGCTGCAGCTGCTGGTATGGCATTAATGCCAAATGCAAGTCTATTTGTAGCCTTTATGATTCCCATTTTATTTGGGGTCTTAATGTTAGCTGTCATGGATGCCTCATTTAATGTCTGTTTTCAGCCGTTCAGAGCGCTGGTTTCAGACATGGTTCCCGCAAAGCAACGTAATGTTGGTTACTCGGTTCAAACCTTATTGATCAACATTGGCGCTGTTGTTGGCTCACTACTTCCGTTTATTCTTACCAATGTAGTGGGGCTGGATAATGTAGCCCAATCTGGTGAAGTTGCTGAAACAGTTATTTGGGCATTTTATATAGGTGCTACAGTTCTTTTAGGTTCGGTGCTTTGGACCGTGATTAGAACCAAAGAATATCCGCCAGAAGAATACTATGCGTACAAAGGGCTAGACTTAGAAAAAGTACAGCAAGAACAAGCGCACAAAAAGCCGCTGTCGGTTCGTCTACAAAATTTTGTAAAACTTGTAATCGATATGCCAACCGTTATGAAACGACTAGCCTTAGTACAATTCTTTTCATGGTTCGCACTATTTTTGATGTGGGTTTACACCAATAACGCCATTGCTGAGCATATTTGGGGAATCGATAAGCAGTGGTTTAACAGCGACTATATTAAATCTATGGGCGGTTTGCCTGATGATATCGCCAGTGCTAAGGGAGCTGCAGGCGATTGGGTTGGAATTTTATTCGCTGCTTATTCTTTATTTGCGGCCATATTTGCCTTATTTCTGGCTAAATTAGCGGACAAAGTCGGAAGAAAGCAGGTTTATGCGGGGTCGTTAGCCTTAGGTGGAATTAGCTTTGTGAGTTTTTTATTCTTCCAAGACCTAACACCAACAGATGTAAATTTATATGTCACCCAGGTCACTGTGCCTTTGGGTGCTGTTTATTTGTTATTACCCATGATAGGAATTGGTATCGCTTGGGCTGCAATTCTTGCGATGCCTTATGCAATGTTGGCTGGAGCATTACCAGCAGACAAAACAGGTGTCTACATGGGGATCTTTAATTTCACAATAGCATCACCACAAATCATAAGTGCACTCACCGCGGGATTGATTTTAAAATATCTATTCGGTGGTACCGCAATTTATATGATTGTACTGGCGGGTGTGCTCATGGTCTGTGCAGCGTTTTGCGTGCTTTTGGTTAGAGAAAGTGAAGAGCATGCTGAAGATATCTTGCCGGTAACTGAAGAATAAGTTTGTAACAGTAAGCAAGGGATCCCGAGATTTTTCGTTGTTGTTAATCTCGGGATTTTTTATGCCTTCTTTAGCCTTGCCCCACAAGATTCGCGGACAATAAGCTCAGGGGCCATTAAAATATCGTCAACACTTTCCTTGTTGATCATTTTTAATAAGTTTTGCACCAATAATTCTCCTGCTAACAGGGTATTTTGGTGAACCGTGGTTAATGGTGGTGACGCAAACTCACTAATTTGAATGTTGTCATATCCTGCGACAGATACGTCTTCTGGTACTTTCAATCCTTTGGTCCGCAATGCTCTGATACTGCCCATGGCAATAAGATCCGTAGCACAAAAAATAGCATTGGGAGTACACTTTTCAAGCAATTTCATGGTCGCCTCATAGCCAGCTAACTCGGTAGAAATAGCATCTTCTTGAGCCAAAGTTGCCGGATCTAATCCATTATCTTTCATGGCGGCTGAGCAACCTAAATAACGCCCCATAAGTTCGGGTGCTCCTTGATCAGCTTCTCCTATAAAAGCGAATTTATCACACCCTAGTTTAATCAGGTGTTCCGCCATCAAATATCCGCCCAAATAATTATCTGAACCTATGGTGACGCCTGGATGATTTTTATCTGGGGCGCCCCAGCGAATAAAGTGCGTATCTTGTTCTTCAAGCTGAAACAACTTATGTTCGTACTCGGTAAATGAGCCATAGCCTAATAATATAATGCCATCAGCCTTATTCGAATCTTCATAAACAGCATGCCAATCGTCGTTTAAATTCTGGAACGAAACCAACAAGTCATAACCGGCTTCTGCAGTCGCTTTTGTAATACTTGCAAGCATACTAATAAAAAATGGATTGATCAGAGAATCATCATTGGTAGGATCTTCAAATAGCAGTAGCGCTAATGTTTTGCTCTGTTGTTTACGTAAGTTACTGGCATTTTTATCGACTTTATAATTCAGATCTTTGGCAATCTGTTTAATTCGGTCGCGGGTTTCTTGATTCACCAAAGGACTATCACTTAACGCACGAGAAACGGTAGACTGTGACACTCCCGCCATATGCGCTATATCAAATGAAGTTGCTTTTTTCATGACTTCTATGTTCTCTGTTCAGAATTTATTGATTGGTTTCAATCTCTTGGCTTTTCATGCCTAAGTTAGTTGGAGCACTGGCCATTTGAAAGACGCTGTGAACTCATCCATGGGCGCTCTACGAAATCATCCATGATTTCGAAGCTTTCAAATGGCCAGTGCTCCAACTAACTTAGGCAATAACTCATTTCAGTTAAGTTTATTCAGACCGAAACAAAGCGTGTTTTATTGTTATCTGATTACGTTGTAGAGGCAATATAATACAAAAAACTGTTTTCTACAGATATTTCGTAAAAATAAGCGTTATTTATACGGTTTACTGATGATATACTTTTATAAATAAGTAGTTATCTAAGTTTTGAGGAATTTATATCTATGGCCGAGACCACGCCAAGTCCGACCAACTTTATTCGCCAGATTATCGAAAAAGATTTGTCAAACGGTGTCCATCAACAGATTGCCACTCGTTTCCCGCCAGAGCCTAATGGGTACTTGCATATTGGGCACGCAAAATCCATTTGTTTAAACTTCGGTTTAGCAGTCGATTTTGACGGTACTTGTAATTTACGTTTTGATGATACAAACCCTGAAAAGGAAAACATCGATTTTGTTAACTCGATCAAAAACGATGTTCATTGGTTGGGTTTTCAATGGAATGGTAAAGAAAGATATTCTTCTGATTACTTTGATAAGTTGCATGGATTTGCTGTAGAGTTGATCCAAAAGGGATTAGCCTACGTGGATTTTAGTCCACAAGACAAAGTGCGCGAAATGCGAGGAACCCTCACCTCGCCAGGTACAGACAGTCCATACCGCAATACCACGGTTGACGAGAATCTAGCACATTTTGAAAAAATGCGCCTTGGAGAGTACCAAGAAGGTGAATGTAGCTTAAGAGCGAAAATCGATATGAGCTCACCTTTTATGTGTATGCGAGATCCAATTATTTATCGTATAAAGTTTGCACATCATCACCAAACAGGCGACAAATGGTGCATTTATCCAATGTACGACTTTACCCACTGTATCTCTGATGCTATTGAAGGTATTACACATTCCTTGTGTACTCTTGAATTTCAAGATAATCGTCGACTTTACGATTGGGTAATTGAAAATATCACCATTGATGCTACACCGCGCCAATATGAGTTTAGCCGTCTTAATCTCGAATATACAGTGTTGAGTAAGCGCAAGCTGATTGCGTTGGTGGGAGAAGGCCATGTAAACGGATGGGATGATCCTAGAATGCCGACCATTGCTGGCATTCGAAGACGTGGTTATACACCAAGTTCAATCCGCGAATTTTGTAAGCGTATTGGTGTGACAAAAATGGACAACATGGTCGAAATGAGCATGTTAGAAGCCTGCATTCGAGACGAACTTAATGTAGAGGCACCGCGTCGCCAAGCGGTAATTGATCCTGTGAAAGTTGTCATTGAAAACTATCCTGAAAACGGCGAAGAATGGCTGGATGCGCCTAATCACCCAAATGATGCAGACATGGGAGATCGCAAATTACCGTTTTCTGGGGTTGTTTACATTGAAAAAGAAGATTTTAGAGAGTCAGCCAATAAAAAGTTTAAGCGTTTAGTTCTAGGGAAAGAAGTGCGTTTAAGAAATGCTTATGTGATCAAAGCTGAACGGATTGAGACCGATGAAAACGGTGAAGTTAGTTGTATTTATTGCCAATATGACCCTGAGACCTTAGGTAAAGATCCTGCTGATGGACGCAAAGTGAAAGGGGTTATTCACTGGGTAAGTGCTGCACACGCCATAGATGCAGAGATTCGTTTATACGATAGACTGTTCAATGTGCCAAACCCTGCTGGTCAAGAAGACTTTGCGGCAACTATTAACCCTGAGTCCTTAATCACCATGCAAGGAAAGGTTGAGCCTTCATTATTAGACGCAAAGGTTGAAGATGCTTTCCAGTTTGAACGCCAAGGCTATTTTTGTTTAGATGCAGATAGCACTGAACAAAAATTGGTGTTTAATCGAACCGTTGGGTTGCGGGACACTTGGGCTAAAATAGAAGGTCAATGATCCATCCAAGATGAACTAAAAAAGCCGCTTTTGTAATTAAAGCGGCTTTTTTTTGATTCTTACATGAATATAAAGTTAACGCATCGGCTAGCCTACTTGGGCTGGCAATCTAGACTCTCTCCGTTAACACCTCTAGATACATCTGCCATTAAATACACGTAAGTTGACATAATTTGAGCGGGTGTTTTTAACGTATCTTTATCTTCAGCTGGAAATGCTTTTGCTCGCATATTAGTGCGCGTTGCACCAGGATTAATACAGTTAAAACGTTTTTTGCTGTTTCTGTATTCGTCCGCAAGTGTTTGCATCATGCCTTCAGTTGCAAATTTTGATACGGCATAGGTTCCCCAAAAGCTACGTCCTTTACGTCCAACCGAAGAAGTAGTAAATACCACTGAAGCTGATTCAGACAATGACAACACAGGTAGCAATGCTTTAATCATAAGAAATTGGCTACGTAGGTTTACTTGCATTACATCATCAAATTCTTCTTCTTTGATCTGTCCAAAAGGACATAAATTTCCAAGCACACTAGCATTGAACAATATGCCGTCTAATCGACCATATTCAGAAGCGATAGTATCGGCTAATCCGTTATAATGTTGCAGCGTAGCTCCCTTTAAATCCAAGGGCACAATAGAAGGCTGTAGACCGCCGTTGGCAACAATTTCGTCATATACTGACTCAAGCTTACTTACTGTTTTTCCTAACAATATTACAACTGCACCGCACTCAGCAAAAGTTAATGCTGCTTGCCTGCCGATACCGTCACCTGCACCTGTTACTAGAATAACTTTGTCTTTAAGTGATTGTTCATGTTGTTCAAACGCTAAATGAGGATGCTCTATGGACATTCTTTTTTCTTTATTGATGGTTAAAAGAAGGAGCGCGAATATTAGCTCAGAATTTGAAATAGCTAAAGTATCAGACAATACTTACAGAAAATTTCGGTGTTTTTATTACAAATCGTTTACAAACACTTTGCAAAGTAGCGCTAAAGGCAATACTATAGGCACAAATTGAACTGGTCATACTTGTTATCAAAATCTCTAAATTTCAAGTAACCATTTATGACAAATTGAATTAAGTAACTACATACGAGGTGGGGAGTTAGAATGAAAAAACTGTTAGTGTGTACAAGCGTCTTGGCTGCACTTGGTCTTACAGGATGTGGTGGTGAAACCATCGACGATATCCGGGCCGAGACCGAGGTGGTTACACCCATTACCAGAGTTGTGTTTGATCCTGCAGCTGGTAACTTAAATGTTCCTAATGACTTGTTAATGCTTCCTGGGGATGACGGCTTTTTTGACTACACATTAAACATTCCGGTAGCAGACCCAACAGATTTTGGCGACCCTCAAAATGCGCTAAATGTCTTAGATGGATGGTCAACCACTGCACCGTTTCAAATTAATTTTACAACAGCTGCAGGTGTTTCTATTGACGCCTCAACTATGGCGCAAGGTATCAGAATTTTTGAATCCACCTTAGGTTTAGATGTTCGTGATCCTCAATGTGGTCAAATCACAGTACCGTCTGCTGGATGTAAAATTGGTGATGAGCTTGTTGTTGGAGTCGACTTTGCGTTAATGTTAGCCGATGATGACACGGTAAATGTTGTCCCTCTGCGTCCTCTAAAGGGAGCCCAAGGATATACCTTGGTCGTCACTTCAGCTTTGCAGGATTCTTCTGGTAATCCAGTGAGAGGTTCTACGACTTGGGACTTAGTAAAACAAGATATTGATGTTAATCCATTGGCAACACCCTCTCAATTGAGCTTACAGGGTTTAATCAATACGCATATTGATGCCTTAGAAACTGCCGGATTGACTCGTGATGAAATCAGCTACGCTGCAGCATTTACAACATTATCCACGACCAGTGTAATGTCCGCAATTAAGCAATTACACGTAACGCCGTTTGCTCAAACCCAAAATCCAGCTGCTTTACCTGCGATTGCTGTTACTAATCAATCTGCAGATATGAATGCTATGGAAACGCTTGGCGTGGTTAGCCAATCTTCTATTGATGATGGGATAGCTGTTGCTGTTGAAAATACCCCAGAACTACAAGCCTTAGCGCCTTTAATTCCTAATGTGAACTTTTCATCCTTAACCACGTGTAACGGACTTTTGGCCGCTGCCGGAGGACAATTTACAGTAGCGACAGGGCAAACTTTTGGCGCTCAAGCTGATGCTGGTTTAAATGCATTAGCTCAAGGTGTAAGCCAAGAAACTTTCTCACGAGGTGCGGGTCCGCTTTGTAGCGCGAACGTATATGAAGGTACAGTTTCACTGCCTTACTTCCTAGCCATTCCGCGAGCGGATAATCCAGCAGCACCAGGCAATGAGTTTTGGCGCGCAATGTGTGATTCTGGCGTAGTATTAGCCGGCGCTCCTGATGAAGTGCTAGCAATGGCGACGCCTGGACCAAATGATGCAACCTGTCAGGTGGCAGGGTTACGCGATTTAATGATAAATGGTGAGCCCTTAGATAAAGAAAGACAGGTCACCCGATTTAATCCTCTTCCAAAAATGAACGGCGGCAATCAGGGCCGCGAAACCTTAGATGTACAGGTCACTGTTCCAAACCCAACGTTTGCGGGAGCATTAGGATTTGACGTGCAAATGCCTGAAGGTGGATGGCCGGTTGTAATGCTTGTACATGGCATCACTTCTAAAAAAGAAGACATGTTGGCCATCAGTGGTGCGTTATCACTAGCGGGTTTTGCTACTGTTGCTATTGATCAGCCGTTACATGGTACTAGAGGTTTTGATGTTGATCCTACTAATCCAGGTGATGAGATAAACGCGACTACAGTTTCTGCTACTGCTTTCTTAAACTTGGCGAGTTTGCCTACAGCCCGCGATAATTCGCGTCAAGCTGTGTCTGACCTTCTGGGTGTAAGACTTGGTTTAAACGCTTTTGTGAATGCCACTGGCAATGACTTGGTTACCCTTAATGGCACAGACGTATCAGTCATGGGTGTTTCTTTAGGAGCTATCACAGGTGGTAACTTTGCTGCTATCGCCAATACGCCGTTTGACGGGCAGTTAGAGCCTTTAAGTGGAATGTTCAGTGTACAAGTTGCATCTCTGGAATCACCCGGAGGCGGTATTACACAATTCCTTCTTGAATCACCTACCTTTGGACCTTTAATCAAAGCGTTCTTACTTCAAGGTGGTAGTGAAGATTTCCAAGCATTTTTAGGTCAGTTGTATCCTGATGGTAATATCAGCGAAGCTCAACTTGTCGGTGCTTACACGCAATTCGTTGCCGCTTTGACACCAGAGCAGCTGGCTGCGGCAAATGCTTTGTTTGCACAGTTTGCATTTGCAGCACAATCAGTGATTGATTCTTCAGACCCGATTAATTTCTTTGAAATCTTAGGCGAAAATACGCCTGTGCATATGATGACAGTGGTCGGAGACGGTGGCGACAACTTACCTGACCAAGTAATTCCAGTGTCAACTACATTGCCAACATCAGGACAATTGCCGCTAGCAAACCTTATGGGATTACAAGATATAGTGTCAACTGTACCTTCTCAAACGCCGATAAGCGGTATTGTTAAATTTATTGAAGGGGCTCACGCGAGTAGTTTAAGTCCAGCTGCCAGCGCTGCTGTCACTGCAGAAATGCAAAATGAAGTAGCAACTTATATGGCGACTAAAGGCACAGTTATTCAAGTGACCAACGAAGACGTTGTGCAAAACTAAACAAGTTTTAGTAGATTAATCAATGAAAAAGGGCTTTTTAGCCCTTTTTCTTTTTTGGAATGACCATATACTGACACTAGTTCAGTTGAATTATCGGGAGTTATCGTTGGAATTTTTATTTGAATACGGATTATTTGTTGCTAAGGCCATTACCGTTGTTATTGCAATAGTTGCGGTAGTTGGATTAATCATAGGTCTTGCAAGTAAACAAAAAGGTGGTGGTGGCAATTTAAGTTTTGATTCTATATCAGAACAGTTTGACAACATAAAGCGCCAATCAGAACAAGTTTTGTTATCAAAAGAAGCGTTAAAGAAGTTACAAAAACAGCGCAAAAAAGAGCAAAAGAAAGATAAAGAGGAAACTAAACCCAATCTCTATGTTATCGATTTCCAAGGTTCGCCAATGGCCAAAGAAGTTGACAGTCTGCGTCGAGAAATCACTGCTATTTTATGTGTAGCTAAAGAAAATGACGAAGTTCTAGTAAAAGTCGATAGTGGAGGTGGCGTGGTTCATGGCTATGGGTTAGCTGCTTCTCAACTTCAACGGATTAAAGATGCAAATCTAAAATTAACCGTGAGCGTAGATAAAATAGCTGCCAGTGGTGGTTATATGATGGCTGCGGTGGCTGATACTATTATTTCAGCGCCATTTGCGATTGTAGGTTCTATTGGTGTTGTGGCGCAGATTCCTAATATTCACAAAGTACTTAAGAAAAATGATGTAGATATTGAAATGCATACAGCAGGTGAGTACAAGCGAACCCTAACCGTATTGGGAGAAAACACCGAACAAGGCCGTGAGAAGTTTAAACAAGAGCTACAAGAAGTGCATGATTTGTTCAAAGGGCATATTAAGCATTTTAGGTCGGAATTAGATTTGGAAAAAGTCGCCACAGGCGAGTATTGGTTAGGTCAAAAAGCCTTAGAGTTAGGTTTAGTAGATAAGCTACAAACGTCAGACGACTTTTTGTTAAAAGCCAATGACACCCATAAACTGTTTAAACTTAAATATGAAAACAAAAAGAACATGGCGCAAAAGCTTGGTTTTGCAGCTTCCACTGCAATAGAAAGCGTGTTTGATAAACTGATGTCGATGATAAACTTATCGCGATTTCAATAAATAGGGTACAAGGAGAGATAATGAAATACTGGATATTACTACTAATGAGTTTGGCATCTAGTTCCATATTTGCCTCTCCATTACCTGACTTTCCTTTTGTAACTGTTACTGGGACAAGCAGTGCTAAAGTGCAGCCTAATGTGGCCAAGATTTCATTTAATCTGACCACTTTTGATGCAGAATCTGAAGTGGCAAGTAATCATTTACAAGATGTCACTACCTCTGTTTTGGAAGTATTTGAGCATTACAAGATTGCCAGTGATGATATAGTTGCCTATGAAATCACTAAGAATATTCGCCGTGAAAGGGATAAGAACTATAATAGTTTAGCTATTTTAGGATACGACTTTTCTCGAAATTTTACAGTCACTATTAAGTCACTAAATGATTACCCAAAGATAGTCAACGCGCTTCGGAAAATCGACAATCTACACAATTTGAATACAGAGTTTGATGCTACTAATCGATCAGAAGTTGAAGTGACCTTAATCGCACAGGCGGCCGAAAATGCAAAAAACAAAGCCCAACAAATGGCCAGTGGACTTGGCGTAGAGTTAGGCGAAGTATTTGCGTTTAATGATACCGGGTCTTTTAATTCGTTCTTTGCTACCTTTGGATTGGAAAATAGTCCTGGGCATGCCACCTTGTCAGCACCTATGGAATATCGAGGTAAAGGTGGGAATGAATCTGATATTTTCATACCGCAAAGTATTGAAGTTTCCAAAACGATTAATGTTGTTTATCGGATTAACTCGTTTATTAAATGGCAACAAGATTAATCTAAAAGAATAAAAAAATGCCGCTTAAACAGCGGCATTTTTATTGGGTTTAAACGCTCTTAGTATTTAAAGCGCGCTTGCACGTACCACTGACCGCCGGTAAATCCGAATGGACTAGATTCTGGGTATAGCTGACCTAAACTGCCTGCACTTGGGTTTTTGTCAGGGTAGGTATCAAATAAGTTATCTACACCTACTACAATCTCAGTATTCTCATTCAGATAGTAAAGTACTTCTACGTCAACTAATACTTCGCTACTGATGCCTTCTACACCATTACCTGTGTCATCCCACTCACCATAGTAGTTAGCTCTAACCATAGTTCTGAAATCACCTTGGGTGTGAGTCCAAGCAATGTTTCCTCGAGTGTTTGGCAATAGATCTTCGATAGCAGCAACACGACCCGCACCAATTGGATTCAATGTACCTACATCATCTACTTCAGTTTCATTAAAGTTGGCAGCTAGGGTTAAACGTGAACTACCGCCCAAGAAATCAAAGCTATAGTTACCAACAATGTCGATACCTGTGGTAGTGGTGTCAAAGCTGTTAGAGAAGAATCTAAATTGTGATAAATCATCTAAACCAATGAACTCTTGACGATTTATTACGCCAGACGCATCAAGACCTGTTAAGGCTTCAGATACTGAGCCGTAAGTAGTACCGCCGCCGGCAAAGTTTAGTGCATCTAAGAAGTCAACGTTCGCACCTAGTGCTACACGATCATCTAATTCAATGCTGTAATAATCTATGGTCCAGCTTGTAGCACCAATATCAATAGAAACACCCACAGAGAAGTTTTTCGCTTCTTCAGGGCCTAATGATGGACGTCCGTTGCCTTGACTCTCAATAAAGTCTGCCGCTAACTGACCCGCTGCAGAAGACAATGGAAGCGTACCTTGGTCAACTAACACACCGTTCACGTTTTGGGTGGTAACGTTAGTTATGTTGGCTTGACCTGCAGTTGGTGCGTGGAAACCAGTAGAGTAGGCTGCACGCAATCTAAAATCGTCAGTTACGTGGTAAATACCAGCGATTTTAAAATCAGTTGTATCGCCGAATTCACTGAAATCTTCGTAACGAACAGCTGCTTGCATAGTTAGAGACTCTGTTACATCTGCTTCTAAGTCAATGTAGAATGCTGTACTGTCTTGAGAAGATGAGGTTGAATTCGGGAATCCACCAAAACCGTTTGAACTTGATGAGAAACCTTGATCAGACAATGGGCCCAAAGCAAAAGAGGCGGCATCACCTGCGAACAGATCAAATTCTTCTTCTCGGTATTCAGCACCAAAGGCAATGTTTAAATCTGAAGTTAAACCAACATCAATACCGTAAACAAAGTTAGCATTGAAAAGAGTTTCGGTTTGTTCTTGGCCACCAGGAATAAAGTCTCTAGGAGTATCTGGACCTAAAGAAGCGTTAATGGTGTTATTAATAAAGAAGTCAGTTTTATTTGAACCTTGCTGAGCACTGATATCATAGTAAAGACCATTGCCTATGTTGATATCGCCTCTAAGCCCAACAGTGAATGACATATCTTCATTGTCACCGCCGAATCTAGGTACAAAACCTGTTGGGATAGTTTCGATGAAAGAGAAACAGTTATCATCAGCTGCGACCTGGGCTAAAAAGGTAGGATCTGGGAAAACATTACCGTTACCACCAATTGGAATCCCATCAATACAGGAGCCACCGATACCGACGCCATCTAAATCACCAACCAACACCGAATGAACACCGTTAGGATCTGCCATACCAGTGGCTGGATCTACTAATGGACCAGCGTAAACGCCGCCACGTTGACCGCCTTCAGTAACCGGGTTTCGATAGAAGAAACCACCTGTCACTGTGCGCTGTGCGTAGTTACCAAATACATATAATTCGGCATTTTCACTAAATTCATAGGCAGAGTTAACAAATACTTTAATATCGTCTTCTACGTCAGGTTGTCCCCAATACTGAGGAACTTCATCTGTATATGAGTTTATTACAGAGAAATCTGACATTGAGAGATAGCCGGCATCTACCATAGCTTGCACATCGTCACGAACGACAGAACGCACAGTCCCTTCAACGTCTTTGATTTCACCTGTGATATTTAAAAAGCCCGAGCTACCTAATGAAAAGCCAGCATTCGCTGAAATAGTGTAAGCATCGCCGTCACCTTCATAGGTGGAACCATATTTAGCTCTAACTTCGAACCCTTCATCATCGTCTCTAAGTAAGAAGTTTATTACACCTGCAATGGCGTCTGAACCGTACTGTGAGGATGCACCGTCACGTAGTACTTCAACCTGTTTCATGGCAAGTGCAGGGATAGCGGAAATATCGACACCTTGTGCACCATCCGAAATACCGCCACCTAAAAATGAAATTACTGAACCGCGATGACGTCGCTTACCATTTACCAACACTAATACGTTATCAGGTGATAAACCGCGCATGTTAGCTGGACGAATAATAGTCGCAGCGTCACTGATAGGTTGCGTATTGACGTCAAAAGAAGGAACCGCAGTTCTTAACATGTCTTGGACATCTGAAGATGAGTTTTGACGAAACTCATCACCCGAAATAACATCTACTGGTACTGGAGAGTCAGCCGCAGAACGGTTAACCATACGAGTACCTGTTACTATGACTTTTTCTACTTTTTCAGCTTCGCTCGCCTCTTGTGCCATTGACGCTGAAGGCATCATAGCCGCAATTGGAAGAGTAGCTGCAAGTATACCTGTTGTAATACGATTTAATCGTCTATTGGCAGTTTTTGAATTGGAATGTGTATTCAATTTCTTCTCCTGATTACCTTGTTTTATAGATAGTTTCTGTAGATGAACGCACAACTGTTTCAACATTCTGATTCAAAAAGTGAAGAACATTCTGCAAAACTTGAGCAGATGTTGTGGTTACATCCCGCTACCGTTTTTATGAAAGGCTTATCCTTTCCCCTGTGTAAAACATTGGCTTTTATTTAAATTATACGACTTCTAAAAGGACGCTTTTTAACCAACACTACAAGCATATATAGATTAATTATTTTATTCAATGCCTTAAAATTAGTAATTAACCTTTATTTGGGGAGAATTATTAGGATAAATGTTTCGTTTTTGTAAAAATGCTTATTTTGAGCGAAAATTTTTGAGAGTTCTTTAGACTAAAGTTTTTATTAGAGATTTCTATAGATAACGAAAAAATAAGCTGGATATGCAAGCTAAATGCAGATGAGTTAAGGGAAGTCAGCCTTTTGCTTCAAACAAAGGCTGACTTATACTTATATTTGCTAAAAGCGACCTAAGATAGACAAACTCGCGTTCACCGGTGCACCCACAGTAACCTGATGGGTTGAATGGGCATTGGGGAAATACAAGGTATCGGTTAAATTTTCAATATTTAATTGTAATCTCAGATCATCCGAAAAGTCATAATATGCCGCAGCATCTAAACGCGTGTAACTTGGCAAGAAAGCTGAATTGCTGGAGGTGATAAAACTTTTCCCTTGATAAGTAGCGCCTAAAGCAAATGCTAATTTTTCTGAGACTTCATATCTTGACCAAATTGAAACGCTATTTTCCGGTAGTTCTCTTGGTGTTCTGCCAGTTGGGCCTGTACGCTCAACAATTTCTCCTTCCAAATAACTGTAATTCGCAGTGATTTGTAAAGCTTCAATTGGATTTGCTATCAGTTGAAACTCCACGCCTTTGATTTCTGAATCAATGACATCCAAGGTTTGGGGATCGGCGTCTGCAACTTGAGGAGAGCTTTGTTGATTTTCAAAATAAGCGGCGGTTAAACTCAATGTCTTGCTCATGTCCCATTTTATGCCAACTTCCTGATTTGAAAAAGTATCGGGATCTAACGCATTATTGCTGCCGTTAATATTTGCGTATTGTTCACCGCTTCGTGGCAGAAATGACTCACTGTAACTTAGATAGATCGAAACACTCTCTTGAGGTTTATAGATAATGCCAGCACGGGGAGAAATTTCTTCATCTTTACGGGTTCTTGTTTCCAGTACGTTTGGATCGGCATTGAATACTTGGATCTCAAATTGATCAAAGCGAGCACCCAACACAAGATGAAAATTTTCTGTGAGTTTTATTTCATCTTGTAAATAGGCGGAAAATACATCTAAATCGACCCGAGTATCATCATTTAGATCACTAAACGTCACAGTGAAAGCTGCCCCTTCAGAATTTACGCCTGTGCCATTAACAAAGTTTATTGGCCGAGCAATAGTAAACCACTCTCTATCATCACCAGAGCTTGAAAATACAGGGTTTATCCGATATTGGTCAGAGTTAGTTTGCACCAATTCAGCGCCAGCAATCAAGGTATGGGATAGACCTGCAATGGTAAATTCACCAATAAGATTTGCTGACAATACTAGATTCGTGCGTTGGGTTTCATCGATATAACCGTCTAATTCGACTTGATTATTTGCTTCATCATAATTTGCTACATAATAATTTGAATACACCTTGTCGTAATCACCATAAAACGCATTAAAATTGCCTTTTATTTCGTCAGAAAATTGATGTTGAACATTTGCTCTGAATACATCGGCTTCAACGCTGTGGTAATTATTCTCAGGGTCTGCAAAGACATTATTTTTTAGCTCTTCTACTGGGCGCCCTGAGCTATTTGTAGGAATACCTCTATCAATAAAACGATCGTGATTTATGTATTCATAAGACAAGTCAATAAGGGTAGTGTCAGACAATTCAACTCTAAGAGTAGGAGTAATGCCAATGCGCTCACCATCAAAAAAGTCACGATGATTCTCTAATTGCTCATACATTGCATTTATTCGTAGTGCTGTATTCTCGTTCAAAGATACATTTGAATCCAGTGACAATCCGCCTCCTCCAAAAGAGTCAAGTTTAGCTTTGTAGCCAAAAAAACTATCCTCTAATAGGGCCTTTTTGGAAACCCTATTTAATACTCCACCAGTGCCTCCTCGACCAAACAATAGCGCGTTGGGGCCTCTCAATACTTCTACTTGTTCAACGTTATAGAGTGCTCGGAAATACTGCACATCGTCTCTATTGCCATCTAAAAAGAAATCAGCAGTTGAACGAACGCCTCTAAATACCACAGAGTCACGATGCCCTTCGCCTTGAGATGTATTTACACCGGGTAGGTAATCGATAATTTGCGCGATACTATTAATGCCTCTAGCAGTAATTTCTTCTGCAGAGATGATGCTCAAACTCTGGGGCACATCTATAATAGGCGTTGGAGTTTTTATTGAGTTAGATTCACTTATTGACAGGTATTTTTGACCTTCAACTGTGATCTTTTCTATTGAATTTTGCGTGTTTGCGAAGCTGTTGGCGCAAATCAATGCTAAGGGTAGGGCGCTAAATACATGAGGTTTCAAGCTTAGTTTCTCCTGAATAACATAGATATTACTCGATTAAATGTATAGCTGAATGCTGTTTAAATAACGGTAACAGAAATAACCATAAAAATATAAATGCGAATCATACTTATTTACAAAAATTTTTCAAATGATTACAAGCTTGGAAACTAATAAAAAGACGATCGGGTTACTTTTAATTAGAGATAGCCAGTTTATCTCAGATTAAATGCTTTGCAGACGAAAAAAAGGAAGCTCGAGGCTTCCTCTTCGTACAATATGCAGAGTCTTAACGAGGTTGTTTAGAACCTGGTTTATTTGCAAGAATTTGGGTCGCATAAAAATCTTTAACGCTAAATGCTTTGGTAGATTTTGCCGCTTTTTTAGCTTTTGGCTTAGCCGCTGCTTTGGCGGGTTTTTCTGCTTTCGCCGGTTTTTCTTCTTTAGCAGGAGCGGCTGCTTCAGGTGCACTAGAACCTGCGAGTTCATCTGCCATTTCATCCAGCTGCGCTAATCGAATATTTTTCCCACCGTCAACGCTATACCAACCACCTTTTGCCTCAATCTCAGGCGCTTTGCCATTTGCTTTGGTGTATGCTTGGGTAAACTTCTCAATTACGCTATCTTTATCTAGTTTGCTCATCAGTGTGTTGAACCTTATTATTATAAATGATTGTTGTGTTTTCTTATGGGAATGGCGTAATTTATACACATTCTGGGGCAAATGTCTAATTTCTTAACAAAAGGGTAAAATTTTGCAGTTACAACAGCTTATTTCCGTCTTAGATGAGCTTTTACAACCTAATTTAGTAAAAGATTATTGTCATAACGGACTGCAAATTGAGGGTAAACCAAAAATTACTAAAATCGTCACTGGTGTTACAGCAAGCTTAGCGCTGATTAATAAAGCTATAGAATTAAATGCTGACGCGATTTTGGTACATCATGGCTATTTTTGGAAGGGCGAATCTCCAGAAATAATAGGCATGAAAAAGCAACGTGTAGCGGCTCTTTTAAAGCATGACATTAGTTTGCTCGCTTACCACCTTCCTATAGATGTACATCCAATTTATGGCAATAATAAACAACTTGGCGATTTGCTTGGTTTACAAGATATTCAGGCGGTTAGCAGTATTGAACCCAAGGGTATAGTGATGAGTGGTAAGTTGTCTCAAGCGATGGAACACCATAGTTTGCTTAGTGTGTTTAAAGACAAACTAGGCAGAGATCCCATCTCTGTTGGCAATAAATCAAACATAAAGCAACTCGCATGGTGTACAGGAGGTGGTCAAGGATTTATTGATGCTGTAGCCAATCAAACTGAAGTTACTATTGATGCCTTTGTTAGTGGTGAAATAAGTGAACAAACAACGCATTCAGCAATTGAACAAAACATCGATTATTTTGCCATAGGCCATCACGCAAGTGAGCGTTACGGAGTAAAAGCCGTCGGTGAATATCTGGCGTCTCAATATGCCCTAGACGTAACTTTTGTAGACATTCATAATCCAGCTTAAACAGAGTGACTGAGCAATAAAAATGTCGAGTTTTGATGGAATAGCCAATAAGTTTGATAAAAATATCTATGGAACCAGTAAAGGTAAAATAAGACATGCACTGTTATTGCATTATTTAGATGGCATTTTAAATGGGTCTTCCAAGTCCGTGCTAGATCTAGGTGGTGGCACAGGGATGATGAGTTATGAATTTGCCCAAAAAGGTCATCAGGTTACTCTGGTCGATGTATCTGCGGATGTATTAGATATTGCGAAACAACGATTAGCGGATTTTCCGTCAACAAATATTCAACAACAACCAATAGAAGAATACGACCAACCAAGTGACATTATCTTATGCCACGCCGTCCTTGAATGGTTGGACAATCCGTACGATGCCATTTCTCATATGGTAAATCTTTTACCTTCAGGTGGTTTTCTATCCCTAAGCTTTTTCAACTATCATGCAATGCTATTTAACAATATTTTGTATCGTAATTTCGACTACATTAAAAAGGGCATGAAAGTTAAAAATCAGGTCCGATTAAATCCAAAACAACCGTTAAAACCCGAAATCGTTATGGAATTTATTAAAGGTCTAAAAAATATAAAGATTGTAAAAACAGCAGGCATTCGTTGTTTTCATGATTATATTTTTGACAAGGGCGCTAAAGAGACTGATTTTGAAGAAATATTGGCGTTAGAAAAACAATATGGAGAAAGTATGCCTTATCAATATCTAGGTAAATACTTTTATTGTCTGTTGCAGAAAGAGGCAGTAGGTTAATTGGAATAACACTGCCTCTATGCAACAACCTATTTCAGGATTTTTAATGGGCAAAAAACAAGACGATTTCTACCGCAATTAAAATAATGATAATCCATTCTAAAAACGAAGAATGTTGATGATTTTGCTCTGCTGCCAACATATCTAAAAGTTCATGAATAGTTTGCAACTTAAGGTTCAATAGTTCAATACGAGGTTTTAATTCCAAATAGCCGCAAATGGCTAAATAATCAGCTTCCAAAGTAGGATGATCCCAGAAGAATTCTGGTGTATCTAACAAGTTAAAGTTCAACATAATATCGCTTTTCACCTGAAAAAGTGTGCCACGAGATTTCGCTAGCTGTCTTCGACCAACACCAATTTTGCCGGTTTTAGCCAGTGTTTGCGTTAAATGGGCATTATCAGCAATACATCTCTCCGCTCTGCCTTCAAACCATTCTAATTTGATCGCCTGTGCAAATCCATGGCTCAAGGCCAATAAAGTAGGTATTTTGCTAGTGTAAAGCGTCAACATATCATCATGCATTTCGCTGGTTTGTTCATTTATACAATTTTCTTCAGGAAGGGTGAAATTATAATGTTCCCAAGGCATCATTTGTGAACTGCCAGCAATGGCTATAAGTTCTGTTTGCAGATGTTCACGTTTTTTTTCGCTTACGCCCCAGCACACCAAAATTCCATAATCAAACACAAAGGCTTGCCCTTTGGGCAAACTAAAATGCAAAGCGTCGCGATAGCGTACGCCGATAAATTGATGAGAAAAATGTTGTTGGATCTCTGCTAAA
The DNA here is from genome assembly GCA_947496235.1 of uncultured Glaciecola sp. GTDB lineage: Bacteria > Pseudomonadota > Gammaproteobacteria > Enterobacterales > Alteromonadaceae > Glaciecola. The sequence continues at coordinate 285,425 of CANMCE010000001.1, read as the reverse complement.
TTAACTTTAGCTGCGAAACATAGAATCGAAACTTGCTGATTAGCGAATAGGGTGGTCAAGTCAATTACTCCAAACCGTTAGACATTGCTTTGGTATTATTAAAATGGTGATTTTGCGAAACAATAACTGTGGTTCTCAACTTGGATTTACCGAAACCCGACATAGCATAAAAATCCTCAATCGCAATGGGGATATGTTGATTGTCCATTGGCTGTTGGGGTTCTTCCAAGTCTGAATCGTGTAAGTACAAACATTGTTCATCAATGCCTGTTATGGTTACCCAATGGGGTATTTTTTTACCGTCCAATTGATAGGTGCTTATGAGGCTTACAATGCCATCGCCTTTTGCAAGGCTCTCGCGCAGTTGAGCTATAGTTACTTCACAATAATTCACGTTAATGTTTGCGTTTTTTGCCTGTTGTAAAAATTGCTTATCTACTGCCTTCATTATGGTTTTTTTATGTTCGCTTCTCACACCGTCTATAAACAAAGGCTCTTGAGTATTAATAAAAACTTCAGCTTGAAATCCTCTTTCAATTGCAGCAAGCGCTAGTCCTAATGGATGGCAACCACCATGCCCCGAGGTCATAAAAATTGTGGTCGCTTTACGCCAAATATCTAGCTCTTCAAATTGACTCATCTTTATCGACGAATTGATACTTGCCATCGCCATCATTAATGCGCTGGGACCGCAGGTAAAGTCAGTAGTCTGCTCATACCATGGATATGCCTTAGCTGGATGCTGGGTTAAAAGTTGTCGAATCGGTTTTTGCATACGAACGGCGTCAATTTCATTATTGTAATAGCCTTTGTAGATACCAAACTTTCGATATCCACTTTTCTCATATAAGCTTATTGCGACCGTATTGTTGCTCGCCACTTCCAAACGTAAAAACAGTTTGCCAGCCTCAACCGATTTCTGTTCTAGTTTTGCAAGTAAGTTTTTACCAATGCCTAAACCCTGAGCATCAGAAGATACAGCTATAGAATACAATCGAGCCAAACGCGTGCCTTTTCGCATGATCACTAAACCATAGCCCAAAAGCCTTTCATCGCACATGGCAACAACAAATATGCCGTGGTCAGATGCAATCCAGTGTTTAAAACGTCGTCGACTTAGACGATCTGTTTTAAAGCTTTGTGTTTCAAGGGCCAATAACTGGTCAAGGTGCTCTAGGGACGCCTTTTTAAAGCTTACCTCGATTGAGGTTAGCTTTTTTTGCTGAGAATGAGTAACTTGCATAGCGCTATTAACGTCCACGATTTTCTAATCGATTCGCAAATTCTTGCATAATGATCATGTAGAGCTCTTTACCTAAATACAGATCTTCTACTTTAGATTCGATACTGGGATTATCGTTAACTTCAATAACATAAACTTGATTGTTTACCTGCTTAATATCCACACCATATAAACCTTTACCCACAATGTTGCTAGCTTTGATAGCAGCATCAAGCACAGGTTTTGGTACTTCAAACGTAGGTAAGGTTTCAAAATCACCAGAAAAATGCTTTTTAGAACTATGGTTGTAAATTTGCCAATGATTACGTGCCATAAAATACCGGCATGCGTAAATTGCACGACCGTTTAATACCCCGATACGCCAATCATATTCGGTATAAACAAATTCTTGCACTAACACTAATGCAGATTGAGCCAACATTTGAGCTAACTTTGATTTTAATTCTGCCAAGTCATCGACTTTAAAAACACCCATAGAAAATGAGCTTTCAGGTAATTTTAATACCATGGGAAAGCCAAACTCTGCCGCAATTTCTTCACAGGTTTTGTCGCTAGCATCAAACGCAAAGCGACTTTTGGGCGCTGGCACTTTGTTGTAGCTAAAGGCATCCTGTAAGAACACTTTGTTGCAACAACGCAAAATAGAGTTAGCATCGTCAATTACCGCTAGACCTTCTTGTTCAGCCTTTCGCGCCAAACGGTATGTGTGATGGTCAATTGCTGTAGTTTCACGAATAAACAAGGCATCAAATTCTCCGATTTGAGAAATTTGATTTGGCGTTATGACTTCGGCATGTATACCAACCTGTTCTGCAGCTTTCACAAAGTTTTTAATCGCCTTTTCATCACTTGGTGGCGTTTTTTCTTCTGGATTCACCAGAATGGCTAAATCCCAACGGAAGCGTTTTTTATGTTTACCAGAACGCCAAGTGGTTTGAGTAAAGTGTTCGAGACGCTGAGCCATAGTGTTTAGCATTGTCGAGCTTAAATCAGACAAGCCTAGTATGTTCACTGTTGCACTTAACTGGGTTCCGTCAGGAATAATATCGACCGCTAAAATTGGCGCCGCAAAACGTTCAAACAGGTATTTTGCAATTTTCTTAAATCGATCTTCAGTTGCCCAACCAAAAAACAAAGTAATTGCTGTTGGTTCTGTTACCTTTAAATCGGCTACGACATTTTTAGGCAGCAAAATAGTCTGGCTAGCTTGTCCATCATTATTATTCAGTTGATTGATATCGTTAATGGTATTCACACTTGGCAACACTTTGTGCTGTCTTGCTTCAGCGAGTAATGAACAATAGTAGCCCTTGCTCAAATAAAGGTCAGTTGCACATAAATTAATAATGCGTGTTTTTGGTTCACCTATTTTAGGGAAATCAGCTAAATACTGTGCAAAATCAATGACACTTGCATTAATAACCGGCATTTCATTTAGGTTGTCTACGACAACAATGGTTTTAAACATTTGATTTGTTTTCCAACAAGATTTTGGGTCTTGGTTTGGGCTAATGGGGTAAATAAAAGTGAGCGAAATATAGGCTGATTTAGGAATTTAGCAAGAAAAATAAGGTCGCTTTGCTATGAATTAATTTTGTCTTCACGAACAAATAAATTGGCTTAAGTTTTAAAGATGTTTTTACTTAAATTTATAGGTGATTTGCTTCGTCTAAATCTATCGATTTTACCCTTATTTATCTGACGTAAGCCTAGTTTTAATAAAGGCTATTACTGGCTCAATGGTTTCAAGGTTGGCACTACGATTGGTACTGACATATAAGTCAAGTTGAAGCTCAAAAGGCGTGGGTTGGGGGCGCCAAAGATTAGCTTGTTGATTAATCGGCAAAGCCAATATTTCATTAGTGCCTGTAATAAGGCTTTTAGCGACTTCGTAGTTAGCTGTTTTTAATCGTGCGTTTCTGTATTCTGGGTAATGATCAAAAATAACCTCTGATATTTTAGGGTTCCAATCAATATGTACATATTGAGCATCTGTTAATTGCGCTTTTTTGGCGTTTGAAAATAGCTTAATTGGTACAGACATAATTTTTTCACAATGAATGTCATCTGATTTCATTGGCTCGGTAGAAAAGGCAATGTCTAATGTTCTTTCACTAAGCTGTCTTGATAACTGCTCTATGTTAGCCAGATCTGTTTTAACACTGAGATCTGGAACAGAATGTTCAAGTTTGGATAAATGTTGGGTTAAAAACACGCTAAACGCATTTGTAGTAGCGCCTAGATGGCATTGAGCAACCCCAATATCTCTAAGTGCCGTCCTAGCTTCACTCAGGGTCTTTGCCATAGCTTTAGCATAAGGCAGTAATTTTTCGCCCGCAGCGCTTAGTTGGATACTGTTTCTATTGCGGATAAAAAGTGCAGTATCAAAATATTCCTCTAACAACTTTATTCGAGCGCTGACCGCTGATTGTGTTAGATATAAATTATCTGCTGCTTTACCGAAATGGCGAGTTTGAGCAACTTCTAAAAAAGTTGATAGAAACCGAATATCCACTAGTTGCAATGGCCTTTACAATTGAAAACTAGATTAATACGTCAAACTGGTTGTTATATCAAGAGCGGATCAATAACATCTGTTTAATAATGAACAAAGATAAACACGCGCTAATATTCCTGGCAAGTTTCTTCAGTGACTACTATTTCATCAACGATTAGATCAGTTTTTGCTAATTCTACTATTGCAAGTCCAAACCAGCCCATCGTAGGTATTGCCCATAGTCTTTGAATCAATCCGTTAAACTCAGCAGGAATAAAACCAGCATAGATTAACCAAAACATGAGTACATGAAGTAGCGAAAGACCTGCACACAGATATTCAAACACAGCAGAATCAATTTTGTTTTTAAACTCTAGTGCAAATGAGATAGGCACCAAAATCATAAAGATTGACAAGTTGTAGAGTAAATGAAGAGGTGTTTCTAATGTCCAAATTCCCGCACTTATCATGCTCAATCCAAGCAAAAATGTTGATAATGCCGCGAGTGAAAGTTTGTTGTTAGCCAATCGGAATATTAACCAGGAAAATCCACACATTGACATACCAATCAAGATATCTGCGCTACGGTGGATGAAGGCAAAAATGGAAGCTTCTTGCGCTACATGGCTAATGCTTTTGGAAAGAACGTCAAATCCTGGAATAAACAAACCAAGACTTATGTTTACGATAGATAGCAACCAAATAAAATGTGATTGTTTAAGCAAAAAACTATTGATAGGGGCCATTAATGATATTGCTACCGTTAGGTTAAAACAGACATAGATTGGTATGAAAGAGACCATCAAGGAAATTATCGACCTACACCATGGTGGGATTGGTCGGATATCATCGATTTAGACTATCAGCAACCTGGTCTTCGTAAATATATGACTGAAGCTATGAAATTCTGGATTCAAGAGGTTAACGTTGACGGATATCGTTGTGACGTTGCGGGATTTGTACCTGTAGATTTCTGGAATCAAGTGCGCGAAGAACTCGATGAAATAAAACCCGTTTTTATGCTAGCGGAATGGGAAATGCGTGATCTGCATGCAAAGGCGTTTGATATGACCTATGCCTGGTCATGGCAGGAAGCTATGCACCATGTGGTTAAACATGAAGGCGATCTATACAAGCTTTTTGTCTATTATTCTTGGAACGAGAGTGCTTATCCTAAGGAGGCATATCGTATGACCTTTGTCACCAATCACGACATGAATGCTTGGGAAGGTACAATGTATGAGCGATATGGTGACGGACTAGAACCTGCAATTGTACTTTCAATTGTTGGGGAAGGTATGCCTATGATGTACAACGGACAAGAAGCTGGAAATAGTAAAAGACTGGCGTTTTTTGAAAAAGATCCCATTCAATGGCAGCCTCATAAATTCACTGATCTATATACTCGCTATTTTAGCTTGCTTGAAACAAACACCGCACTATGGCGCGGAAAACACGGCGCAACTATGCAAAGAGTGTGGAATACTCAACCAGATCAAGTGCTAAGTTTTGTACGCCAAAACGAAAAAGATAAAGTTTTTGCCATTTTCAATTTTTCGTCTGAGAAAAAAGATGTGTCATTTGAAGGAAGCTTACATCAAGGAGACTATGTTGAATTTGAAACCGGTAAAACGCTTTCTATCACACAAGACTATTCAACGAGCCTAGGCCCTTGGGAATATAAAATATTTTTTACGCAGTAACTAGTTCACATTAAAAACAAATCCTTTTTACACAAGCATTGAGTTATTAATAGGGCGTTTTGCTACCTCAGCAAGACCCTTATCGTTTGTGTGAAAAATGTTAATTAAATGTACATAAAAACATTTGAATACGTATGCAGATGCTTGTCTGTGCAAGAGTTGTAACGTTAATATGCCCCTCGACTAATGATGGGTGTCATAAAAGTGTAATGCAGTTGTTAAAGCCCTATTCATTTGCCATAAAAAATAACCATAGTTGTTTTTTATATTTATTAGCACAACAGGGACACAGAAATGAAACAATTTAAACTTAATCTTATAAAAGCTGCGCTGGTTTCCAGTGGTTTAGCTTTTAGTTTGTCGCCTGCCTATGCGCAGGAAACCGATATAACATCTGAAGATGACAATGACGTAGAAGTCATTCAAGTCTCAGGTATTCGAGCAAGCCTACAAAAATCTCAAGCAATCAAAATGAGTGAAACTTCTGTCGTTGAAGTCATCACCGCAGAAGACATTGGTAAATTACCAGATTCTAGTATTGCAGAATCTATCGCTCGTTTACCTGGTTTGGCAGCACAACGCTTAGACGGTCGTGCTAGCTCAGTATCTATTCGAGGTCTAGGTGAAGACTTTAGTACAGCAACCTTTAATGGCCGTGAGCAAGTAACACTAGGGGACAACCGCGGCGTTGAGTTTGATGTTTACCCATCTGAGATTATGAATGAAGTCGTAGTGTATAAGACTCCTGATGCTTCTCTAATGACTCAAGGTATCGGTGGCACCATAGATATGCGTACGGTGAAACCTTTGGCGTTTGGTGAACAGGCTATTTCATTTACCTTACGTGGGGAAAGAAACGATATAGGTAAGTTAAACCCTGATGGTGAAGACACAGGTTATCGTGGTAGTGCTTCTTACATTGACCAATTTAATGACGATACAATTGGTATTGCATTATCCTATGCGCATATGACTTCTCCGGTAAACGAAGAACGTTTTAATACATGGGGATTCCCAGATGGCGTCGTGGGCGGATTTAAACCTTTCGTTCGCTCTGCTGAATTAACCCGTGATACTTTTATGGGTGTTCTAGAATATGCCCCCAACAATCAGTTAAAAGTAAATCTTGACGCTTTATACATTGATTTTGAAGATAACCAACAACTTCGTGGCCCAGAGATTCCTGCGGCTTGGGGAGATGCTGGAATCACTGTGGACGAAACAGTTGATGGTCAATCTTATTCGGGTGTAATCGGTGGACCAGGTAGCCCTGTTGGTGCGGTTATTCGAAATGATGTGATAATTCGTGCTGCAGACTTAACAGCTGTAGGCGCTAATGTTGAATACGCCTTGGATGATTATTGGACGTTAGAATTTGATGCTGCCTACTCAAAAGTAGATCGTCAAACCTGGGCGCTTGAAGCTTATGCTGGTTCAGGACGTGGATTCGGTGATCGTTTACCTGAGGAAGTCGGCTTTCAATTTAACGATGACTATACAGGCGTTACTTTTACACCGGGTCTTGATTATTCAGACACAAGTATAATTCAATTGGGTAACCCTCAATCTTGGGGATGGGGAAACCTTTTAGATCCAGATAGTAGCGATGACCAAGATGGTTTTATCAATACGCCAACCGTTGATGATGAATTAACAACGCTAAAATTAGCCGCTTCTAAAGTGTTCGCTGATGGCATTGTTAGCAGTGTTGAATTTGGGGTTAATTACAGTGACCGTGAAAAAACAAGACTAGATACGGGGTTATTCTTAACGCTACCTGGCACTTTAGATTCCGATAGTAACGTCATTCCTGGAGCCATGACACCAATTCCAAGCGAATATTTGCTTGACCCAGTATCCCTTGATTTTATTGGCTTTGGCGATATGGTTGCTTTCGATTCGTTCCGCTTTTGGCAAGACGGAAATTATCTTGAATATGATTCAGGTATTACAGACGGTGGTCGTTGGCAAAATAGTTGGACCGTACAAGAGCAAGTGACCACAGGATTTGTAAAAGCAAATTTAGAAACTGAAGTCAGTGATATACCTGTACGAGGAAATGTAGGCGTACAAGTTGTACAAATCGATCAAAGTTCTGATGGTTTTGCCCCTGTACCGCTAGAAAATCAAAGCGACCCTAACAATAGAATTCTGGATATACAAACCGCTTCTGGTGGTGATAAGTATACCGAAGTATTGCCCAGTTTAAATTTAATAGTGGATGTAGCTGATGATCAAATCGTGCGATTTGGTGCAGCTAGAACCATGTCACGTTCTCGAATGGACCGCATGAATGCGAGTTCTGGCGTCTTGAACTTTAATGAACAAGCAGGTGTTTGGGCTGGTAGTATAGCGAATCCTGAACTTCGTCCAGTTATCTCTGATCAATTCGATTTAACCTATGAAAATTATTTTGATGAAGAGGGTTACGTTGCTTTGGCCTTTTTCTACAAAGATTTATCTGATTGGCAGTTAAACTTACCAAGTTTTGTTGATACATCGGACTTAACGCCTCCAACAGGGTTTGATCCGGCACCATTAGGTGTTTTGTCTTCATGGCAAAATGTAGGTTCAGGCGAAGTGAGTGGTATGGAATTAAGCTTATCCTTAGCCGGTGGAATGTTCCATGAAGCTTTGGAAGGCTTTGGCGGTATTTTCTCAGCTACCTTACTTGATAGCTCACTTGAGTTTGATGTAGAAGTACCAACCGACTTGAATGGTAGTACCGAAGTCCAAAGTTTCGAAATTACGGTGCCAGGCCTTTCTAAGAAAGTGTTTAACGCTACTGTGTATTACGAAAGAAATGGTTTCGAAGCTCGTGTTAGCTACCGTGAACGTTCTGACTTCTTGGGTGAAGTGTCAGGTTTAAGTTTAACTCGAGTTCCCGTAAATGTAAGAGGAAGTTCATTGATTGATGCTCAAATTAGCTACGACTTCAGTGAGTCAGGAATTGAAAGTTTAGAAGGATTAACCTTAACCTTACAAGCACAAAACTTGACTGATGAAGAGTTCGTGACTGAACATAGTGTAACCTCTACACCTGATGTAAGAGATACGCAACGTTACGGGCGCAACTATTTAATTGGTGTGAACTATCAATTTTAATAGATAAAGCTAGGTACCTTTAGTATCGAAATTAAAAGCCACCTGAATCGAAGTGTTTCACAATAATTGTATAGTTAAATTATTGATGCACTTCATATAGGGTGGCTTTGCTATTTCCGCCTCTATAAAAACAAAAATCTAGCTGAGTTAACATGTCTTGATTGCATAGCCTATCTAGCCTGAACGCATTTATTTTGGCTAACAGACATACTTTAAGAATCAGACGAAGGGTCGATACAAGCAGTGAAGACTTTTTGCGTCGACAAGGTAAATAAAGTGAAAATCAAAACCAAAATGTTAATCAGCGGTTTTATGCTGGCGGTTATTCCTGCATTAGTAGCAGCGATCGCCATTAGTCAAAGTGCTCTTGATAGTGGCCAGCGCTCATTAGAATACGATGCAAAGAAGTCTTTAATTGCAATTCGAGATATTACGGCTGCCCAAATTACCACCTACATTGAAACCATTGAAAATCAATCGATTTCAATGTCTGAAAATCTAATGACTATCGAAGCAATGCAGGACTTTAGTCAAACATTTAAAAATTATTCGAACGAAACTAACAGCAATCAAAGTACCAATGTAAAAGCAGAATTGGCGAGCTACTACAGTTCACAATTTGCTGAAGAATATTATCTTAAAAATGGTCAAAGGTACGAAAATCCAGAGTCATTAATGTTTAAACTTGATGCTAAAGCATTAAATTTGCAACATCGTTTTATTCATAGCAACCCCCATCCGCTAGGCAACAAGCATTTATTAGTTTCTGCAGATGATGGATCTAGCTACGACAGAGAACATCAAAAATACCACCAAGTATTTAAAAATTTTATTGAGCGCTTCGGATATTATGATCTTTTCCTTGTTGACGATGAAACAGGAGACATTGTTTATTCAGTGTTTAAAGAGCTGGATTATGCAACATCTCTAAAGACTGGCCCCTTTGCTGATAGTGGTATTGCCCAAGCTTTTGCTGGTGCTCTAAAATCTAACAATTCAAAACAGAGTTTTATCGCTGACTTTGCACCTTATTTACCGTCCTATAATGCACCGGCCTCATTTATTGCGACCCCTATTTTTGATGGGCAACGCAGAGTAGGGGTTCTGATTCTACAGATGCCAGTGGACAAAATTAATTCGGTGATGACGCATAAACAACTGTGGGAAGACACTGGATTAGGCAAATCCGGTGAAACCTATTTGGTTGGACCTGATTACTCTATGCGCAGCAATGGACGCTTTTTACTTGAAGACAAAAAGGCTTATCTTGATTTGATGCGTGAATTAGGTGTGTCAGAGAATGTCATTAAAGATATGGATAAAAAAGAAACGTCTATAGGACTGCAAGAAGTAAAAACACTGGGTACTGAGAGTGCCTTGAATGGTGAAACAGGCTTTGCCATTTTTGATGACTACAGGCAAGTAAGCGTACTTTCAGCGTTTAAGCCAATTTCAATTGGCGGCTTGAACTGGGCGATAATGAGCGAAATTGATGAAGCTGAAGCGTTTGCATCGGTAACGACGCTTCAGCAAAACGTTAATTATTTAACCCTGTTCGTCATTATGTTTGCTGCAATTGTCGGCGTGATTCTTTCATGGCTACTTGCGCGTACCATCCTCTCTCCAGTAAAAGATATTCTCACTGCTGTTAGTGACCTTGCGGCGGGCGAAGGAAATTTGACAAAACGAATCGCCATTAAGGGAAATGATGAAATTGCTGAGCTGTCAGTCAATATCAATAAATTTGTAGAACATCTGGATAAAACATTTTCTGACCTAATTAAATCCGCAATGCGCTTGGTGCCTATGGCTGAGGAGCTATCGGAAGGTAATGTCGAGATAACGAAAGCCTCTGGCGAACAAAATCAACAAATAGCAAATGTTAAAAGCAAACTTGCAATTGCAAAATCATCTACGGAGCAAGTCAGTAGCGAAGCCAATAATATTTTAAGTTTAAGTGAGCAAGGTACAGTCACGGTCAAGGAAGCGCTCAATGTTTTTGAAGCTACTTATCAAGAAATTAATAAACTTGATGAGGTAATCGGCAATGCAGCTTCTTCTATTGACTCATTAAAATCAGAAAGTGACATCATTGAAAATGTCATCGATGTTATTAATACCATCGCCGAGCAAACCAATTTATTAGCCTTGAATGCCGCGATAGAAGCGGCAAGAGCTGGAGAAGCCGGTAGAGGTTTTGCCGTAGTTGCCGATGAGGTTCGGGCTCTTGCATCAAGAACTAGAGAATCCACCCTTGAAGTGTCTTCTATGGTCCACGCTATTCAATCTCGTACAGGAACCGTTGTAGAGACCATGTCTGTTGGTAAAAGCTCTGTCGACGCATGTAACAAACAGGTCGATCAAGCAAAAGAAAAGCTAAGTCAAATAAATCAAGCTATGGATAAAATAAGTCAAACCACAGATGCGATTGGTATTGCCATTTATTCTCAAGAACAAAATTTCAATCACGTTGCCACCGACTTTGATGGACTAGATGAATGTTTCGCTAACTCGCAAAAAGCCAGTGATTTGACGATTCAAATTGGTATTGATATGAGTAAGATGAGTTTGAAGCTCCATGGTATGGTTGATCAGTTTATTCTTACAGACAATAAATGGAGTACAGGACGTCGGAGAGCCGCCCGTATTGAAGACGCTAAAGTCGCAAAAATCAAAGAAAATAAAGTGAAACCAACGCAGTTGTAAATTATATTCGCGATTACAAAAACAAGACAATAGCGAATTTAACCGACATACTATTACATGAACCAAATTAGGGTTCGTTAGCTTATTGCGATTTTTAACAATACTGGGGTTTGGTTTTGTTACAGGATAAAAAAATAATAAGGTAAGTTAATTATGAAAGTCGTTATTGTCGGAGGCGGCTCATCAGGTTGGATGGCGGCAAGCATGTTGTCTCGTCTCATGGGGCAGCAGTTAGACATCACTTTAGTGGAATCTGATGACATTGGCACAGTGGGCGTTGGAGAAGCGACTATTCCGCCAATTGCGCATTTTAATAGGGTTTTGGGCCTAAATGAACACGAATTCATGCGAGCTACAGGGGGCACCTATAAGCTAGGAATAGAATTCGATGGTTGGTACAACTCCTGTGAATCTTATATGCACGCTTTTGGCCGTATCGGCAAAGACATGGGGCTCGCAGGCTTTCATCACACATGGTTAAGAGCTCATGCCAACGGGGAGGGGGGAAGCTATTGGGATTATTCACTTAACTACCAAGTAGCAAAAGCAAATAAATATCAACCCTTACCAAAAATTCCCAATACGCAGATGCAAGGGCTAGTACATGCCTATCATTTTGACGCGGGTTTGTACGCTAAATATTTAAGAATGTTAAGTGAACAATGTGGAGTAAATCGTCGAGAGGGTAAAATAGAACAGGTGCTGTTAAGCCCACAATCCGGCGAAATTACCGGGGTCCAATTATCTTCAGGTCAAGTCATTTCAGGTGACTTCTTTATTGACTGCTCTGGATTTAAGTCATTGTTGCTAGGTGAGACTTTAAAAACGGGCTATCAAGATTGGCGCCATTTGTTGCCATGCGATAGAGCGATTGCGGTACCCTCACAGGCAACTTCACCTATATTACCTTATACCAAAAGTATCGCGCATTCTGCTGGCTGGCAATGGCGCATTCCGCTACAACATCGCACTGGTAATGGGTTGGTTTATTGCAGCGATTATTATACCGAACAACAAGCGCAAGATTTGTTACTAGCAAGCATAGATAGCCAACCCTTAGCTGAGCCTAAAGTTTTAAAATTTGTTACGGGTCGTAGAGAAAAACAATGGTATAAAAACTGCGTAGCTTTGGGATTGTCTAGTGGGTTCTTAGAGCCTTTAGAATCCACAAGCTTACATTTAGTGCAATCAGGTATCGTTCGTTTAGTTAAATTATTTCCGCGACATAGTATTAAACAAACTGACGTTGATGAGTTCAATCGACAATCGAAAATTGAGTTCGAACGAATTCGTGATTTCATTATATTGCATTATGTTTTGAATAATCGTGAAGAAGCGTTTTGGCAGAGGTGCCGTGAAATGTCGATACCAGATTCATTAAGCCAAAAAATAAACCTATTTAAACAATCAGGATTGGTGTTTCGTGAACAAGACGAGTTGTTTACAGAAATAGCTTGGTATCAGGTGATGATAGGTCAAGGAATTATACCAACAGATTATCATCCTTTGGCGGACGCTTTACCTCAAGCTAGTCAAAAAGAGCTGTTAGACAACTTGAAAGTGATTATGCAAGGCACCGCACGTCAGTTATCTGATCATCAAGGTTATTTGCAACAGTTCTGTGCGATGACAAAGGTTAGTTAAGTTTCTTAAAAACATTTCAATTTAGAGAAACACTTTTAACAGTCAATTCAAACTCCGCTTAGCGGGCATACATTGACATTCTTTCTGACTTGACATGAAATTGAATCACAATAGCATATCAATCATCTATCGAGTTGGGCATATTTGTACGAATATATGATTGAAAGGGCTCTTAAGGATACTGAATGCTTAACTTTGAATGGGACGAAAATAAAGCTGAAAGAAATGTTAAAAAACATGGCGTCACGTTTTCGGAAGCGACAGAGGTTTTCGGCGACGCATTATCGTATTGTGTTTCAGATCCTGACCATTCAGTTGGTGAAAGTAGATACATAATCTTTGGGGTTTCTAAAGTATCAAACCACTTAGTAGTTTCATTTCTCGAAAAAGAGGATACTATTAGAATAATTTCAGCTCGAAATATGACCAAGACTGAACGGAGAGCGTATGAGCAATAATCAAGATAACCTAAAAGATGAATACTCGGCTGACTTGATTAAATCAGGTAAACGAGGAAAATTTGCACATAAATACAATCAAGGGACTAATGTAGTTTTTATTGAACCTGAATTGCACAAACTCTTTCCAGATACTGAATCTGTTAATGAAGCTTTGAGGCAGTATGCGTCCGAACACGACTTGGTGAGCCGCTAACAAGCCAACTCTCAGAGATTTTTTGTCGAAGTCTAGCCACTTGCGTTCGCAACCGTCGAGCTAAAATCTGCTTCCTAGTTTAACATACATGTTTGTTCTCCATAATTAAATGTAAGGCCGGTAGAAGATTATGGCTTTCTGAGAAGCTAGAATTTAGAATTGAGGGAATGAGATAAAGATGAGAAAAATTATTTTTTTATTGCTCGTACTTTTGATGCCTATCTGCGTCTACGCTGGGAAGCCAATAATGACTGAGCATGAATTCACGCTCGGTTTTATTGAACGGTTAAACCTTAGCATTCCTGATTCCGAATTTAAAATAGTGTCTGATTTAAGAATACATACTAAGGATATTGGCGGTTATGAACTTAACATTTTCCTCGGCAACGCCTATGACGTATACAAGTCAGAATCCAGAGAATTGGAATTAATTTATGACGATCAATTGGCCGCCATTAAAAATCAACACGCAGTGTTTTCGAACAACGATGTTAAATCGATTCTCCCAGTCTTAAAGTCGAGAGGTTACATTGAAACAGCTAAAAAACAACTTAAAGAGGCAGGTTACGATAAGGAGGAGTTACCTTTTTATTATGAGAAGCTTAATGAGGATATTTACAAGATGTTTGTATATGATTCTCAGGACAGTATGCGTTTCGTTTCACCGGATGATTTGAAAAAACATGGAATTGGCGGGTCTATTTCTAGTATTGCGAGTACGAATATGAAGAAATACTATAAGAATATAGGTGCGCAAATTAATGAGGTGGATACCAATGGAAACGGTAGGCTCTGGCTTTTTTCCGCTGATGAAAACTATGAAGCATCCATTCTTACTGTGCTTGGTTATTTGGAGCTATCTATGCAAGATCATGGGAGCGATTTTGTCGTTTTTGTTCCAGCAAGAAATATTTCGTTGATTGTCAAAGCTAATGATTCTGTAGCTATACAGTTAGCTTCTAACTTGGCAGCTCAAGGGTATAATGAATTTGGGTACCCAATATCACCATATGGATATGTAAATAAAGACGGAAAATGGCAGCGAATTCAGCCCTAACCGATTCATGTAATGGCTCTCGTTCTGTCCTTGTCTTTTCTAGCCAAAAGTATCAGGTTAGATATTTGCTATGGTTTTATATTGAACAAGCTGATGTTTAACAGTTCCGTGATGATTTACATCATCACCATGCTTACGATCCATTGCTTGTTTTATTAGAGTTTCCAGCGCTTCCTTAAGTTTTTCTAATTCAGCCTGTAGAGATTCTAGGGTTTTCTTTTGGGTTGAAGATAGTGGCTTTTGTTCTTGTAGCGCCTCAATAGCGGTTTCAGTGTCTTTAATTTCCTCTTTTATCTCATCCATTTTCTTTTGGTCAATCCCAAGTCTTTTATTCAGTGTTCTTTCAAACGCAATTTGTAAAAAGTCTTTTTCTTCGGAATGCTGATTTGTTTCAATCGTCGCTGATGTTTGCCTATTGGCGGTAACAGGTTGCCCCTCAATACTTGTTGCTTGAAGGTCGTTTGTTTGATTTATGGGAGACTGCTTTTGAGTTTGAGATAGGTTGCGCTGTTGATAGGTGTGCTGCCAATATTCATAGTTTGCTTGGGTTACAATCATACTCTTAACCATTTAAAACAAAGAAAGTGTATCACCGACTAAATATACGTCGGTGATATTGTGTATGACTAAATGGAGCAAATAAGATGCCAATGGTTAAATTAAATGAGGGCCTGAATGTCTTTGTGGATTTCTTCCGGTTTTGTAGTCGGCGCATAACGTTTGACTACCTGACCTTGTTGATTAACCAAGAATTTGGTGAAGTTCCATTTAATTCTCTTTGTGCCAAGAATACCTGGTGCCTGATCTTTCAAATAGTTGAATATAGGACTGGCATTATCGCCGTTAACATCGACCTTTTTTGATAATGGAAAGCTAACACCAAAATTCATCTCACAAAATTGTGCAACTTGCGCATCATCTCCGGGTTCTTGACCACCAAATTGGTTGCAAGGAAAGCCTAAAACTTCTACGCCTTTGTCTTTAAATGATTGGTATAAGGATTCTAGCCCCTCATATTGTGGGGTGAATCCACATTTTGAAGCAGTGTTTACAATCAATAAAACTTTACCTTTGTATGTTTCTAAAGATGTTGTTTCACCGTTGTTTTTTGTGAATGTAAATTGATAAATATCTGACATTGTACCTCCTGTTGAATTCCAGCATAGCATGGGGAGAGGTTGTAAAACGATAAATTTAGTGATTCGGATCTATTGATTGAATTTAGGCAGAAAAAGCGTCTTTAAGCATCTGTAAACGGTTTTGATTTCTATCGTTCAACGCCAGCGTACTTAATGAGCTTATGAGTTGTTCAGCTCCTATACCTTTGTATTCGTCCTGATCGCATTCATACAGACTTTGTAAAAGGTTGAGAGAAAACGCGGGAACCCCAGGGAAAATTTTATAAGCGCGATAGAAACACTGTAAGGCTTTAACTTGTTCATTTCGTTGAAAGTGTTGCATGCCTTGTTCGTTAATGGCAACCGCTCTTTCTTTCTCGATCCCCATACTGTGTTCAGCCGCTATGATTAACTCGTTATTAATGATGCTATCAATATGGTTGACTTGCTGCATCAACGCGCGATCACAGCTTTCTAGTATATCGCTGGCTTTATCTTTTTGCCCCAAACCAAACCAGACTTTTACAGCATCGATTTTAGTTACTATGCTAGCATCTTCAACTCTATGCACTTGCTCATTTGCCACCATCAGCTTTTCAGCTTTCGACATATCATTTTCCATCAAGTGGGCTAATGCAAGCATATAATCACGTTGCATTTCAGAATGCCGGTCAAAAATATTTCGACTGGCGCGTCCGATTAATTTTCTCGCCTGCAGTAGTTCAATATTTTTTTGATGGGTTTCTGCAAAGCTTTCTGCTAAGTGTAAATGATATCGAGCCAATTCCATGGTGTAATCTACCATTCTCTCTCTAATTGATAGATTACTTTGCACTTTGCGTTCTAATAATCGAACCGCTTCTTCAGATTTTCCTTGTGATTCGTAACACAGGGTTTTTAATCGGGTAGCTTGAATGCTTAGGTCGCTTTCTTTAATTTTATCGAGGTAAGCTTCGGCTTTAACATAGTTTTGCTTGCCCATTTCTACACTGGCTAACCATTCATAGGCTTTATCTTTGGTTAAGCTTTCTTCAACCAGACGATCGAGCATATCTTTACAGTTTTGCCATTTTCCAGTGAAGAAATTACTTTTTATCAACCCCCAATGTGCCCAAATTACGTTTTGCGATTTGTCTAATACCTTAGCGTATAACTCAGACGCCACCTCGTATTCCTGAGCCTCTACTAAAATTCTCCCTTGAAGCTTTAAAAAATCCGTTTTGAATCTTTTATCAATACCACTTGCGAGTTTATCAGCTAGATAATCTAGGGCCTTTGCGTAGCGTTGATTATTTAAATATTGAAGGGCCGGCAGTATTTTCTGACGCACTTTAATATAGTGGCTCACCGAAGATAGTAAGTTTCGAATAGTGTAAGGTTTTATGATGATAATGTCGGGATATAAATCGAGGATCTGTCCAATGGTGTTAGGCATAGAATCTGAAGTAATAAACACCAAGCCAGTAGAAGGCTTTAAAAGCTTGGTTTCACGCAAAGTGCTTATCCATTCAGCGCCACTTTTATCTTGACCTAAATGGTAATCGATAAAAATGATATCAAAATCTATTAAACGCAAACCATTACGCAACTCTTTGCCGTTGCTATAACTAGCAACGTCAAATTGTTGTAAGCTCAGAAGGTGGCTTCGTAAGTTAATTCTAGCGGTTGCGTTATCTTCAACAACCGCTAGCCGTAATGGCGTTAGTTGATTCACTTATTTTGTATTTAGTTTTAGTAGATCCTTGTTTTATTAGCGCCCAATTTTTTTTTAACTTTAGTCTTAATTTGCTAAATCTAAATCTGAATTAATTGCAATAACAAAATATTTACAAATAGGGGTACTATCATTTATAGTTGACGTTAACGTAAAGGGTAGTTTTTAGGTTGTGCAAATGACAGTAAACACAGTAAATCAATTTATAAACGGGCAGTTTCTGCCGGGAAATGGTAGTCAAAACATTCAGGTTACCAACCCCGCTAACAATCAAGTAATAGCAGAGATACCTGTCAGTACAGAACAGGATATGGAATCGGCCATTGCCGCAGCAAAAGCTGCTTTTCCAAGCTGGAAGAAAGTCGCCGTCTCTGAGCGAGCACGCTTGATGCTAAGGTATCAGCATATTTTAAAAGAAAAGCATGATGAAATTGCTAAAGTACTAGCCCAGGAAACTGGTAAAACGTTGGAAGATGCGAAAGGTGATGTGTGGAGAGGTATTGAGGTTGTCGAGCAAGCTTGTAATGTTGCCAGTCTCATGATGGGCGAAACAGTAGAAAATGTGGCGACCAACATAGATACCTATTCTTTGATACAGCCTTTGGGCGTTTGTTTAGGCATCACGCCTTTTAATTTTCCAGCAATGATTCCCTTATGGATGTTTCCGTTAGCCATTGCTTGCGGCAATACTTTTGTTCTAAAGCCGTCGGAACAAGATCCCAATACGCCTATGTTACTGGCTGAGCTATTTAAACAAGCTGGGGCACCAGACGGTGTATTAAATGTGGTTCACGGCGGTGCTGATGAGGTAAATTATTTGTTGAATCATCAGGACATTAAAGCCGTTTCCTTTGTCGGCTCAGTCCCAGTTGGTCAGCACATCTATCGCACGGCAACAGCGAACATGAAACGGGCGCAATGCTTTGCTGGTGCTAAAAACCATTCTGTGGTGATGCCAGATGCCAGTAAAGAACAGGTGCTTAATAATTTAGTTGGGGCATCTGTAGGCGCAGCCGGTCAACGATGCATGGCGATTTCTGTTGCTGTATTTGTGGGTGAAAGTCAAAAATGGATCTCGGAACTAGCGGATAAAATTTCCAAAGTGACGCCGGGTCTTTGGGACGATCCTAATGCGGGTTACGGCCCTTTAATTAGCCCTCAAGCAAAAGCTCGAGTTTTATCTCTGATTGAAGAGGGAAAAAAAGAAGGTGCCACCTGTTTACTTGACGGTTCTGAATTTAGTGTTGAAGGATATGAATCTGGCAACTGGGTTGGTCCCACTGTTTTTACAGATGTCACTACAGACATGCAAATATATCAACAAGAAATTTTTGGCCCTGTGCTTTGTTGTATAGGCGTAGATACGCTTGAACAAGCTATTCAACTGGTAAACGCAAACCCTTATGGCAATGGTACTAGTATCTTCACCGCCAGTGGTGGCGCAGCTAGAAAGTATCAATCCGATGTGGAAGTAGGTCAGGTAGGTATAAACGTACCTATTCCTGTACCCCTACCGTTTTTCTCATTTACCGGTTGGAAAAATTCTTTTTATGGCGATTTACACGCCTATGGAAAGCAGGCGATTCGTTTTTATACAGAAACCAAAACCATCACGGCACGCTGGTTTGATGAGGGGCAAGAAACCGGTCCAAACATGACGATTAATCTTCGATAGTGAATAAGGAGTACTTATGAACTTTGAGTTATCTGAAGATCAAATTGCCTTTGCTGAAACGGCAAAGCAGTTTTCTGAACAAGAATTAATGCCAAACGCCGCTCAATGGGACAAGGATCATTATTTCCCGGTAGAAGTAATAAAAGCGGCGGGAGATCTAGGATTTTGTGCTTTATATACTCCAGAAACGGAAGGTGGTTTGGGATTAAGCCGCTTAGATTCTTCGATTATATTTGAACAACTGGCTATGGGCTGCACCACCACAACTGCTATGCTCACTATTCACAATATGGCAACTTGGATGATTGCAAATTGGGCTAGTGCACAAGTCAAGTCAACATGGATGGAAAGCCTGGTAGCAGGCACAGCAATTGCCAGTTATTGCTTAACTGAACCTGGCGCTGGTTCTGATGCGGGGTCTTTGCGTACTTCTGCCCAACGGGATGGTCGAGACTACATCTTGAATGGTAGCAAGGTGTTTATTTCTGGTGCAGGGGCGACTCAAGTATTAGTCGTTATGGCCCGCACAGGTGGTAAAGGTGCTTCTGGCGTTTCTGCATTTGTAGTTCCCGCAGACTGTGATGGAATTTCATATGGTAAACCAGAAGAAAAAATGGGTTGGAATGCGCAGCCTACCAGAATGATTTCTTTTGATAATGTGCGTATCCCACAAGAAAATCTATTGGGAAATGAAGGTGAAGGCTTTAAATTTGCAATGCAAGGACTAGATGGCGGCAGAGTTAATATTGCTACTTGTTCCATTGGAACTGCCCAACAAGCACTCAATACAGCACGAAATTACATGCATGAGCGCCAACAATTTGGAAAGTCTTTGGCTAATTTTCAGGCATTGCAGTTTAAACTTGCCGATATGGCAACTGAGCTGGTCGCTGCTCGACAAATGGTGCGTTTAGCCGCAACTAAAATAGACAATAATCATCCAGATAAAACCACTTACTGTGCAATGGCAAAGCGCTTTGCCACTGACGTAGGCTTTGAAGTCTGTAATCAAGCATTACAGATTCACGGTGGTTACGGCTACATAAAAGAGTACCCCCTAGAAAGACATTTTAGGGACGTTAGAGTGCATCAAATTCTTGAAGGTACTAACGAAATCATGCGAGTAATCATCGGTCGACGATTGTTAAGTGACGAACGAGAGGTTTGCTGAGGTGTCTGGTCAAAATAAAGTACTGAGTGAGCGAAAGAGAAGAACAGATGGTAGCTCACTACTCATTATCAGTTTAAATAAGCCTCAAGCACTAAATGCTCTGGATTTGGATATGGTGCAGGAACTGCAGCGCTTATTCGATGCTGCACGAAATGACGACAGTGTAAGCATGGTGTTTATACAAGGTAGCGGCGAAAAGGCGTTTTGTGCCGGTGGCGATGTAGTTAGCATGTATAAAGCCATGCAACAAGAAACCCTTGAACCGAACAAAGCGCCAAACTTTATTCAAGCTTTTTTTACTCAAGAATACCAACTCGATTACTGTATTCACTCTTTTCCTAAGCCAATTATTGCTTGGGGTAACGGCATAATTATGGGCGGCGGACAGGGGGTTTTTGCTGGCGCAGATATCAAGATTGTCACAGAATCCGCTCGAATCGCCATGCCAGAGATTTCCATCGGATTGTTTCCCGATGTAGGCGCTAGTTATTTCCTAAATAAATTAGATAAAGGAGTAGGTTTATTCCTAGGTTTAACTGCCTCTCATATTAATGCTAATGATGCTTGTGCCATGGGGCTGGCGACACACAAAATTTCGAATGAATTTAAGGATGAATTTATCAATTTGCTGTTACATATGGAAAACGCTGATTTATCTGATCTACACCTACTTGCCAGTGAAGTCGCTGCTAATTGTGCATTTAATTCTCGTCCTGCAATCATCAGTGAATACATTGACAGTATAGGTCAGCATTTAGGTGAGGTTGTTAGTGCTGAACAAGCGCATCAAGCATTGGTTGAATGGAAAAATACCTGTGAAGATAAATTTATTCAAAAGGCCGTAAATAATTATGCTTCTGGCTGTCCAACCACCACATTAATTGTGTACGAACAACTTAAACGCGGTAGAAATTTGTCGTTAGCTGATTGTTTTCGCATGGAACTCAATATTGCGATGACCTGCGGCTACAAAGGTGAATTTCAAGAGGGTGTAAGAGCTTTGCTGATTGATAAAGATAATGCGCCTAAATGGCGTTACGAATCAATCGCAGAGGTCCCTGCTTCTGAGATTGAAGATTATTTTAATTATTTTAACCAGCGTAGTTTGGGGCATCCGCTAGCAGCATTAGAACAACAGTTTGGAGAATATCATGAATAAGATAGCATTTTTCGGACTCGGCAACATGGGTGCCGGTATGGCAAAGAACTTACTGGAAAAAGGATTTCAGGTCAGTGTGTATGATTTAGTGCCTGAAAATGTAGCGCATATGGTTGCCTTGGGCGCAACAGGTGCCAATACACCAGCTGAAACAGTCAAAGACGCTGATGTAGTAATTAGCATGTTGCCTGCAGGAAAGCACGTGATGCAGCTTTATTTTGGTGAGAACAATGATGGTATCGTTTTTTCTGCTAAACCCAATACCTTATTTATTGATTCCAGTACAATTGAAGCCCAAACCGCAAAAAAAATAGCGTCTGGCGTAATTAAGCTAGGTCATAGATTTTGTGATGCGCCTGTATCTGGAGGCGTTGCAGGCGCCGCTGCGGGCACATTAACCTTTATACTCGGCGGATCTGAGCAAGATGTTGCTGAGGCAAAGGCTGTACTAGGTGCCATGGGACAAAATATCTTTCATGCTGGCGATATAGGGGCAGGACAAATCGCCAAAATTTGCAATAACATGCTATTGGCAATTTTAATGACAGGAACGTCCGAGGCATTGCAACTCGCCATTGATAATGGATTAGATCCCAAAGTAATGTCACAAATTATGCAAAAGAGTTCGGGAAGTAACTGGACGTTAGAAAAATACAACCCATGCCCAGATATAATGCCAAATGTACCCTCCTCAAATGGTTACCAAGGTGGTTTTATGGTGAATTTGATGAATAAAGACTTAGGGTTAGCGATGGATACAGCTGCACATACCCGTTCTACAACTCCTATGGGTGCTTTAGCCAAATCTTTGTATCAAATTCACGGTTTACAAGGTAATGGACAGAAGGATTTTTCTAGCATCTTTCAAATGTTTACGCCTAAATCTTAAGCTTATGGTTGTCATCTGATTATGTGCCATGTAATCTTCTTTTTTGTAAGAAATCAGGTACAAATTAGATGACGCACCAACCAGAAAAGGCATTATTTTTAGATCGCGATGGCGTGATAAATGTAAATCACGGCTATGTGTTCAATCAGCAAATGTTTGAATGGATACCTGGTATTTTCGAGCTAGTAAAACAGGCCAAACAGCAAGCTTATCTGGTAATTGTGGTGACTAATCAATCTGGTATAGGGCGAGGTTATTACAGTGAACAAGATTTTCAGCAACTAACTCAATGGATGCTGAGTGAGTTTGATAAGCAAGGATGTTCGTTAACTGATATTTATTATTGTCCCCACCATCCTAAAGATGCGCTCGGAATCTACAAACAACAATGTGATTGTAGAAAGCCTGCTCCAGGGATGATCAATCAAGCTGTAGCGCAATATTCGCTCAATCCTGAACACTGCGTCATGGTGGGAGACAAAGCTGGGGATATGCAGGCCGCTTTTAGCGCCCAAATAGGAAGACGAATCTTGTTTTCTGAGGATAAATCTCAACAAAGCAAATTCCAGACGGAGCAAGTGACCTCACTTGCTCAAATTCACTTCTAATTACTGAGTAAAATTCTCTAGATGCTTAATGCTGCGAGACAGCATGTTGGTATCAATATCCAACAATATAAGTTCTTGAGTGGGGATATCGATCACTTGGTGGCTGCCATCAATCGCCACTTCGGTCAAATAGGGATATTTTACAATAATTAAGTTATCTTCTTTGGTTGATACCAACCAGTTGCGTGAGGGTGATTGAAGTGCTTGTCCTGTAGAATAACGGTTTACCTCAGCTAAACACCCAAACTGACTTAGTACTGTAGGGGCAATATCTTCATTGGTCGAAATAGAATCCGTTGGAATGAAGTTTGAAAACAATTGAAAATGCTTTGCCTTTTGAGGTTGAGCGATCACTATAATCGCGCTTTGTTCTGACAGATCGTCAAAGGTTATCGAAGCTAATTGTTCACTAGAAAGCACGGCTAAAAACAATCCTGAATCATTGTTTTGAATTGCGTCCTTAAAACTTACAAAGCTTTCATTTTCGATACTGTCATCACTTTGTGCTGTATAAGTTGCATTTGGCACTTTAAACGCATCCAATAGATCTATCATCACAGGTGCAACTGTGGTTAGATCGGCCATATTCTTTGGCATGCCGTATTGCAATTGTCGCATAAAATCTTGGCTTTCTTGTTGGGTGACCAAGTGATATTTGTTGGCGTCTAGTGCGTTCAAATTGGTAAATTCAGCTGTCTCCAATGAAGCTAACACCACCATCTTTACGCCATCGTTTACGCTACAGTAAACAGGTTTTGGTGGGTACATGAAGCCGCTTCCCACCTGATATTGTAATTCTTCTTGTTGTTCTCTGACATCCAAATCAAGCAGCCCGTATCTCGCCATTAATGTTTTAGCGGTAGCGGGGTAAGACAGAGGAAACATGTTGTCTTGCTTTAAAATTGGAGTATAAAGTTTGGCATCTGCCCAGACATGAATGCCATGACTAGATACAAAACAAATCACTAAAGCGGTAATTAAATAAGGGGTGAACTTAATGCGCTGAATGCGTTTTAAACGTTTGTAAATCGCATTAGCAATGACCAACTGCAACATTAACCAAATGATAAATAGCAACACTAAATAAAACCATTGCAACCAGCCAAAGGCACTGACTTGTACCTGAGTCTCTGAGCGTAACAACTCAGCAGAGCTAAAACTAATATGAAAACCCGTCTGGTTATAAATTAATGCGTCAAATGCCAGCAAGGCTAAGCCTATGGCTGCCAGTGTGGAGGCTACGCCTCGCAAAATACGCATATTGGTGACTTTATAGCAAAGCGGCAGAATTAAAATAATAAAGCCTAAAAATGTAATAAAGCTTGTATGGCCTAACCAAGTCGTCAGCAAATAAACAATACTAATGGGAGTAGTGGTGATAGGAGTTGAAAATAAATAGATAGAGGAAATTGCCGTGGCAATAAAAATATTGGCTAGGGTATACCAATGCCCCCAACTAACCTGTTCGGTAATTTGCTTCCTGCGCGGAGTTTCAGTGTAAATCATATTGGCTTTTTAATTTGTTGTTTTTTTTAACACGGAACAAAACTGTTCAACCATGTTAGCCCTATTATTCTCATTAACTTGATTAACAAAAATATTTGCTACTAGATTGCCAAGGACCATCAAAGATAAGTCTCTGTCGGCTTCGTGCTTTTCTAACGTGATAATTATATCCTGCATTAAGGATTCGAATTTTTCATCTGAATAGCGCGAATTTACTGGCATTATTATTCCTGATTTTTACCGCAAAAATAGTTACAATCGTATCCTAATAATGAATTAGGTCGAAACATCATTGACTTAGTATAAGGCCTTGAAAAGCTAATCACCAACATTTGTTGTAGATTACAGAAGTTTAGGGACAGTTATGATGAAAAAACAACCAATAACAAGAGAGTGAAAGAATTTTACATGAGCACTAAAGTAGAACAGTTTGTTGTCCACCGCATATTACTTACCAATGATGGCAAACTAAATTTTCTACCCAGAGGTAGTGTGTTTGAGGTAAACGATCAAATTGCCAACTTGGCGAGTCAACTGCATTCCACATACAATCAAAAACCAGGCAAAGGTGTGGGAGGATTTGCAGAAGAAAATCAAGAGTTTAAAGACTTATTTCAAAACCTCATTTCTGAACAATTGGATTTTCATGAGTTTAGTTTACAGGCTGGAAAACGGCTACTGAACACAATTGTTGAAGAAGGTATGGTGGAAACAGGTTTTGTGATTTTCAGTCAGTATGAATATTTGGCTACCAAATATTTGTTAATAGCCATGCTGGATACTAAAGAACATGTTGAGGTTAATCAATATTTGGAAATTAACCAGAGCCAGCATTTAGATCTGAGTAAAATGCAAATCGCGGTGCGCATTGACCTCACAAGTTTTGAAATACAACCTGAAAAAAATCGCTATATTAGTTTCCTCAAAGGGCGAATGGGGAGAAAGGTTGCAGATTTCTTTATGCAGTTTATTGGTTGCGAAGAATTGGTGGATATTAAGCAACAAAACAAACAGTTGGTTCAGCAAGTGGATGAATATCTCGCTGTAGAGCAGTTGGACCCTGATGAAAAGCACCAGCGTAGAGACGCGCTAGCAGACTACTATAAACAAAAAGTGGATTTGGGCGAGAATATTCAAATCGCAGAGCTTGATGATGTTTTACCCAAAGGAAGCGATAACGAACACGCTTTTTCTCGCTTTGTCGCAGAAAGAGAAATCCCGTTAGAGCAAGAATTCCAACCTGACCGTAGTATGCTAACCGCAATGAAAAAATTCAGCGGTGCTGGCGGTGGTGTAAGCTTCAGTTTTGATCGCAAGTTGTTGGGCAAAAGAGTCATGGTAGACTTACAAAGCGATAAAATTACCTTGCAAGGTATTCCACCCAATTTAAAAGACCAATTACTCAAAGCTATTACTCAGGATGACAATGAATGAAGCTGTTTGTAAATGATCTAACCGTCATGGATTTCTCTTATTTATGTCCTGAAAGAGGCATGGTAGGAGAAAGTTGGATTGTTGATGTAGTGCTAGATGGTGGTTTAAATGACGAAAGCATGATTCAGGATTTCGGCATCGTTAAAAAGCAACTAAAACGCTTAATGGACGATCATGTGGATCATAAGTTGGTGGTGCCTGCAGATTTTTCAGGTACACAAGTACATCATAATGAGCAAGATCAGAGAGTAGAGGTGTTGTTTACCCCCGCAAACAATGCCATAGCACCGATCTATTTAAATTGTCCGCCAGAGGCATATGCTTTTGTATACTCAGATGCCATTGATATGGCATCAGTTGTGGCATATTTAAAAGATATTATCGCGACCCATTTACCCGAAAATGTGCAAGGTGCTGAACTTTATTTACGCGCAGAAAAGATAGACACTGCGTTTTACCATTACACTCATGGCCTCAAAAAGCACGACGGAAATTGTCAACGAATTGCTCACGGCCACAGGTCAAAGATCCAAATTTTTACTGATAATTCTCGTAATGCGGAGCTAGAGGAATATTGGGCCAACAAATGGCAAGATATTTATATTGGTAGCTCTGAAGATTTAACTAATGTGGATCAGATTACTCGTCAGTTGTCATGCAGTGACATTGGCGATACTAGTCATTATGCTTTTCAATATGAGGCGTCTCAAGGTCAGTTCTCGCTAATAATTCCCAAAAGCATTACTGATGTAATTGCATTTGATTCAACCGTAGAGTGCCTTGCTCAGCACCTTTATACATCAATAAAAGCAACTACCGATGGGCCAATTCAAGTTTGGGCGTATGAAGGTGTTGGAAAAGGAGCCATTGTCAGTGAAGACTAAGATTTTTGTTTTGTTGCTTGGTATGAGTTTTCAACTTCTGGCCGCAAACCCCATGTTAATGGGAGAGTTAACTCAAGGAAGTATGATTAGAGGAAAAGTATCACCGGGTACTCAGGTTTGGCTAAATGATAAGAAAATAGAAGTTAGCCAAGCAGGTGATTTTGTGTTTGGGTTTGGTCGTGATGCCAAACTCTCTCATAAATTGGTTTGGCAATCGCCTGATATGACCGAAGCAGACAGTATGCCGGTTAAGATCTCTCAACGAGAATACAAAATCGATCGTATCGAAGGTGTTGCGCAAAAGTATGTTTCCCCCCCAGAAGAAGTATTAGAAAGAATAAGAGGCGATAATCGTGCAATTGGCAATGCAAGAAAGACTTTTAGTCAACGCACTGATTTCTTAGATGACTTTATATTACCCGCTCAGGGACGCATCTCAGGGGTATACGGGAGTCAACGGGTGTTCAATGGCGAACCAAAGAGACCACATTTTGGATTAGATGTCGCTAACAAAACAGGGACGCCTGTTATTGCTCCTGTTGGAGGTGTGGTCACTCTGGCTGAAGACGACATGTATTACTCAGGCGGTACTTTGATTATTGATCATGGCTTTGGTGTTTCTTCAACTTTTATTCACCTGAGTAAAATTCATGTCGAAAATGGCCAAACAGTAAAGCAAGGTGACTTAATCGGTGAAATTGGTGCTACCGGAAGAGTCACAGGCCCACATCTCGATTGGCGAATAAATTGGTTCTCTGAGCGACTAGATCCCCAATTATTACTCAAGTGATATATTGTCTTTATTGCGGTTTGCTATAAAGCCAATTTTCGAAGCTATTGCTATCGGCAATTTCAATAAAACAGGTATCTGGAATTGCCGGTTGAATGGGTAACGATAGTTCAATCAATCTCCCGTCTCTTAACACCTGCAATCGACAATCACTGCCGGCTTCTAGTCGACTTATCTCTTTCAAAAGATGCTTACTATTCGTTTCCCAATGATTAATTGCAATAATGAGATCATTTAACTGCAATCCAGCTAAATTAGCTGGTCGATGGGCGAGTACTTGGGTCACTTTAGTGCCCACAGCCTGATCTGCCAATAAAGCACCAAAATCGTGATGATATTGCAACTCACTGCTTAGGCCGCCTTTATCTTCATTCCCGTTGCGGAAGCGAAGTTGCATTTTAAGTCCAATAGATTCAAGAAGATTGAGTAAAGGTAAATCCATGGTTGAATCAATGGCCACAGAAAGAAAATCATCGAGATTTAACCCTAAATATTGTTCACAAAGTTGATGTACTATGTTGTCGGGTGTGCCTATGTTTTGTTTGCCGTAGTCCAGCCATAAATGTTGCATTATGTTGTCTAAGGATGATTTTCCTTCGCTCAATTGACGAATTTGAATATCCAAAGCAAGCGCAATAAGGCCACCTTTTAAGTAATAACTGACAATATGATTGACTGAACTGGCATCTTGCTTATAGAACTTGGTCCAGGCATAAAAACTGGATTCGGTAACTGATTGCAACTGTCTTCCCGGATTGCGCAATAACCTAGTGATGTTAGTGCCTAAAATCTTCGCGTATTCCTGTGGGCTGATAACCTTTGTGCGCGCTAGAGCAACATCATCGTAGAAAGAGGTAAATCCTTCATAGATCCATAACTGTCGCGTGTAGACTTCCTGACTAAGATCAGGAGTTATAAATTCTTCAGGTTTGTTGCGCTTAACATGCCAAAGATGGAAAAGCTCGTGAGAGCATAAACTTAAAAAATCTCTGTAGGCATCATCAATAGAGCCTGCTTCGCCAATTTTAGGAATTCCGTCTCTTGCATATTGCAATATGGTAGATGCACTATGCTCTAAACCACCAAAACCATTTTTACAAATAAGGGTGATAAACCAATATTCAGGTACCGGCATTTCATTAAAAAGTGACATATGATGACGACAAATGGGCGTTAAATCCTTGCAAATTCTTGCTAGGTCGTAATCCTGTTTGCCAGTGAAAACCATATGAAAGGTAACTCCATCTACATTAAAGGATTGACGAGTAACGTCACCAATAAGAATAGGGTGGTCAATCAACTCCAAATAATTATCACAGGCAAAATCGCGAATATTGTCTACATCTTGAGAAGCTGATATAACAGGCATTGAGGTTATGGTTTGCCAAGCCTTAGGGAGCTGTGACTTGTCTACAATAACTTCATGGCGAGCATCTTTAAATTCTTCAACACACAAAAATACACTGGTGCCATTGCAAAATGCATATTGATCTGTGATGTAGGCACTTCGTACGGATAAATCGTAAGCGAAGACTCGATAGCCTAATGTAATTTCACCTAGCGCTTGTTGGTTTTTTCGACTGATAGACCATTGCTGCTTGTCTATATTATTGATTTCTACTTCTGCATCTTTGCTGTGCACAGACAATATATTTCGGGCAAAATCTCTGATCATGTAGCTGCCGGGGATCCACGCTGGTAATGACAGCTTAAGTTGCGTTAATTCTTCTGCGTCAATGGTAATTTCAACATCAAATAAATGGGAGTGGGGATCTTGAACCGACAACTTATATTTAATCATAAACCCGTGTTTTCCTTTAATTTCTATGCTCACATGGTATCAGTCTGGTCTAATTTACGACAGAGCCATAATAAAAAATAATAAGATATTGTGGAATATTGGTTGTACTGTTTCACTGCTAGTTGTCAGCTACTGGTTTGTCCTGTAAACTAAGTGTTAAAACAATGATGGATTATTAACATGAGAAGTCAGATGCGCGAAATCGAAAGGCTCATCAGTCACTACGGCGAGAGTCATAAGAACAAAACCAATATTTTCATTCACGCTATTGCAGTACCTAGCATTTATTTAGTGACCATAGGTCTTATCTGGTCTATTCCAGTATTTGAGTTTATGGCAGAAATGAACATTACTTGGGCCCACGTGTTGGCAATTCCCACGCTGATGTATTATTTCAAATTGTCAGGGCCCATAGGCGCGGCCATGACAATACTTACCATTGCAGTTTTTGCCTTCTTATATTGGCTAAACTATGCGCTTATTGGAACCGGGTATGCTGTCTGGGAATTCTGCTTGGCACTATTTGTAGTAATGTGGATTCTGCAGTTTGTCGGACATAAAATAGAAGGTAAAAAACCATCATTTTTTGAGGACTTAAGGTACTTACTGATTGGGCCTGCTTGGTGGTGGGTGCATTGGTTAAAACGAATGAATATTCAATACTAAACCGCTTTGATTAGAAACCCCAAAATGCATATTTTGGGGTTTTTTATTTGTTCAAATAAACCCTAGGCTAATAAAGTTATTTTATCCTGCATAGATAATGAATAATGGTTCAAAGCTTTACGCTGAATACTTGCATCATCTAAAGAAACAGCTGCAGGGTAGCGATGTTGAATACCCGCCATAACCGCTTTTTTACCTTCTAACGCTAATTCTACTGCGTAAGTGCCTAACTTGGTGGCCAAAATTCTATCTTGCCATACAGGCGATCCTCCACGCTGGACGTGCCCTAAGGTGAGTAACCTTACATCTACACCAGATTCACCTTGTAGTGAATCAACCAAAATATTCACGCCACCAGGCCATAAATTCTCTGTAATAACGATAATGTGGCTTGAACTTGCATTGTTTTTACGACGTTTTTCCAGCTTATCTAATATTTTGACCAATTCTTCTGCCGCTGTAGTAAATGTTTCAGGTAAGAGCACGTGGTCTGCACCCGCCGCTAAGGCAGAATTCAGCGCAATAAAGCCCGCATGACGTCCCATAACGTCTACTACAAAAATGCGTTCAAAAGCTTCTGCTGTATCACGGACCTTATCTAAACTTTCAACCGCTGTTTGAATGGCGGTGTGATATCCGATAGTGTAATCCGTTCCCACAATGTCGTTGTCTATGGTACCTGGTACGCCAATGACTGACTTATCCCAGTATTTTTGCAGAGCTTGTACGCCTTTAAATGAACCGTCGCCACCAATAACGATTAATCCATCAACGTCGAGGGCTTCGAGGTTTTTTACTGCGGACTGAACGTGCTCATCATGTTTAAATTTCTCACATCGGGCGCTGTGCAATATGGTTCCGCCGCGCTGGATAAGGTTGTAAACCACTGCTCTGTTAAGTTTAATCCATTCGTTTTTTAATAGGCCGTTATAACCATGCTTAAATCCGATAACTTTTATACCATGACTTTCAGCAGATAAAACTATAGCGCGAATAGCAGCATTCATCCCTGGTGCATCACCGCCTGAAGTTAACACTGCGAGTTTCTTAATGCTCATGTGAAACCTTTTTCGTTTTTATTGTCGTATATAGGATAGCAAAAAGGGAGTCAGAGAAAATATCCTAATGAAAAAAATAATATTTTTATTTTTACTGGTCTTAAGCCTCGCGGGATGCTCAACCAAATTTACCTATAACAATATCGATTGGTTAATTTATTGGTATATCGATGATTATATTGAGTTTACAGATGAGCAAGAGAAAGCGTTTGATGTGAAATTGAGTGAGTGGCTGACTTGGCACAGACAAACAGAATTTCCATTGTATCTAGCGCATATCGATGAG
This sequence comes from uncultured Glaciecola sp., assembly GCA_947496235.1. Classification (GTDB taxonomy): domain Bacteria; phylum Pseudomonadota; class Gammaproteobacteria; order Enterobacterales; family Alteromonadaceae; genus Glaciecola. The sequence goes on along the minus strand of CANMCE010000001.1, from coordinate 254,057 downwards.
TTAATCAAAGACATCGAACAAAATGCGCTAAGTATTGAGCGTATGGAACATCACACCGAAAAAGCGCGAGAACACTGGCAAAGATTAAGAGCTAGGGTTGCGCCTGACTTAGTAGATATGTCGTTTATGCTCAGCGATGAGCAAGTGGTGTATTTGTTTGCTGCGTTAGAAAAAGACCTGCAAGAAGAAGCAGAAGAGTATCAAAAGAGACTTGAAAAAAGTGCTGATAAACGCAAAAAAGAATGGATATCGAGAAATGAAGATAGTCTAGAAGACTGGTTTGGAAGTTTAACTAGTGAGCAAGAAAGTTTTATCAAAAATAGTTACCAGAATTTTTCACCCACTAGACAATTTTGGATAGATTATAAAACAGATTATCAGTCAGCATTACGTAAAGCATTTGCATCACGTGATCATAATCCAGAATTTAAAACAGAGCTGGAGTATTTATTAACTAATCCAGAAGTTTACCGAAGTGATGCATTTATTATGGCGAGTGAACAAAATACCAAGCGTTCCCATGAGTATTTATTAACACTTTTAACCCTTTCAACTGAAAAACAACGAAAAGAATTGATTGAACAAATTAACGATTACCGTGAAGATATAGTAGATTTGGCTGAATAGGTCTCGTTAGTAGGTTTATATGATTAAGCAACTAAGCCCATCCGTGATGGGCTTTTTATTAGCACTTACCACTGCTTTTATGTGGGGCGTTTTACCGGTTTTTTTAAAAGTTCTTTTAGTCGACATGGACGCTTTTACAATAACCGCGATTCGCTTTATTTTTGCAGGCGTTTTTGTTGCTGTACTTCTCTTTTCCAACAAGGCTTTACCGAGAATTCGTCAACATCATAAATGGGTGTGGATTATCCTAGGTTTAAGTACCTTGATGTTATTAATTAACTACGTTTCAAACGTAATTGCCCTGAATTATATAAGTCCCTCAACGGTTCAGTTAATTCTCCAACTGGCTCCCTTTATCTTATTAATTGGTGGTGTGGTGCTGTATAAAGAGAGCTTTAGCCGATTACAGTTAATCGGTGCCTTGATGCTATTTTCTGGCTTAGGGCTATTCTTTAACCAACGAATCCCTGTCATATTAACCTCGACCACAGAGTCCATAGAAGGTGTGGTATTGGTGGTGATTTCAGCGACTGCTTGGGCCATGTATGCGTTGTCACAAAAGAAGTTGTTAGCTTCATTCACCAGTAGCCAATTAACCTTACTAATATATATTATTGGTACTATTTTCCTATTGCCTTTTACTCAATTTAGCGAAACCTTAGCACTAACGGGATGGCAATATTTTGCATTAATATTTTGCTGTTTGAATACTCTGATCGGCTATGGTGCCTTCACTCATGCAATGCAAATATGGGATGCCTCTAAAGTCAGTGCGATTTTAGCAACTGCCCCAGTTTTTACCTATTTGAGCAATGAAATAGCGATAATGATAGCGCCAGATATCTTTTTCGATCCTCAGTTGGATGTCTGGGCGTATATTGGTGCTCTGTTTATCATTTTAGGTGCGATGTTAGCGAGTATTGGCAAGGCCAAGCCTAAGGTTAGTTGATAATTTCTTCGGCGTCTTTGTGCATATTTTGAAATTTTTGCTTATGTATTTCTTTTAATGGCATAGAACTAATAAAGCGAAAAATTTCTCGAACTTCTTGAATGTGCCTACCTTCTGGTTTTTCCGTTGATTTAACCAAACGAATCAAGGATTGTAGTAAGTTTAAATTCACGCTGATGTTCAATGGACATATTTGCTTGGCAGTAGTGAATTCTTGATAAGCTTCTGAAAAATTTCCCTGACTGTACAAGGCAATGCCTTTCTTATTTGAACGCACGTAGGCAATACGTTTACTTTTGGCGTTTTCTAATTCTGATTCTATGAGGTGACGTATAGCCAAATCTGTTTTATCCGCGTTGTCCCCTAGAAGTTTAACCAGTTTATTCGCTTCTTCGTAATCTCCCATATCAATCATCAGTTTTAAACTATCGGTAGCCATGGGTAATGGGTATTCGGTAAACTCTTTTTCGATGTTAATTTGCGTCTCTTCAAGGGTTCTTTTGGCTTCTGTTTGTTTACCTTCTAACAGTTGCATCCGCGCCTGTATTAAAGATTCAAAAATTTCAAAATCAAAGTCATCTTGTTTACCACCAGCAAACTCTTCATTGCGTTGCATCCGTTGCATAGTTAACGACGTTTCTTGCATGAAGCGATTCTTTACTTTTTTATCAGTTGTATGCTCTGCTACATCTAGAATACTGCGAACATAACCGCACATATGATTAACATTTTTATGTATTGAGCGTTGGGATAATTCGAATATTGATTTTGCACTGGACATGGCTAATTCAAAATCTTGATTTTCTCTGGCTATTCGACAGACGTTAAAGTGTCGATCTATGGAAAGCGGGGATATTGCCAGGGCGTCTATTATGTATTTAAGTGCTTCTGGTTTGCGGTCACTTGCTAAGTAAGCATCTGCTACTATGTCATAGGCCTCTACGGTATTTACTGATTGTTGAATAACTTTTTTGCCGATTTCTATAGCCTCATCGTATTGTTTTAAATATAACTTGGTTTTTGCCATAGCACAGGTCGCCCATAACATAGGTCTATCGTTCAAGATTTTAGTTAAAATACTTTCAGCGGCCTCGAACTGATCTAACTTCCAATACAGTGACACCAATAATTTAAGCAGATGAGCCGTGTATCTGGGTTCTGTGTCTAAAAAATGGCGGCAGGTCTGAATGGCAAGTTCGTATTTTTGGTGGTCAATTTGACTATATAAAGCGGAAAGGGTAGCGCGACGTACTGAGGCTCGGGCGATTCTAGCATTCAGTTGGGCTTGGGAAAATGGCTTAATAAGATAGTCATCGGGTTGTTTTTCTATTGAGCCAAGCACCATTGAGCGACCACTTTCGGCACTGATCATAATAAACACAGTTGAAGGTTTAATTAACTGATGTTTTCTCAATTCTTCTAAAAATTCGAAACCGTTCTTTTTGTTGCTACCTAGGTGTAAGTCACTGACGATGATATCGTACTTGTTTGCCTTGCACGCTTTTAAGCCGGCTTCTGCCGATGATTCAGTAGTGATTTTTTTTGCGCCAAGACTAGTTAATAGCCCTCTTAACAGCATTAAGAAAGGGCGCCTATCTTCTATCACTAAACAACGTTTTTCAGAATAATTTAGTTTTTCCATGAAAACGAATAGCTACCTTAGATCATTAGCTGCATCACTGAATGACAACAGTATATTCAAACCCCTTGAACTTCACTGTCACTTGCCGATATATATTCATCAATTGGTAACAAAGATCAAAATGTCTGAATTCTTAAATATTGAAGAGTATAGAAATGTGCAAGTGCAGGTTAATGCACATCTTGCACAATCTTCTCAACATGGTACTGCAACACTCAACCTATTTAAGTGCATCTTATCAGACGCTCTCACTACTGATCATATTACAACCGATGAGGGTGTGGATATTGCGTCTACACACCTTAATATAGAAAAACATACTCAATATACTTTAGTTGCAGATTCAAAAAGTTACACGCAATTTAATATAATTAATAAAGCTATACATCAGGGGCGTCTGGATGATGCAAGGTTGTTAAACGCAATTTGGTCTACACCCTTGTCTCAACAGGATGATCCGAATCATCTACCACAAAAGGTAATTAACAACCTTTCTCACTACGCTCAGCGAAGGTTAAATAAAGACGCTGATGAATTTGATGATTCAACCACTCTAGAGCAACCAACAATGCTTTACGATATTCTAGAAAGCCTGCCTGACTAAAGGCATCTTTCCGGAAAATGATACAGAGTATTTGTGCATGTCTGACCTTGCTTAGCATTGGAACAAGTTCTTGAACTGACCGATCGAATACAGTAATCGTTAAAACCATCATCTGCTTGATTTGTTAGAAAATTAGAATCACTTAGACCTTCTCCAATATAGCGCCCCCACGGAGCTTCATCAGCAACCTTCTTTAGAATTTCCCTTAAGCATAAATTGTCTTCTGGTGTCGTATTGCTGACGTCATTTACTATGCCGTTAGGCATTGCATTATCAATTCTAATTCCTTGTATTTTAGAGGCATTTCGGTCGAGAAATAAATTAACCAAGTAAGTATTGCCAGAATCAAGCATGTTTTCCTTTAATTCAAGATCAAAAACAAGCTTAGTATCACCTCTGCCAATAATGGCTACAATTGGATGTCCTTTATCGTTACTAATAAGGTTAAAGCCGACACCTGATGGTTCGCGGCTTTGTTCTAATTGAAAGCCGTAGTCGTTAAGAAGTATGCTATTTTCTTCGGTTAACGTTTTTTTATTCTTTAATCTTTCAATTACTAAAGATTCTACAATATTTTCTATTTTAGATTGGGAACTTTGATTTCTAAAATATTCACTGGCCACCTGACATCTAGCAGTTAAATTACTGCTCGATTCATTTGATTGGGAAGAGGAGTAATCTTGACCCTTGTATTCTTCGAGGTAAGTTTCCAAAGCGAATGCACTTGCACTAAAGATTAGTGTAGTAGCAACATATAATGTAAATATCGTCAAATTTTTAAAACCAAGTTATTTATTAAGTACATCATATAGCTGATTACAAAGGCATTCAACGTAACCCCTGGGGTTAAAATTTATTTTGGAGTTATGGTGCGAGTAGCTACTTTTTTACTCGTAACATCGACAAGTCCTCGAATATCCACAATTTTTGTGGTAGATTACGCGCCGCAATTTTGCATTGGTTTTACGTTCCAACAAGCAAAGGAAAAACATGAATAAATATTTAGTATGCGCGATGTACAAATTTGTCGCGCTCGAAGATTATAAGCAAATACGCGCTCCGCTGCGTGAATTTATGGAATCCCATAATATCAAAGGCACACTGTTATTGGCCAAAGAGGGCATTAACGGCACTGTGTCAGGCTCGCAAGAAGACATCAATGCTTTGTTAGCTTATTTGAACGAAGATGACAGAATTTCGCCTATTTCTCACAAATTTTCTTGGCATGATGAACAGCCTTTTTACCGCACTAAGGTGAAATTGAAAAAAGAAATCGTCACTATGGGTGTTGAAGGAATTGATCCTTTACAAGTGGTTGGTACTTATGTGAAACCTAAGGACTGGAATGCGCTTATATCTGATCCTGAGGTTTTTGTTGTGGATACACGCAATGACTACGAAATTGAAATCGGTACTTTCAAGCACGCAGTAAATCCACATACTGACTCTTTTCGTGAATTTCCTGAATATGTTGCGCAAAACATGGATCCGGCTAAGCATAAGAAAGTGGCGATGTTTTGTACTGGCGGTATTCGATGCGAAAAATCTACCGCTTATATGAAATCTCAAGGGTTTGAAGAGGTTTACCATTTAGAAGGCGGCATACTTCAATATTTAGAAGATGTACCTAAACAAGACTCTTTGTGGGAAGGCGACTGCTTTGTGTTTGATAATCGCGTAGCGGTCAACCATGATCTTGAAAAGAGCGATTATGATCAGTGTTATGGCTGTCGATTGCCAATCACAGATGAAGATAAGCAAAGTGAGTTTTATGAAGCTGGCGTTACTTGTCCAAAATGCTATGGCACCCATACTGACGAGCAATTAGCACGCTTTAGAGAAAGAGAAAAACAAGTGCGGTTAGCCAAAGCACGTCAACAAGAGCATGTGGGCACTGAAGCGCGTGAAATTATGGAGCAAAAACGTCTTCAGAAAGCACAAGCGCAACGCCAAAGAGCCCTTGAGAAAAACCAACAGGACTAAAGTTTCCTTAGTTTTTAATGGACACTGCCTCGCTTATCAGTTTACACTACGACCATTGGTAACCAACTGGAGTTGAGTTGATGAGCGAGTCTACAGCCAACAAAATGACCGAAGAAGAAATTGCGTCAATCAGAAAGGATTTTGACTTTTTTGATCGTGACCAAAACGGTCAAATCGAACTAAGTGAATTTATAGATTTATTGACTATTTTGTCACCTAAAACCAAAGCAAGTCACGTTGAAGAGGGCTTTAACTTAATTGATGAAAACGGCGACGGTTACATCGATTTCGAAGAGTTCTTACATTGGTGGCAAGAGTGTTGGTGGGAATACTAAGGTAATAAAATACCTTTCTTATTCTTAGATTTATAAAAGCCTCGCACCTATATAGGTTGTGAGGTTTTTTTATGAGGTTTTTCTAGGCCTTATTGTGCCTTTTTTTGTTTAAGAATTTTTACAATGCGATTGATGTTAATTTCAGATAAATTCCAATTATAACCATCAAAGTTAGTGGTGTTGGTGAACTGAACAACGACGGTATCAATGTCTTTATGGTATTCAGCTAGACTTTGGTAGCCAGGGACTAAACCACCATGTTCATAAACGTAAATAGAAGAATAGATTTCTTGCTCACCCGGTTCAAATACTGAACCATCGTTTAGCGCGCGTAAAAAAATACCGACATCTTGTGCTGTTGCTAGCATGCCGTTTTCGTTGGCTTTGAAATCTTCTTCTATGCCTACATAATAGCCACTCATTACGTCATCGAGATTCACTTCGTTTATAGTGAAATAGGTGTTTTTTAAATGCAGCGGACTCAATATATTATCTTTTATATATTGATGATGGCTATCACCCGTTACCTTTTCAATAATTTGGCGTAGCAATAAATAGTTGGTATTGGAATACTCGTATCCTTGATCAGGTTCAAAGCTTACAGGCAATGCTACAGCAAATTCTAGCGCATTATTGCCATTCTCTTGTTCATTTTCCCAGTAAGCAGGGTTGTTGGTAAAATTAGGAATACCGCTGCGATGTTGTACCAACATTCTTACGCTTATTTGGTCCGCAAATTTAATTTTGCCCACATATTCTGGAAAATGATCAGCCACAGTATCATCCAAGGAAAGCTGTTTCCCATGGGCCAGTTTGGCAATAGAAACGGCTACGTAGAGTTTACTTATACTGGCAATCTTAAATAACGAGTGGGGATTTACGGGTGTTTTTTTGTTTCGGTCGTCAAAACCAGCGGTGTAAAATGCGGGAGGCTTTCCTGCTTGATCAACATAAAGAATGATCCCGTCAAAACCATAGTCAATAGCGTCTTCAACTTGAGCTTGTACAGTTTCGGGTAGAGGTGAAATCCAGGCTTTTACCAATATCCAAGGCACATAAAAAAGCGAGATAACTGTCCCTGTTAATAACAAAATTCTCACTATTAGTTTAAGTTTGTTGTTTTTCATATGCTCCCTCATTTAATTATAAAGATATAATGGCTAAAGACCTCTAATCTGATCAAGTCGCCACTAAACTCTTTTAGCGCTTTTTAATGGGTATATGTCCGACATCTTGCATCGGGGTTTCCCGTTTCGCATTCTTCTTTTTTGGTTTGTTTTGAGCTAGGGAAATGGTTTTTTTTATTATAGCTTTCTGGGGTTTATTCTTAGATTTGCTGTTAGGTTTGGTGGTAAACCCTTTAAATTTAGCTTTTAAACCTTCTACTGTGGAAAATGTAAAAGATTGGCCTAAACGTTCTTCAATAGCGCATAAACTCCACCAATCTTTTTTACCGACTAATGAAATGGCCGAGCCAGTGTCACCGGCACGACCGGTTCTACCTATGCGGTGAATGTATTCATCAACCAGTTTTGGAAGGTCGTAGTTAATCACTAAACTTACGTTTCTAATGTCTAAGCCTCTAGAGGCTAAATCGGTAGTAACAAGAATATTTTTCTTGTTATTGATAAAGTCTGCTAGCACTGCATTACGTTGATTTTGTAGCATTTCTCCGTGCAGATAAGCACTTTCATGGCCATGTTCGTTGAGCAGTTCACTTAAACGAAGGGTATCTTCTCTGGTAGCGGTAAAGACTAATGCTTGGGCTCTACCTTCTAATTGGCTAAGCGCCAAAAGCAACTTATCTTTATGTTCTACATGATCAGCAAAATAAAAAGACAGGCTAATATCCACATGAGGCGTACTTGCTTGGTCAACTTCAATACGCTGGGGATCTTTTAATAAAATAAAGGTCAATTGACTAATATCGGCTGAGTCCATAGTTGCTGAAAACATCATCGTTTGACGTTTTCTATGATTAGCCTGTTCGTTGATTAACTTTAATTGCTGATGAAAACCCAATTCCAGCATTCTATCTGCTTCGTCCAACACTAATAATTCTAGGCCGTTAAGAAATAGATGTTTAGCCTCTAAATGGTCTGCCATTCTGCCCGCGGTTGCCACAATAATATGAGGATTTCGTCTGAGTTGTTTGGCTTGAGTGTTAAAGTTTTCACCGCCGACTACCAAGCTGGCATTTAGCTTTGTTGATTGAATGAGCTTTTTGGCCACACCAAAAACTTGTTTAGCCAATTCTCTGGTAGGCGCCAAAATCAAAGCGCGAGGGTCTTGTTTACTTAGCGCTTTTTGGGTTAATAGTCGATTAATTACCGGCACTAAAAACGCCAGTGTTTTACCTGATCCTGTTTTAGAAGCCACCATGAGATCATGGCCTTGAATGGCTTTTGTAATTGCGGTTTCTTGGACTGGGGTTAATGTTGAAAACCCTTGTAAATCCAAAGATTTAAGCAGCTTATAGTCTAGATTAAGATCGGTAAATAACAAAAATGGCGCTCTAAGTAATACTTTTAAGCGCCATTATAACCTGTGCTAAAGATTAGCTAAAGGTAAACTATACGTTCATTTCAGGAATTTCACCGTCGACGACTAATTTACCAGCAGTTTTCTGTACAATTTCTTCTACTGACACGCCCGGAGCTCTTTCTTTCAAATGGAAAGCACCATCCGCTACTTCTAATACAGCTAAGTCAGTAATAATAGACGTGATACAGTTAACACCTGTAAGGGGGAGAGTGCATTCTGACAACAATTTTGAATTGCCATGCTTATCAGCGTGGGTCATGGTTACTATAATATTTTTAGCGCCGGCTACTAAGTCCATAGCTCCGCCCATGCCTTTGACTAATTTACCTGGAATCATCCAAGAGGCGATATTGCCATTACAGTCAACTTCAAATGCGCCTAATACTGTAATATCAACATGACCACCGCGGATCATAGCAAAGCTTTCAGCTGAGCTAAAAATAGACGCGCCAGTAATTGCAGTAACGGTTTCTTTCCCTGCGTTGATCATGTCAGCATCCACTTGATCTTCAGTAGGATACGGCCCCATTCCAAGCAAGCCATTTTCAGATTGAAGCATAACGCTAATGTCGTTAGGGACATAGTTCGCTGCGAGGGTAGGAATGCCTATACCTAGATTCACATAGTTGCCGTCTTTAAATTCTTGAGCAACACGCATTGCGATTTGATCTCTAGTCAACGCCATTATTTTGCCTCCTTTGCCAATACTTTACGTTCGATACGTTTTTCAAAGCTACCTTTGATAATTCTATCAACATAAATGCCTGGGGTATGAATTTGACTTGGCTCTAATGTGCCAGGCTCAACAATTTCTTCAACTTCTACAACAGTGATTTTTCCAGCTGTTGCCGCCATAGGGTTGAAGTTCATCGCTGTGTGTCTGAACATACAATTACCGTAACGGTCTGCTTTCCACGCTTTTACGATGGCAAAATCGCCAACGATGCTTTCTTCTAAAATATAGGGACGCCCCGCGAATTCTTTGACTTCTTTTCCTTCACCTACAGGCGTACCGTAACCAGTTGCAGTATAAAAAGCAGGAATACCAGCACCGCCAGCGCGCATTTTTTCTGCTAACGTACCCTGTGGCGTTAGTTCAACTTCAAGCTCGCCATTTAACAGCTGTTTTTCAAACAACGCATTTTCGCCTACATAAGAAGATATCATCTTCTTAATTTGCTTGTCTTCCAATAATAATCCTAACCCGAAACCATCAACACCACAGTTATTTGAAACAACTGTCAACCCTTTGGTTCCCATGCGTTTGATTTCAGCAATTAGACCTTCTGGAATCCCACACAATCCAAAACCACCGGCAATTACTGTCATATTATTTTCAAGGCCTTGCATCGCTTCGGCATATGTATTTACGACTTTGTCGAAACCCGACATAGAAAGCTCCTAACGTTTTATTAACATATGCAAAGTATTCATTACTTGATTAGTTTTGTAAAATTAATTTAATATTGATATTAATAAAAATAATTTATTAATAAAGCTATGTCGGTCTCCTATAAAAATTTGCTTGCCTTTGTAACCGTTGCGCAATATTCCACCTTTGCAGAAGCGGCAGAACGGTTGTATTTATCGCAGCCAGCCTTGTCGACTTCAATAAAGAATATGGAATCTGTACTTGGCGGACAACTGCTCTCAAGAAGCACAAGGAAAGTCGAGCTAACTCCTGAAGGGCAGGCTTTTTTACCTATTGCAAAAAGGTTAATTGGCGATTGGGAGAATGCTATAGCAGATGTAAAAGCACAATTTTCTTTGCAACATGGTCATCTGGTAGTCGCTGCCATGCCATCATTTGCTGAGAGTATCTTGCCGAAGTTATTAAATCGTTATCATCAATATCATCCAGGCGTTCGTATTCGAGTTTTAGATGTTGTCATGGAAGAAGTGATCAAAAGCGTCTTAGAAGGCCGAGCTGAACTTGGGTTCGTGTTTGAACCAGAGAATTTAACAAACCTTGATTTTCAGCCCATCATGCAAGATTCGTTTATTGTAGTAATGAAGCCTAGCCATCCATTAGCGAATCTAAAAAGTCTGACGATGGAGCAGCTAATTGACTATCCCATGGTGTCGATGAACAAAGGGTCTAGTGTGAGATACTGGATTGATAAAGTGTTTGAATCCTTGGGATTTGAACCAAAAATTTTGGTTGAAGCTTATCAATTGGGGACTTTAGGACAACTGCTTAATTTTGCAACTCAAGACAGTGAACATGCATTTGCTATAGTGCCGCAACTTTGTCTGTCTCAAATGCAACGAAAATCGCTGGTGGGGATAAAGTTAAATGAAGCCAGTCTATCCAAAGCGGTTGGCGTTATTAGTGCTTCTAGGAAACCTATTTCAGCGGCAGCCACGAACATGCTCAAGTATATGATGGGGTAAGGTTAACCTATTGTATGAAACTTCCAAGGTTACCATTTTTTCTTTGGCGCAAATAATTGGTCCAGATCCTGACTTTCTTGCTTTTTCTTTTCCATCACTTGTTGCAAGTTACGATCTTTAACGCTGGATTCCAATCCGTCGAGGGTTTCCTTTAATTCTTTTGCACGTTGCTGAGAATACTCATCTTGAGGTTGATGAGAGGTGAGGGCGCGTAGCGCTTTGTCTAAATATTGACGAGCAGAACCTTGCATAGAGCTTGCTACAGCCTCATTGGCTCGTTTATTTAGAGTTTCAACATTGACTCTTAATTGCAACTTTTCTAAAAACTTGTCTTCTACCTGATAAATATTCTGACTTATGTTTCCTCGCGTCACTTCAACTTTCAAAATACCACGTAATTTTTTAACAGCTTGGATATATTTAATAATCGATTTATCGGCACTAGGAAGGTTAAACGCATTTAAATCCGGTCCTTCATTAGACACTTCTGTGCCTTTTATTGCTGCTGCAATTTGAGCGATTTTTTGTTTTATTTCAGGGGAAGGTGATTGTTCATATATAGCTTTTAACGCTTTTATGGAGCGTGTTCTTAAGATTAATACTAGTCGTTGAGAAACTGGAATTTGTTGTGCAACGGCTATCGCAGATTCAGTTTCATCTAAAATGTTCTTATGTCGAGTTATTTCTTCTCGTTTGATTCTTTCTTTTCTTTCATTATGTTGTTGCACAGCAGTAGCAGCGATACCCGCTACTATAATTGCCGCAATTAATATAATGATGATTGTATAACTCATTTTTTTCCCTTTACTACAACCTAAGGTAAAACCAGTTTAAAGTTGCTTCCACCATTGGCACCATTAGATAACAGGATTTTACCTTGCTTTCCTTTGTTTTTATGGGTTTGGGCGATTAAGCGCGCAAAGAACAGACCTAAACCCGTGCGTCCTTCGCTGATGCTGTGTTGACTCAACTCGCTTTCAGAAATTTCTAGCATTGAACTCGGATATCCTGGACCATTGTCTGACACTTGAAATTGTAACTGTTCATCCTCAACCCAAGCTTTGATCTGGACGGCTGTTCCGCCATAGCGAATAGCATTGATTAGGACGTCATAAATCAACAAATAAATCAGGTCGCGGTCAAAAAACCAAGATAGGTCCTCATCTACCTCTGACTCCACGGTAATTGCTCGGTCTTTAATGTATACCGCATTTGAATCGACAACTTCTTCAATTAAATCGGACACATAAACTTCATCAACATTGATAGGCAGGGCATCTATGGAAGCTCTATACAAACTTAATACTTGTACTAAGGTTGTGTTCATTCTGTTGGCTTCATAGTGAACAGAGTTCAGTCGTTCACGGGCATAATTAGATTCGCTTGGAAGGTGGTCAGCTAATTGTTCTATAGACTGCATGAGCAAACTAAGGCTATTTTTCATGTCGTGAATAGCAACTGCCATCACCGAAGAAAACTCTACTTTTTCCTCGCTTTTTGCGTTTTGACTCATGTCTACATCTAACATATTAGGTTGCCAGTTTTAGTTAACTTATTGAAATTTAATAATAATCAAATAATAAGACAATTTTTTATGTATTTTATGTCTAAATTAGATATTATTTGGAATATACGCCTATATTAAATTATCGGCTGAAATACTCGAACGATTAGTTTAAATCGTTCCAAACTTCGCCAGCAAGGAATTTAACAATCAAGGGGTTGCATGAAGCTACAACAATTACGCTATATCGTTGAAGTACTTAACAATAATTTGAATGTTTCGGCAACAGCAGAAAACCTTTTTACATCACAACCCGGCATCAGCAAACAAGTGCGTATGTTGGAAGATGAATTGGGTATTCAAATTTTTGGTCGCAGTGGTAAACATCTGACACATGTTACAGAAGCTGGCAAAGAAGTTATTCACATTTCTCGAGAGATTTTGGCGAAAGTCGAAAGTATCAAATCAGTGGCCAGAGAACATACTTTACCTGATCAGGGAAAGTTGAATATTGCCACTACGCATACTCAAGCGCGATATGCATTACCGGATGTAATTCAAGGGTTCATGACAAAATTCCCGCGCGTATCTTTACATATGCATCAGGGCACACCTTCACAAATTAGTGACTTGGCAGCAAAAGGCGAAGCAGATTTTGCGATCGCCACAGAGTCTTTGCATCTGTATAACGACCTGGTGATGCTACCTTGTTACCATTGGAATCGTTCGGTTATAGTAAACAAGGCGCATCCGCTGGCCAAAAAAGCCTCTATTTCTATTCAAGACTTAGCGAAATATTCTCTGGTTACTTATGTATTCGGTTTCACTGGACGCTCTGAATTAGATCGTGCATTTTCACAATCAGGTCTAGAGCCAAAAATCGTTTTTACGGCCACCGACGCAGATGTGATTAAAACCTATGTCAGATTAGGTGTAGGAGTCGGGGTTATTGCTTCAATGGCAGTGGACGAACGATTGGATTCTGACTTAGTAAAAATTGATGCCAGCCACTTATTTGATTACAGCACTACAAAAATAGGGTTTAGAAAGGGATCATTCTTACGCAACTATATGTATGATTTCATTGAACGTTTTGCACCACACTTGACCAAGGATGTGGTCGAGAAAGCCATGATGCAAAAGAATAATGATGAAGTTGAGAGAATGTTTAAAGGGCTAACCTTACCTGTAAAATAAACATTTTTAACATTCAATAATATTGACAGCAAGGCCGCCTCGTGCGGTCTCTTTATATTTACTTTTCATATCATTACCAGTGTCTCGCATGGTTTTAATCACCTTGTCTAAAGACACTTTGTGTTTGCCATCACCTCGAAGCGCAAGTCTAGAGGCATTTATTGCCTTAATTGCACCCATGGCGTTGCGCTCAATGCATGGCACTTGTACCAGTCCACCTACGGGATCACAGGTAAGGCCTAAATTATGTTCCATACCAATTTCAGCAGCGTTTTCCACTGCTGAAATATTCCCCCCTAGAATTTCTGTTAGAGCACCTGCTGCCATTGAACAAGCGACTCCAACTTCGCCCTGACAACCCACTTCTGCGCCACTGATAGAGGCATTTTTTTTGTATAAAATAGCAATTGCGGCGGCGGTGAGTAAGAAACGACAAGCACTGTCATTGTCCAATGGACGAACAAATTTATGAAAATACATCATAACCGCTGGAATGATGCCGGCAGCGCCATTTGTCGGCGCTGTTACCACGCGGCCGCCAGCTGCGTTTTCTTCATTTACTGCCAATGCATAAAGATTTACCCAATCCATCACTTGCATGGGATCTGTGTTGCGCTCGTTCTGCAGTCGTTGGAATAAAGCTGGGGCTCTTCTATGCACTTTTAAACCACCAGGAAGAACGCCTTCAGTGTTAATGCCATTTTCAATGCAGTCCTGCATGACTTGCCAAATATGTAACAAGTTGTCGCGGATGATTTTTTCTTGTTGAAAAGCTGTCTCATTTTTTAGCATCAGTGTACTGATTCTAAAATTGTTATCATTGCACTGTGCAATTAACTCTGCTGCAGTGGAAAAAGGATAGGGGGCGTCTAGTTGCTGTTGCGCAATATTTTCTTTTTTCTGCTGTTCGAAATCACTATCTTCAACAATGAACCCACCACCAATCGAATAATAAGTTGTTTCCAGCAACAATTTGTCTGAGTTATAAGCGTAAAATGTCATGCCGTTGGCATGTTTGGGCAAGGTTTTTCGTCGATGAAATACAATGGCCCCTTCGTTTGGAAACGCGATTTCTTTTAATTGTAATAAGTTTAGTCGTTCAGATTTCTGTATAACAGCAAGCATGGTATCCACTTCAGATACAGGGACATTTTCTGGCGTAAAACCTAATAATCCTAAAATTACAGCTTTGCCAGTGCCATGACCTTTACCTGTTTGTCCTAAGGAACCAAATAATTCAGTAGTGATATGGGTGGTTTGTTCAAATAAGCCGTTTGATGTTAGTAGATGGCAAAATGCCTCGGCTGCCCGCATTGGTCCAACAGTATGAGAGCTTGAAGGGCCTATTCCCACCTTAAACATATCAAAAACGCTTATCATTCACAGTCCTTAGTTAGTCTTGTTTACATCGTCTATAGTGCTACATGATGGCAAATTGTCACAATCAAAATAATATTATGCTAGATATTAGATACTGTAATGAATAGGTGCAATTGTAAATATTTCTATACAAGTAGGGAGTTGGATTCTAAAAACTGCAAATTCGAAAAGTTTTCCACTTTACCTTTTCTAATCGCACTGCTTATACTGAGTCAATCAACAGGATGATTAGAGGCTAACATTGGAACTTTATGCTCACGCTTATCAACAACTAGCAACAGTGAGTGCCTTGATTGGCGGTCTAGCTTTTACTGCAGCGTCAGCTTTACTTGCGTTGGGTGCAGGTAGTAAAGATGAAAACGTCTTAGACAATGCCGCAAAAATCACCATTGCTTTAGCCATTTGTAGTTCAGTAATACTAGTATGTGCAGCCTTAATGTGGTCTTTTATGGCGGCAGATATTTTTCGTAGCACAGCAGATATTGGCGGTGGAGAAACCCTAAAAGACCTAAATAAATATCCTTCTATCGCTATGATCCTAGGAAGTGGATTGTTCTTCGCGAGTTTAGGCGCTAGCGGTTGGGTTGCCTCAAAAACTTTAGGTTATATTACAAGCTTAAGTGCGAGCCTTGGATTTATTGCTCTAGTTTTGCTAATTGTTAATTTTAGTAAATAATTCTTAGACCAAACTAATAATAATTTCTTAGCTAGCGTTGAAACATTTCTTTATATAAATTCACGTGGTCGCGCAAATGCGCCAGTATGCCAGCCGTTGCTCCCCAAATAGTCTTACCCTCGTGGGGTATGTAATACACCGGATATTTTTGATTATCCCTTTCAATTTCATGTACAAAATAATTTTGAGGATCCATCAATATTCGCAAGGGCACTTCGAAAACTTCTTCAACTTCATTGGTATCGATAGTTAGGGTTTCGGAAATGTCGATTGGTTTTTGCAAACTTGCGATAATGGGGGTAACAGCAAATCCACTTATAGTGGGATAAGAGGGCATAGCGCCAATAATACGTAACTGCTCAGTAGATAATCCTATTTCTTCTCGAGCTTCTCTACAAGCAGTATCCACTAGGTTTTTATCAAAGGTTTCTACTTTTCCACCAGGAAAACTAATTTGTCCTGCATGGTGTTTTAAGTGACGAGCTCTTACAGTGAGGATTACACTGACTTCTTCAACTGGGTTTAAGCAAATTAATACTGCGGCGGGTCGCTTGGCATGAGGAAAAGGTTCTCCAGCATCACGTTTGATGCGCCAAGGTTGATTAAAAGCATATATAAACTCAGATTCCGTCACTGGTATTTTCTTTTAGTACAGGCAATATTTTTGCAACTTTGTGCAGGGTTTCTTGAAATTCATCTTCACCTTCTGAGTCTAGCACAATGCCGCCGCCTGCCCAACAATACAAACGCTGATTTTCAGCCAAGAGGGTACGGATACAAATGCTAGTGTCCATATCATTTTGAATGCCTACATAGCCAATGCTACCACAATAAATGCTACGCTTATTCGGTTCCAATTCTCGGATAATTTGCATTGCTCTTACTTTTGGTGCGCCAGTAATGGAGCCTCCTGGAAATGCACCTTTTAACAGGGTGTAAGTATGGGTGTTTTCTCGAATTTTACCCTCTACTGTACTCACTAGGTGATGAACTGCTGGATAGCTTTCTATGTGAAACAACTTGGGAACTTTCACGCTAAAAGGCTGGCAGTGTTTGCTTAAGTCATTGCGCAACAAATCAACAATCATTAAGTTTTCAGCTCTATCTTTCTCAGCATTGAATAATTCTTCAGCCAAGGCTGCATCTTTTTTAGGATCGGAATCTCGTTTGCGTGTACCTTTGATGGGCTTGGTTACTACCTGTCCATTTTTAAGTTGTAAAAACCTCTCTGGAGATAGGCTTAATACGCAAGTGTTTTCAAATCGACAAAACGCAGAAAATGGTGCTTGGTTGGCTTCACTTAACTGCTGATAAGCTTGCCATTCACTGCCGGCATATTCAGCACTGAATCTCTGAGCTAAATTGACTTGGTAACAATCCCCAGCCTTTAAATAATCCTGAATTTTATTAAATTTTGCTACATAGTCCGATTTTGACATATTGGAATGCCAATCACTGGTTAGATGAAAGCCTTGATTGGGGACTTTTTGTTTATGTAAAAAGGGTTCAAGCCAATCTGGCTGTATATTCTCGACGGAGCAGTGGTAAACAATGCCTTTTTGCTTGTCCACAATAAGTGAATTTGCATACAAACCAACTGCGATATCGGGCATCAAATATTCATTTGGATTAGGATCTTCTATGCCATCGGTGAGGGTGTTTATGTCATAACCGAAAGCACCCATAGTGCCTAATATAAAAGGTAAGTCACTTGGGATCTCTAGTTGAGTATGATCAGCAAAATACTGTTGCAAGTTAGCCAAAGCCTCAAACGGGTCTGGCGCCAAATCCAATTCCGAAAAATCAAAGCTATCATCACGCCCCTTAAATTGACCTTTGCCATTTTTAAATTCATAAGTGGCAATTGGTTGGTAGACTAGTATGTCGTAACGCTCACTGATCAATAGGCTATTACAAGTATCAAGTAACATTGCCCATGGCAGGTGCTGAATATGGCTAAAAAGCGTTCGAGCATTAGGTTGCAAAATGGAAATAGAGGTAATTTTTATTGTTTTTATATTCATTTACCCACCAAAGTCGTGGTTTGATTGGTTGGCTACAATTACATTTAGCGGTAGTATACGTGCGAATTATCAATAGCAACAAGTTTATGGGGACAATATGACCATTATCCGCCAACAGGATTTTATCGATAGCATTGAAGATGCGCTCCAGTTTATCTCTTATTATCACCCTTTGGATTACGTTAAAGCGGTAGAAAAAGCTTATGATAAAGAACAGAGCCAAGCAGCCAAAGATGCAATGGCGCAGATTTTAATCAATTCGCGCATGTCAGCAGAAGGCAAACGTCCTATTTGTCAGGATACTGGCATAGTAACTTGTTTTGTAAAAATCGGTATGCAAGTGCAGTGGGACAAGACCGATATGACAGTGCAAGAAATGGTAGACGAAGGTACGCGTCGAGCATACTTAAACGCCGATAATCCGTTACGTGCATCCATTGTCGCTGATCCTGCGGGAACACGTAAAAACACCAAAGACAATACACCAGCAGTCGTGCACATTGATATGGTAGCGGGTGACAAGATTGAGGTCATGATAGCTGCCAAAGGTGGCGGTTCAGAAAATAAATCTAAAATGGTGATGCTAAATCCAAGTGATGATATTGCTGATTGGGTTGTAAAAACCTTGCCTACTATGGGCGCTGGTTGGTGTCCACCAGGCATGTTAGGAATTGGTATCGGCGGAACGGCGGAAAAAGCTGCGGTACTTGCAAAAGAATCCTTGATGGATCCGGTAGATATCCATGAGCTTATTGAACGTGGTCCTGAAACAACGGAAGAAAAACTAAGAGTCGATATCTTCAATAAGGTAAATGCTCTAGGTATAGGCGCTCAAGGTTTAGGGGGCTTGACCACTGTTGTAGATATTAAAATCAAATCATTACCAACTCACGCAGCTTCTAAACCAATTGCAATGATCCCCAATTGTGCAGCTACTCGTCATGCCCATTTTTACTTAGATGGTAGTGGTCCAGCAGAATTAAAAGCGCCTAAATTGGAAGATTGGCCACAAGTCACTTGGGAACTAAGTAAAGACACTCGCCGTGTCAATATGGACGAATTGACTAAAGAAGATATTCTTGACTGGAAAGTCGGTGAAACTGTGTTGCTTAGCGGAAAAATGCTAACCGGACGTGACGCTGCACATAAACGTATTCAAACAATGTTTGAAAATGGTGAAGGTTTACCTGAAGGGGTCGATTTAACCAATAAATTTATTTATTACGTGGGACCTGTTGATGCCATTGGAGATGAAGCTGTTGGTCCAGCTGGGCCTACAACGGCAACTCGTATGGATAAGTTTACCGATATGATGTTAGAAAAAACCGGTATTATTGGCACCATAGGCAAAGCGGAAAGAGGACCTGCCACTGTGCAAAGTATTGCTAAGCACAAATCGGTTTATCTCATGGCTGTGGGCGGAGCAGCTTATCTAGTATCCAAAGCAATTAAAAAAGCTAAAGTTGTGGCGTTTGAAGATTTGGGTATGGAAGCTATCTACGAATTTGAAGTAGAAGATATGCCGGTTACAGTTGCAGTGGATAGTTCAGGCGCGAATGCCCATGAAACTGGCCCTGCAATCTGGAAAGCAAAAATCGAAGAGATTGACCAAGCACTCTCTAAATAAATTGTGTTAATCTAATAAGCTCGTCTAGTCTAAACTTGACGGGCTTTTTTTTACCAAAATTAAAAACAAAAAAGGTAAAATCCAGATGGATCTTTTTCTTAACTTACCCCCGGTTATTCAGGCAGTAGTCGCCTCTTTAGCGGTGCTTTCACTGGCACTCTTGGTGTTTGTATTTGTGCAACGAAATAAACTGCAGCAACACTTATTTGCGTTCAACGAATTAGAGAAGAAAACGCAGATGCTTGAATATCAACTTGAACAAGCTAGCAATCGTATTGCTGAGCAACAAGAACACCTCAAGCAACAAAACAGCCAGTTCGAGCAAAAATTGGCATCACTTGCGGATAAAAACCAAACCCTGATTGATGAAAATACACAAAATCAAAGACGCATAGGTGAGTTATCCGAAAAGGTGGCCAGCATCTCTATGTTGCAATCTGAAAAGCAACATCTTCAGGGTAAACTGCAAGAGCAAATAACAGCGAATACCAAACTTACTGAGCAGCAGGCAGCTTTGCAAAGTGCCGTAGAAAAAGAGAGAGAGCATATGGCGGAAAAGCTTCAGCTTTTAAATGAAGCCGAAAAACGCTTGGGCACAGAATTTGAGAATATCGCGAATAAAATCTTTGAGCAAAAATCCGAAAAATTCGTGAAAACCAGTGAAACGGGTTTAAACACCTTATTGTCTCCACTGAAAAACCAAATTGATGAATTTAAACGACAAATTAACGAACAATATATTTCTGAGGGGAAAGAACGAGCCTCTTTGAAAACTGAAATCCTAGGATTAAAAGAACTCAATCAGAAAATCACTGAAGAAGCTGCAGCCTTAACCAATGCCCTAAAAGGTGACAACAAACAACAAGGAAATTGGGGAGAAATTGTATTAGAGAGAATTCTCGAAGAATCAGGTTTGCGTAATGGGCATGAATATGAAATGCAAAAATCCACTACTAATGAAGAAGGAAAACGCTATCAGCCAGATGTAGTAGTGCATTTGCCCAATGAAAAAGACATTGTCATTGATTCCAAGGTGTCTTTAATCGCCTATGAACGAGCCATTAATTCAACCGATAAAGACGTTAAAGAGCGCGCCTTGAAAGAGCACGTTGCTTCCTTAAAAGGGCACATTAAAGGCTTAAGTAAAAAAGACTATCAGGATTTACAAGAACTCCGTACTTTAGATTATGTACTCATGTTCATTCCGGTGGAATCGGCGTTTATCGCAGCTATTGAAAGCGATCCGAGTTTAGTCAAGCTGGCTATGGATAACCAAATAATGTTAGTGAGCCCAACCAATTTATTGGTTGCACTTAGAACTATTCATAACATTTGGCAATATGAGTACCAGAATCAAAATGCCGCCAAAATCGCTGAAAAAGCCCGTAAAATGTATGACAAGTTAGCTAATTTTGTAATGGACATGGAAAAAATTGGGAAGCAGTTAGAAACCACTACGAAATCCTATGAAGCTGCAATGATAAAGCTCTCCAGCGGACGCGGTAATTTGATTAGCCAAGCGGAGTCGTTTAAGAAATTAGGTGTTAGCACGACCAAATCAATTGATAGCAAATACTTAGTCGAAGATGATGAAAGTGACGACAACTTAGATGAAGACCAAGATGATGATGCAAATACTGATGTGGAAGTCGATAATGATGCTGTTTCAGATGACTCTTCTGAAAAATAAGCTAGACTGATATTAATTAACTGACAATTGATTTCAATTGAATAGGGACATCCAATGAAACAAAAGATCATTACGCTATTCTTTCTAGCATTAATATGCCCATTTGCATTTTCATCTAATGACTTTCCTAACATTGAATTTCTGCAAGAAGGTCAAACATCTCCTAAAGCAAATCTAAGCGCTGTTGAATGGCTGGTTGGCCACTGGCGCGGTGAAGCCTTTGGCGGCATAGTAGAAGAAGTTTGGTCGCCTCCTTTGGGCGGTAGCATGATGGGAGCTTTCAAGTTGGTTGTTAATGACGAGGTTATCTTCTATGAGCTTGAAACCATAGTGGAAGAAAATGACAGTCTTAATTTTCGACTTAAACACTTCAATGGTGATTTGAGCGGTTGGGAAGAAAAAGATAAATCGGTTGAATTTAACTTAGTGCGCGTGACGCCTAATAAAGTATTCTTCAATGGTTTAACCCTAGAAAAAATCAGTGAAAATGAGCTTACAATGTACGTGGCTATAGAAGATAACGATGTAGTAAAAGAAGTAAAGTTTTTGTATAAGAAAATAAATTGAATTATTTTGTCTCTATTTTAAAACCAAACATTTGAACGTTATTTATTGGGGATATCATATCTTTCTTGCATGGGATAACACCTATTGGGACCAAGTTCCAAACCGCTGAAGGTCATGGACCTCAAGGCACTAAAAATTTAGTGGAAAACTATGCGAAAGGTTATCAGGGTATTTTATATTTCTCTTTTGATTAAAGCTTTTTATAGCATTTACAGAAAACCCGCTACTGGCGGGGTTTTTTAATGAAGAATTAATGACTTCGAATTAATTTTGCATCAACAATTGGTATTCTTCATGGGTAATGTCGAATTTTGACATCAATAAGTGTTTAGCGTTGTCGCTCAAGTGATCATCTTGGTTGAAGGCTATATTAAATAAGGTCTCCCGCAAACGGTTACTTAAAGTAATATCACCAGTTTGAATGCTCCTCAACATAGTAAATCGAATATTTGATGGATTATCTTGTTGAATGTATTTAATTACTATATCAGAGCGATTTTGCGGCGCGGAAAACCGAATTAAATGGGGTAACAACTTATCTAAATCACTGGTAGCAGAATTTTCAGCCATGTTCGCCAATTCAGTCGCCAGAATAGACTTTTCGGTTTCTTCAATTTCATAAGGTTGGATGTAGCTAATGGCATCCAATCTAATGTTTCGCGTCCTAGCTGAATACAAGGCCAAATTGAGTAAAGCTTGTTTTAATACTGGATTGTCATTTGCACCACGCGTTTTTTGAATCAAATTTAGAAATTTTATCTGAGAACGAGAATCACCACGGGCAACATAATCTTTTGCTAATTCAGTCATTGCAATTGCGCCCATTTGATTAGGTAAGCGATTTAGTAAATTGGTAATTAAGTAAAATTCTTTTGAATAGTAGGGAATTGAATCAAGGTACTCTATTGCGATGTCTATTTGTTCTGGAAATTCGGTTAAAAATTGAATGATCAGTTTTAACTCTTGGTTATATTGCTCATAATTTTCCGAGTCACTCGTTTGACTTAGTCGCTCAATCATCACGAGTAAGTCAGAATCATTTGTAACCTGAGAATCTGGCGCTAATGCCCCTTGAGCATTTTCATTAATATCATCCGTTTTTTGATGATTTATTTGCGCTTGTGTTTTTGAATTAATGACGGCGTCTTGTGTTTGTCTCATATCTTCAGTCTGGACAATAATGTTTTGTTGCTGCGAAAGGGTATTTGCAGCGTACAAATACCCCAACACAAAAAAAGTGACCGATATGAGTAAAGCTAGTGTGAGTAGAACAACTTTATTACCGTTAAATGAGCTCATAACTGGTAGTTACGTCAACTTTGCCTGTTAACATTAGCATTACCGAACAGTATTTCTCTGCAGATAACTGCACGGCTCTTGCTAATTGTTTTTCTTTAATATCCGTACCTTTCACTACATAGTGCGCATGAATCTTGGTGAACACACGAGGGGGATTTTCCGCGCGCTCTGCGCTTAAGTCACAGTAACATTGTTCAATGTCTAAGCGAGATTTTCTCAGGATATCTACTACATCTATTGACGAACAAGCACCCACCGACATTAGCACCGCTTGCATTGGCGACAATGCTTCGCCATTACCGTCTAAAACCAAAGATTCGCCAGTGTCCATGGTGCAATCAAAACTTAAGCCTTGTTTACTGGGTTGCCAATTTACTCTTGCTTTCATTACTTCTCCGCTAATTTTATATAGTCTTTTTCAATTAGAATTTTGCGAGATTTATAAAGTTCCCCAATGGCTTTTTTGTACGCGCCTTTGCTTACATTAAATCTATGTTGGATATCTTCAGGGCTACTTTTATCGGTTAGGCTTGAAATTCCGCCGTGGGCTTGCAGATCATCAATAATAGCGTCGGCAAGTGACTTTCGCGCTTTTTTATCATGTCGCTGTAATTGCAAGTCAACCTTACCATCTTCACGAATATGTTTAATAAAGCCATCAAGTTTTTGACCAATTCTTAAAGGTTTAAACAGCTCATTTTTATATAGAAGCCCAGCAAAACTCTGGTTAACAATGGCTTTAAAACCTAATGGCGTTTCAGCGTACACCAACAATTCTACTTGTTCTTGTGGATTGAATTCTGTTGGCGGCGACGCTAAATGTTTTTCAATTTGGCTAGAGGCGATTAATTGAGGTTTAAAGGGATCTTTTAATAAAGTTACCACCACCGCCATGTGCTCATGAATCTGGTTATGCATGTGGATTCTAGGCATAAATAAATCTGGTTTAAGTTGCCACTCCAAAAAAGCACCGGCCTTTATAATAGATTTAACTTTAAGTGAAGCAAACTGATCTACACTGAGTTTTATGTCTTCCAAACTTCCTTGCAAATCACCGTCTTCATTAAAATACACAAAGACTTCTAAAATATCGTCTTGCTTAACACTTTGCTGCGCATAGGGAACAAAAACCGTTTCCGGCTGATTATTTAAACTTACAGCCATAACCCCCATGGGCATGACTTCAGTTACCTTAACGCGATTTTTTTTACCTACCGTTAGCATCCAAAATTTCTCATGTTAGTATTACTATTAATACGAACAAGAAGTATAGCAACTAAAGCGCTATTGGGTCACTTAAGATTATGAAACTAAACGCAGATTTAGGCGAAAGTTACGGTAATTGGCAACACAATCATGATGCCGACATTATGCCTTATATTGATATGGCCAATGTTGCTTGTGGCTATCATGCGGGTGATGCACTCACCATGCAAAAAACCATTGAATTGGCCAAATTATACGGTGTGGTAATAGGGGCTCATCCATCGTATCCAGATTTACAAGGATTTGGTCGGCGCAGTATGAGGATTCCAGCGCAAGAATTAGGTGCAATGTTGCATGCACAACTTGCAACCCTAGATGGCATGGCCAAATGTCAACAAACTCAAATAGGTTACGTTAAACCACATGGTGCTTTGTACAACGATATGATGCGCAATTTAGACATTTTTGAAGATGTAGTCGCTGCCATGGCATCATTTTATGTGCGATTACCCCTTATGATTCAAGCCTTAGCCGATCGTGAGCCTTATCAAGAAATTGCCAATAAGTACCAAATAGAATTATTGTTTGAAGCCTTTGCTGATAGGCGTTATACCGACAGAGGTTTTCTGCAAGCGCGTAGTTTCCCAAATTCAGTTCTCAATAATGAGCAAACCTTAGAGCAAGCAGTGATGTTAATTACAGAAGGTCAGGTATTAACCGATGCTGGCACGCATATCATGTTAAAAGCTGACACAATTTGCGTGCACGGAGATAATCCTGAAGCTCTATCAGTAGTGCAAAAAATAAGACAAATGCTGAATGGAAAATAGGTTATTTAGGTTTGAAGCTGTGTCTGAAGAGGCGATATTAGTTAGCGTCAGAGATCCAAAACTAGCGTTAGTCGAACGAAATGAACTTGTTGCTTTATTAAACGGAGTGCTGAAGTCATCACCTCCTAAATGGCTGACCGATTTAGTGCCATCTTACGATACGTTATTGATCTATTTTGATTGGCGACAAGTTGATAGTTACTTTGTTATCAACAAGATAAAAGAACTTCAATTGATTGCATCAAATCACCTAGGAAAAACACACAAGATCCCAGTGTTTTATGGTGCGCCTGAAGATAAATATCCATTAGATTTACAAAATGTGGCTGATGTTCACAAAATGTTTCAGCAAGAGGTGATAAAAAGCCATCAACAACGTCCTTATCGGGTTTTTTCTGTCGGGTTCTTGCCCAACTTTGCCTACTTGGGTGAATTGATGAGTGATATAGCGACGCCTAGGCTGAAAACACCTCGAACTTATGTTCCAGCTGGCGCTGTAGCCATAGCTGATCGGCAAACTGCAATTTATCCACAACGCTCTCAAGGGGGCTGGCAAATCTTAGGCTATACTCCGGTTGATCTTAGAAAGCATGAGGGGTTTTCTGTAGGTGACCATGTGGAATTTTATCCAATAGATTTACCGACTTACGATCGAATGAAAAATGGTGAGACCAGTGCTGCAAATTAAGCAAGTAGACTTTAATGCTCAATTGGTTGATCAGGGCCGTCAATTTGCCCAGCATTTAGGATATTGTCAGTCTGGGGCTATGGATTGGGTTAGTTTTAAACTCGCCAACGCATTAGTGGGTAATCCGTTAGAAGCTAGTGCAATAGAAGTTAGTTTTGGAGGTATCATTTTTGAAGCACAATCAAAAATGGTGATCGCTATTGGGTATGCGTCAGAGCAGACTATTCCTCAAGTACTAATAGACAATCAAACCCATCAAATAAATCAGCCCTTAGTGGTCAACCAATCACAAATAATTAAAATATTACCTAACGGCGCTTGTCGATTTTACGTGGCTATTCAGGGAAGTATTGAAGTGCCAGAAGTCCACGGAAGCTGTTGTGATGTAGCAAAAGAAACCTTAGGTGGTCTGCATCAGGATGGCAGTGGTTTAAAGTCCCGAGACATCATTAAGCTTAAACCTTCGCCGCCCAATAAATCACTTACAGTAGATAACTGCATGTTAAATAGTCTAGTGGCATGGAGCAATCTAACAAATAAGGCTATTCCAGTGCACTTTTGCTATCAACACCAAAGTTTTTCACGCGGTCAAAAAGCCTTGTTTTTGTCCTCTGAGTACGAAGTCAGCCCTCAATCCGGTAAACAGGGGATTCGATTATCAGGGCAAAACATTCGTTCTAACCTAACGAATATGCTGTCAGAAGGCATTTGTAATGGCGCCATTCAAATTGCTGGAGATGGCCTACCTATGATTTTACTGGCGGATAGACAAACCATTGGCGGCTATCCCAAAATCGGCGCTGTCGGGGGCTTAGGACTTGCTAGATTAGGGCAGGCAAAACCAGGGGATAAAATAGTTTTTGAACTTAGTGACAATGAAATATTTCGCCAACAACGACTGTTAGCCGAAAATATGTTATTAAATATACAAAGTGTAAATCGGACAATTCATCAATAAGGGCACACATAAATGCATGACGTTTTTTTAAATGGAAAATTCTTACCGTTAGAAAATGCCAAAATTTCGCCAATGGACAGGGGATTTTTGTTTGGTGATGGGATTTATGAAGTTATTCCATCTTACAATAAAAAGACGGTGGGTTTGGAATTGCATTTGGCAAGAATGCAACGTGGGCTAAATGAAATAAACATCAATTACGAAATTGATCTGGTCGAATGGCGCAAAATTGTCGATTCGCTTTTAGCACCATTTGAACAAGAAGCGATTGGAATATACATCCACATAAGTCGAGGCGCAGACAGTAAAAGATTTCATGCTTATCCTAAGGGCGTTACGCCTACTGTGTTTGCCTATGGGTTTGAAATTGCGCCATCAACTACATTAGATAGAGACAAAGCCAAAACCTTTGTTGTAGCGACCAAAGAAGATTTACGCTGGCAGCGTTGTCACATTAAATCGACCTCGTTACTTGGGAATGTTATGCATTTCCAAGAAGGGCAAAATGAAGGTGTTGATGAAGTGCTTTTGCATAACCGCCATGGGCAACTTACCGAAGCGGCAGCTTGTAACGTGTTTATTGTTAAAAATGATGAAATCCTAACGCCACCGCTAGATAACCAGTTATTGCCCGGAATTACACGCCATATTATTTTGGAAGCATTAAAACGTGAAGGTGGATTTAAGGTAACTGAAAGAGCCATTGAAATGGACGAAATTAAACAAGCAGACGAAGTTTGGATTACCAGTTCTAGCAAAGAAATCGGCGCTGTGGTGAAAGTGGACGATACTGTGATAGGCGAGGGCAAACCAGGTGAAATGTGGTTACGAGCGCAACGTGCCTACAATAGGCATAAGTTTGATGTTTTTGTGTAGATAACGATTCGATGAAAGACGCAGATTAAAGATCTGCGTCACAATTTCCGTCAGTACATTCACCGTAAAGATATAAGCTATGGTGGGTCAACTTCATGTTATTGGCCTTAGCCACTTCTTCTTGTCGTTTTTCGATAACTTCGTCTTCAAACTCGATAACCTTGCCACATTTTAAGCAAACGAGGTGGTCGTGGTGAGCTTTATGGCTAATTTCAAAAACGGATTTACCACCTTCAAAGTGGTGACGATTCAAAATACCAGCATCATCAAACTGGTTTAATACTCGGTAAACAGTGGCTAAACCAATTTCTTCGCCAAGATCGATAAGTTTCTTGTAAACATCTTCAGCACTAATGTGCTGATTTTCCGGTTCTTGCAGTATTTCAAGGATTTTAAGCCTAGGAAGAGTAACTTTTAGTCCCGCTTTTTTTAATTCTCTATTTTGATCCATGATAGTCCTGTCATTTAAAAAGCTTCGCTTATTATAAGGAAGATTTAAAGATTTAACACTAATTGCCGTAAATATAATAACGATAAAGCCATTTTAATTTAGTTGAGCTTCGGAGTATGCAATTAACAGTCGTAAAAAAAATGATCATAGGATTTGGTCTACTTGCCTTCCTTTTACTACTGACGAGTGGATTATCTTATCTCGGTTTATACGAAATTAGACATTCAGCTCAGGAAGTGGCTTTTGTGAAAATGCCAATTCAACGTAAAGTTGCCAGTTTAAATCTCGAAATTTTGCGACTCGGCACCATAACAACCAATGCCTATTATGAGCAAGATTTATCTTTAATTAAAAAATATAAATCTGACTTTGACTCGGAGTTTAACCAATATAGCAGTATTTTAGCGAGCTTAAAGACCTTGGTAGACGAGCAAAATATTGGCATAGTCAAACAGATAGAAACCACCTCTAGCCAGTATCAGCAGGCAAGCTTGAACATGTTCCAAGCGAAATTTGACGTGATATCAAGCACAGATAATTTACAAAAAGTAGCAACTAATGCTTTAAACCATACCAATGAAGCCAGTGCCTTAATGCTAGATTTAAGTTATTTAGAAAATGACTCTGCAGACTTTCAAAATCTACTAGGTATGACCAATAATATCGACAATAAATTGAGCGTAATGCTCAACACCATTGAAGAATTAGTCAATTCATTTAACCCTGAAAAAGTAGAACAAAACATAGGTGATATTGAATATAACATCAGCAATGTACAAGTGGATGTCGACTACGCCAAACGAATTGCCAGCAATATCGATGATGAAGGCATTTTCGTAATGTTCGATACTGAACACATGAATATGATTAACGCATTGACTGGTGAGCAAGGTGTTTTTGCAGAAAAACGAGCCCAAATGGCTTACTTGGAACAAGCTAAACAACACAGTGATAGCACTAAAATGGCAGTGAACGATGCCATTACTGAACTCAGCGAGTTAGCCAGGATTGTTGATACTGACACATTGAATGGCCAAGAATCTATTCTGTCTTCAGTGCAAAGTAATGTTATTAAAAGTGCCATCGCATCAGTGTTTGGCTTAATTGCAACTATAGTGTTGGCAGTAATCGCTACGCGCAGCATTTCAAAACCTTTATCTTACGTAAATGAAAAACTGGCATTAGTCAGTGAAGGTGATTTAACGCAAAAACTTCACGAAGAATCTAACGATGAATTTTCAATCTTGGCAAAAAGTATTAATAGTCTGATCGCATCACTGAACACCTTAATTGCAGGGATAAAAGAAAAAGAGCAATTGTTACGAGAAGTCATGGTAAAAAGTGTAGACATGGGAGACAAGTCACTAGCTCAAGTTGC
This sequence comes from uncultured Glaciecola sp., assembly GCA_947496235.1. Taxonomy (GTDB): domain Bacteria; phylum Pseudomonadota; class Gammaproteobacteria; order Enterobacterales; family Alteromonadaceae; genus Glaciecola. The sequence goes on along the minus strand of CANMCE010000001.1, from coordinate 224,628 downwards.
TCAGCAGCAAGAGCAAATTGATGCCACTTTTGAAAACACCAATAGAGTCAGACAAACAAGTGTGTCTAACGTAGAACAAATATCGATGGCGGATAAACACCTTGTTGAAGCATTACAGCAAAGCGAAAGTGTAATGACTCTTTCAAACAGCAGTTCTCAGCAGATGCAAGAGCAGTCGGCTCATGCCAAAGAATCCGCAGCCATTGTCAATCGCTTAGGTGAAAATACAGAAAAGATTGGTAGTATTCTGGATGTGATTAAAACCATCGCTGAACAAACCAATTTACTGGCGTTGAATGCTGCAATTGAAGCCGCACGAGCGGGTGAACAAGGCAGGGGATTCGCCGTGGTTGCTGATGAAGTGCGCACCTTAGCAACTCGCACTCATGATTCTACCGAAGAAATTGAAAATATGATTGCCTCATTACAACGAGATGCTAAACAGGCTATAAGCGCCATGAACCGAGGAGAAGAACAGGTAGAAAAAGGGGTTGAGATCACACAGCAGGTATCTACTCAGGTATCTCAGATTAAGAACTTAATTCAAGAGTTGGCCAATGTAAACCGTCAAATTGTGTCGGACAGTCAACAACAAGATGAGCTTTTAGCACAAATGGTTGAACGATTGGAAACCATAGTGCATTTAAGTAAAGACAGTGCTGATAGCACTCAGGCATCAAACGATGCCACTCACCAAATTGAATACTTGGTAAATGAGCTTTCAGATGCAGTGAAACAGTTTAGACTAGCCTAATAATCGACTTTTAATTTGTCTAAAAATGTCGATTTAAACACTTAATAAACCTATCACTGTATCTTTGCTTATAACGCTGCTAAATACAGCCAAGCGAATTCCAACGCTAAACCACCTCAACTAAAGTTGATCTTGCAAAATTAAATGTTGTAAAACAATTCTTTAGATAAACGAATTATTAGTGGAGAATCTACACCAAGTTTGTGTATGCGCGAGGTGCTCGCTAATTAGGTGTTATTTGCTTAAGGATAACTAAATGGAATTATTATCAATTTACTTGCCAATGTTGATGTTATTGGTGTTTAGTATATTGTCGCTACGCTTGTGGAAAGCAGAATATAACGTTGAAAAGTTGCTAATGGTCAGCATCGGGTGGGCGGGTATTGCAGTTATTAGTATTACAGGGAGTATTATCCTGTTTGTTGTTGGTAAAAATTCAGAGTCAATTTCGTTGCTTGCACTCGCCCCGATAGCTGCTTATGTGGCGATCAAGTTTAAGAATCTAAAATGCACACAATCGCATTAGAGCACCCGCAAGCTCGCTGGGACAGAAAAACGCAGGCAGCTTCTCTATTAAGCTCTATTTATTATTTCAGACTTATTCGCCAGTTAAGTGCCAGATGCTTTCCCCAGCTCTAATAAATTTGAAACGAGAACTTTCACGTAAGAAAAATCGATCTCTGGTTTGTCCCACGTTTTTAAAGGTTTTGTAATTTTGCAAGGATTAGCGGATGAATAAACAGGATATAGGTAAATATGTAGCAATTTTAGGTGTTGTGTTTTTATTAGCACTGCCGTGGGGAATCGCTAATACCTTTTACGCGATTTATAATTTGTTTCAAGAGATTACCGTAGCAGGTACTGGCGATCCCAAATTGATGGCCGCAGGCTTGTCTTCAGCATTGGTAACGACAGTTCTTGGTTTAGTCATGTGTTTTCCAGGTTTAGTACTTTTATTGATTGCAATTACAGTCTGCAGATATAGACCATATTGGTTATTCTGGATCACTCTTACGAGTTCGACATTGCTAGTATTCATGATTCCAATTGGCAGTATTTTAGGACTTATAGGGCTAATAATAATAGTTTTGAAAAGGAAGCATTTTTATCCAAAGAATAAATTTGCTTAACGAATGCCTCGAAAATCCATTTGACAAAACTGATACTTTAAATATACTTCACAGCTCAAGTAAATATGAAGTGTAGGCCAAGGCTGGCATTTTAGTATTTTTATAGTCAAAGGGTGAAAAGATGACAGTAATTAGCGGAAGTTGTGTTTGTGGTAAAGTGGAATTTACAGTGAAGGATAAGTTTCTTTATGCTGGATATTGCCATTGTTCCCTGTGCCGAAAATCCTCAGGGGCGTCTGGTACAGCTATCGGAGGGTTAGTGAAACAAGACTTTTCTGTAACTAAGGGTTTGGAAAATATCAAATCATTTAAACGCAGTGAACAAACGGAATCATGCTTTTGCGACAATTGCGGTTCCACCTTGTATGGGGAAAAACCTGAAACTGGGTTAGTGCATGTTAGATATGGCGCATTAGATGCTAGTCCATCATTGTTGCCACAAGCCCATATGCATGTAGCTTCGAAGGCTGATTGGTATGAAATAACCGACAATCTACCGCAATTTAGTGAGTTTCCGAAACAATAATCATTCTGTGATGAAAGGGTCTAAATGCCCATTTTAAATTATTTAACAAGTTAATCTTACTACTCTACTATAGAAGTTAAGGTGTTCAGGCGATAAAAGCTAATATGGAATTTGTCAACAATTTAGACCCTATCAATGCCATTGCTGAGTCCAGTGAGGGCTTTGTTTGGCGCTTGCAGGATGACAGTGGGGACGCGACTGATATATCCGTCGAGGGACACCCCGATATTATTGTCAATATGTCGGTTTGGGAAAATGTTGAGTCGTTGAAAAGTTTTATGTTCAAAACCCATCATATCGACTTTCTTAAACGTAAAAAAGAATGGTTTAAGCCTATTAAACAAGCTTCTTATGTTCTGTGGTGGGTACCAAACGGGCATATTCCCACCGTACAAGAGGCTTTTGAAAAATTAGATTATTTAAGAGCTCATGGTGAAAGTTCACAAGCGTTCAGCTTTAAAAGTAACTTTAAACATCCTCTTGAATAAAATAAAAGCGGGAAAAAAAGGAGCTAATTAGCTCCTTTTTTAATTTTAATACCTAGAGATCAATTTTAGGCCGACTACCAAATCCTGGTCCGTAGACAATGGCATTTAGCAGAAGGCGATTGGTGCCTCTTGTTGCTCCCCTAAAGTTAGGTTGTCCAGAAAATTGAATTACCTGACCTTTACCTATTGATTCACGCGTCAGAAATGAAGAGTTGGCAATACGCTGTTGAGCTTCTGGCCATACTAATCCACTCATGCGAACCTTAAGTGATTGCCCATTTGGAATTGAATACCAGCCAAGGGCATCTTTGTATTCGGCATTTGCATCATCTTGGTAAACGCCTACATCAATCACAGATTCTGCTGACTCTGGTGCTACTAATATGGTTTGATCTTCGTACATCAACGGTAATATAGGATTGGTACCAAAGGTTAACCAGTGTGATTGGTCTACAGTACCGGCGACCATAGCACCTGCTGGCATAAACAAAGATTGCCATTTATCACGCTTTTCGAGTTCTTTTTCAGACAGCGCTTTTGGCGTTTCGTCCCAAGGGTAACTGACGTCTGTTGATAGGGTAGAGGAGGATAAACTATCAGTGACAGCATAATCTTCTCTGGCCAGAAGTCGTCTTTGTAGTGCGGTATCGAATTTCTCTGCGTCAGCAAAAATGTCGGCAAGGACTTTTACATCGGTAAAACCCTCTAATTTGCTAACTAAGGCACTGGAATTGTCATGAGTGATCAAGGTACCACCTTGCCTTACCCATTCTTTTAAAGCGCCTGCAGCACCATTATCCAAACGATAGCGATTAGGTAAAATGATGACATTGTAACGTCTCAAATCACTATAACCGAAAGCGCTTGAATCCAAATGTGAATGACGAATGCCGAGGTTACTGTCAATTGACCACCAAGTAGAACCCACATCACCGCTGCTGGTACCGGCTTGTGACGCTATGGCAATTTGAGGTTTTTGTAATAAAACAAAGTTTTCACCACCCCAATCAGGTAAGTCGCCAGCACCAAAACCACTGGTAATGGATGCTAAAGGTAAACTTAACTCGTTTGCCATATCAGCAACTGTTTGCGCTAAATTGGTTTGAGCCGGATTGTCTGTGGTTGTGATAATAACAGTACCACGATTGAAGGTCTGTTCGCTTAACGTGGAGGCTTTTTTTATCACCCGAACTTGTACACCTAATTCCATTAAACGTGCCGCAAAGGTGACTGATTTATCGTCTGCGCCATCCACCAACCAAGCAATGGCGTTTGTATCGACTGAATTTGAGGAAAAGGACACAGGCGTGTAATCTTTGACCTTGTTGTCAATTTCTTCACTCACTTCATAAGCTTCTAAACCATACATCATGGTGAAGTTCCAAGCTGAAGTGTCATACATGATAGAACCGCCTTCTTTTAATACCTTTGCTCGTTCTTCCTGAATGGTTTCGGGTTTGAGCTTGGCATCAAATTCCATGATAGCAGAAAGTAACCGAGCCTCGGGTTGTCTGTTATTGATGATAATGCTACCTACAGGTACCGATAATTTTTCAACAGTGTCGCCAAATTGGTCTTTAGCGTCACGCAAGGTCATTTTCTCGGTGGTTTGTTTAACTTCGATATCTTGAGCTTGCAGTTTTTCCACTAATAATTGCGTTCGGCTATGATTGTCGTTGGCCATAATGACAAAGGCTTTATCAGCAAATGGACTTTTGCTAGACACTAACATTTTGCGGTCTTGCCAATAGTCTTTGTACATTTCTTTAGAATATTTTTGCAGTGATTCAAGGTTGGCTATGGTACTCACAAACTGATGATGTACAGATTCTTTATATGTTTGGATTGTGCCTTCAGGACGTTTTACGCCATCTTCTGCCATCCGTGATTGTTCATAAAGAATATGCATAGAACCTCGATATTCAGCGTAGTTTGAATATCCAGGATACCAGTTTTCAAACCATTCACCGTTATAGTAACGCCAACCTTTTGCGTCAAAAGCCTCTGCTTGCTCTTGAGCGAAGTTATTCGCCCATTTTTGCACGCTAGGGGCTATGTTGAAGTTTAACGGTTGTCGAGGAGGGCCCATTAAAAAAGTGTCCTGAGAGCCCATTTCATGACCATCAATCATTAACTGCGGACGCCATTTGTTAATCAGCGCCACTCGACCTTTGGTTTCAGGCTGTGTTAAGTAAACGAAATCTCTGTTCAGATCGAACAAATAATGGTTAGTGCGTCCATAAGGCCAATCGCCTCTATGCAACAAGGATTGATCGTCTACATTTGGCGCTGTTCCTCTATATTGCTCCAGCGACTTGGCAAATCTAGCTCGACCATCAGGGTTCATCATTGGGTCTATGATGATGATCATATCATCTAGCATCTTAGACACATCGTCACCTTGCTCTGCTAGGTAATGATAAATGGCAGCTAATGCAGCATCGGCGCCAGAGGTTTCATTACCGTGAATGGAATAGGCCATCCAGGCGATTGCCGGTAACTCATCAATGATTTTTTTTGCATCACCGTCATTGATGCTACGTGGATCAGCTAGTTGATTTAACTTGGTTTTGATGGCTTCAAGATTATTTAAATTCTTTGGACTTGAAATAAACGCGGCGTACAAAGGACGGTTTTCATGACTTCTTGCATATTCAACTAAGTGCAAGCGATCGGTTTGAGTTTCCCAGGTTTTTAATGCTTGGCTAATTTGCGCTGGGTCGGCAACTCTTTGACCTACTTCAAAACCTAATATTTGTTCTGGAGGGGTCAATGTCGATACATAATCCCCGGTTAAAATTTTCCCTTGATAGTCGATATCAGGATGATAGGTAGGCTTCATTAATAGACTCGCGTTGACTTGCAATGAGCAAAACAAGCCAACCGCAATTAAGCGTTTTTTCATAGATCTGTCTCGTTATTGTTATAGGAATTGGAGCAAGGTCAGAATAGCAATCTTCGGTAAGTATTGAAATATCTTAGGTGCAACAATTAATGAATTTATGTGGTGTGGCTTAAAGGAAAAGCGTACCGATTTATTTTAGCGATATTAACAGTCATTAGCAGAGGTTAATATTGTGGGGTTGGACTAAATACAAGCTAGGTAATTGTCTGGCTTCTAAGAAGAAGCCAGATGTTTTCATTAATTATTCAAGTTCAGATAAACACATTTCTTCGCGAATTTGTGCGCACCACTTAATTACACGTTCATCAGTAAGCTCAGGTTGTCTATCTTCGTCGATGCCTAAACCCACAAAGTGGTCGTCATCAGCCATGCCTTTAGATGCTTCGAATTCGTAGCTATCTGTCGGCCAATGACCAATAATTATTGCGCCTTTAGGTTCAACAATATCGCGTATCATGCCCATGGCGTCGAGGAAATATTCAGCATAATCTTCTTGATCACCGCAACCAAAGATCGCTACAAGCTTATCTTCAAAATTAATTTCTTCTAATTCTGGGAAAAAGTCATCCCAATCGCATTGGGCTTCACCATAATACCAGGTGGGAATACCAAAAATTAGCAGGTCAAATTCGGCAATTTGCTCTTTAGTGCTTTTTGCAATGTCATGCACATCAATTAGATGCTTGCCTAGTTCTTTCTGAATCATTTTTGCTACATGTTCAGTGTTACCTGTGTCACTACCAAAGAATAATCCAACACTTGCCATTTACATACCTCGAAAAACGCTAATTTAAATACCGTAAACTAATTTAATAATGCCTTTGATTGCGAATCCTAACGCACCTAGCCCTAATACGCCATAGGCGACCAATCGACCATACACAGGAACGTCATTTTTTTTCATTACATCATGGACAGCAAAAAACATTAGTATGAATAAAACAACTAAAGCGACATCAAGGGCTATCGATTCTAATGTTTGAAAAGTCTCTGGAGACATCTACACAACCTCTTAATAAAGAGCGCGAATACTAGCATAATCAAAGACTTTTTCTACGAAAACGCAAGTTATCGGCGAAAAAAATGTCAATTATCCTTTTCAGGTAAAAAATTTGTAATTAATGCGTTAATTACCTGTGGTTTTTGCGCGTGAAGCCAATGACCTGCTTGTACAATTTTTGCTGAAGCATTGGGAAGTTGTCGCATAATGGTATCTTGATGTTCAGCAAGAATATAATCACTTTCAGCGCCTTTAATGAAGAGTGTAGGGCCTGAGTAGAGATTTTCAGTTTCCGTCCAAGCGCTAAGTTTGTCATAGTCTTTTTCAATCAATGAAACATTAAAACGCCATTGCCAATGTCCACTTTCATTTTGATATAAGCTTTTTAATAGAAAGGCTTGAGTTCCAGAATCTTGCACATATTCAGCAAGTTGTTTTTGAGCATCTTTTCGATCGGATATTTGATCAAGCTTAACATTATTCAGCCCGTTCAAAACATTTTGATGGCGCGGAGAATATGCCACTGGCGCAATATCCATTACTACCAAACGCTTAACAATGTCTGGTATTTTATGGGCCACCAACATAGCAACTTTGCCGCCCAAAGAATGGCCCACAAGGTATACTTGTGTTAGTTCTAAACTTTGAATAAGAGAGCAAATACTTTGCGCATAATCATCGAAACTGAAGGTGTCACTGCGGTATGATTTGCCATGATCAGGAAGATCGATACTCAATACAGAATATTTATCTTCAAAATGGCGCCGAATAACAGCTAAATTATCTAAACTGCCGAAAAGGCCATGGATAAGCACTAAACAAGGCGATATAGAATCGCCTTGTTGCTTATTTACTAATTCATAATTAAGAGAACTTTGTGTCAAAACTGTCCTTACATATTAGGGTAATTTGGACCACCACCACCTTCAGGTACAACCCAATTGATGTTTTGATTTGGCTCTTTAATGTCACAGGTTTTACAGTGAATACAGTTTTGCGCATTAATCTGAAATTTTTTCTCATCGCCTTCTTCAACAACTTCGTAAACACCGGCTGGGCAGTACCGTTGTGCAGGTTCATTGTATTTAGATAAGTTTACGGAAATTGGAATACTTGGATCTTTTAATTTTAAGTGACAAGGTTGGTCTTCTTCATGGTTTGTATTGGAAATAAATACCGAAGATAGCTTGTCAAAACTCAATGTATTATCAGGTTTAGGATACTCAATTTTAGGCATTTCAGCTGCTGTTTTCAGACATGCGTAATCGGGTTTGGTATCTGTAAAGGTAAACGGCAATTTTCCACCGAAGAAATTTTGGTCTAGGGTGTTATATGCGCCGCCGACGAAATTACCAAATTTATGGATGGCAGAACCAAAATTACGTGAACGGTAAAGTTCATCATACACCCAAGATTGCTCAAATTTTTCGGTGTAAATAGTTGGTTCTTCACCGGTTTTACCAGATTGTAGCAACTCGAAAATACATTCTGCCGCTATCATGCCTGATTTCATTGCGGTGTGATTACCTTTAATCTTCGAAAAGTTAAGCGTACCAGCATTACAACCGACCATCATACCACCAGGGAAAGTCATTTTAGGGAGACTTTGAAGACCACCTTTGGCAATAGCTCTAGCACCATAGCTCGCTCTAGTGCCACCTTTTAAGGTTTCAGCAATGACAGGATGATGCTTCAGACGTTGGAATTCATCAAACGGACTTAAATGAGGATTTTGGTAGTTAAGGTCGACAATTAATCCAACAAACACTTGGTTATTTTCCGCATGATATAGATAACTACCACCGGTTGCGTCGAATAACGGCCAACCCGCGGTGTGAACCACTAGCCCTTCTTGATGCTGTTCGGCCGGTATATCCCAGATTTCTTTAAATCCAATAGCGTAATGTTGTGGTGAAACATCTTTATCTAAAGCAAATTTGCTGATCAATTGTTTACCAAGATGACCTCTACAGCCTTCAGCAAACACAGTATATTTTCCAGACAATAGCATGCTAGGAACAAAATCAGCGCCTTCTTCGCCACTGGCCTTGCGGCCCATCTCTCCAGTGATAACGCCAGCTACTTTTCCATCCTCATCATAATGTACTTCAGCCGCAGCAAATCCTGGGTAGATTTCTATCCCAAGCGTTTCAGCTTGTTCTGCAAGCCAGCGGCATAAGTTACCCATACTGACAATATAATTCCCGCTGTTATGCATGGTTTTAGGTGTCATGAAATTAGGTAAACGTGTTGCTTTGCTTTCACTATTTAACAAATAAATGTGATCTTCAGTTACCTTGGTAGAGACCGGGGCGCCGAGTTCTTGCCAATTGGGAATTAATTCATTTAGTGCTTTAGGTTCAAAAACAGCACCAGAGAGAATATGTGCGCCTATTTCAGATCCTTTTTCAATTACACAAACATTTAATTCAGTATTGTTTTCATTTGCTAACTGTTTAAGTTTAATAGCTGTTGAAAGTCCAGATGGTCCGCCGCCAACGACAACAACATCAAATTCCATTACTTCTCTTTCCACGGTGATCTCCACTCTTTAGGCTGATCGTGAATCGCAATTTAACATTAGACTCAATCAACATTGCTTGTCGTTTATTGGTTAATATTCGCCAAACGAATATTACAAGTCGTCAAAACAATGTAAAATTTATGTGTGCGACAAAAGGTAAAGTAGGTTGAAGTTTACGTCAACTGTCGTAAGATTGCGACCTATTCGAATTTACCTGCAAAGCAGGTAAATATCCTTATAGCATCTAGTTTAGCGATTAATATTTTTTTTCATAACTATATGCAATTGATAAAATGAATATTTAAATTACTGTCCATACAGTAAACAAATACAGGGGTAACTATGAAGATATTAGTTCCGGTTAAACGCGCAATAGACTACAACGTTAAGGTGCGAGTGAAGCCAGACAATAGCGGTGTTGATTTAAACAACGTGAAAATGGCGATTAACCCGTTTTGCGAAATTGCTGTTGAAGAAGCTGTTCGCCTTAAAGAAAAAGGCATAGCAACTGAAATTATAGTGGTTTCTATTGGTGAAAAAACCTGCCAAGAACAAATTCGTACGGGCTTAGCCCTTGGTGCTGACCGTGGTATTCATATTGAAACTGATGTAGCACTTGATTCGCTGCAAGTAGCGAAATTGCTACAGAAAGTGGTTGAAGAAGAAGCGCCTGATTTAGTTATTTTAGGTAAGCAATCAATTGATTCAGATAATAACCAAACTGGGCAAATGCTCGCAGCATTAACGGATATGCCACAAGGCACTTTTGCCTCTAAAGTGGTAGTAGAAGAAGGTAAGGTAGAGGTTACTCGTGAAATCGATGGTGGTTTGCAGACGGTATCTCTAAGCTTACCAGCAGTTGTTACTACTGATCTTAGATTAAATGAACCTCGCTATGCATCCTTACCTAACATTATGAAAGCGAAAAGAAAACCCATAGATGTGAAATCTGCTGCTGATATGGGTGTTGCATTAGAATCTAAAGTGAAAACCTTAAAAGTAACGCCGCCACCGCAAAGACAAGGTGGTATTAAGGTCGCAGACGTAGATGAATTAGTTGAAAAGTTAAAAAATGAAGCGAAGGTGATCTAAATGACAGTTTTAGTATATGCCGAACACGATAATAGTAGTTTAAAAACAGAAACCAACAAACTGGTAACCGCTGCAACTGCTGTTGGTGACAGTGTCACAGTGTTAGTCGTGGGCGCAAATTGTGATTCAGTTGCCCAAGCGGCAGCGCAAATAACAGGTGTAGATAAAGTTCTTGTTGTTGACTCAGCAGAATGCGAACACCAGTTACCAGAAACTGTTGCCAAGGTCGTAGTTGATCTAGCAAATGATTATACGCATATCTTCGCAGCAGCTACCACCACAGGCAAAAACTTTATGCCAAGGGTTGCTGCTTTATTAGATGTGGCGCAGATATCCGATATTATTGCCGTAGAATCGGCCGACACCTTTGTGCGTCCAATTTACGCAGGCAATGCGATTGCTACAGTACAAAGTGAAGATGATAAAAAGGTGGTGACAGTGCGTGCCGCGGCCTTTGATGCCGCCGAAAATGGCGGCTCAGCTTCAGTTGAAGCAATTTCAGTGGATGCAGGCACAAGTAAATCTAGCTTTGTTGGTGAAGAGTTGACTAAGTCTGAGCGTCCAGAACTAACCGCTGCTGATGTCATTATCTCTGGTGGAAGAGGCATGCAAAATGGCGAAAACTTCTCACTGTTAAATGGTATAGCTGACAAGCTTGGAGCGGCTATTGGCGCTTCCAGAGCGGCCGTAGACGCTGGTTTTGTACCTAATGATATGCAAGTTGGTCAAACGGGTAAAATTGTTGCGCCTCAACTTTACATTGCAGTTGGGATTTCTGGTGCTATTCAGCATCTTGCTGGTATGAAAGACTCTAAAGTCATCGTTGCTATTAACAAAGATGAAGAAGCGCCAATTTTTCAGGTGGCGGATTACGGTTTAGTGGGAGATCTTTTCGAAGTGCTTCCAGAATTAGAAAGCAAACTGTAAATTTATATAAGACATTAAAGCATCGAGCTTATTGTTCGATGCTTTTTTTTATTTCATTGCATTGAATGCTCTTGTTTCTACCTTCTTTTTTAGCTTTGTACATCGCCTTATCAGCTCTTTCAAACCATCCCCATACGTTTTGTCCTGCAATACATTCGGCAACGCCTAAAGATACCGTAATAAATAATTTGGGATCGGACCAATCTGTGTTTTCAATTTCAATGCGTAAACCTTCTGCTATGATAAAGGCTTCTTTGCTATCAGTATGAGGTAAAAGGACCACAAATTCTTCGCCACCTAGGCGATAAAGGCTATCCTTTTTTCTTATTTTGGCAATGATTGCCATGGCAAATTCACGTAACAATAAATCCCCAACGCTGTGCCCAAAGTCATCATTTATTTTTTTAAAGTAATCAATGTCCAGCATTACCATAGCAGCACTTTGCATAGTGCCATTTTTCATTTGCTCGGAATATTTTTTCATGTCTTCTTCAAAAGCTCTTCTATTAGCGATGCCTGTTAGAGGATCCTTGATTACCAAGTCTTTAAGTATGTCTGATTGGCTATGCATTTGTGAGGTAAATGCAAAGGCAAAAATCATAGTCGCGGTAGCAGATACTATGAATCCCAATACATATAAATTGCTAACTTTTGTGTAAATAAGAAAACTGATGGAAATAATTAAGACTATAGAAACTTGTAATGCACGGGTTGGCTTTAATACCGCAAAAAATAATGTGAGTACTGGATATACCCAGATAATTTGATGCCAACCTTTTAAAATTGTGGTGGTTATCGCTAAAATGAAACACACAATTGAAAGGCTTATTTTTGCCATTTCGGTTTTTTTAGTAATTAGTACAACAAAAAACGAACTACCCGTTAAAATTGCAGACGTCAGGTTTAAAAATGCGACTGGGTAATCATGTTGAAAAAAACGAATAAATACAAAAGGGATCATCGCTAACATAATAGAACCACTCATTAGTAGCAAAAATCTGACTTCTGAATTCGATGACAATTTAAACATAATGCGTCGCTTGTGCTGCTTCTCTGATGATGATAGCTTGTTTTCTAACAATCTAAAAATACACTTTTGTTATGGAAAAAAATACTGCATCAAGCACAGGATCTAAAGGAATTTTACCTGCGAATGTTAGAGTCCTTATATTACTTGTAAGTTTTCCTGGGTTCGTTTTACTCGGGTTCCTTATTTACAGCATATATAAAAATGGCATAGATGCTGGTATGTCGTGGTTTGCTTTGGTTTATGGTTTTATAAGTATAGTAATGTTGCGTCCTGTCATCTGGGGGCGCTGGTAGCAAATTAATACGCTTGCAGTATCATTATGCAAATTAAATCATTTGCAATACGGAGTGACTAAATCTGCTACAAGTAGCACATCTTTAGTTGAGCAAACAGCACCAAATGACAACCTTAATTTAGCATCACGAATATCAAATCTCACCCGATTATCTTTTAAAAATTGCTCACAAGCTTGTGTTTTTTCGTCTTTTATGGGCAAACAAATTGTGCCACCAATGGCATTTACGTCTATTTTGCTGTTTGAAAGCTGATTTAAAAACATAGCTTGAAAGGTTTTATTTTTGGTTGCGAGATTGTTTACGCCAATTGCATTTATTATAGAAATTGAAGCACCTGCGATAGCGAAAGGTAACACATCTGGTGTACCTCCCCAGAATCTTAATGCATCAGGCGCGGCGTCAAAATGAAGTATATCAAATTCAAATGGGTTTTGATGTGAGAACCAGCCAATGTGATCAGGGAATAGATTTACTTGGTCGGTGACATCAGTGATTAAGAAGCCTGCGCCGGGCCCTCCGCTTAACCATTTTACCGAAGAGCCGACAACAGCATCTACGCACCAATTATCTAAATCAATGTCAATTATTCCCACTGATTGCGCAATATCTACTACTGACATTATGCCGAGTTCTTGGCATAACTCTGATAAACGAGAAACATCACAAAGTTCCCCTGTCATTGAATGCACGTGGGTTAACAAACAACAAAAAGTATAAGGGTGTTCTAGTTCTTTTTGCCAAACATCAGTATCGTTCAATGGACCTTTTACCAATACTAATTGCAAATTGTAAGTTGCCGCGAGTCCTTGTACCACAAAACCCATGGATGGGAATGCATCTTGATGCATTACAACGCGTTTATTTTTTTTGGGTTTACTTTTACAGGCAGCGCTAAGCCATTGTGTGAACGCCATAGAAACACTGGGTTGTGGGCATATATACGACTTATTACAATTCAACAACAATGACAATTGAAGTCTAAAACGATCGATGAAATTCAACCATTCGGGCCACGCATCTCCACCATATTCAGTCCATGACTTAAGAAAAGCCTGGTTAGCTGACAAACCTGCACGGGTCATAGGTCCCACTGAATGTGAGAGTAAATATATTCCCGAAGGTGAACTAAAATGATCTTGAAATCTCATGATTTTCCGCTAATAGAGGGGCGCTTACGCCCATATTCACCGCCCCAATCGTCAGTCATTTGACTTCGTATATCCCACAAGTCTGGAAAAAATCTGTGACTTGCGCCTTTTTTCAATAAATCTACAGGTCTACCTTTTAAAGAGTTTGCCGCCATTCCGATGGAACGATTAATCAAAAAAAGATGTCGCCAACGGAATATTTGGAATAACTCATCAAATTCGATTAATGCTTCTGCTACCGCATAACGAGCATCATGACTGTATTCGTCATCATAAATTTGCTTCAGCGTAACCTTGCCACCGTCCAGATAGTACTTTTCAAAATGCTGCCAAATATCTTGGGGCATTTTTAACAATAATCTAAATCCCGGTGATTCCTGACCGCTACCATTACCTAATTGTAGTCTAATTTTTTGATATTCTTTAGGTGACATAGTTTCTAGCAAACTTAACTGGTCAATCATCATCTGCTGAATGCCGTGCACTCGCTTAAACAATGTGATGACTCTATGGGTTTGTTGGTCCGTCATGTAATCCATAATTTCAACAAGTGTGAAGGACATTAACTTCATCCATAGTTCTTCGACTTGATGGACAATTTGAAATTGAAGTTCATCACTGGTGGAGAGTTGATTCAGAGGCTTTTGGCATTGCAGTAATTTATCGCATTGCAGATAAACACCATAATCTAACATTTCAGGTTGCTCTATTAAGTCATAGTATTTTTCGCGTCGCATAATGGTTCCTCACTAATAACATTAGTTTCAAAAGACATTATGGCTAGCTTTTTCCAAAACATTGTTTCTATATGTTCTTAATATTGTCTATTATATAGAATGTTGTTTTTAAATTGAGTTTAAAAATAGAATATGATTAGTAAAATAGATGGGCAAATACTAAGTTATTTAGAACAAGACTCCAGAATTTCATTCGCTGACTTAGCTGAAGCGGTTGGACTCTCTAAAACTCCCTGTTGGAATCGCGTTAAAAAGTTGGAACAACAAGGGATTATCAAGGGACATACCACAATCTTGGATAGTCATAAACTTGGTTTGCAGATAAGCGCAATGTTGCATGTAGTGGTAGATTTTGCGCAATATCAAGAGTTTGAATTAGCCGTGAAAGCCAATCCCTCAATCGTAAGATGTGCCGCCGTCACTGGCGATTTTGATTATGTACTTGAGGTTTTATCAACCGATATGCAGAGTTTTGACCATTTGTTGCGCTATGAGTTGTCGCGCTTGCCGGGTGTTAACCGTTTTAGTACTTCCATAGCGACTAGAGAAGTAAAAGATACGGGCAAGAAATTATCTCTACTTCTGCGGACATAATGGCGTCTATTTTCATATTATCAGTACATTTTTTGGATACATAATTGCTCGGTTTGAAACATTTAGACACAACTTTTCTCCACTAAAGTACTGATTTTTCGAAAAACGGATTATTACCTTATAAATATTGAGGTTATACTAAGGGCATTTATAAAACTAATTTACATAGTTGTGCGATAGATGAAAAAAGTCGGTATTCCAATCATAATTTTAGTTGTTTCTATTGTTATTCTTATGGCTTTAGTGATTACTAAGCCAAAACCCGAGAAAAAAGAACCTAAAATAGACGAATTTCTTGTGGAAGCTAGTCCGGTCGTATTCGATAACATTGATTTCTTAGTTTATGCACAAGGTAGTGTTCAACCCAAAAATAGTACCATGTTAAGTGCCCAAGTTAGCGGCCAGGTAATCGCTATTGCAGATGATTTTATCGAAGGTGGTTTCTTTAAAAAGGGTGATGTATTAGTTGAATTAGAAAGTGCCGATTATCGAACTGATTTATTATTAGCTGAAGCCGAATTAGCCAGAGCACAAGCAGCTCTTGATGAGGAAGTAGCAAGGGGGCAGGTCGCGGAAAAAGAATGGCGTTCAGTAAACACAGGTGTTGTGCCAGAGTTAGGTTTACGAAAACCGCAATTGGCGAGAGAAAAAGCCAATTTACAAGCAGCTCAAGCGCAACTTCAAAGAGCAAAGCGTAATTTAGAACGTACCCGAATAAGAGCGCCCTATGACGGACTGGTGAAATCGAGAAACATCGATCTTGGCCAATTTGTGCCTACTGGCGGTCAAATTGGGGAGATTTTCTCTACCGATGTTGCTGAAATTCGTCTGCCTCTTACCGACAGTGATGTTTCCTTTATCGGGACTATTGATGATCGCACACCAAGTGTTACGTTAAAAGCAAATGTCGCGGGCGAAACCCGTTATTGGCAAGGTAAATTAATTCGTGATGAAGCTGTTTTAGATGAAAGTCGTCGCGTGATTTACGGTGTAGTAGAAGTTCAAGATCCCTATAACCTAGCCGGTAATGCGCATGCAATCCCCTTAAATTTCGGTCGATTTGTCAGCGCTGATATTAGCGGAATAAGCGTCGACAACGTTGTTAAGTTACCTCGTTATGTCGCAAGATTAGATGGCACTATATTGACTGTTGATGAAGAAAACAAAATTCATATTAATGAAGTCGATGTGGTAAGAACTGATGAAGACTTCGTGTACATAAGCGGCGGATTAAAAGCCAATCATCAAGTGATCATGAGCGCCGTTTCTTCTCCCTATAATGGTATGCCAGTGCGGGTACTTGAAGAAAAAGAGCCAGAAATTACCCCAGAAAACGCTATTAGTGAGGACAGCATATGAGTGACACTCGCATAGATGTAAACAAGGGAATAATTGCCTGGTTTGCGCGCAATAGTGTGGCCGCCAACCTATTAATGATAGCAATTATCGTGGGCGGTATTTTTGGTGTTTTAGGTGTCCAGAAAAAGGTTTTTCCGCAATTTGAATTCAACATCATCACTGTGCAAGTACCGTATTTAGGTGCAGCTCCCCAAGAAGTAGAAGAAGGTGTTATTCTCAAAATTGAAGAAGCGATAAAAGATCTCGAAGGGATTGAAAAACTTACTTCTTTTGCCCGTGAAGGTTTAGGTACGGTAAGAGCTGAAGTCGTAGATGATTTCGATGTTCAAGTGGTATTGGACGAGATTAAATCCCAAGTAGATGCTATTCCATCGTTTCCAGAAAATACCGAAAAGCCTGTGGTTTATCGTTCTAAAGCAACTCAGAGCGTGCTTTGGGTTTCAGTATATGGCAATGCCAGTGAACGAGAATTGAAAGAAACAGCAAACTTCTTACGTGATGACATGGCTAATTTGCCCGGTGTTTCAAGTGTTAGAGTTGTTGGCGCGCGGGATTACGAGATATCCATTGAAATCGCTGAACAAGAGTTACAGGCTTACAATCTTACCTTCGATGAAGTTGTCAATGCGATTCGCAGAACATCTGTAGATATTCCTGGTGGCTCTATTCGCTCAGACAATGGCGATATTTTGCTACGAGCAAAAGGGCAGGCATATAACGCTTACGACTTCGCTAAAATTCCGTTAATAAATCGTCCGGACGGCACAAGATTACTTCTTAGTGATATTGCCAGTATCAATGATGGATTTGTTGAAGATAATAATTTCGCTACTTTTAACGGTAAAGAAGCCGTGAGTATTCAAGTGCAAGCGATTGGTGATCAAAACGCGTTAGAAATTTCTGAGGAAGTAAACAAGTATCTAGAAAAAAGAAAGAAAACGCTCCCGCCAAATATTGAAGCCGATGCTTGGGGAGATGCGTCTTTTTACTTAGCTGACCGACTAAACATGATGTTGATGAACATGTTGGAAGGGGCCATTTTAGTTTTTTTAATTTTAACCTTATTTTTAAAACTGAAACTTGCGTTTTGGGTAATGGTAGGCTTACCGGTGTGTTTTCTCGGTACCCTTATGTTACTGCCAATGAATGATTATTCAATTAACCTCATGAGTCTATTCGGCTTTATCCTGGTTCTAGGTATAGTGGTGGACGATGCGATTATTATGGGGGAATCAGCCTATTCCGAAATAAGTAACAAAGGTCACAGTGTTGATAACGTGATAACCGGGGTGCAGCGTGTGGCTATGCCAGCTACTTTTGGGGTTCTTACGACAATAGCTGCGTTTTCACCCATGATGATGGTGTCAGGTACCTTTGGAGTGATCTGGAAAACAATAGGTGCGGTTGTTATATTTTGTCTGACATTTTCCCTCATTGAATCTAAATTAATTTTGCCTGCGCATTTAGCAAATATGAAAGTCAAACCTGAGGGAAGCCAATTAAATAGATGGCAGCAAATACGCGTCTCTTTCAATGACAAATTACAATACTTCATCCACAGTATTTACAAACCCTTTTTAGAAAAAGCCTTACACTATCGTGGCACCACCATTGCCAGTTTCTTGGCATTAATAATAATTACCAGTGGATTATTTGCTGGCGGCATTGTGCGTTTTGTGTTTTTCCCAGAAATACCATCTGATTTTATTAATGCGTCAGTGGAAATGGAACAAGGTAGTTCCATCAAACAACGAGATGAAGTATTACGTAACATGCTTACTGCCGCTGATAAAATGAATCAGGAACTGGCTGAAGAAACGGGTGAAGAAGTTATTAAACATATATTAGCCTTCGGTGATGGCGCGCTTGGTGGACAAATACTTATTGAATTAAGTAAAGGTGAAACGCGGCAAATAACCGATAAAGATATTCAACAGGTGTGGCGCAAACATATACCTGAAATGGCTGGCATTCGTACACTTACAGTAGGAAGTGAAGGCGGACCTGCTGGCGGCAATAATTTAGATTTAGAGTTTAGTTCTAGCGATGTAGGTGCATTAAGAGCGTTAACAGATGAATTAACGGTTTATCTAGAGTCCTATGATGGTGTCACTGAAGTGAATGACACTTTTAGTGGTGGCAGTGATGAAATTCAACTGCAACTTAAACCAGAAGCTGAAGCTTTAGGAATTTCTCTATCTCAGTTGGCCCAACAAGTTCGTTATGGTTTTTATGGCGCCGAAGCTCAGCGAATTCAGCGTGACGATGAAGAAGTTAGAGTCATGGTTCGCTACCCTAAAGAAGAAAGAAATTCCGTTGGGAATTTAGAGAATATGCGCGTAAGGGCGCCAAACGGTGATGATATTCCATTTGAACAAGTTGCCAATATTCGTCTGGCAGAAGGTTATTCAACAATTACCCGAGTTGACGGCGAAAGAGCAATTACTGTCACTGCAAAGTTGGATACAGATATTGTTGAACCAACTGAAATTTTGCGTGATTTAATGACCAATGTTACGCCAGCGATGTTAGAAAAATATCCTCAAGTTAAATTTGCCTTACAAGGCGGCGCACGTGAGCAAAGTGAGGGTCTAATTGCCTTGTTACAAGGTTTCACTTTTGCAATGTTTGCAGTCTATGCGCTGATGGCTATTCCATTGAGATCTTATTCGCAACCGTTAATTATCATGTCCATCATTCCATTTGGTATTGTTGGTGCAATTATAGGGCACATGGTCATGGGGCGAGACGTAAGTGTGCTATCTATTTGTGGCATCATAGCTTTATCCGGTGTTGTGGTGAATGATTCCTTGATCATGGTAGATTTTATCAATACTGCTAGAAAACAAGGTTACTCCTTAATTGAATCAGTCACACGAGCTGGAACACAACGATTCAGAGCAATAATCTTAACCTCATTAACCACCTTTTTTGGCTTGTTCCCGATTTTGCTTGAAAGAAGCTTACAAGCGCAAATCGTTATCCCAATGGCAATCTCCTTAGCGTTTGGTATTTTGTTTGCGACAGTTATCACTTTAATATTAGTGCCAGCCTTGTATCTATTGTTAGATGACTTTAAACGGGTAATGAAGGGCAATAAAGCGAAAAAAGCAGCCAAACGGTCACAACAATTAAATGATTTACAAAGCCAATCAAATCATTAGTTAAACAAAGAAGGCACTAAGATTGATATCCTTAGTGCTTTCTCCTGTTTGTTCTAAGCAAACCGATGAAACAGTCGATTCAATTTTCCCATCGCGATGGCATTTCCAAATAAAACAATGATGACGCCTAAAATTGAGGATAGGGTCCAAATATAACCTTCAAACACTGTTGAAACTGCAAGTGCAACTATAGGATAGAGTAAAACTACATAGGCCGACTTATCTGAACCGATTTGTTTCAATAAGCGCATGTAAGCCCCAAAGGCGATGATGGAGCCAAAAATTGCTAGATAAATAAGGGCAATATAATAACTTGGTTTATCAGGCATTATTATTTGCGAGCCACTCAGACCTAAAACAATAAAGGTACAAATAACACCGTAAGTCATGGCCCAAAAATTCAATTGAAGTACCGATGTATCTTTATCTAGGATTTTTTCAGAAAGCACATTACCAATAGATGCAGATAAAAAAGAACCCAATGAAAATAATAAGCCAATAGCCAGTCCTTGATTAGTACTCATGCCTTCAAATTCTGGAGAAAAAATTAACACAATACCAATTAAACCTAAGGTCGCTCCCGCAACTACATCCAGCCGTATTGGTTTTTTCAAAAAGATCCTACGTAATACCACGTTAAAATAAATCATGGCGCTACTTAATACCGCAAGTAGCGCGCTTACTATGTGCTGTTGAGCAGCATATAAAAACGTATAATCTAAGGTGTAGAGAAAGATCCCAGCAGTCCCCATTAAAAGGTGTTGTTTAAATGTGATTTTGAGGGTTTTTCTGGCAATCAGACACCAAAAACCCATCAGCATGGCTGCGATCCCAAAGCGTAGTCCAACGGAAAACATTAATGCCGTTTCATTGACTTGAAAGGTAATAGCTATCCAAGTTGAGCCCCAAATGAGAGTGCAAATAGCAAATAAAAAAGTGTTTGACGAAAAGATTTGCATGCTGCTTAAGCATCCTAAAAAATAAAAAAGCCAGTCTACTTATTATAAGTGGACTGGCTTTAAACTGAGGACTAAAAATTAGTAAAATTCAGCCTTAAATTCCACGCCCCAAATACGAGGTTCGTTGGTAATACCGGTTAAATTGTTAAAGTCGATAGCGCCTTTAACATTTTCTTCATCGGTAATGTTGCGACCAAATATTGCTACAGTTATGCCTTTTGCATAGTTTTGATAACCAACGCGAAGTCCACCTTCATAATTATCATCACTACTATATTCTACTGAATCATACAAAAACAGATTAGTATCACCTTGGAATGCCCAATCTGTATAGGCAAACAACTCAGCATCGTCGCTCACAGGATAACTGTAACGAGCAGTAAAGTTAAAAGTGGTTTCTGGCGCTTGAGGGAATGGATTACCGTCAACCGCCGCGAAAGTACCGTTGTCATTGGTGACAATAGGATCTAATACCGTACAGTTAGAGCCACAAGGCGCCACAAGTAGATTCGCGTCTTTCAATTCTGTGTCAGTTAAACTAAATCCAGCAGTTAATACCAAGTTTTCAGTGACTAAGTATTTCGCATCAATTTCAAACCCGAAAGCTTGTCCTTTGTCAGCATTTAGCAGAGCGTTACCGTTTGATTGGCCACCGATAGCGGATAATTGGATATCATCGATGCGGTAAGCAAATACTGCTGCGTTAACACGGAGTTTGTTATCCAATAAATCGGCTTTTATCCCAGCTTCGACAGAGTTAATGGTTTCAGCTTCTGCAACTGAAGGTAAGCCTTCAAAGGCAATATCGCGACCTTGAATTGATTGAGCTCTAAAGCCATTAGAGTATCGCGCAAACAACGCCATATTATCGCTCAAATCATAATGTGCGCTTAATTCAAAACTGACTTGACCATCATCAACATCAACAGGCTCATAGTCTTGAATTGTAGCAGCGCCTATCACTACGGCAAAGCCATCTACATTCTGATCACCGACAGACAAGCTCTTTTCATCATAGGTGTAACGAATTCCACCAGTTAAGGTAAAGTCTTCTGTCAGCTCATAGCTGCTTTGACCAAAAATTGCCCATGATTTGTTATCATGAAAAACCGTGGTTGCTCCGTAAAAACCGTCGATACTGGTAACACTGAAAGAAGAATCAAAGAAAAAAGCACCCACTTGCCATGACATTGCATCTTGGGTATCGCTGGCAAAACGAATTTCTTGGGTAAATTGTTCTAAATCGTTGAGGTTATCTTGCGTAACTGCAGTAAATGGAATAAAACCTGGAAAAGAAGTTTCACCACTTCCAACACCACCGTCTATGTCCCCTAAACTTAATCCTTCGGCTTCTTCAAACGCGGTTATAGAGGTTAATGTCACGTCGCCGAAGTCATAGTCGATTTTTAATGAACCACCAAAACCTTCATATTCTTGAGGGTTATTGTCAAAGCCATTGCCGTTTAAATTGGCATCATAGTAAACAGCGTCACGGTCAAAATTATCGTTAAGATCATTAGAGCCGTTGGTAAATACATTGGCTCTGAAAATTGAAGCAGTTCCGTTTAAATCTCGTCCATGTAGATTAGCTAAAATGCTTAATTCATCAGACGGCGTGTAGAGTAACTGCGCTCGCCAAGCATTTTCTTGGAAGCCACCCATGGTAGGGCCATTGTCTGGGTCATTTAGGTTGTTGATGTAGTGGTCTCTGTGCTGAGAAAGTACGGACAATCGAGCTGAAATTTCATCAGTTAATCCGCCACCGATAGCAGCTTCAATATTTTTGGTACTGTAGGTGCCGAAACCTGCTTTAACATAGGCATCGAAATCTTCAGTGGGCTTTACACTGTCAAACTTGACGATACCAGCGGTAGTATTTCGACCGAAAAGAGTACCCTGAGGACCACGAATTACTTCCACTTGCTGCACGTCGAACAAAGGAAAACTTTTAAGTACCACGTTTTCCATAACAACATCATCCATTACTATGGATACTGGTTGTGATGCCGCTAAATCAAAATCTGTATTACCAAGTCCACGGATGTAAAATCTTGGCGCAACTCGACCATTGGATGTCTCTGCATATAATCCTGGTACTTTTAAGGCAATAGCAAGCACATCATCACCTGCGGCGAGCACTGTACTAAGTTCATCATTTGACATGGTAGCAATTGAGATAGGTACATCTTGTATAGATTCCACTCGCTTTTGAGCGGTAACAACTATACGTTCAAGACCTTCTTCCGTTGCAGGCGTTTCAGATTCCTGAGCAAGCACAGCAGAAGAACAGGCCATTGCAACACAAGCCGCAATAGCTTTATATGTAAAGACTTTCATTTTATTTTCCCTAGCGTTGATTTAATCACCGCAACTGTGTACGGCTTCATGCCAAAGATTAGCAAATAATAAATAGAAAATCTTGCTAATTTATGAAGTTTCGTTGGAATGTTGAGCGGTACTCTACTGGGGTAAAACCGCTTTGTTGTTTAAACAAGCGACCAAAGGATGCAGGGTCTTCATAGCCAACTAAAGAGGCTAATTGTCGAGTGTTGTTAATGCCTTGTTCTAACAATCGTTTTGCGTTTTCTAAGCGCACTGATTGTATATAGCGGCTGGGCGTCATGCCCACATGTTTTTGAAAGCTGCGGTTAAGGGTCCGTTCCGTGACATTGATCATTTTCGCCAATTCACGAATATTCAACTTATCTTGATAATGCTGTTCGATAAACTCTTGAACTTTGATTACAGCGTCATTCTTATGTTGTTTAAATGAGTGCAAGTTTGCATAAGTACTTTGAAAGCCAGATTGTCGATTGATGACATGGGCTTTGGCCATTTGATTCGCGATATCTCTACCGCAATAGCGTTCAATTAGAAGTAAGCATAAATCATTAAAAGCAACACCGCCGCCGGCACAAAAAAACTGTTCGGATTGAGTAATTAAATCTCTTTCTTTTAAATTGACTTGGGGAAACATTGCTCTGAATTTATCCGCATATCCCCAATGCGTTGTCGCTTTGCGATTATCTAAAAGTCCTGCTGATGCTAATAAAAATGTACCCGAACAATTACTCGCGATATCACTGCCTTGATTAGCGATTTTCTGAATATAGGGCAGTAATTGACGATTATTTTCTAATACTTTATCGATATCGCCACCTATGGTGGGAATCAAAAGTATATCAATACCATTTACTTGGGCTATGTCCTGTTGAGGTTGTAATAATAATTGATTAGTACACCGCACTGGCTGTTGATGAAGACTGGCAATGCTGACCTCGAATCTTGGTTCTAAAGGCGTATTATTAAATCTTTGCCAGCTTATACCGACAAAGGAAAATATATCCATAGCTCCGGTAATTGCAGAGGCGAGGGCACCATCAAAGGCTAAAATAACAACTTTATATTTCTTAAAGTATGGCACAGGCTTTCTCTTTACTTTTTCAACATAACGTTCATTGCTGAGCAGTTATTAATCGTATTTATTTTTGTCTCATTTGGCATGCATTATGTCATATGGGACACTCTTATATTACCCCTATCTCATCTACACTTACAAATTATTTACAATTGTCATCGGAGAAATTATGGCAACTGATCGTCTAATAAATGAATTCGAGTTGGATTTTCAACTTTATGGCGTGCTCGATGTGGAGCAATTGTGTGCGGCTGAGAGATTTCAAGAGCATAACAAAGAGACTTTTGATGCTGTGCTTTCGACGGCTGAAAAGATAGCAACGGATTTGTTTTTACCGCATAACCACATTGCAGACAAAAACGAGCCTACATTCGATGGGCAAAAAGTCCATATGATAGATGAGGTTAAAGTCGCCTTTGATGCTTTTAGAGAAGCCGGTTTCATTGCTGGACGCTACGATTTTGAAGACGGCGGCATGCAACTTCCAGAGACCATAATGCAAGGTGTTAGCGCATATTTTATGGCGGCTAACCCTTCATCTACTGGCTACCCATTTTTAACTGCGGCGGCAGCAAACGTGATCCATCATTTTGCAGGGGATGAACTAAAACAACAATTCATGCCTAGAATGTTAACGGGTGAATTTACTGGCACCATGGCGTTGACTGAACCTCATGCTGGTTCTGCGTTGTCAGATATCAAAACCACTGCAACTAAACAAGCAGATGGCACCTATAGAATTAAGGGTTCAAAAATCTATATTTCGGGTGGAGATCACGAATTGTCACGAAATATAGTGCATTTAGTCTTGGCTAAAATACCTGGCGGACCGCCGGGTGTGAAGGGTATTTCTTTGTTTGTGGTACCTAAATTCCGCTTAGGAGAAGACGGGGAGCCAGATCAACGAAACGATGTTCAACTTGCTGGCTTACTTCACAAGCTTGGTTATAGAGGAACTACCTCGACAGTATTAAGTTTTGGTGAAAAAGATGATTGTCATGGCTATTTAGTTGGACAAGAACATCATGGTTTACGTTACATGTTCATGATGATGAACGAAGCTAGGATAGGCGTAGGTTTTGGTGCGGCAATGATAGGTTATCGAGGCTATCAATATTCATTAGAGTATGCCAAAGAACGAACTCAGGGGCGAGCTGCACCTAATCTAGGTCCTAATGATCCGCCCGCTGCCATTATCCAACATGGTGACGTGAAACGTATGTTATTGGCGCAAAAAGCCTATACAGAAGGTGGAATGGCCCTTTGTTTGTATGGTTCAAACTTGGTTGATCGGATAAAGATTTGTCAAGATGAAAAGGAAAAACAAACACTTTCAGAATTACTGGATTTACTCACCCCCATATTTAAATCATGGCCTTCAGAATTTGGTCCAAAAGCTAATGATCTGGGCATTCAGGTGCTTGGTGGTGCCGGTTACACCAGAGAATATTTAGCAGAACAATATTGGCGAGATAACCGCTTGAATCCGATTCATGAGGGGACAAATGGTATACAAGCGCTAGATTTAACCTTCCGTAAGCTGTGGCAAAACAATGGATTAGGGTTAAAAGCGTTGCAAACAGAGATGGGGAAAGATTTCGCCAAAACGACGTCAAGTGAAGTTGCAGATTTGGTGGCCAAAACGTCTGCCTATATTGAAAAGTTACAACCACTTTTACAACAACTTGCCAGTGAACTGGCCAAGGCTGATACCCAAAGGACCTTAAGTGCCAATGCTCAAGCCATGATGAATATTCTGGCGTCTATCGTTGTAAGCTGGATGTGGATAAGACAAGCAAATGTAGCTGTTGAGCAATTAGTAAATGTTGGCTCAGATGCGAAAAAAGCCTTCTTACAAGGCAAAATTCAAGCGGCAAGATACTATGTGACGTGGGAGTTGCCACTGATTGACCGAGATCTTGCGATTTTAACTGAAAACAATGCAGTCTGTGCGGACATGCAAGCAGACTGGTTTTAAGGAGTAATGTAATGTTGAACAAACAATGGCGATTGAAGTCTCGTCCAAAAGGCGAGCCTAGCGAAGACACTTGGGAATTTACTGAATCAGAAGTACCTGAACCCAAACAAGGTGAGCTATTAGTAAAAGTGCTCTATATTTCGTTAGATCCTGCCATGCGTGGTTGGTTAAACGATGCTAAATCCTACATTGAGCCAGTACAGGTTGGCGACGTAATGCGCGCAGGCACCGTGGGTAAAGTAATAAAAAGTCAGCACCCAGACTTTGCAGAAGGTGACTATGTGGCAGGCTATGCTGGTGTGCAAGAGTACCAGATAACCAACGGTAAAGGCCTACATAAGGTTGACCCGACGTTAGCGCCACTTTCAACTTATTTAGGTGTCTTAGGAATGCCTGGTATGACGGGTTACTTTGGATTGTTGAAATCAGGTGAACCTAAAGAAGGTGAAACTGTAGTCATTTCTGGAGCAGCAGGTGCAGTAGGCGGTTTGGTAGGTCAAATTGCTAAAATTAAAGGCTGTCATGTTGTGGGGATTGCTGGCGGTCAGGATAAATGTGAATTTTTGATCAATGAGTTAGGTTTTGATGCTGCTATTGATTACAAAAATGAAAATGTGAAAAAAGCCCTAAAAGCCGCATGCCCCAAAGGTGTGGATGTGTTCTTTGATAACGTGGGCGGTGACATTTTAGACGACGTACTAACGCAGATAAACTTTAAAGCGCGTATCGTAATTTGTGGTGCTATAAGTCAATATAACAACACAACCCCTGTAAAAGGACCATCAAATTATCTCTCATTGCTAGTCAATAGAGCAAGAATGGAAGGGATTGTGGTATTTGATAATGCCAAGGAATATCCCATTGCAATGAAAGAAATAGCGCAGTGGATTGCTGAAGGTAAATTAAAGCCAAAAGAGCACATTGTTGAAGGGATTGAAACCTTTCCTGACACATTAATGATGTTATTTACGGGTAAAAATTTCGGCAAATTAATGCTTAAAGTTGGAGATGAATAATGTTCGAAAAAGCGGCGAATGTTGAAGGAAAAAGAGTTTTAATTACTGGTGGAGCCTCAGGCATTGGAGCGGCCACCGCTAAAATACTTACAGCTCGCGGAGCACGTGTTGTTATATCAGATTTAAATACAAAGGATGGTGAAAAGCTCGCGCAAGAGTTATCAGCTGCAGGTGCTGAAATCTATTTTAGTAAAGTGGATGTTGCTGATAAGTCGTCTGTAGAAACCTTATTTGCTTTTGCGATGGAAAAGTTAGGTGGATTGGATGTGGTTTTGAATAACGCTGGTGTGGATCATACGCCAGCCCCGATGCACTTGCTGACAGACGAAGATTTTGATCGCAATATCAACATTAATCTAAAAGGTGTTTGGCATTGTATGCGTGCCTCAATCGCTTGTATGGGACAAAGTGGTGGGCATGTGATAAATGTGGCTTCGGTTGCAGGTTTGCGCTCAGCTCCAACCATAACAGCTTACAGTGCAGCTAAACATGGTGTTATTGGATTAACGCGCTCAGCGGCAGTTGAATATGCCAAAGTTAATTTACGCTTTAATGCTGTTTGTCCTAGTTTTACCGATACCCCTATGGTGCAAGGCGTGTTGGCCAATGTTGATGAACGTAAACGCAAAGCAATAATTAATGCCAGTCCAATGCGTAGACTAGGTAAAGTTGAAGAAATTGCATTGGCAATCGCATGGATGGCCAGTGATGAAAGTAGTTTCTTAAACGGTCATGCAATGACCCTTGATGGCGGCATGTTGGCATAATTGGAGAACAAGATGAAAGACTTATTTGATCTAACAGGTAAAGTGGCCTTAGTCACAGGTGCTAGCCGTGGTATCGGCGAATCTATTGCTAAATTACTCGCAAGTAAAGGTGCTCACGTTATTGTATCTAGCCGAAAAATTGATGGTTGTGAAGCGGTTGCGGCGCAAATTCGAGAGGCCGGCGGTCAAGCGACAGCTTTTGCTTGTCATGTAGGGGAAATGGCGCAAATTACTGAAATATTTGATTTTATTAAATCCACGTTTGGCAAGCTCGATATTCTGGTGAATAACGCTGCGGCTAACCCATATTACGGGCATATTATAGACACAGATTTAGCGGCTTATAGTAAAACGGTTGATGTGAATGTTCGTGGTTACTTTTTCATGTCTTGTGAAGCAGGGAAAATCATGCGCGAGCAAGGTGGAGGTGTGATCTTAAATACTGCATCTGTAAATGGCATCTCACCGGGTGATATGCAGGGTATTTATTCCATCACAAAAGCCGCTGTTATTAATATGACAAAAGCCTTTGCAAAAGAATGTGGACCGTTAAACATACGCTGTAATGCACTACTACCGGGTTTAACTGATACCAAATTTGCCAGTGCTCTAACGACTAATGACAACATCTTGAAAAAGGCGTTAAAGCTAATACCTCTTGGTCGTGTAGCAGATCCAGATGAAATGGCGGGAACTGTTCTGTACTTAGTATCTGATGCTTCTAGCTATACCACTGGAACCACTGTTATTGTCGACGGCGGAATGCTAGCTTAAATATCCTTAATTGAACATTTAAAAGCCAGCTATTGCTGGCTTTTAAAATATCGTTGTCTCTTCTTGGCTTTTAAGAGGTGTGTATCCACCAATAAAAATGCATCCACACAATATTCGAATTCAGGGTCAACATTAAAGGCTGAAAAGCTAACGCCACCTGGCTCACAAACATCAGCATACTGCTTATACAAGGTGGGTATAGAAACTCCCATTTCATTTAACTGTACTTTCAGTAATTCAAGACTTTCTGAATACTCTTTTCCCTCAAACTGCCCGTTAGTCAGTGAATTGTTGTAGGGTAATTTAGCTTTTGCCACTTTGCGATCATCAGGGAAATAATGGGAATAAAAAGCGATTAATAGAGACATCGCTTGGGCTGGATATCGGGCGCTAATAGTTACTGGTCCGAATAGATAGCGATATTCTGGATGCTTGACTAAAAACGCTCCAATACCTTGCCATAAATAATCGAGGCTTCGGTTTCCCCAATATTTAGGCTGTACGAAACTACGACCCAATTCTAGTCCTTGTGCAACTATCTCATCCATTGGGGCCTGATAGTCAAACAATGTAGAAGAATATAAATGATCAATTTGCGCCAAATTGTCTACAGAACCAAATCGATATGCTCCTGCAATTTCTAGATCTTTTTCATCCCATAAAATTAAATGGAAATAATGCAAATCGAACTTGTCGATATCACGACGTTTATTGGTTCCTTCCCCAACAGCTCTAAAGGTAATTTCTCGTAGTCGCCCAATTTCTCTTAAGATCACTGATGATTTTGTCGGTTTGTACAAATAGATAGTTTTACTGTCAGTGGTTTTACCGATCACTTCAGCTTCTGCTTTTAGTGCATGAAAAAGAACCCGTCTGTCTTCAGGTAGCGCTATTGCTGATTGAGTTGGCAATACCGGCTTTTTATTTTTAGCAATTCGATAAATATGTTTTTTAAATAAATTGACTAATTCTTTTTTCGGCAAAGTGAGGGAAGCATATCCTTCAAAAGGGATGACTTCGCCGATTTTCATTGGGATACTTTTTTCTTTTTGGTGCCACATTTGTTTTACTAGGAGAGCTGTTGCGGCTGGCTTAAACAACATAGATACGCCATAAAATAATGCAGAATTTTTGGCATCAATAAACACTGGTAATATGGGACACTGATTGGTTTTTGCTATTTTCAAAAATCCAGATTGCCATTTTGTATCCCTGACGCCTTGAGGTCTTAATCGTGACACTTCACCTGCAGGAAATATGATCACTACACCTTCTTGCTGAAGGTGCTTACTAATATTTTGTAACTCTTGTTTTTTGGTTTTTCCAGACATGTTATCTACCGGCAGTAAGATATCATGTAAAGCATCAATGGCCATCAGCATTGAGTTAGCAACAACTTTTATATCATGTCGGATTTCTCGTATTAACTTTATCAATGCCAACCCGTCGATAGACCCAATGGGATGATTAGCTATGATAACTAACTTACCCGTTGCTGGAATGCGCTCGCGGTGATTATCTGACACCGTATAACTACAAGAAAAATAATCTAAAACCTGTTCAACAAAATCAAAACCAGTAAGGTGTGGGTATTCTCGTTCAAAGGCATTTATTTCTTCTTCGCACAGTAGTTTCTTTAACACCAGATTGGTAGGGCGCATCAACAGTTTATTTTGTGCAACCGCTGGAAAGTGACGCTGAATGACATTTTGAGTATTTAACATTGCTAAAATTTAAATAGATGAATCTAACGATTAGCTTAAGTACAAGATATGACAGCTTAGAGGTATTTAAGTGACGTTTTGGTTGCAACGTGATGACAATATTATGGCAAAGCAGCCATTTTATTTAGCTTTCTAACTTTTGGTTCCAAGGCATTTTAGCGAGCAGCACTGCTAAAGGAGATGATTTAGTAATGGCAAAACGTAGCCACATACCAACAAGTACTATGATGAATAAGACAAAAGCTGGATTCACGTAAATTGCGGCGAACAAGCTACACAAGGTTATGACTAAAAAACTAATTGTTACTTGTTTGTTCAGTGAGGCTATTTCAGTTTTTGATTGTTTAACAGGATGTTGAGCCTCTATCCAAGATAAAATGCCGCCTTCAAGATTGTAAATCTCGTGCTCTTGGTCCGTTGGGACCACTTTTTGACAAGCAGATTTTCCACGAATACCTTTTTGACAGTAAATAACTATTTTTTTGTTCGTGCTAGGCAATGATTTACTGCTAATAGTGCCTAATGGTACTAGCGTCGCTCCAGGAATGTGCTGCCCATGAAATTCCATGGGTTCTCTCACATCAATTAATTCCACCTGATCATCATCTATCCATTTTTGTAATGTATTTGCATCAACTGATTTAATCGTCATCTATTTTTCACTGTACTAAACTATGGTTAGCTAACATTTTCGAACTCTATAGCGCGACTTTGTAAAGGAAGGCATGGCAATTTAAAAGACGCTGTGAACCCATCCATGGGCGCTCTACGAAATCATCCATGATTTCGAAGCTTTTAAATTGCCATGCCTTCCTTTACAAAGTCGCGCTATGATAGTTTTACCCAACATGTTACCAAGATTACCAGTTTAATTAAAAACGGAGTAGAAGAGATGACCAAATCTTATAAAGAAATAACTCAGCGCATTTCAAGCAATATGAAACCATTGAGATCAAATATCAGTGATACCATGCAGGGTTTTTCGGCGATGGCAAAAGCGGCAACTGCGGATGGTGCGCTAGATAAGAAGACAAAAGAGCTTATTGCATTGGCGATAGGTGTTGCCACTCGTTGCGATGGTTGCATAGGTTTTCACATGAAAGCATTAGTTGAATTAGGCGCGACTCAAGAAGAAATCGAAGAAACCCTTGGGATGACGATTTACATGGGTGGTGGTCCTTCATTAATGTATGCTGCGGATGCTATGCAAGCCTATAAAGAGTTTAGCGAAAAATAAAAAAAGCCCCCAGACACATTGTGCATGGGGGCTTGTTAACTATTTATCCGATTAAATTACAGAAGCAATTGCCTCAGCTAGTGTACCAACGTTTTGTTTGTTAATACCTGCGATGTTTATACGGCTAGAATCTACAAAATACACGCTTTTCTCAGCACGAAGCTTTTGTACTTCTTCTGGTGCAATACACAAGAACGAAAACATGCCTTTTTGTTGATTAATGAAACCGAAATCTCTATCAACATTTTGGTTGGATAAGTTGTCCACCAACAACTGACGTAGCGTAATCATTCGCTCACGCATTTCTTTTACTTCAGTTGCCCATGTTTGGAAAAGCTTTTCATCGTTTAGGATTATATCAACCAATGCACCGCCGTATGACGGAGGCATGGAGTAAATTCCCCTTGCAACAGATTGAATTTGCGCTTGGGCAATTGACGCCATGCTTTGATCTTTAGTTACAATAGCCGCTAAACCAACGCGCTCTCTGTAAAGTCCAAAGTTCTTGCTACAAGAAGCTGCGATAATCATTTCATCAACTGATTCTGCTAATAAACGAAGACCGTAGGCGTCTTCTTCTAGTCCATCACCGAAGCCTAGATAGGCGATATCTACAAATGGTAGGAAGCCATTTTTCTGCGCTAACTCAGCAACTGCTTGCCATTGTTCTTTGGTTAAATCTGCACCCGTTGGGTTATGACAGCATCCATGTAAAAGTACTACGTCACCGGCTTTTACATTTTCTAAGCATGACATCATTTCATCAAATTTAATGCTGGCAGAGGCTTTATCAAAATATGGATATTCTTTAAGTGCTAAACCAGAATTGCCCAATAGAGGAATATGGTTTGCCCATGTAGGATCACTTACCCACACGGTAGCGCCCTTATTTGCTCGGACTATAAGTTCAGCCAGAATACGTAGAGCGCCACAACCACCAGGTGCTTGTACGGCCGCGACTCTGCCTTCTAGTAAAGCTTTACTACCTTTGCCTAAAAGCAAGCTAAGCATGCCATCAATAAAACCTTGATGACCTTGAGGTGTGATATACACCTTTGACGATTCTGTTTGCTGTAGAATTTGCTGAGCCGCTTTAACAGATTCTAAAATCGGTGTATTGCCAGCTTCATCCTTGTAAACACCCACACCTAAATCAATTTTGTGGGGATTATTGTCCTGTTTAAATGCTGCAGATAGACCTAAAATTGGATCCGGAGAAAGAGGGGACAAGGATTCAAACACGTTTTTATTCCTAAACTATAAGTGAGCCAAATTGTGAAGTTGGTCATTATGCACAATGCTGAAAAAATATCTAATAATTTAGCTGCAAAACGATAAATTTTTAGCTATTGCAGACTAAAGTCAAAGCCTTGTTCATTCACTATTTTCCCTTGATTATTAAAACTATGCTCCTCCCAATATACATGCTTATCCTGATCGACTAAAAGTACAGTGCTAGAACGGGTGCCATAGTCATCTGTTTTAATAAAAATGGACGAGAGTTTACGCTCCCACTCAATTGGTACGCCGGTTTTGGGCAAGCGTTCATCTTCAGCTGGTGTTTGATTACGTAAAAGTTCAAATAAGTGCTGCTTTTGTAATGGCGATGAAGACTGGCAGTACTCAGCTAAGGTTTGTTTACCAAAATCCAATTTAGGCCAAGGGGTATTTAACATTGCGTTAGAAAGACCGTAAACCCCAGTGGTAAGAGACTGAACGGCATTCTCGAAATTGTTATAGACATAAAGATTATTAAAACTGCCAAACAATAAATTATAGCCGTTGTAGCTATCTTTAGTCGCTGCTAATTGGGTTGAATAAGTTTCAAAATCAGGTGATTGTTGAAGATAATCTATTACCAATTTACCGCGCGTAACAGCATTAGGTCGCTCTCTACCGGGCGCCCGAATATTGGTGATTGCAGCAATATTACCTCTTCTATTGATACCCATCCAACTGCCACTCGCCATTTCATCTTTACCTGCAAGTAAATGGCTTTCTGGCTGCCACCAATGTGACGCTAATGTAGGTCTTGCGTGAAATTCATCACGATTTGCCGCTATGATAAGGGGGTAGTCTTTGTGTTGATTAACAGCGATAAATAAAATGCACATAGAGTTAATTTTGTTTTCAATAAGATATGCCAAATTGCTGGGTATACAATAGTGACAACTTGGGCTAACATCAAATCAAATTTATATCACAAATGAGTAAAAGGAAAATCCCGCGTGAAGCGCAGAATTCCGGACACAACGCTTGTCCATTGCGATAGAACCATAAACCACCCTCAGGATGGCGCTGTTCATCAGTCTACTACTAATTCCGTTTTATTTGATTTTGCCGATGTGGCAGATTTAGAAGCCGTTTTCCAAGGAAAAAAGGCCGGCCATGTATATTCAAGGTCATCGTCAACTGCTGTAGTATCCTTACAAAATATGCTGTGTTCGCTGGAAGGTGGAGTGGCGGCAACTTGTTTTTCTACCGGCATGGGGGCAATAAGTGCAACCTTGTTGAGTTTACTAAAGCAAGGTGATCACATTGTCTGTAGTCGTTATTTATTTGGCAATACACGCAGTTTCATGCAGGCATTGATGGATTTTGGTGTTTCTATTTCATTTGTAGATATAAGTGATGCAACTGCGTTAGAAAGCGCAATTAATCAAAATACCAAGATGATATTTTGCGAAAGTATCGCAAATCCTGTTACCCAAGTTGGTGCGTTAAAAGAAATTGGTGAAATTTGTCAAAAACATGAAATATTGTTTGTGTTAGATAACACAATGACGCCGTTTGTAATGTTAGATTCGATTGCAATAAATGCCTCTTTGGTGATTACTTCATTAACCAAATATGTTGCTGGTCATGGCAGTGTGTTAGGCGGCGTTGTTATCGATACTGGGTGTTTTGATTGGCAAAAATACGACAATATTCTTGAAAAATATCGAGGCGCGGATACTTCTTTGTGGGGAATGACTCAAATTCGCAAGCGAGGACTCCGTGATATAGGTGCGACTTTAGCGCCGGCGTCCGCTCATCCCATTGCACTTGGGATAGAAACCATGAACTTGCGTTTGCAAAAAACCTGTGAAAACGCGTTGGCATTAGCCAAGTTTATGCAACAACATCCTGGCTTTAAAACAGTAAATTATCCCGGTCTTGAACAACATCCGCATCACCAAAGAGCGACTGATTTATTCGAAGGTGTGTATGGTGGAATTTTAAGTTTTGAATTGGCAGATGAATATCATTACCGTCCCTTTTTAAATCAACTTAAATTGGTATTAAGAGCAACACATTTAGGCGACACCCGCACCCTTGCATTGCCTGTTGCATCAACGATCTTTTATGAAAGTGGGCAATCTGAACGAATGAAAATGGGCATTTCGGAAGATTTGGTCCGAGTGTCAGTTGGCATAGAAGACATAAATGATTTGATTGACGATTTTTCCCAAGCATTAAATTATTAACTTTCTAAAATATAGAAGATTACTAGCGAAAAATAGCCGTTATTTATCAATAAATATGAATGTATAATGTGTTCATTGAAAACAGAATAGGTTTATTTTTTAAGGGGATTTTTAACAAATGAAGAATGTCTTAGTTGTTTATTCAAGTCTAAATGGCGAAGCAGGGCAGAGCTATAAAGCTGCTGATTATTATCTTGAGCAAATGCAAAACGCAGAAGATATCAGGTTAGATACAATTGATCTAAATAGATTTAATTTGCCACATTTGTCTCAAGCGGAAATGGCAGCTTGGGGTATACCTGCAGATATGCGAAGCTCAGAGCAGAAAGCATTATCGGCTTATTCTGATAATTTTGTTAAGCAATTATTAGTCGCAGATGAAATTGTTTTATCTGTACCCATGTATAACTTAAATGTACCTTCTACTTTAAAAGCTTTTTTCGACCGCATTGCCAGAGCAGGTGTTACGTTTTCGTATACTGAAAACGGTCCTAAAGGTCATGTGACGGGTAAAAAAGCAACCGTTGTCTGTGCTAGAGGTGGAGTTTACAGTGGTTCGCCAATGGATACTCAAACCCCATACATCACTAA
This sequence comes from uncultured Glaciecola sp., assembly GCA_947496235.1. Taxonomy (GTDB): domain Bacteria; phylum Pseudomonadota; class Gammaproteobacteria; order Enterobacterales; family Alteromonadaceae; genus Glaciecola. The sequence continues at coordinate 189,023 of CANMCE010000001.1, read as the reverse complement.
TTTTTTGCAATTTATCGGTTTTGAAGACATTACTTTTTACTACGTAGAAGGATTATCCATGGGCGAAGAGTCAGCTAACAAAGCATGGAAAGAATATAAAGAAAAAATTAATGAACTTTTTTCGGTAGTTGAACACTAATAATAACACTGGTTAAGAAAAGCAGTGCTTAACCAGAGTGTGTTCCTAGTTGAGTGTGTTGATATAGCCCCACAATTGTGGGGCTTTTTTATGTCTTATTCTTCTGAAAGGGCTTTTGTTAAATCTTTCATAAAATCAGCATTATCAGGTGTTACGCGACTACCGTAATAACCAACAACAACGCCTTTTTTATCCACTAAGTACTTATTAAAATTCCACTTAGGAGACTTTCCAGTTTGTTTTTCTAATTGTCGATAAAGTGGATCCGCGTTTTCTCCTCTGACCGAGAGAGGTTCAAACATTGGGAAGCTGACACCGTATTCGAGCTCACATTTTTCAGCAGTTTTAGATTCGTCAGAATATTCCTGTTCAAAATCATTGGACGGAAACCCCATGACTACTAAACCTTCCTGTTTAAAATTCTCATAGAGTTTTTCTAAATCTTTAAATTGCGGCGTGAAGCCACACATGCTGGCTGTATTTACGACAAGAACTGTTTTTCCCGCGTATTCTTCACAAAAATTCACAGTTTCTTGCGAGTTTAATTTACGCTTCATATGTTTAAGCACATCGGGGCATTCTTGCGCCGCAAATACACTAGTCGTTATTAATAACAAAAAAGTACTGATTAATAATTTCATGGTAATTCCAATAAATGAAAATAAATGAGTTGTTGTAATTATGGTCAAATTGTTCTTTTTAGATCACTTCAGTGTAAACTATACAGGCAGATTACAAAAAAAAACTAATACAAAAGATAGATTATGAAAAAAATCAAAATAATATGTATATCAGTGCTATTTAGCATGGTGGTTGGTTGCACAGCGACTGCAACCAATAACAGTTCCGCTCCCACAACAGTGTCAACTAACAAATTCCCCACGACAACCATTCAACAACAAGTTCAAAAGCCGACTAATACCAGTGGAGCTAAAGTTGAGCTTAGTATTGAACAGATAATGTCAGATCCTGATTGGTTAGGTCGACAACCTGAAAATCCAAAGTTTGCTCCGCTAAGCAATCAAGTGGTCTACAAGCGCAAGCAATTGGGTAGTCAGCTAAGAGACACCTATCTAGTGTCAAACGACCAACAACCAAACGAAAAAGCAACCCTTGCGAACATGCATGAAGTTGATATTGAGCATTATATTGATGACAAATCTCAAACCTTTGTGGCTTGGATATTTGAAGGTAATATTTTTGTTCAAGACCGCAATACTAAAATTATCAAACAGGTAACCAAAGACCTTTCGCCTGCAACAAGTCTGCAATATTTTAAGGATACAGGGGTTGCATACAGAAAAGGTGACAGTTTTTATGTAGTTGAATTAGCTTCGGGACTACAATATCCTGTTTTGTCTTGGCAATTTGCTGAACAGCCGACTGCGTTACAAGCGCCCTCTGACTACATTGCCCAAGAACAATTAAAGCTTATTCAATATGAAAATGTCGTTAAAAAATACAAACAAGATAAATTCAATGCCGAACAAGCTTTAAAAGCATCGAATAAAACCACGTCAACTAGTCCAATTTATTTGGACAAAGAACATAAGACCCTTACAGCGAGTCTATCTCCCGATGGTCAATGGGCGATTATTGCAACAACGCTCAATCAACCAACGCGAAACGACACTGATTTAATGCCTGATTATATTGAAGAAAATGGGCGTATTGGGTTTAAATCTGTGCGACAACGTGTTGCTGACGCAAAACCAGTGAGCCATGAATTATATTTAGTTAATGTGGCAACCGGTAGAACTACTAGTCTGTCGTATAAACAATTACCGGGATATAACGAAGACGTTTTGGCAGATGTTAAAGCTGAAAATGCAAAAGCAAAAGGTCAAACGTATACGGTTAACCGTTTACCAAGAGATATAGGTTTATTGTTAAATTGGTATGCCACTAAAACGCCAATTAAATGGTCACATGACTCATCTCAGGTTGCTTTAATGCTCGAAGCTTGGGATAACAAAGATCGTTGGATAGTAACTGTAGACCCAAGGTCTCCCAAAATGGTAACCCAGGAACGTATGCATGACGATGCTTGGGTGAATTATCGATTTAATGAATTTGGATGGTTTCACAATCAAAACACCCTTTATTGGCTAAGTGAAACTTCCGGTTATTCACATTTGTATACCAAGCCCTTAAACGGTGATGTGCAACAGTTAACGTCTGGCAATTATATTGTTGAAGATATTTACCTTTCTCAAGATGATGACTTTTTTGTTTACAAAGCAAATAAAAAGCACCCGGGAATTTATGAAGTTTACCAATATGATATTGAAAACCAAGAGCACAATGCGCTCACAGATCTAAATGGTATGACTGAATACGTTATCAGTCCTGACGAATCAACTTTAGTCCTCACTCATTCAAAAATTACTATGCCTCCCGAGCTTTATTTAATGTCTATGTCGACGCGTCAAGTGGAACAGGTAACCCATACAGTTAGTGACGAATTTTTATCCATTGATTGGGTGCAACCTAGCATAGTCGCGATTCCGTCTGAACATAGCGAACAGCCAATATATGCAAGGGTTTATTTACCTCAAGATGTAGCGTCTGAGAAGCGCAGGGCAGTGGTATTCAACCATGGTGCAGGCTATTTACAAAATGCTCATCTAGGATGGTCTGGTTATTTTAGAGAGTTCATGTTCCACAGCTTTTTGGTGTCCCAAGGTTATGTGGTGTTAGACATGGATTACAGAGCTTCAGCTGGTTACGGAAGAGATTGGCGTACGGCTATTTATCGACACATGGGTAAAGTGGAAATTGAAGACAATATACAAGGTGTTAATTGGCTGGTTGAAAATGCAAATGTAGATCCGAATAGAGTAGGTACCTATGGTGGGTCATACGGTGGTTTCCTAACCTTTATGGCGTTATTTACTGAACCTTCGTTATATCAAGCAGGAGCAGCATTGCGACCTGTATCAGATTGGGCCCATTATAATACGCCATACACCTCAAATATCTTAAATCTACCGACCAATGATCCCATAGCCTATGAACGCAGTTCACCGATTTATTTTGCTGAAGGTCTGCAAAAACCTCTGTTAATAAATGCACCTATGGTAGACGATAATGTCTTTTTCGTTGATGTTGTGCGCCTTGTGCAACGTTTGATTGAATTGGAAAAACAGGACTTTGAAACAGCCATTTATCCGGTTGAACCCCACGGATTTGTACAACCTAGTTCGTGGCTAGATGAATACCGTAGAATTTATAAACTGTTTGAAGAAAACCTTTAGTTAAAGAGGTTAGCAGGCGATTATTCGCCTGCTATTGAACTGGAAATACTTGTAAAAAATACACTACTGCGGCTCTTCGCCAATCGCCAGGCCCTTCAACAGAAGCCGCAGAGCTAGTTCCCCATACAGTGCCATCTTCTTCTATAGTACCTACATGAGAACCGCTTATCCAAACTTCGCCACTGTCAGTGAAAGTAGCAGATCTATTCTGTTTAGAAAGCCAGACTTCGCCGCTGTCGTCTATTTTACCCATATAGTTTCCGCGTTGATATATTTCACCGTTTTTGCCGATACTTCCGGCGAAGTTGCTGTTAATCCAAACTTCACCTTCCTGGGTTATCTCTGCAAACCGACTACCGTTCAACCATAGATATTGACTCGTTGGATTAATGCGGGATTTTTTCGGCGCTTTTTTCCACTCAGCAAGATAGTCTTGCGCTAAAGGTTTTAATTCATTAAGTCGCTTTTTTGCTTGATTAATAGCTAAGGGCTGACGTTTTCGAACATCAGATTGCGGAATTTTTAATGTTTTTTCGGCTTCTTTCAAAATTTGTAGCAAGTCTTGGCTTTGTTGAATCAACATTTGATTTCGTTCTAAATGAACACCCCCGGCGATGTTCATCACTTTATTTCTATCATCATTGGAAAATCCATATAGCTTTTGAAGTTCAGCTAAATTGGCATTTAATGCTTGATTCCAATTTTGGTATCGTTGATTAATTTGCTCGCCTATTTGAGTATGCCAGGTACCATTTACCCATTGCTTAAATCTATTGTAATCTTGAGAAGTTAATTGTCCGCTACTTAGTAATTGGGTCGCTTTTTGATTGTCTATTTGCCATTGTTCACTATATAGATTCATCATTTTATTGAGCCAATCTAATGCTGTTTGAACATCAGCATCTGAATCTAATTTGGGACGGTTTTGACTTTGATATTTACTGATTAGTTGGTTATACAAATCTGAGCTTGACGTCCCTTGAGGGGTATTTTTTTGTTGGGTTTGAGCGTTGGAAGCGTTCGCATTGTTTTTCCACATATCTAAGGTGGTATAAAGCTGATTTCGGGCCTCCATCCATTGTCCAGCAGCTTCCTTAAAGGAAGGTGCTTGTTTGTTTGTTTCAGCTTCTAGTATATCTTTGGCTTGTTTTAGTTTGTCTGTAAAACCATTAATAGTATTCATGTCATTTTGTTTGATGGTTTTTAAACCACGCTCGACTTGACTAATCAAATGTTTAGCGCGAACGACATCGCTACTTTGTGCCACACTAAAAAGTGACACTGAGGAAAGGGAAAAGAGAAAAATAAAAACGACTAATCCCTGTGTGAAATTTTTCATGACGCCTCCAGTGCGCATTTTGGATAAAATAAACAAATTAATTACGGGAAAAAATATCTCTTTTTAAAAGCAATGAAATATAAACGAATATTACCCCTGCAATTGCACCCCATAGATGTGCGTCCACAGCAACGCTAATTTCTATTAGTTTTTCTGTTGTACCGGGTTGATAAAAAAACTGTTCATAAATTATTTTTATTATTAGACCAATAGCCAAAACCCAACCAGATTTTCTTTTCTTTTTGACGTCCTGGCATACACCCCATGCAAAAATTCCGTGCAAACACCCAGATAAACCTAAATATACTTCCAGATCTGAGAATATTAGTATCGACAAACTGATAACAAATCCACAGACTAAAAACAAAATTAGTTGCTGGGAATTTGTACAATAATCTGAAAATAATAATATTAATACAGTCAATCCAGCCAAATTTAGCAGTAAATGATTAGTGTTTTGGTGTACTAAATGCGCTGTAATTAAACGATAAATTTGCCCGTTTTCAATGGCTGTTCGGTTAAATTCTAACAAACTTTTTAGATCAAATAGCTGAGTAATTATGCAAATCGAGGCAATTACCAGTAAAGTGTTCAAGTTTTTATTCAGCAAATTCATACAATGGAATTATTATTAGTGTCGTGGAAAGATGTTAGTCTAATGGTACACTCTATCTTAACACTGAAAGCAGATTCGAGAAGTAAATGATTGCGAGCCAAATAACAGAATCAATCTTAAATATCACCATTAATCGGCCTGAGAAAAAAAATGCATTAACTCCTGCAATGTATCAAAGCATGGCGGATGCTTTAAATAGTGCTGAAGAGCAGGGGGCTAGAGTTGTTGTTATTAAAGGATGCCAAGGGATATTCACCTCAGGTAACGATGTTACTGAATTCATGCAAACGCCGACTGAAGAAGGTGCAAATGAAATAAGTGAAACTTACCAATTCATGCAAGCGCTTTTAAACTGCCCGCTACCGGTAATCGCCAAGGTAGAGGGATTAGCTATAGGTATTGGAACCACTTTATTGTTACATTGTGATTTCGTGTTAGCGGATAAAAACACTAAGTTTTCTATGCCCTTTATCAATTTAGGATTAGTGCCTGAATATGCTTCCAGTTTTTTGGTTCCTCGATTAGCAGGCCAACTTGCCGCAGCAGAATTATTAATGTTAGGTGAAGTTTTTACAGCGTCAAAAGCGTTAGAATGTCGTTTAATTTCTCAAGTGTGCGAAAATGACTTGCAGAATCGTGTTGATCAGCTTGCAAAAAAATTGGCGGCAAAGCCAGCTGAAGCGTTAAAGCAGACAAAACGTTTGCTACATAGCGAAACTGATAAGGTAAGAGTGCATATAGATGAAGAGCTCAAACATTTTGTGGCGGCAATGCAAAGTCCGCCTGCAAAAGAAGCGTTTTCGGCTTTTGTTGAAAAACGTGCAATTAACTTTGACATATTTAGATAGGTAGAAGCATAAAATGAAATTATTGTATGTGGCCTTGTGTGCGTTATCACTAAACGTAATGGCTCAGCAACAACCACGAGAAGATAGAGAACCAGAAGCCGCAACTGGTTTAAGCCAAAATAAAGCCTTCACCTCTAAAGAATATATGGTGGTCGCCGCAAATCCATATGCATCTTGGGCAGGCAAACGTATCATTGAGCAAGGTGGCAGTGCAATTGATGCTGCAATTGCTGTGCAAGCAATGCTAACCCTTGTTGAACCTCAATCTTCTGGCATAGGTGGCGGGGCTTTTATTTTATATTGGGATAATAAAGAAAAGCGTTTGTACACTTATGATGGTCGTGAAATAGCGCCTATTAATAGCGATCCGTTTAAATTTATTGTCGATGGCAAGCCTATGAGCTGGCGTGATGCTGTGGTTGGTGGCAATTCAGTGGGAGTGCCTGGCGTGCTTAGGGCGTTAGAAATGGCGCACACCGATCACGGAAAATTAGAGTGGGAAAAGCTATTCAGCGACAGTATAGACCAGGCTGCTAATGGGTTTGAAGTTAGCCCCAGGTTAGCAAAATTACTCAGCTTAGATTTGCATCCGGGCCTAAATAGTTTTGCTGAAAGCTATAATTACTTTAAGCCTCAAGGGCAGCCGATTAAAGCCGGTACTCTGCTAAAAAACAATGCATTATCGGAAACCTTGCAACATATAGCGGATGAGGGGGCAGACTATTTTTACACTGGAGAACTCGCTGAAAAAATCGCTGAAACCGTGCGGTTATCACCGATTAATCCTGGTAAAATGAGTACTGCAGATTTACGTGATTATGAAGCAATTAAGCGTTCTCCTATGTGTGGTGTATACCGCAAATTTCGTGTTTGTGGTATGGCTCCACCAAGCTCAGGCGGCGTTAGTGTGCAACAAATCTTAAAAGGCTTGGAACAGTTTGACCTAAGCACTGTATCACCTTCATCTGCTGAGTTTGTACACTTATTTAGTCAATCAAGCGCACTGGCTTTTGCCGATAGAGAAGCTTACATTGCAGACTTAGATTTTCTTGGGTTGTCTGCAGTCCCTCTGGTTAATCCGGGTTATATGAAAGAAAGAGCCAGTTTAATTTCACTTGAGGGTAATTGGACAAAAGCATCAGCGGGTAAACCCTATAATAACCTTTTGGTGAGAAATGGCCCGGATTACAATCTTCCTAGCACAAGTCATCTGAGTATCGTCGACAAAGAAGGTAATGCGATTTCCATGACCACTAGTATTGAATTTATGTTCGGTTCTGGGTTGATGGTAGATGGCTTTTTATTGAATAACCAACTTACTGATTTTGCTTTGGATCCGGGGAGCGATGGTGAAATGGTGTTAAATAAGGTAGAGCCTAAAAAGCGTCCTAGGAGCAGCATGTCGCCAACCATGGTGTTTGATGAGAACAATAACCTAAAATTGGTGGTGGGTTCTCCCGGCGGTAGTCGAATTATCAATTATGTAGCACAAACCCTTCTATATGTTTTGGATTATGATATGAACGTGCAAGAAGCCATTAGCGCACCCAGAATCACTAATCGAAATGATTATACTGCGCTGGAAAAAGGAAGAAGCATAGAAAACCTAAAAGCGTCTCTAGAAGCTAAAGGCCACGATGTGCGCATCATAGACTTAAACAGTGGCTTACATGGCATTCAGCTAGAAAATGGCACCCTTATTGGTGGCGCCGACCCTCGAAGAGAGGGGATAGCTGTCGGTCAATAAACGCCAGTTTTTACTTCGGCGACTTTCCAGTCGCCGCTTTCTTTTACCATTTCCAGAATACGTAGTTCGGTAACTTTGTCACCGTTGTACTGCCCAATAATTTTTATTTCAATAGTGGCATCATCTTTGAGTTCAGAATACAGCAAAGTGCCTCCAGACACTGGCTCAGCTGTCATACTATCTAAACGTAATCCAAGGATATGGCGCTGGATGTTTTTTGCTGTATGGAGAGATTTTAGACGGTTTGCAAGACGCTTTTCACTGAGTGCAACGATTTTTTGCATGTCTTTTTCTTCATATACGGCACGCATAAAAAGTACCGCTGTGTATTGTGGTGTGTCCTTACTCATCATGCCGTAGCGTCCAGCATTAGTGGCATCATTTTCATCTGTGCAAGCGATTAATATAATGCTCATTAAGATGATTAAAAAAATTTTGCTTCGCATAATAGGCTCTCTGGTTAACTTATTATGCTATCGGCCAAGGTGTAAATTACTTCAATGAAAAAGGGGCGTTAAAGCCCCTTCAAACTTATCAAAAATGGAAGTCCTTTATTGTACTTCTTCTAATTCTGAAAACTCACCCGCAAACAACGGACTACTTAAGTAACGTTCAGTACCACTGGCCAAGATAACTACCACGGTTTTATCTTTGTTTTCAGGGCGTTCTGCAAAGCGTTTCGCTGCAACAACTGCTGCACCTGAGGAGATCCCCGCCAAAATGCCTTCTTCTTTCATAAGACGGCGAGCCATTTCCATACAGTCATCATTAGAGACTCTTTCTACTTCATCAATCAATGATAAATCAAGGTTGCCAGGAATAAAACCTGCGCCTATGCCTTGGATTTTGTGTGGAGCAGGCGTCAAATCCTCACCTGCCAATGCTTGGGTAATCACTGGTGAATCTTCGGGTTCAACTGCCACAGTAGTTATCGCTTTGCCTTTAGTATTTTTCAAATAACGAGAAACACCGGTCAAGGTACCGCCAGTTCCAACACCGGCAATAAAGGCATCAACTTTGCCATCGGTGGCTTCCCAAATTTCAGGACCAGTGGTTTTTTCATGAATTTCTGGATTGGCAGGATTTTCAAACTGATTCATAGGTACATATTTACCTGGGTTTGCATCCATTAATTCTTGTACTTTAGCTACTGCGCCTTTCATTCCTTTTGGTGGCTCAGTCAACACTAGGTTGGCACCAAGGGCTTTTAATAATTTACGTCTTTCCAAACTCATGCTGCTAGGCATAGTAAGGGTAATTTTATAGCCTCGTGAAGCGGCAACGAAAGCTAGTGCGATACCCGTATTACCACTGGTAGCCTCAATAATTTCTTTGTCTTTAGTCAGAATGCCTTTCTTTTCAGCATCCCAAATCATGTTTGCGCCAATACGGCACTTTACGCTGAAGCTGGGGTTACGGCTTTCTATTTTGGCATAAACATTAGCGCCATCTAAGACGCGATTAAGTTTAACCAGTGGAGTATTACCGATTGAAAGTGAAGAGTCGTCAAATGTGCTCATAATGATGTTATCCTTTAAATCATTTGCTATTAGCTTAGCTCTGTTCTCGTTAACTTATGAAATAACACATACTATTAATCTTGGGCTTAAAGAAGGTAGCAGTGCCATTTGAAAGCTTCGAAATCATGGATGATTTCGTAGAGCGCCCATGGATGGGTTTACAGCGTCTTTCAAATGGCACTGCTACCTTCTTTAAGCCTTATACATCAGATTATTTCATAAGTTAACGAGAACAGAGCCATTAGTTTTATTTAAACGCAAATATTCATAATCTTTAGTTTTGTAAAGATCGTAAAATGTTACAGTGTTAAGCTTATTCCTTATGCCAAAAAACGAAAGTGTTTTTTTGCTATATGTTATTAATGAATAATTGGAAAGAAAATGGCGTTTACCGGAACTCAACAATATATTGCGACAAAAGAACTTCAATTGGCGGTCAATGCCGCCATTACGTTGGAGAAACCATTATTAATAAAAGGTGAGCCTGGCACGGGCAAAACCATGTTGGCTGAAGAGTTGGCTTCCAGTTTAAATACTGATTTGATTCAATGGCACATAAAGTCTACAACACGCGCCCAGCAGGGCTTGTATGAATATGACGCAGTGTCTCGATTGCGTGATAGTCAGCTAGGTGATGAGCGAGTTAAAGACATTAAAAACTATATCGTCAAAGGTAAATTGTGGCAGGCGTTTACCGCAGAAAAACGCCCCGTTTTGTTGATTGACGAGATCGATAAAGCAGATATCGAATTTCCAAACGACCTATTACTAGAGTTAGATCGCATGGAATTTTTTGTGTATGAAACACAAGAACGTATTGCTGCCAAACAAAGGCCCATAGTCATTATTACCTCAAATAATGAAAAAGAACTACCAGACGCATTCTTGCGCCGTTGTTTTTTCCACTACATTAATTTTCCTAACGAAGATGAAATGAAGCAAATAGTCGATGTGCACTTTCCTAATTTGAAAAAACAACTCTTGGACCAAGCGCTAAAATCCTTCTTTCAATTGAGAGAAATTGGTGGTTTAAAGAAAAAACCGTCTACCTCAGAGCTAATCGATTGGCTAAAATTATTAGTCGCAGACGATATTTCGCCGGAAGTATTGGCAGATCAAGAGCAAAAAAATGCCTTACCACCACTGTATGGTGCGCTTTTGAAAAACGAGCAAGACATTCATTTGTTTGAAAAACTCATGTTTATGGCAAGACGATAAATGCTCATTAATTTCTTTTTCTGCTTACGAAAACATCAGGTAAAAACCAGTATCACTGAATATCTGGATTTGATGTCTGCGTTAGAAAAACAAGTGATTAGCGGAGACGTTAATGATTTTTATGTCTTGTCACGCGCCTTGCTAATAAAAGATGAAAGTCAATTTGATAAATATGACCGTGCATTCGCCGAATATTTCAAAGGCGTTCAAGCAATTAATATTTTTGATACTGAAATTCCTCAAGATTGGCTAACCAAGCAATTAGAAAAAGTACTAACTGACGAAGAGAAAAAGCAAATAGAAGCTTTAGGTGGCTTAGATAAGCTCATGGAAACCTTAAAGCAACGACTGGAAGAGCAAAAAGAAAGGCACCAAGGTGGCAATAAATGGATTGGTACAGGTGGTACTTCGCCTTTTGGTGCATACGGTTATAATCCTGAAGGTGTTAGAGTTGGTCAAGATGGTAATCGCAATTTTTCAGCGGTAAAGGTTTGGGATAAACGAGAATTTAAAAACCTTTCGAATGATGTTGAGCTTGGTACTCGAAACATTAAAGTAGCTTTGCGCCGACTACGTAAGTTTGCTCGAACAGGTGCTAGTGATCAACTCGATGTTCCAGATACAATTTCGTCTACGGCTAAAAATGGCGGATATTTAGACGTTAAAATGGCGCCTGAACGGCGAAATGCTATTAAAGTACTTTTGTTTTTTGATATTGGTGGATCTATGGATCCTTATATCAATTTGTGTGAAGAGTTATTCAGTGCTGCACATACAGAGTTCAAACATATAGAGTACTTTTATTTTCATAATTGTATTTACGAAGGTGTTTGGAAAGACAATAGACGTAGAGGCAAAAATGATATCAGTGTAATGGATATCATCCATAAATACGGTCGAGATTATAAGGTGATTTTTGTCGGCGATGCTACTATGGGGCCCTATGAAATTACCTACCCAGGTGGGAGTGTAGAGCACTGGAATGAAGAGCCTGGCGCCACCTGGATGCAACGAATTCTTAACCATTTTGAATACGCTGTATGGCTGAATCCACAGCCAAAGAACTATTGGCATTATCATGCTTCCATTCATATCATGCGAGAATTAATGCAAGATCGAATGTTCCCATTAACCCTCGAAGGCTTAACCGATAGCATGCGAGCTTTATTAAAAAAATGATTGATTTAGCCTGACTTGGCGATATTATCACCCCCGCAAGACCTCAATTCGTAAGTTCGAAGAATATAGTGGAAACACAATTCTAATAAATAACCGGCCAAGGGAAGCAACGCTAAATGTCAATGAATCAGGCGGCTCCAGCTAAAGGGGCGTTCCTTGTTGAAATCAAAAAATTAGCCGTATTGACTTGGCCATTGCTAATTGCACAAGTAACCCAAACTCTCATGGGTGTCTCTGATACAGTGATGGCTGGGCGGTATAGCGCTATGGATATGGCTGCAGTGGCAGTTGGATTTGGTGTTACCTTGCCATTTCTAGTATTTATCCAAGGATTGTGTTTAGCCTTAACCCCTCAAATTGCCAGAATTCATGGGGCAAACAAGACCAGTATGGCAGCTGATTGGGTTTTTCAAGCGCTTTATTTAACCCTAATAGTCAGTATTCTTGTGTTACTTTTAATGCCACTTATACCAAATGTCCTCAACTATTTAGATATGTCTGCTGAATTAAAAAGCAAAACGCTAGATTATATAGGCTATGTGTTCTTTTCCATGCCGGCGTTTGCAGTTTATCAAGTGTTTAGAAATTACTGTGAAGGCTTATCTAGAACTCGACCTACTATGATGATTATGTTTGCCGGTTTAATCGTTAACATTCCGGCAAATTATATGTTAATTAATGGCGTTGGAGGCTTACCTGAAATGGGAGGTCCAGGCTGTGGACTCGCCACCATGTTGGTATTCTACATAATGGCCATAGCAACAGTCGCTTACACCATGATGAAACCAGAGTTAAAACAATACCGTGTTTTTCATGGTTTTCGCCGCTTCAAATGGCAAAAAATAAAGCAGTTAATTGGGTTAGGAATCCCAATAGCCTTTACCCTTTTGGCTGAAGTAACATTGTTTGCACTGGCGGCCTTATTATTAGCACCTTTTGGTGCCAATACAGTAGCGGCTCATCAAATCGCGTTAAATTTCAGTGCGCTTATTTTCATGTTACCTCTTTCAATCGGTATGGCGGTTGCGATTCGTATTGGATTTTTAATGGGAGAAAATAAAAAGCACCTGACTTCCTATGCATATAAATCGGCATTGTTACTTACGTTTACGACGGTGGGCTTTACCGCTACTTTTACTGTCTTGGGCGCACACTTTATTGCCAGTTTATATACCAGTAATTCATCCGTAATCCAAATGGCCGCAGAATTATTATTATTGGCCGCAGTGTTTCAATTTTCAGATTGTATTCAAGTGGTAGGAGCTAATTCCCTAAGAGGCTATAGAGACAATAAAGCTATGGTAATAATTTCTTTATTTTCTTATTGGTGTGTGGGTTTTCCGACAGCTGTAGTGCTTGGGTTGACTGATTGGTTTGGAGAACCAATGGCGGCAAAAGGATTTTGGTTTGGTTTTATCGTCGGGTTAAGTACGGCGGCCATATTAATGACCGCCAGAGTGTTAATTATTCAACGGCGTTTGCGTATCTATAGCGACGCATAACACTCATTAGACCAGCAATGGTCAGTAGTAGAATACCCATACTACCACCACCACCGCCGCCACTATTATTGTTTGGACGGGCTGTCTGAGTTAAAGAAATCGTTACTCTATCTATAGTGACATTAATACCATCGGACACTCTCAGTTCATAAGAAACACTGGTACCTGTAGTTGGCAACGTGAGGTTCCTCGAGCTACCGCTTACACCACCTATGCTATAAGTTAACGCATCATTTTCAGGATCAGTGGCACTAAAACTAATGTTAATCTGTGTTCCGCCGGTTCCTGATGTTGGTGCAGTAATAGTGGTTATGCTTGGGGCCTCATTATTGGTAACGCTAATACTGATATCAGCAGTAGTGGCGTTATCAAAAGCATCTACTGCTTGTATTGTAAAGTTCATGACACTATCAGTGTCCACAAATGGTGCCTCAATATCTGCACCACTTGCGGTTTGAGTGACTGTTGCCGTGGGACCAGAGGTTTGCGTCCAAGTAACGGTAATTTCATCATCATTAGGATCTGTGAAAGTTACAGGAATAGTTAACGTTTCTGTCTCTTGCATAACAAAGGTGTTATTCGCATTTCCTTGTACCGCTATGCTCGGAGCACCTTCTAACTGTAATTTGGTAAAAGGGGCAGGCTCTAACACACTAGTATAGCTACGATTTAACAATTCACTGAGCAATGAGACTTCAATTGGCCCTGGCTCTCGTTCAGGTAACAGTTGAATATCAAAATCTAATTCAGTTGTAGTAGTGTCACCCGGAAGTTTCTCTACAACCCAAAACAAACTATTTCCTATCATTTGACCATCATTTTCTGTGGTAAATTGGGAGAAGCTGGTATTAGCGGGTAGCGGTACTTCTATTCTATATGAACGAGTATCAGCCGTTGTGTTTCCATTTACTAAGACTTTTAAAGAGGCCGTTTCATTAGGCTCAAGTCGAGTCGGAGTACCATCAATTTTTGTATCAAAGGTGGAAAGCGTTAAATTGACATCTATCATGCCCAATTTATCTGGATTCGTTTCATTGTTCGACAATCCAACTGCGCCGTAGAACACGTCGCCTTCTTCTGCCTCAGCTAAATCATAGAGTAAATCAATAGAAAATGGGGTGTTTTCAGTCACGCTGCTAGGCGCATCCACTTGTAAGTTCCCGTCATTTTGATCGGTCACTACGGCATAGTGCATTTCGTAGCTATCAGTAGCAGCATTTGAACCGGAGAAACTTTGCACCACAACATAGTAGGTGCCAGCTTCAGGGAAATTAACCATCACTTCTTCAAATTGATTAGAACTCAAGCTGCTGGCTAATTCTTCAGAACTGGATAAGAAACCGTCATTGTTTGCATCATACAACAAAAATAGATCTAGATCTGGCGCTGTAGAAGCCACTGTTTTAGCAATGATGCGTTTCGCATTTGCTGGTACTTCAACGGCTGTCACTGTAACACCATCGTCCAAATCATCTAAATAATCACTGTTATCAGTATCTTCCGCAATGTCACCTGTAACTACTGTCGCTTTGGTTAAGCTAAAAGGTGTTGCATAAAATTCAGCTAATGAGAAAGTTTCCAAATCTTCAATTACATACATGTCATTTAAGCGAGATGCGCTGAAATTTACTTCAGTAGGCACATCCCCAAGACTTGATAAAATTGAAATAGGTAGATTAAGGTCAGGACTATTACTGGCACTGAGTGTTAATTGGCCAAATACATATTCTGTTTTAGTCGTCGCTAAACTATCAATTGTAACTGTTACGGTTTGTGTTTGACCTGCCAATATATCAAAAGACGTTGGCGAAACCGTGATGTTGAGATCAGGATCAAATGCTTGGGAATTTACCGTCCAGCTACCATCTTGAGTGGCAGTGAAAGTTCGACTCCAAGTACAAATACCTAAACATTCATCATCGGTTATGCTAGGAATATTAAGTGCTTTAGGTTCTCCGCCTGAAGAAGGATTAGCGTTTAAATAATTTGTATAGGTTTCATTTAATACTAGACCCACCTGAGCAGCCAAATCTACTCTAATTCGACCTGCTCCCATATCAAAATAGTCAGCATCCGTTGTTTCATCATTTGCACGCATAGACGAATTTGCTGTCATTGATAAAGCTGAGCGAATTTGATCTGGTGTCCAAGTTGGATGAATTGAGCTCAATAGTGCGGCGGCACCAGCAACGTGAGGACTTGCCATCGACGTGCCTTGCAAATAACTGAAATCGCCAGCGGCAGGTTCGTGCCCATCATGACCAAACTGTTGATCAGCATAAGCAGCGTAGATATCTACACCAGGAGCGGCCAGGGTAGGAGTTAACGTACTATTGGTTGCATTTGGACCTCTGGATGAGAAGGAAGCAATAATATCAACTCTATCCTGATCGATAGCTTGGTTACGTGTTGAAGAGGTAATTGTCGCCATATGGTTAGCTCCAGAAGCTAACCATTGCTTTAAGATGTTTCCATCAGCCGCTTTAATGTGTATCCCAGGTATGACGTACTGGTCGTTGGCTAAAAATGTATCTCCGCCATCAACATTTGCCAGCACAAAACCACCAGCACCACCTGCGTCAACATTAATCGCTTTGTCTACTCGAGCAATTTCGCCGCGGTCGCAAACCACAATTTGACCGCTAAAGGTGTTGGCTGGAAATGGCTCTAAACACTGCGCTGAATCATTGTTAGGATCATTTGGATTTGCAAAGTCACCCGCATAAACAATTGGGGCGCGAATACTGCCAGAATTACTTTGACCACTTGTAACCGGGGGCGTTGAATTTCCACCTGTAAAGTTGTTTAACTCTTTGACAAAAGCATTTTGGCGACCATGTTCACTTGCTGCTACTGAGGTATACCATGGGGCATTTTTTTCACTGGACGATGGATTAGGACCGCTATTTCCGGCAGATGTGGCGACATATATTCCTATGTTATTTGCATTTAAGAATGCGCGTTCAGTTGAACTATTCCATGGATTACCACCACCGCTAATAGAGTAGTTGATAACATCGACTTGGTCTGCAATTGCCGAATCAATACCCTTAATAATGGCAGACCCCGGACAACTGTTATAGGTATCGCCATCTGATTCTGAGCCTGGATAACAGATCTGGTATGAGACAATATTGGCTCTTGGTGCTACGCCACTGATACGCGAAAAGGTAAATTCGGTGGTAACACCATCACTTTCTTCTGCGCCAGATTCTGGAAACGTTTCAGCTACATCTAACAACACGTTACCAGCGGCCGTAGACGCAACATGGCTTCCATGACCATCGTAATCTTCTCCATTTTGAGGAAGATTAGGTGGAAATACATCTGTGTCGGCGTAAGCATCAGTTATATCGGGATAACTATATACGCCAATGAGTTTTGCATTACATAAATCAGCATCACTGACGCAATCTCCTAAATAATTCCCGCTACCTAGAGGGTTTGTATGTGTGTAGCCATCACCACTAATTTCCGCAAAAGACGGGTGGTCAGTATTGATACCAGAATCTATTACTCCGATAACAACTCCTTCACCTTGATTAGCTAAAAGTGACGGAACCTGGCCTTGCCAAAGTGCAGGTGCACCAACTAACTCAGGGCCTCTGTCGGTATCCTTTTTATATATCTTATCTCTTGAAATACTTTTAACACCAGCCAATTTCGCAACCTTTGCTGCGTCCTCTTGGGACATTCGAACTGCGATACCATTAAGGGCATAATGATATTGTGCAACAACTTTGTGGCTATTAGTTTGTTTTGCAATATTAGTGATTAAAACCTGTTGCTGTTGTTCCAGCTTAGCAACATAAGATTTTATTTGAGCTTGATTTCTTTGTTGGCCCGCTTGTCTATTACCCAAATACTGGGCCATATTTTGGTTTGCGGCAACAGGAGCGTCTTCCAATTCGATTATATAAATATAATCGCCATTTTTAAGTTCGGCTTCATATTCAAAGGTGACATTTCGGTTGGTGGCTTTTTCCGTATTTGGGAATGACCTGATAACCCGAGTTTTTTGATCTGAGTTGGCGTTTAACACCAAGTTTGTGGATGCATGTTCATTAATTTTACCCTCAACATTGGTCGATGCTAGAGCAACACTCACCATTAGAGCTAAATATTTCATTTAAATTGGTCTCCGACCCTCTAAATTGTTGCCAAACGGCAACGGGTTCTTAAAAGATTAATTAATTACGACTAAGACTAACACAAGTTGCAAAGTTTCCTTGAAATTTGAATCTGGTGAATTAAATTTTTTATGAAAATGTAATAATTTCAATACAAAAAAACGATAAATAGGACAAGTATCCTAATTGGGTTGAGGTAATTGAAATAATCATCACCAAAATGTGTATCCTCTTTCTAAATTTAGCAAAACCAAATATGGACTTCTCTACTACTATTACATGTAAATGAAACGTAAATAAGATGACAATTTATTTACCAAGCATGTTACTAAGAGACGCTAATGCAAAATAGAAACCATCTTTCTAACGTCAAAATTTCTCATAACGTCAGTGTTATTGAAAATGGACTTTTAGAAATTCCAATGTTGCAACTGTTAAACGAACAGGGAGTTGAAATTAATCCCAAAAAAGTGAAGTTTTTTGATCGTGATACAGCACAAAAAATACTGAACAGTATGCATTACACGCGATTATTGGATGACCGTATGATCGGCGCTCAACGTCAAGGTAGAATCAGTTTTTATCTAGCCTCGCTTGGAGAAGAAGCAGCTACTGTAGCTTCCGCAGCAGCATTAGAACCTCAAGATATGATCATGTCGCAATATCGAGAGCAGGGCGCTCTAGTCTATAGAGGCTACACAACACAGCAGTTTATGAATCAAATGTTTAGTAATAAAGACGATCCCAACAAAGGTCGTCAAATGCCTATTCATTACGGTGATAAAGCACTCAACTTTATGACAGTGTCTTCACCCCTAGGCACTCAAATTCCGCAAGCTGCAGGTTATGCCTATGGGCAAAAAATGGCCGGACAATCGGCAATAACTATTTGCTTTTTTGGCGAAGGCGCAGCATCTGAAGGCGACTTTCATGCTGGGTTAAATATGGCTGCAGTACTGAATTGCCCCTGCGTTTTCTTTTGCAGAAATAACGGCTACGCAATTTCAACACCAGCAGACGAACAGTTTGCCGGTGATGGCATAGCTTCGAGAGGGATTGGTTATGGTGTTAAAACTATAAGGGTTGATGGCAATGACGTGTTGGCTGTGTATTCGGCAACAGCTCAAGCTCGTAAGATTGCATTAGAAGAAAATTGTCCCGTGTTGGTTGAGGCAATGACCTATAGATTATCCGCCCATTCGACCTCTGATGATCCTAGCGGCTACAGAAGCAAAGAAGAAGAACAAAAATGGGCAGAACGGGATCCCATTGTTCGCTTTGAAACTTGGATGCAAGAAAAGAATTGGTTAGATAAAGAGGCTTTAGAAGCTTATAAAACTAAAACTAGAGAAGAAATCTTAGCCGCTTTAAAAGTAGCAGAGAAAATTTCTATCTGTGAGATAGATGAAATCATTAACGACGTTTACGATACTCCGCCTTGGCATTTAGAAAAACAGTTAAAAGAATTAAAAAGCCATATCAAGAAATACCCAGAGGCTTATCCTAAAACTGCAGGGAGTAACAAATAATGGCAAAAATGAATTTGTTACAGGCGATCAATAACGCATTAATTTTAAGTATGCAAAAACATCCTTCGGCTATGGTGTTTGGCGAAGATGTAGGACATTTTGGTGGCGTTTTTAGAGCAACCTCGAATCTACAAGAAAAATTTGGCAAATCACGCTGTTTTAATACGCCTTTAACTGAGCAAGGAATTATTGGTTTTGCGAATGGCTTAGCCTCACAGGGATCTTATGCAATTGCTGAAATTCAATTTGCCGATTATATTTTTCCCGCATTCGATCAAATTGTGAATGAAACCGCCAAATTTAGATACAGATCCGGTGGCCAGTTTAGTTGTGGTTCACTCACGATTCGTACGCCTTATGGCGGCGGAATCGCTGGCGGGCATTATCACAGCCAATCACCAGAAGCATTTTTTGCTCATGTACCTGGATTAAAAGTGGTTATTCCGCGTAATCCCTATCAAGCGAAAGGGCTTTTACTGTCCTCTATCGAAGATCCTAACCCGGTATTATTTATGGAGCCTAAAAGACTTTATAGAGCGGCAGTAGGAGATGTGCCTGAAGAAGAATATACCTTACCTTTAGGGAAAGCTGATGTGGTAAAAACGGGTTCTGACATTACGCTTTTGGCTTGGGGAGCTCAAGTAGAAGTCATCGAAAAAGCAGCGTCAATGGCAGAACAAGATGGGATTTCATGCGAAGTTATCGATTTGCAAAGTATTCTTCCTTGGGATGTGGAAACGGTTTGTCAATCAGTGTTTAAAACAGGTCGATTATTGATTAATCATGAAGCGCCAATGACAGGTGGTTTCGCCAGTGAAATTGCGGCAACTATTCAACAAGAATGCTTTTTGTATCTAGAAGCGCCCATAGCAAGGGTGACAGGCTTAGATACTCCTTATCCTCTTGCTCATGAAAAAGAATACATGCCAGATCATTTAAAAACCTATGAAGCAATTCGTCGGACAATGGATTATTAGGAGAATATGATGAACCAAGACTTTATTCTACCCGATATCGGCGAAGGCATTGTGGAATGTGAACTCCTGAAATGGCTAGTGAGCGAAGGAGATCAAATAGTAGAAGATCAACCAGTAGCTGAAGTTATGACGGATAAAGCAACAGTGGAAATTCCAGCAATGCACGATGGTGTAGTGAAAAAACTTTATTATCAAGAAGGTGACATTGCAAAGGTGCATGCCCCATTGTTTGCCATGGAAACTGATACTTCATCTGTTAGCAATACCGAAGAGCGAACTGAAAATCAGCCAGCTCAGGATAACAGTAAAGCAGTGGAAGCCAATATAGCCGCAAGCAGTAACGTTGAAACCTTTATATTGCCTGACATAGGCGAAGGCATCGTTGAATGTGAAATTGTAAAGTGGCATGTAGCGGAAAACGACGAAGTATTGGAAGATCAAGTAGTAGTCGAAGTAATGACAGATAAAGCTGTTGTTGAAATTCCGGCAAAACACGCTGGGGTAATCGATAAACTTTATTATAAGCAAGGTGATATCGCGAAAGTCGATGCACCTTTATTTGACTTGCGCGGCGTTGATTCTAGTGACAACACCCAAGCACCCGCTCAATCCTCTGCTAATGATAGAAATACCACTCAATCAAGAATTGATAGTGTTTCATCCAACAAGCAAGGAGAAGCCTTTGAGCCTCCAGTAAACTCTACTAAACCTATCGCAAGTCCTGCGGTTAGGCGTTTAGCTAAAGAACAAGGAATTAACCTATCAGACATTTCGGGCAGCGGTAAAAAAGGCCGTATTTTAAAACAAGATGTAATTCATAACGAAAATTTACCGAATAGCTCAACTGAAAAAGAACAAATTAACCAACCAACTCAAAAGGTTGCTAGCCCTTCTTCTGAAGCTTCAACTGAAGATAAAGTGATTCCGGTAAAAGGCGTATTGGCGGCAATGGCCAAAAAAATGAAAGCCAGTGTTTACAGTATCCCTCACTTTACTGTTACTGATGAATTGGAAATGGATGCATTGATACAGTTAAGAGAGAAATTAAAACCAGAATTTGAAAGAGAAAATATTAAACTGAGTTTTATGCCTTTCTTTATCAAAGCATTATCTTTGGCATTGACGCAATATCCGCAAATAAACGCCAGATTAAACGAAGAAGAAACTGAAATCACTTATTTAGCAAGCCATAATATTGGTTTGGCAGTTGACTCTAAAATAGGTCTACTTGTCCCTAATATAAAAAACGTCCAAGAAAAATCCATCAAACAAATTGCCATTGAGTTAAACCAAATTATCAATGATGCAAGAGATGGGAAGCTCAGTAATCAAGCATTATCAGGTGGGAGCATTAGCATCAGTAATATTGGTGCTATTGGCGGTATGACAGCTACGCCTATAATCAATAAACCCGACGTTGCAATAGTGGCTTTGGGTAAAACACAAAAATTACCGAGATTTGATGAGCAAGATAAAGTGGTAGCCAAACATATCATGCACCTAAGTTGGTCGGGTGATCATAGGGTTATTGATGGGGCGACAATGGTCAAGTTCAATAACCTTTGGATGGATTACCTTAGTCAGCCAGAAAAAATGTTGATAAACTTACGCTAAGTCTTCTCAATAGTGAGTATAAGTTGCTAAGTTATCAACACAAATTTCATGCAGGCAATCATGCGGACGTGCTCAAGCATTTATGTTTGCTGGCTGTTTTGAATAAACTGCATGAAAAAGATAAACCTTTTTTCATGCTTGATACCCACGCGGGAGAAGGCACTTATTCTTTAACGGATCAAGATGTGATTGCTAAACGAGACGAGTTAGCGTTTAAGAAAACATTGGCCTTGAAAGGGCAATCCAGTTTGTTAGATGATTATATAAATATAGTTGAGTCTTATGTCAATCAGGGTTTGTATCCAGGTTCACCTGCAGTATTGTTGGCTAAAAAAAGACCTCAAGATACTGTCCACTTAAATGAATTAGCACAAAAGATGGTGCAAGAGTTGCGTAACTTTGCCCAACGCGACGCTCATATTCATCAAAGAGATGGATTTGAAGCTCTAGCAGCGCTTATGCCGCCAACGCCGCGTAGAGGATTGGTGTTAATTGATCCCCCTTATGAAAATGCCACCGAATACGGCGCTGTTGAAAAAGCTATATTTTCAGCAATCAAGAAGTGGCCCAATGGCATTTTTTTGATCTGGTATCCTCTTTTGGCAGATAAACGCATTGATAAAAATTCAGACGTTGTGTCAGTGGCTAAAGCTGGATTGTCACAAGCCATGGTAGATGAATTGACCAGTTTTCATAATCAGCCAACCTTTAGTATAGAGCTTCTGAACACGCCGGCTGAATGTAATGCCGGCATGTATGGATCTGGTGTGTTAATCATCAATCCGCCATATCAATTGGCTGATAATCTCGAACAAATGCTGGCAATCCTAGATAAAAACGTAGTCGAAAATGGCCAAGGTTTATCCAAATTGGTTTGGCATAGAACTGCGGCTTAACTATCCATGACGAAAGTCCAGTTAAAGCATTTTTACATTCCAGATGATCAATCTGTTTATCTGTTATCCCATAAAGATGCTAAGAAACTTAAAGACTGGTTTCAATTATGCGAACGACAACTAATTAAACTGGGTTATTCAGATGTTGAATTAATTGGTAAAGGCGCCTTTGGCTTTGCATTTTCAGGTGTTTCGCCTACTGGACAAGCCCATGTGTTTAAATTTTCTAAAATAACCCTGCCACAACATATTCAGGATCGCCTGGAAGAAGAAGCTTTTATGCTGTCTCAGGTTAATCACCCTAACGTGCCCAAAATGATAGAGTTTCAGCGGGTAAACAGACAGTCAATTTTAGTCATGGGACGAGCGCAAGGTATAGACTTAGAACAATATTCACTTAAAAAAGGCCCTTTGCCAGCGCATACAATAGTTAAAATCCTCGTTCAATTGTGTGACATTCTAGTGGCCCTGCGTGAAAATCAATTCAATCATAAAGCTAAACCCATTGTGCATGGAGATATAAAACCCTCTAATTTGGTTTGGGATGAAAGCCAAGAAAAGTTGTCATTGATCGATTGGGGAAGTTGCGTATTTGCCCAAGTTGATGCAAATAATCAGTATGTAGGTGACAACGTGATGGATTTGATGTCAGGGGATCTTCATCAAACCAACGCTCGCCTTGGTGATGTTTATTTTATTGGTGAAGATCAGTTGAATGGTGCACTGTCGTCCCCTAGATTTGATGAGCAAGGTTTAGCCAGTACTCTTTATGCTTTAGCTTCTGGCCAATCATGCCGTTTTGGTAGCAAGGCTATATCGCCATTATCTTTGGGATTACCTCAAGCTCTAGCCGAGTGCTTACAAGCCCTAATGAGTGATGAGCGAGAAACAAGAGAACAAGCGGGCGATTATTTAATTAAAAATTATCACTATTTTAAGCGAATAGTGTTTAAAGCCATCTTCGATGAAAAGAAAGTTTGTTTATTACCTACTTGGATTAGTCAGCAAACTAAAGACATAGAAACCGTAGTTTATAGCTCTCGAAAATCATTTTTGCGTCAGCAAGAAGGGGTGAATGAAGAGGAATTAAATTACATAGATGATGCACAATTTGAACGTTATTATAAAAATTATCTACAAGGCATGGGAGACACTGAAAAAGCCTTTATTTCATCGGTGAGTAGGCTTGGAAAATTCCCGGTTGTAGGTGGTCTAGCTATTCGTTGGCAGGCGGAAGGGATCTATGTCGATTCAAGCTTAAAGCTGTATGATCCCGAACTGCAAGTATCCTTCGACCGTTCAGTTGATAATGTGATTTTGCTAGCGCGAGCTATTCATCGAACGGGTATTTTTAAATGTTGTATGTTTAATGCCAAAAATACCCTACATTTTGAAAGAGATGATGAAAATCAAACCTTTGAACCTACAGGCAAGACCACAATTCCCTACGATATGAGTAAAGTATCAATTCCAGAAGACGAAAGCCGCATGCACAGCTACTTTGAAGATGGTGAAGATCCTGACGAACTACTGAAATTGCCGACCCAAATGCTAAACTGCATAAAAGAATTGAACAGTATTCATCATACAGGCTGCATTATTTTTGAAGCCTTGCCTAATCATTTAAAAATTCACAATTACTATACTTTGCTCGATCACACAAAAGAAAATCTATTCAAAAGTCTACTTGCTAAAATTATATCCCTAGTGCCTACTATCGAAGGATTAGGTATCTCCGGTTTTATGAAACTTCCTTATAAAGACACGCGCTTTTTTAGCCATCAGGTATCACAACCAACGAAGTTTTACCCTAAGAATCCTTATAATGGATAAACTTTTTTCGCTTAGGGAACAATTTACGATATTCTATGCATATGAAGAATAAATCATCTATCAGAGGAAACATTGGCAAACGTTAAACTTTCTTCTCTTTTTGACCTTGAGTCTTTAGAGCACAATCTGTATCGAGGTAATAGCTGGGATTTAGGCTTTAGGGCTTTGTATGGTGGTCAAGTATTGGGACAATCAGTAATGGCCGCTTATCAAACAGTGCCTGATGATAGAGTTATCCATTCCTTCCATTCGTATTTTTTGCTTCCCGGAGACGCTGGAAAATCAGTGGTTTATGATGTGGAAAATGTTCGTGATGGACGTAGCTTCTCAGCCAGACGGATTCGTGCAATTCAAAATGGTCGCACAATATTTTACATGACGGCTTCGTTTCAAAAGCCTGAAGAAAGTAAGTTAACTCACCAGTTTGCTCTAATGCCTGAAGTGCCACCGCCCGAAGAAGTGTCTCAAGATTTAATTGAGTACGAGAAGCAAAGTACTAAAATCTCAGAACGAGTGCGTAAGGCACTGGAATACCATAAGCCGGTAGACATACGCACTATTGGTGAAAATAATTGGTTTGACGCCCAAGAGAGTGATCCAGTTAGAAAAATCTGGCTAAAATCTAGAGATCCTTTGCCTGATTCGTTGGCAATTAATCAAGCAAGTCTAGCTTATGCGTCTGACTATCACTTTTTGAGCACATCATTGCTAGCACATGGTTTAGCAACCTATGATAAGCGTTTGCGCATGGCAACCATTGATCATGCAATGTGGTTCCATAAACCTTTTAAATTTGACGAATGGATGATGTATCAAATTGAAAGTTCTTTTAGCGGCAACGGCAGAGCCATAGTGCAAGGTAAAATTTTAGATCAAAATGGACAACTAGTAGCGACTGCGGTGCAAGAAGGTCTCGTGAGGATAGTAGAATAAGATGATGTATAAATTAGCTGATAAGAGCGTTGAAGCTCATAGTTCTGTATACATAGCGCCTGGTGCTCATGTGATTGGTAATGTGAAACTGCATAAAGGTGTCAGTGTTTGGTTTAATACGGTTATTCGTGGGGATAATGAATTAATCGATATTCAAGAAGACACTAATATTCAAGATTTAAGTGTGCTACACACAGACTACGGTTATCCAATGAGCATAGGTAAAGGTGTTACCGTGGGACATAAAGTAATGTTGCATGGCTGCACTATTGGCGACTACAGCTTAATTGGGATAAATTCTGTGGTACTTAACGGTGCTAAAATAGGGCGCTATTGCATTATTGGCGCTAATGCTCTGGTAACAGAAGGCGCTGAAATTCCAGACTATTCTGTGGTAATGGGTTCACCTGGAAAAGTCGTAAAAACATTAGATAAAGATAAAGCAAAAATGCTTGAAGAATCAGCGCAACATTACTGCGAAAATGCCGCACACTTTCTTGAGAATCTCGAATTACAATAATTCTAACGTCTAAAAAGAAAAAGGCCCGGAACAAATGTTCCAGGCTTAGGGGAATGGCTCATTACTGAGCCGTGCGCTAACTGAAAATTCCGAACATATGAATTAAAAAAGCAGTTGACCAAAATTTCACGAGATAATCATAACATCGTTCGTTAATGTCTCTTGGGAGAAGCATTAGACCGAATAGAATCCGGTCTTACATAATAGCTCATAATTCGCAGAAATTTAAAGTGATTTTTAAAAATAATTTTCCTATTCATATATTTACCACTTTACCCACCTGGGATTGATTTTGCAAATTACTTATTAATCAAAAACTTGAGTGAAAAGTTGTGCACAGTTTATACAAGTCCAACCACAGAATACTCACAAGTTATCCACAATTGGCATTCACAAAAAAAATGCCTGACATTTTCCTTATCACTTCATTTATATAGTACATTAGCAAGATGACAATTTAATTAATCGCTTTTTAAAAGGGCACTTGTTATGGCATCTTTTATTCCTCCTACTCGTACTTTAATGGGACCAGGTCCTTCAGATGTTTCTCCCAGAGTGTTGAGTGCATTGGGTCGACCTACTATTGGCCATTTAGATCCAGCCTTTGTTCAGCTTATGGACGAGGTCAAAGAATTACTACAATACGCACTGCAAACCAATAATAGACTGACAATGCCGATTTCTGCACCGGGTTCTGCTGGTATGGAATCGACCTTTGTGAATCTAGTTGAACCGGGTGATAAAGTCATTATCTGCCAAAACGGGGTGTTTGGTGGCAGAATGAAAGAAAATGCTGAGCGATTCGGCGCCGACGTTATTCATATTCAAGATGCTTGGGGTGCTCAAACAACACCAGAAAAGTTAGAACAAGCGTTAAAAGCAAACCCTGATACAAAAATTGTTGCCTTTGTACACGCAGAAACCTCCACTGGTGTGTTAAACGATGCTAAAACCCTTTGTGAAATTGCAAAACAGTATGAGTGTTTAACTATAGTTGATGCTGTAACAAGTTTAGGCGGCGTTCCTTTGCTAGTCGATGAATGGCAAATAGATGCTATTTATTCTGGTACTCAAAAGTGTTTATCCTGCGTGCCAGGACTTGCCCCTGTATCTTTTAGTCAGGCGGCGTTAGATAAAATTACCAATCGAAAAAGCAAGGTGACTAGTTGGTTCTTGGATCTAAACCTTATTTTAGGATATTGGGGTGCCGGCGCTAAACGTGCATATCATCACACTGCGCCAGTCAACAGTATTTATGCTTTGCATGAAAGTTTACTCATGTTGCAACAAGAGACCTTAGAAGTCGCTTGGCAACGACATATGCATTTTCATCAGCAACTTAAAACAGGACTTGAAGACATTGGTCTTAGCTTTGCCGTGGCTGAGGATGCGCGTTTACCACAATTAAACGCTATTAATATTCCAGATGGCGTGGATGATGCAGCCGTCAGACAACGTTTGCTTAATGAATTTAACTTGGAAATAGGCGCAGGCTTAGGTGAACTCGCCGGAAAAGTATGGCGAATCGGTTTAATGGGCAGTGGTTGTCACCAAAAAAATGTAGACTATTGCGTATCCAGTTTAAAAACCGTACTTAATCGGTAAAGCACTGTAATTTTATGTAATATTGCCGTAAACTCGAATCATCTGTCCGCCTAAAACAATTAGAAAAGAGGGCAAATGTTACATAAAATTTGGCTAGGATTTATTCTTAGCGCTTTTATAGCGACTTGTTACAGCGTCTTTGTAAATGGCGATCTCGGAAATTTCGAGGTCGTTATGCAAGCTGTTACAGACATGGCAAAAACCAGTGTTGAAATTGCACTTGGCCTTATTGGTCTGTTAGCGTTTTGGCTCGGAATATTTAAGGTCGCAGAAAACTCTGGCTTAATTGCTAAATTTTCTAAAGTGTTAGCGCCTTTCCTCACTCGCATAATGCCAGAGATCCCGAAAGATCATCCTGCAATTGGCAGCATAACCATGAATATGTCGGCCAATATTTTAGGCTTAGATAATGCGGCTACGCCTTTTGGCATAAAAGCCATGCAAGATATGCAGTCGTTAACCCCTACTAAAGACACTTTAACTAATGCGCAGATCCTGTTCTTAGTACTGAATACATCTTCAGTCACGTTATTTCCTATCGCGGTATTTTTATATCGAGCAGAGCAGGGGGCTGCATCCCCTACAGATGTATTTATTCCTATTTTACTTGCAACAAGTGCATCAACTCTTGTTGGTCTCATCTTTACTTGCGTAGTGCAAGGTATAAACATATTCAATCGAATAATACTGGCTTACTTAGTTATTATTTTTAGTTTGCTGGCGACGGTAATTTTATATTTTTCAAGTCTTGCAGCACAGGAGCTATCAGTGCAGTCCAGTCTGATTGCCAATTGCGCGCTCTTTAGTTTTGTCGTAATTGTGCTCGTGGCGGGGTACAGAAAAAAACAAAATACCTATGAATTATTTGTAGAAGGCGCAAAACAAGGATTTGACGTTGCAATTTCAATTATTCCTTATTTACTCGCTATGTTAGTAGCTATCGCCATGTTACGGGCAAGTGGCGTTATGGAAATGGCAACTGATGGTATTAGTTTTGTAGTTGCCCATCTAGGTATGGATACCCGTTTTGTCGACGCTTTACCTAATGCTTTAATGAAGCCGCTGAGTGGTAGTGGTGCCAGAGCGTTGATGATAGAAACCATGCAATTCCATGGCGCTGATTCATTCGCAGGCCGATTGGCGTCAGTTTTACAAGGCTCTACAGAAACCACTTTCTATGTGTTAGCAGTATATTTAGGTGCAGTAGGGGTTAAACATAGTCGATATGCCGTTGGATGCTGTTTAGTTGCCGATCTCGCCGGAATTACTGCCGCTATCTTAGTTTCTTACTGGTTCTTTGGTTAATGGTATTTGTGGGCATAAGTAGACGTGTAGATTATAAAATCATTGGATTTCTCACACATTGGAAGTAAAGGGAATGGTTCAAAATAAGTACACTCGGTTTGCAATAATCGCATTGATAACCTCAAGTGTTCTTGGAGTAATAACTCTAAGTGGTTTGTATCTATATATTTCTCAAATAGCAGATATGGAACTTGTGGGTTGGCTATTAGCTTTGCTAATACCTTTAGAAATTTAATCAATCTCTTAGTCGCTTATAAAATCCACAAAGGTAGTTTTAGGTTCATCAAATTCGCATTTTGGATTTATATTATTCAGATGTTTGGATTCGAAACTCCCAATTATGGGTTTTCTCTTACGTTAGGGTTCAGTTTTAATGTTACTTGGTCCATTTATGATGTGAGCATTATCATAAATTTGTTTGCGATCCTAATGACTATAATACTTTATAAGGCAATGCGAAGCTTCAACGAATCCTAACAAGTTACAATCGGACTCTCATCGTTCGATGGGGTGAATACAGACAGGGCAACCGGTTCTCGTCTATTGCTTGCGAAACTTAGCCCGCTTAATTGTGCGATTGATATACATAATAAAGCATTTGATGGGGATCAGATTTTAAATAAAACAAGGTACATTAGGCGTTACTTCAAAATTGAATTTTTCCATAACAAACTTCAAGTAGCTGATTATTCTAAAGCAAAGGATTAATGCCGAAGTCTCTTAAATGTTTGGACAATGCAATCAGCGGCAGGCCTATTAGCGCATTGTAGTCGTTACCTTCCATTGACTCGAATAAGTGAATGCCTAAATTTTCCACCATAAAACTCCCTGCACAATTTAGCGGTTTTTCCTTTTTAACATAACCTTTTATTTCTTGCTGTGAAAGTGACCTAAATTTAACGCGATATTTAACCACTTCTACTCGCATTTCTTCTGGCAAATTGGACGGCAGGATGCAAAGTCCGGTATAAAAATCAACAAATGCTCCGCTGCATAAGGTTAGTTGCTCAATGGCATTATCTATAGTACCTGGTTTGCTTAAAAATTTCTTTTTATCAGCAATATAGGCCACTTGATCTGAAGTGATAATTATATGATTAGGGTAGAGAGGTTGTAGTTTTAAGGCTTTATGGGTTGATAATCGAGTTGCCATTTCTCGCGGCGTCTCTCCCTCCAGTTTACTCTCATCAATATCGGGCGAATGTTGTTCAAATTCTACCCCCAATTGTTTTAGTAAGCTTGCTCTGTAAGATGATGATGATCCTAGAATTATTTTACGCGACATATTACCCAATACTTAGTTAAAATCTTTGACTCTTGCCTGTTAACACTATATTATGCGCGCGCTATGACAAATGTAAAACTACCAAAGGTACTAGATCCGTATAAAAGTGCACAGAAACGCTCCAGTTATAAGGGCGTGTATGTTGCTACAGATATGCCAAGGTTGAGTGACTCGGTAGCGTCAATTGTGTCAGATATCCTAGTGAATGTTGAGTTTGCAAAAGACGCGCAGGGTCTTACTTACTTCCAAGGAAATGCTGAAGTAACAGTTGAATTAATTTGTCAGCGTTGTAATGAAGGATTCTCTCAAGAAATTGAGGTTGAATTTTGCTTCAGCCCCGTGCAGGGGGATGAGCAGGCTGAATTACTTCCAGACGCCTATGAACCGATTGAGGTTAATGACCACGGAGAAATTGACCTACTCCAAATGTTGGAGGATGAACTGATTCTGGCTTTACCTATTGTAGCGCTTCATGCAGAAGAAGATTGCAAAGTGAAAAGTCAAGATATGCAGTTTGGTGAAATTCCATCGGAACAAGAGCGTGAAAACCCATTTGCGGTTCTAAAAGAGCTTAAGCGAGATTAGGAGTAACCTATGGCGGTACAACAAAATCGTAAGACTAGAGCAAAGCGTGGCATGCGCCGCTCTCACGACGCGTTAACAGCAGAAACTTTATCTGTTGATTCAACCTCTGGCGAAACACATCGCCGTCACCACGTGACAGCTGATGGTTTTTACAAAGGTAAAAAAGTTATTGCCAAATAAGGCATAAGCGTTGTCTAAAGTCACAATAGCGTTAGATATCATGGGGGGCGATCGCGGCCCCCATGTTTTTTCTTCTGCTGTCAGACGAATGCTGTCTGAAAATCCCCAGTTATCTTTTATAGTTTGCGCAACTCAAGAAGCCGCAGACAATTTATTCAATGAAATTCCTCAAGAATATCACGACAGACTGATGTCCAGAATTAGCGATCAAGTCGTTGATATGGAAATGAAACCTGCAACAGCTCTGCGCAAAATGACAAACTCAACTATGCGAGTAGCTCTGGATTTAGTTAATTCAGAACAAGCAGACGGTTGTGTAAGCTGCGGCAACACAGGTGCGTTAATGGCCATGGCGTATTATGTGTTAAAAACCTTACCCGGTATTTCTCGTCCAGCTTTGGTATCTTCACTCCCTACTATGCAACAAAAAAAGGTACTGTTGCTGGACCTTGGGGCCTCGATTAATTGTGATGCAGAAAACTTATTGCAATATGCAGTAATGGGTGCTGTATTAAAGCAATCCTGTGAAGATGTAGAGAATCCTAAGGTCGCTTTGCTTAATGTTGGTGAGGAAGATATCAAAGGAAACTCGGTAATAAAGCATGCCGACGTTTTGTTGAAAGGTTGCCAGAATCTTAACTACGTGGGGTATGTCGAAGGTGATGATATTTTCGCTGGCGATGTCGACGTTGTGGTGACTGACGGTTTTACCGGAAATATTGCGTTAAAAGCCAGTGAAGGTATTGCCAAATTAGTAGTGCATGAAATAAAACAGCTGACTAAACAAACCTTTATTGCGCGAATATTAGGCAAATTAATGTTGCCACTGTTAAAGAATTTATATCAACGAATGAACCCCGACCAGTATAATGGTGCTAGTCTGATAGGATTGCGCGGAATAGTGATAAAAAGTCACGGGAACGCGACCTCAGATGCTTGTTATTTTGCTATTAAACAAGCCTTTTCTGAAATCGAATTGTCGGTTCCCAGCAGGATAAAAACAAAAATAGAACAAGAACTATTGGAGCATTAATTAATGTTTTCACGCTTTATTGGTACGGGAAGTTATTACCCTTCAGAAGTTCGTACAAATGCTGATTTAGAGCTGATGGTGGACACCTCCGATGAATGGATTACAGACCGCACAGGTATAAAAGAAAGACGAATCATAGGCGCAGACGAAACTGCTGCAACCATGGGTGCCCAAGCCAGTAAAAAAGCTTTGGAAGCTGCGGGTTTAAAAGCGTCAGATATAGACATGATAGTTTGTGCCACTACTAGTGGGCGTTACGCGTTACCTTCGACAGCCTGTGAAATCCAGAATATATTGGGCGTTGACAATATTCCCGCATTTGATGTGGCTGCGGCTTGTGCTGGTTATTGTTATGCATTAAGTGTGGCTGATCAATACGTAAAAAGTGGCATTGCAAAACGTGTTTTAGTTATTGGAACTGACTGCTTATCACGACTAATCGACCCAGCAGATCGCAGTATGGTGATTTTGTTTGGTGATGGTGCTGGCGCTACAATTATCGAAGCGAGTGAAGAACCTGGCATCTTGTCGACCCATATTAATGCAGCAGGATCCTATAAAGATTTACTTTATGTGGGTAACCCAACTCGTGGAGATGAAGCTTCTGTGCATGAAAACTGGGGCGTCATGAAAGGCAATGAAGTATTTAAAGTCGCTGTCACGAAACTAAGTGAAATTGTTGAGCAAACGTTAACAGCTAATAATCTTGAAAAATCTGATATAGATTGGCTGGTTCCTCATCAAGCCAATTTTAGAATAATTAAAGCGGTTGCGAAAAAGTTGAACATGTCATTGGATCAAGTGGTCATTACACTAGAAAAATATGGCAATACCTCAGCCGCAACAGTACCTACTGCACTCGATGCTGCCATAAGAGATGGTAGAATTAAACGAGGTCAACACTTGTTACTTGAAGCTTTTGGCGGTGGGTTCGCTTGGGCATCTGCACTGGTAAAATATTAAAATAAAAAGGTTTAGATATGAGTAAGTTTGCGTGTGTTTTCCCTGGTCAAGGGTCACAATCATTAGGTATGTTATCCGGTTTGGCAGAAACACATCCTATTGTGCAAGAGACATTTGCATTAGCAAGTGAAGCTTTAGGCTATGATTTATGGGATCTTTGTCAATCTGGCCCAGAAGACAAATTGAATCAAACACAAATTACCCAGCCGGCATTGCTAACAGCAAGTATTGCCGCTTATGAAGTGTTTACATTAGAAAATGCCACGCCTGACTTTCTTGCTGGTCATAGTTTAGGTGAGTATACCGCGCTAGTCGCTGCAAAGGTATTAACACTGTCTGATGCCGTTAAACTGGTTGAACTGAGAGGGCAGTTTATGCAACAAGCTGTTCCTGCAGGTGTTGGGGCAATGTATGCCATTATCGGACTTGATGATGACGTTATCAAACAGACTTGTGCAGAAGTACAATCATCTACTGGCGAAGTAGTTGCAGCTGTAAACTTTAATTCTCCTGGTCAGGTGGTAATAGCAGGGAATAAGGCTGCGGTAGAAACTGCAGGCGCTCAGCTAAAAGAAAAAGGCGCCAAACGTGCTCTACCTTTAGCGGTAAGTGTTCCATCGCATTGTATGTTGATGAAGCCAGCAGCCGAACAATTAGCCGAGAAACTGGCGTCCATTGAATGGCACTCGCCGAGTATTCCCGTGATAAACAATGTGGATGTGGCGATTTGCGAAAGCCCAGAAAGCATACAAGATGCGCTAGTAAGACAACTCTATATGCCTGTTAGATGGACGGAGACAGTAGAGTCATTGTCAGCACAAGGGGTAACCAAGATTGTTGAAGTTGGACCTGGTAAGGTACTGACTGGTTTAAATAAACGCATCAATAAATCACTTGAATTATCTTCATTTAATTAAAAAAGAAATTTGGAAAAACAATGTTGGATCTTACTGGAAAAGTTGCTTTAGTCACAGGTGCTAGCCGTGGTATTGGAAAAGCAATTAGCGAACAATTAATCGCCTTAGGCGCTACAGTTATTGGCACTGCTACAACAGAAAATGGAGCAAATGCCATCGCTGAATATATTGGTGAACATGGCACAGGTTTAGCGTTAAATGTCACTGACGATGAATCAATTAAGTCGGTGTTAGCTGAAGTTACCGAAAAATTTGGTACTCCTGACATTCTGATTAACAATGCTGGTATTACCCGTGACAACTTGCTAATGCGCATGAAAGATGAAGAGTGGGATGACATTTTATCAACCAATCTCACGTCTATATTTAAACTTTCGAAAGCGGTTTTACGTGGCATGATGAAAAAGAAACATGGGCGTATTGTAAATGTGGGGTCAGTGGTAGGCTCAACAGGCAACCCTGGACAAGCAAACTATGCTGCAGCAAAAGCTGGCGTTATAGGGTTTAGTAAGTCGATGGCCCGTGAAATTGCATCCAGAGGCATAACAGTGAATGTGGTTGCGCCTGGGTTTATCGACACCGATATGACAAAAGCGCTTACTGATGAACAAAAAGAAGCTATATTTAAAGATATTCCAGCTAATCGTTTAGGTGATCCTAAAGAAATAGCGGCTGCAGTGGCGTTTTTATGTTCAGATTCTGCTGCCTATATCACCGGAGAAACTCTCCATGTGAACGGCGGTATGCACATGAGTTAATGGTTTGTTGCTAAAAATAGCAACAAATTGGTGTAATTTTGCGCTTTTTGTCTTATATTGTGGTTTGACCACCGGTTTAATTTAGCGTTAGACTTGCAAGGCTGGGATTAGCAAAATAAACTACACACGATAATTTTAAAAATAAGGTATGTTAAGGAAACCTGTAATTATGAGTAATATCGAAGAACGCGTAAAAAAGATCATCGTTGAACAATTAGGCGTAAAAGAAGACGAAGTTAAATCTGAAGCCTCGTTCGTTGATGATTTAGGTGCTGATTCTTTAGACACCGTCGAATTAGTAATGGCGTTGGAAGAAGAGTTCGATACTGAAATTCCTGATGAAGAAGCAGAGAAAATCACTACTGTTCAATCAGCTATTGACTACATCAACGCTAACCAAGACGCGTAATCAATCTATTAAAAAAAACGGCTCTATACGAGCCGTTTTTTAGTTTATCCTACTTCAATTAAATTTTCGTATTTCTGGAGGCTAAAGTGACGAAACGTCGCGTAGTGGTTACTGGCTTAGGACTTATATCCCCATTGGGCAATACTGTTGACTCGACTTGGCAAGGGATATTGCAAGGAAAAAGTGGCATAGATCTGATAACAAGATTTGACACTGAAGGCTACAACACCAAATTTGCAGGGCAAGTAGACGATTTTAATGTTGAACAATACATTCCTAAAAAAGAAACCAAAAAAATGGATAGATTTATCCAATTAGGAATTGCCGCGGGAATGCAGGCGCTAGAAGATTCAGGGTTAGAAATAACCGCACAAAATGCGGGACGAGTAGGCGTAACTATAGGATCTGGCATTGGTGGTTTGACTTTAATCGAAGAAAATCACACCAAATTACTAAATAGCGGTCCTAAGCGCGTATCTCCATTTTTTGTACCTTCCACTATTACAAACATGATTTCGGGCTTCTTGTCGATTATGACGGGACTTAAAGGTCCAAATTTAAACGTTGTTACTGCCTGTACCACAGGTGTACATAATATTGGTATTGCCGCACGTACAATCGCTTATGGTGATGCTGACGCTATGTTAGCTGGCGGAGCTGAATCAAGCATTACACCATTAGCCGTAGCTGGATTTGGTTCTGCTCGTGCATTATCTACTCGCAATGATTCACCACAACAAGCCAGCCGGCCATGGGATAAAGATCGCGATGGCTTTGTAATGGGAGAAGGCGCAGGCGTTGTAATGCTTGAAGAATACGAGGCCGCAAAAGCAAGGGGCGCTACTATATACGCTGAATTAGTTGGCTTTGGAATGAGCGGTGACGCATATCACATGACTTCACCTCCTGAAGACGGTGAAGGTGCAGCAGCTGCCATGTTAAACGCTATTAATGATGCTAAAGTAGATAAACAAGACATCGTATACATAAATGCACACGGTACTTCTACTCCTGCTGGTGATATTGCCGAAGTTGCGGCAGTTAAAAGCATATTTGAACAACATGCTAGTAAATTAAAAGTAAGCTCAACCAAATCTATGACAGGTCATTTATTGGGTGCAGCTGGCTCAGTAGAAGCAATATTTACTATCTTAGCATTGCGTGACCAAATTGCTCCACCCACCATTAATTTAGATAATCCAGGTGAAGGTTGTGACCTAGATTTTGTACCACATAAAGCGGCGAACATGTCAGGAGAATATGCGTTATGTAATTCTTTTGGCTTTGGCGGCACAAATGGTTCATTATTGTTTAAACGTCAACCTGATTAAATTTGGTTAAAACAAAATGTCTAAAGCTCAGGTCTTCATTCTACCTGACAATATAAGCAGCCAGGATCGCTCATTTTTTTACGGCGATGGCTGCTTCACCACCATACTTTCTAACAATCACAAACCTTTATTGTTACAAGCACACCTAAAAAGGCTTCAAGATGCTTGTCTACGTTTATTTATTCCAGTGAATAACTGGGATGAAATTAAGTCTAACATTGAGTCAGCCGCTTCCCAGGGGGGGGCTTCGGCGATAATTAAAGTAGTTATCTCCAGGGGGCAAGGTGGTAGGGGCTATCAAGTACCAGACATTACACAGCCACAAGTTTACATTTATAGTTATGCCACTTCAGTTAGAGAGGTTGAAGTTATACTAGGCTTTGCGCAAACACGTTTAGCCGAACAACCCTTATTGGCAGGAATAAAACACAACAATAGACTAGAACAGATTCTGGCTAAAAATGAGCTTGTGGGAACAAGTAAAGGGCTAGATGATTTATTGATGTTTAATTATTCATCCCATTTAATCGAAGCTACAGCCTCAAATGTTTTCTATCAAATTGATAATCAATGGTATACGCCAAAGTTAGATAAACAAGGTGTTGAAGGGGTTATGCGTAACTATGTGCTGGGTTGTTTGCAAGCAGCGGGGATTAGTGTGGCAGAATCTATTCACTATGAATCAGAATTAATCGCAGTCCAATCCATGTTTTTAACTAACGCGGTAAATATAGTACAGGTTGTGTCTCAAATAGTTGCTTCAAATAGCGTATACTCGTTGAATGTAGAACCTTGTCATAAAATTAGAAGTCTCATTCTAAAAACCTTGGTGGAATAAGTGACCAAACTAAAGCTAGTAGTCATTTCTTTGTTGGTTATTTGCCTAATAGCATTATTAGGCGGCATTTTTGTTTACCAAAAAGCTCACCAGCAACTTGAATTTGCCTTAGCTGAAAATATGCAATTAAAGGTAGATTCTGGCGACACTGTGACAACTATAGTGGCAAGTCTACCTGTCGCTAGTGAAGATGATTTCAATCTGCTTTTGTTTAAGATTTGGTTAAAACTGAATCCAGAAAAAGCGAGTGTGAAAAAAGGATATTACCAATTTGATCAAGGTTTAAGCATTTACCAATTACTCGATAAATTAAACAAAGGTGATACGGAAAAATTCTATATCACTTTGGTAGAAGGGCTGACACTTAAACAGTGGTATCAACAAATCAGTAATGTATCTTCATTAAAGAATGATTTACCTGCGCTTGAAAATTTATATCAATCATTAGAATTACAAGCTTTTTGCGAGAACCCTCATTTATCGTTAGAGGGTTGTTTGTTACCCGATACTTATCAATATTCTTATCAAGATTCAGCCACTAGTATAGTGCAAAGAGCACATCAAAGTATGGCTGTGTTTTTAGAAGATGCTTGGCAACAGAGATTTCCTGATATTCCTATCACTACGGTTTATGAGGGTTTGATTTTAGCTTCGATAATTGAAAAAGAAACAGCCGTAGCTAGTGAAAGAGGGGTAATAGCAGGTGTGTTCACTAATAGACTTGAATCTAACATGCGTTTACAGACGGATCCTACCGTTATTTACGGCATAGGAGATGCTTTTGACGGTAATATCACAAGAAAGCATTTGCGTACCACTACACCTTATAACACATACAGAATTAAAGGGTTACCTATTACGCCAATAGCAATGCCATCAAGAGCGTCAATTGTGGCCGCATTGAACCCTGAAATAACAGATTATATCTATTTTGTCTCCAAAGGTGATGGAACACATCAATTTTCAGAAACCTTAGCAGAACACGAGCAAGCTGTTAGACAATATCAATTAAACAAGGGGAATTAATGCAAGGGAAGTTTATTGTTGTTGAAGGCTTAGAAGGTGCAGGTAAATCCAGCGTTATTGCCACTATATCCAATTTTCTACAACAAAGGGGTTTAAATTGTATTCAGACCAGAGAGCCTGGGGGAACCCCTATGGCTGAAGCCATACGGGATTGCGTTAAACATAACTGGTCAGAAAAAGTGAATGAAAAAACCGAACTGTTACTCATGTACGCTGCGCGTTGCCAGCTAGTTGAAAATGTGATTAAACCTGCCTTAGAACAAGGGACTTGGGTAATTGGTGACCGTCATAATCTTTCCACATTGGCGTATCAAGGTGGAGGTCGACAAATCCCATTAGATTATTTACATCAATTGAAAAATTTAACGCTAGGCAATTTTAATCCAGACTTTACCTTATATTTGGATGTTTCTCCTGAAGTAGGGTTAACTAGAGCAAGAGGTAGAGGCGAATTAGATAGAATTGAACAATCTGGAATGGCGTTTTTTCAAAGAGCACGCCAAGAATACCAAAATCAGCTCAATACTATAGAAAATTCACAGCTGATAAATGCTGAACAAGAAATGCAAAAAGTACATTCTGATGTTGTAGCCACACTGGCAAGATGGATTGATTAAAATGCTATATCCATGGTTAATCAGTAAATTTAATGAGTTAGAAAAAAGAATTCATTCACACAAATTACATCATGCTATTTTACTGCATGGAGAAAGTGGTGTGGGCATAGATGAATTGGCGTTTGAGCTGGCCCATGCTTTATTATGTATTAATGATGGTCCAAGACCTTGTGGAAGCTGTAAAGGTTGCAATTTAATCGCTGCAGAATCTCATCCGGATTTTCATTTAATTGTCAGTGACAAAACACAAATCGGCGTCGATTTGGTGCGATCTGCCATAGAAAAAATCAACAATACTGCGCAGTTAAGCGGTAATAAAGTGGTCCTGGTTCCCAATATAGATCTGATGACCGAGGCCGCGGCCAATGCCTTTTTAAAAACCCTAGAAGAGCCAACTAACAATACGTTTTTAATTATGACTTCTCAGGCTGCTCATCTTCTTTTACCGACCATCAAAAGTCGCTGCGAAAAGCATGTTATTGCAATGCCTGATTATGCGCAAAGTGTAAATTATATTAGTTCCCAATCAGAAGCGGCGCCAAGCGAACTCGAATTGAAAGCCTATGGCAATTCGCCGTTAAAATATCTTAATGCTAAGGTGAATAAAGAGCCCAGTTTTCAAGGTTTTATGGAAGATTTAAATGCCATAAAGGATAACGCGCTTTCGACTGATGAATTGGCAAAAAAATATAAGGAATACCCTAGTCAGGTAGTAGATTGGTTGTTCGCATTACTGTTAGAAAAACAAATAGAATCTATTAAACAACCTCAGACTTCGCAAAACGCTCGTTCAATAGCCCAATGGATAGAAACAGAATTGAATGTAGCTAAACAAAAACTTAAACAAACAGGCACCAATAAACAATTGTTAATAAGTTATTTGATGGGGTCTTTTAAATCTAACTTATCCTTTGTATTGTAATAAATACATCCTCAAGTCAATCAATCCCCCAAGGAGTTTATGAGTGTTTGTTGATTCACACTGTCATTTAGATCGAATAAGCGATGAAGTAAAAGACATTGAAGCCATTATCGAGCGCGCAAGGTTAAACAAAGTCG
The DNA here is from genome assembly GCA_947496235.1 of uncultured Glaciecola sp. Lineage (GTDB taxonomy): Bacteria > Pseudomonadota > Gammaproteobacteria > Enterobacterales > Alteromonadaceae > Glaciecola. Next base: position 149,315 of record CANMCE010000001.1, on the reverse strand, counting down.
AGCATATGTTATGCGTCGCGGTTTCTGTTCGTGAATTCGAAAAAATGCGAGAGGCAGTATCAAACTTTAATAATGTGTCTATGTCTTGTGGTGTGCATCCTTTGCATCAAGAGGACGCTTGTGACTATGACACCTTGTTATCCCATGCAAGCCGTGATGATGTAATTGCGGTTGGGGAAACTGGATTGGATTACCACTACAGCGAAGAAACAAAGTTAGTACAGCAGCAATCTTTTATTGATCACATCAAAGTAGCGAATCAAGTTAACAAACCATTGATCATTCACACTAGAGCAGCCCAAGACGATACGCTACAAATTTTGTCTGATCATTACGATACAAAAACAGGTGCAGTGTTGCATTGTTTTACCGAATCTCTTGATATGGCTCAAAAAGCGCTAAAGATGGGGCTATACATTAGCATTTCCGGCATTGTAACCTTTAATTCAGCGAAGGATTTGCAACAAACTGTAAAACAAATTCCCCTTGATAGGCTATTAATTGAAACTGATAGCCCTTGGTTAGCACCTGCGCCTCATCGCGGTAAGAAGAATGAGCCTCAATACGTTGTTCGGGTAGCTGAATTTATAGCGGACCTTCGTGGAATTAGTGTGGATGAAGTAGCTAATGCCACAAAAGAAAATTTCTATCGATTATTTTCAAGAGTGCCCAGAATATGACCGCAGAAACAGTAAGTATTCCAAGATGGAGACAAGCACTTGAGCGCAGCCTGCGTGTAAGTGAAAACATAAAAGAAGCCAACTATTTTCAACTGGCTACGGTAAGTGCAATTGGACTTCCGCAATTACGAACAGTGGTGTTTAGAGGCTTTGAAGAGCATAGCAATAACTTGTTTGTGGTAACCGACCTTCGCAGTTCAAAAGTATCCGAACTTACACATTCAGCAAATGCTCAAGTTGCATGGTATTTTACAAAAACTAGAGAACAATTTCGTATATCTGTTAGCGCTGAAATTTTGTCCGTTGAAAACTTGGATCAACTGGACCTAGTCAGGCAAATGTGGGAAAAACTATCGGATACTGCTAAAACGCCTTTTTATTCGCATACACCAGGCATTCCATTTGATGACAAAGCTTCTAATGAAAAGCTGACAAATCCTGATGTCGACTACAATGTTATTCCTGCTAACTTTGCAGTACTGAGACTTTGTCCAGTTTTTGTAGACTATCTAGATTTAAAAACCCAGCCTCATACTCGAATTTTTTATCGATTTGATGACGCTAATTGGACAAGTTCCAGAGTAATAGCTTAAGCGATTGCTCTGTTAAATTGCATTGCCAATTTAGCATGAATGAGTTGGGTGCCGCTTTGCTTTTGTAATTTACCTAAAAACTCTGCTTGCTGGTTGTCTAAATCACAGTCAAAAAAAATCTTATCACAAGTACCTTGCTTCAAAAGCGCACAAATCGTCGCATACTGGGAGAGGTTTCGACGTTTAACTTTTAATAAATAAGGATATTGCGTAGTAAGCTTTATAGATTCAGATAGGTTACACCACCAACCCTTTTTGCTTGAACTTACACTTTTAACAGCGTTATACAAAGGAACTGCATTCTCTGCTTGGAAACTATTGGTAGTATGTAAGTTATTTAAAAAAGTCATAGAGCACCTGGTTAGTTATACATGCTGTTTTAATATACAGTAATACTGTATAAATAAACATGCAAGTATTATTTCAATAATTTTTTAAATTTTTGTCGACGGTGTTCTGTTAGTAAGAGAATTAAAAATAGAAAACTGTAGATGATAGGTTCACTGATATCTGACTTTACAGACCATAAAAAATGCACGCAGCCAAGGATGCAGGCCACATAAATCCAGTTATGCAATTTTTGCCAGCGGGTTCCCATTTTTCTTTTTAAAAAAGTAAACGATGTGATCAAAAGTGCAGATAAAAGCAAAAGAGAGACGAAACCCACTGTAATATAAGGTCGTTCAATAATTTCGTTTGCGATCAATAACCATTCAAATTCCAATTCATAAGCTATGTAGATATAAAAATGAAAAAGTGCGTAAATAGCGGCATAAACGCCTAAGGTTTTACGTAAAATTACCAGTTGTCCAAATTTTAATGTGCGGGCAAGGGGGGACACAATTAAGGTTAGCAACAACAGATTAAGGGTGCCAATACCACTGAAGTTAGTTAAGAACTCCACTGGATCGCCATTTACCCTTCCAGTTAATGCACTGTAATAGGCGTAGATTAACCAAATGAGGCTTATTCCATGAATGCAATACCGAGTAAGGCTAATCCAAAAATTGGCAATTCTAATTGGTTTTAAACGCTTCGCTTTGATCATTAGTAATATTTTCGAAGATCCATATCTTTATACAACTCAGCTACCTCTGTGTATCCATTGAAAAGTTGAGTATCTATGCGTTTTTGATCATTTAGACCTGTGCCTAAAATTCGTCTTTCTCGAGCTTGACTCCATCTTGGATGAGCAACGTTTGGATTTACATTGGCATAGAATCCATATTCATTGGATGCCAATATATTCCATGTGGTTGGGGGTTGCTTATCCGTTAATTTTATTTTTACTATGGACTTAATGCTTTTAAATCCATATTTCCATGGGACAACTAAACGAATAGGTGCGCCATTTTGTGGCGGTAAAGTTTGACCGTATAATCCTACACTTAGCAAGGTTAAATCATGCATTGCTTCATCAATTCTTAAACCTTCAACATAAGGGTAATCAATGCCGCCGCCAAGAAATCGATTCCGCTGTCCGCGCATTTGGCTTGGCGAATGTAAGGTTTCAAATGCCACATATTTAGCACTGCTAAGTGGTTTAACTTTTTTCAGTAAGGCTGCTAATGGAAAACCTATCCAAGGAATTACCATGGACCAGGTTTCAACGCATCTCAGTCTGTATATGCGCTCTTCGAGTGGGAATAAATTAAAAATATCTTCGTAGTTTAAAGTAATAGGCTTTTCAACTAACCCATCAATTTTAATCTGCCAAGGATCAACTTGAAATGATTGGGAATGAGTGACAGGATCTGATTTATCAGTACCAAATTCATAAAAGTTATTGTAGGCAGTAGCAACTAATTCTTCAGTTAATTTGTCTTTGCTGGTTAAGGTGTTTTTTGAGGCTAATGGGCGACGCTTAAATACTTCTTTAGCTTCTTTTTTAAACCAATCAAACGGGCCAGCATGCGCGCTAGTCGCTAGAGCAGTCATAGCACCCATATAACCTAATTTTTTTAGCAAACTTCGTCGTTCTTGCCAAACGTTCTCTTGGGTCACCAAAGATTCATCAGTGACGTAATGCTCGGAAATCTCATGTGGTTTTTTGGTTTTTATTAGCATGGATGTTTACCCCTTTTTAATAATAGAACCGCCAATTGAGATTAAAATTTCAAATCATCTATCTGTTATTCTATGTGATTTTGGCAAAAATAAATTGGCGTAAACGCGATTAGCGTATTCATCTGTCATGCCTGAAATATAATCTGCAATCACTCGCATTTGCATATGGCTTCCATCGGCTAGTTGCCACCGTCTTGCAGTATTTTCTGGTAATAGACGGGTAGGTTCATTGGCAAACACTTCAAACATTTCCATAATCATTTGCTGGCCTTTGAATTCTAGAATCTGAATTTCAGGTTTTCGAATCACATGCTTAAATACGAAGTGTTTGAATATATTCAAAGCCAATGCATAGTTGTCAGGTAAATACGCGTTATGGTTCAAAAGAGGCTCATTAAACCTATTTAATGTTTTGAGTCTAATAGCGGTGATGAACAAGTTAACAAGGGCACCTATGGCACTTTTTAATGGATAAGTTTTGCCGCTGAATATTTTGTTTTCAATCTCTGCTGCATGTTGATTGAAAAGGGGAATATCCAGGGTTTTTAATTGATTGGTCACTTCGTTGTGGTATTTCATTTGGTCAATTAACGACATGACTACAGCATCTTCTAGGTCATGAATTGCATAAGCAATATCATCAGCAAGCTCCATGATTGAACAATCTACCGACTTAAATTGTGTTTTAGGGATATTGTTCGCGTTTTTTGCAGTTGACATAAATGTATTTTTATCGTCACTGCTTAGGGGCGATAATACCCAATCAAAAGCTAATTGATCGCATCTAAAGATGCCTTTGGGGGGAATCCATTGTTCAGTATTTACCTTGGCAAATCGTGCGGGTTTATCCGGATATTGTATATCCTGCATTAAGTTATCGAGGTATTGAGGATATTTTAATACGCCTAGCAGTGAGCGGCTGGCGAGATTCATGCCATCATCTTCTGAGTATGACTCCAGCGTAGTTAAAATTCTAAACGTTTGCCCATTGCCTTCAAAACCGCCATTTTCTGACATCATATAATGCAATGCGACCTCTCCGCCATGACCAAAAGGCGGATGTCCAATGTCGTGAGCTAAACAAATGGTTTCGATCAGGTATTCATCTAAATTTAGCTGATTTGATAATTCAGATTGTACGGTTCGCAAATGGGCAACTATGCCTGTTCCAATTTGCGCAGTTTCTAGGGAATGGGTCAAGCGAGTTCTATAGAAGTCGCTTATGCCAACACCCACAACCTGTGTTTTTGCTTGCAGTCTTCGAAACGAAGCTGCATGCATAATTCTGGCTTTATCTCGTTGGAATGGGGTACGAATATCGCCATCTTGTTGTTTACTTCTTACTAATTTCCTTGCTTGCCATGCATCCATGTATTAAACCTAGTGAGTTTCCGACAATTGATCGACGTTAGCAAAACACTTTTCAGCGAATAGCCGCATAAAAATTTCTATTTCCGGCATGTCATTTTTAAAATCTTCAATCATCTTTTGAAGTCTGGGTTTTACTTGACTAAATTCATTGTTCTGAAAGTTTAATTCGTCACAGGCTTTTAAATACGCAGAAATTAAATCGGCGGCTTTTACTATCTGCTTATATTCAGCGTCTACATTTTTTTGCACTAACAAACCGCTAAAAACGTCTTGCAACTCTGAGGGAAGGGTTTCCAGACATTCCTTTTCTGCCATTTCTTCAATTTTTTTAAATTCTCTGGTCAGATCTGGGTTGTGATATTTAGTGACGTGATTTATATCCTGCAACTTGGTCTCTGAAACCTCGTGATAAAGTGCAATAGTTGCCGCTCTTTCCGGATTTAAATCACCATTGCAATAGGTATTTCTTATCACCGCGAGTAAATGCGCTATAACAGCAACTTGGTGACTGTGTTCAGCTACATTCTCGCGTTTTACTGCGTGCATTAATGCCCAACGTTTGATCAAGGGCATACGTAAAATCCAAGCTAAAAACGGACTGGATTTCATTATTTTGAAGTTCCTCTATAGTGGTCAAAAAATGATTTAATTTGCTCTAAAGCCGGTATAAGTACATATTCGTGGGGTAAAAATACCAGTCTAAAATAGCAGCCTTCTCGTAAATTGAAGGCGCTACCATGCATCAGAAGAATTTTCTGGTCACGCAAAATCTCAAGGATTAATGCTTCATCGTTTTCTACTGAAAACTTATCAGTATCAACTTTGGCAAAACAATAGAGGGCACCTTTGGGTTTAACACAACTGATACCATCAATGGCATTTAAGCCTTCCCAAGCGACATCACGCTGTCTGCATAAGCGTCCTTCAGGTTTAACCAAGTCATTGATACTTTGATAGCCGCCAAGTGCGGTTTGAATGGCATGTTGACTCGGTACGTTAGCACAAAGGCGCATGCTGGATAAAAAGGTGAGACCTTCAATGTAGTCTTTGGCGATTTTTTTATTACCACTCACCAGCATCCATCCGGATCTAAATCCAGCAACGCGATAATTCTTTGATAGACCGCCCATGGTAACGCAGAATAGGTCTTGAGCGAGGGCGGCAATGCTATGATGTTGAACGCCATCGTAGAGTATCTTGTCGTAAATCTCGTCACTAAATATGATGAGATCGTTTTGTCTGGCTATTTCCGCAACATCAAGTAAGAGTTCTTTGCTGTAAACTGCACCTGTTGGATTGTTAGGGTTAATTAAAACAATGGCTTTAGTTTGGGGGGTGATTTTCTTTTTAATGTCATCAAGGTCTGGAAACCAGTCAGACGATTCGTCACAACGATAATGAACCGCTTGTCCGGATGACAAATTAACTGAAGCTGTCCAAAGCGGATAGTCTGGGCTTGGAATTAGCACCTGATCACCCTGATTTAACAAGGCCTGCATAGACATTGTTATAAGCTCACTGACACCATTGCCTAAAAATACATCGTCTATATTGATGTTGGTAATACCTCGTTGTTGGTAATACTGCATTACCGCTACTCGAGCACTGTAAATGCCTTGGGACTCACAATAGCCTTGGGCAGTAGGTAACTGATGAATCACATCTTTTAATATGTCATCTGGCGCTTCAAAACCAAAGGGGGCAGGGTTTCCTATATTGAGTTTTAAAATGCGCTCTCCGGCTTCTTCCATTTTGTTGGCCTGCTCTAAAATTGGCCCTCGGATATCGTAGTCAACATTGTGTAATTTTTTCGACTGTTTTATTTCGCGCATTGAGATTCTGAACTAAAAATGAAAATTGTGGGCTAAGAGTAATCTATAAGTGGCATCCTGTTAAGGGATAGATGACAGGTTTTGAAACACTTTTTTAAGATTTGATATATTTTTATTTGATATAGTCATTGTACTAAGTTATTTGCTTGGAGAGTTTTATGCCAGCCCCCTTGATTTGGCTTGGAGCCGCTGTTTTAGGTCTTTATGCCTCAGACAAGGCAAATATTGCCTATTTAAAACAAAAGAATATTGTAAAAGGAATGCCAGGAGACCAGTCGGATAAAGTTGAACCCGCCGATGGTTCAGTGGTTTGCTGCGGGGTTTACGGGGTATTAGATCACACCGGTATATGGGTCGACGGTAATATTTACGAACTCAATGGTAATGGCTTAGTCAGGTGCATTAGTCCTAGTCGCTTTTTGGATAACAGAACAGGCTCGACTATTTATGTTGCTTGCAACGATTATGGGGTAGCATTAGCAAATACGACGGCTTCAAATCGTGCGCAATCCCATTTATACAGTTTATTTGATTACCACCTTATTCGTCAAAACTGCCACCGATTTGTAGCGGAAATGATAGCCGGTATCTGCATTGATATAACAAGTTTTAGCGAATTGAATACATTTTTAAACAAACATTATGACGAAAGAATCTCTTGGTTACCTGCTGACTATCCGCTTAGGTAATAATTTCTGTCAAAAAATTTGTTGTTAAACTATGTGCAAATTTTGACCTCTTTTAATCTGTTTCCTAGTATTAGATAGAAGAATACGTGTTTTTTCTTTTTATGTGGTTTCTATGAGCAATTTTAAAAGGGGAATGCAATGTCAGAAAAAATTGAACACGCCAGCGAAAATGCGATTACTCAAAGTAATATAGCTCGCGTTATCCCGAGTAAAGAACTGGACACCTTAAGTTGTTTTAAGTGGATATCCTTAGCGATCAACGATTTTATAAATGCTAAGATGATTAGTTTAGCCTACGGTTTAATTTTCACCCTGTTACCACTGTCTATCTATTTTCTTGTAAAAAGTACAGCTTGGTATCTAGTTATCTTTCCTGCCATGGTGTGCTTTATGTTAATTGGCCCATATTTGGCTGCCGGTTTGTACGATGTATCTTGGCAATTTGAAAAAGGTAAAAAGCCAAGTTTTCGCCATTCGTTAAAAGCAATGTCACGTAATGCGGTTAACGAGTGGGGCTTTGGCTTAATATTAATGATTCTGATGATATTTTGGTTGAGAGTTGCGTCTATTATTCATGCGCTCTATCCAAGCTATCTAGATCCGAACCTCGCTAACCTATGGCCATTTCTCATTGTTGGAACATTAGTAGGTATAGCCTTCACTACAGTGGTATTTTTTATCAGCGCATTTACACAGCCGATTCTTCTTGAGAGAAAAGTGGATATCGCTACTGCGATATTAACCAGTATGAACGCGGTTTGGCAAAATAAGTTACCCATGTTTGTTTGGGCTTTAGTCATATCCTTTTCGGTTCTGTTGGGCTTTGTGACTTACTTTGTGGCGTTTTTAGTCATAATGCCAATTATTGGTTACGCTTCTTGGCATGGTTATATAGATACCATAGAAACCAAGAGAGAAAGAAAATTTGAATGAAAAAAGAGCGCTTATGCGCTCTTTTTCTCAAATACGTTGGATATCCACATAGTCTGGTACGGTTGTAGGTTTAAACAAACTTGATCAACTGAAACCGTTTCTTGGGTAATAAGGTCTATCCAATCATCTGTGCCAATAAGGTTAATGTCTGAAAGGTTAATCGCAATTTCTTCAGTAGTGATATTCGAAATACAGAAAATACTTTGTTTTCTATCCAACGACTGACGCCAATATCCAAAGACCTTTTCACCTAGTTGCAAAGTAAATTGAATTGCATTCGGATGGAAAGCTCGTTGAGCACGACGTAAATGCAATAATTGAGTGAGTTTAGTTAACACTCTGTGATGAATGGTATTCACATTATCAAGGGCACTTTTTAGTAGTGGATATTCCCATCTATGGCGATTAATACCTCGATTCTGGCCTGTATTAGAAACACGCTCGTAATCATTGGTGGTGCCAAGTAAACTATGGATGTATAGACCCGGAATACCTTCTAAACCGAACATTATAGCGTGAGCACAAATAAATCGCTCCAATTGCCATTCATCTTCACCATGAATCGTACCTTTCAGGGCATCAATGAGTGCTATGTTCATTTCATAAGGTTTTTGCGTGCCATCAGGCAAGGTACGCCACGAAATTTTTCCGCCAAAATCTAAAACGCAGTCAGTGAGTTGTCGAATTTCACTTTCATCTAATAAGCCTTCTGCGGGGCGCAGTCCTATTCCATCATGAGACGCAATAAAGTTGAAATAGAAGGTACCGTTTTGAGCCGGCGGCATACTCATCATCCAATTTTTAAGATAGGTACAGTTGCCGGTTAAAAGTGTGTTTACCAATAAAGGCGGTAAAGAGAAGTTGTATATACCATGGGCTTCGTTGGCATTACCGAAATAGGTCAGATTTTCTCTGTTGGGGATGTTCGTTTCAGTAATGATCAATACTTTATTATCAGCATATTCGATGAGTGTGCGTAATAAACGTACTGCTTCATGTGTCTCTGGTAAGTTAATACAACTGGTATTCAGTTTTTTCCAAAGAAAGGCGATAGCATCGAATCTAAATATCTTGGTACCCTTGTCCATATAGAGGCGAATAATTTTCGCGAAAGCCACTAACACGTCTGGATTTGAAAAGTCGAAATCGACCTGGTCATGACTGAAGGTACACCACACGTGTTTTACATCGTCAGGAGTTTTAGTTTCTCTTAATAAAGGAGAGGTTCTAGGTCGAGTCACCATGGATAAATCTTCATCAGGAGACGCGGTATAAAAGTACTTGTTACCTGGCGGTTGATCATTAATAAACTGCTGAAACCAAGCGCTTCTTGACGAACAATGATTGATAACAAGGTCAGCCATTAAACCAAAGTCAGAAGATATACTCTCAATATGTGACCAATCTCCTAAACCTTGATTCACCGTTGAATAATCAATTACCGAAAATCCATCATCTGAACTGTAGGGAAAAAAGGGCAACACATGAACATGACTGATAGCGTTAATACAATATTTATGTAAAAACGATGAAAGCGTTTTCAGAGGTGGCCGTAAAGGAGCCTCTACCAATTCTGGAGCGGGTTCATATACGCTGTCACCGTATGTGATTAACACCACATCTTTTTCATCCCACAAGTTACTATGTGGGGTAGGGGTTTGCATGTTAACCGGGGTCAAACGCATGGCATCTAACAGTTCTTTAGCCACTGTCAGGTAGTCTTTTTCGAGCTCTACTTCAGCGTAGATAAACTCTAAATGTCGAACGATTTTATCAACAAGGTTGTCAAATTCTTCTTGCATGTATTAGCTTCCCGAAAATTCTTCCACGTCTAATTCAACGGCCTCCTTCAAGCAGGACAGTACATCAGGTTTAGCACTGATTACGCGGTTCCAACTTGGTATAAAAGGCGTTTCCATAGGATTTTCTAGAAAGCTTGTGCCCGCTTTCATTATATTCTGTGCAAACATTTCTACTGCTTTTTCTTCTGAATGAATATCTACAGATAGTCCATTCATTACAGCGTCGTTGTGATAGGTTTCGATAAAATCTAAAGCAATTCTAAAATAGGCGGCCTTAATACTTCTAAAGGTTTCTGTGGTAAATATAGTGCCCTGAGTCGCTAATTTTCTAAACAAAGCTTTGGTAATGTCAATTGACATCTTTGATAAACCACCTTGATCATTATTCAACGACAAATCTTGATGTTTATGATCATAGATATGCGCTATGTCTGCCTGACACAGGCGATTATGAGAATAATTTCTGTGCATTTCAGACAATACGCCAATTTCTAATCCCCAATCACTTGGAATTCGAATATCGTTTAATACATCTTTTCGGAACGAAAATTCACCTGCCAGAGGGTAACGGAAACTGTCCATAAACTCTAAATAATCACTGTTTCCAACGGTATTTTTAAGCGCTCTAAGCAGAGGTGTAACTAATAAACGGGAGACTCTACCGTTAATCTTGCCGTCGGCAATTCGCGCGTAAAACCCTTTGCAAAACTCGTAGTTAAACTGCGGATTTGCTACTGGATAGATAAGCCTAGCCAGTAGTGATCTATCATAAGTAACTATGTCACAGTCATGCAAAGCAACACTTTCTACTTTACCTGCTGCTAATACGTAGCCCATACAATACCAAACGTTTCGTCCTTTACCCATTTCCGTCGGTGCAACGCCCAAATGTTGAAGTTCTTCGTCAAGAGCTTTTAATCGAGGACCATCGTTCCAAAGTACTCTGTGCGGTTGTTGCAATTCGCCGAAAAATTTAAGTGCGTGTTTATATTGGCTTTCATCGGCTCTGTCTAAGCCTATTACAATCTGATTTAAATAGGGGACGTCTTTTATTTGTTTAATAATTGAAGGTAATGCATCACCTTCTAATTCAGAAAAAAGAGAAGGGAGAATTAGACCGAGAGGGCGGTGTTTCGAAAATTTCACTAATTCATGTTCTAAATCATCAATACCGCGAGATTCCAAATTATGCAGTGTAGTTACAATACCATTTTGGTAAAAATCAGCCATTTAGCTTTCCTCTTTTTCAACAAGCCTTGGAATTAAATATTCAAGTGCTTCAGTCCAGCCTTCTGGACCATGATGTTGTGTGTTTATTGTTCTATTTGTTCTTTGTAATATAGGCGGCGGATTCACTGGCGACGCGACAATTACGGCGTAATCAGCAACTTCTAGCATTGCAATATCGTTGGGGCCATCTCCTAATGCTACGCTTGTTACTTTTGTTTCTGGAAACTGGCGTTGATATTCGCTGGTTAACCATTTCAACGCTCTTCCTTTGCTACAATTTCCGCAGATATGGAGAAACCTTCCTCCTAATACAGGTTTTGCGCCCATTGCATTGAGCCGATTGATAAATTCTTCTCTTCGCTCCTCACTGCCTAACCAATTAACAGGCTCACCAAATTCACGCGTTGATGCCAAGGTCGCATTTTCTTGGCTTAATCCGGTAACTTCCATGATACGATTGATAGACATAGATGAAAAGGTTTCAAATTCGCCATCAAACTCTTTACTTAATTTGTCTATCATAGCTTTAAAATGTTGCCGTTTGTTGGCAAAGCTCTTAACCCAGTGTCCACCTTCCCAGACAGCGCCTTTGGGTTTTTTGGGTAAAAAGTCAATTGGCATGAGTACGGCTGCGCCATTTTCTACTATTAAAGGCCCTTTTAAACCTATCTCCGTCATCAACTGTTTCACTTCACTAGACGTTTTACTGGTGTTTGGAATAATAGGGATATTCAAAGACTGTAAAGCACTAATACAAGGTTTAGCGGCGTCAAACGAATAACTAAAATGATCGAGTAGTGTCCCATCCATATCTGTAAATATTAGTGGGATTTTATTTTTTGTTATTTTTTTATACATTGAGTAATACTTCTTTTCTCATCCAGCGAAAACACATAATCACAATCAGCCGGTAAATAATGTAAATTATGCTCAGTGATACGTTGGTAATACTGGATAAAGGTTTTTATTTCTTCATCCGTCATACCAATGTTGCCTGTAATACCAGAAGCCGCTAATTTTTGTTTGAGCTTGTGCTCTTGTTCTAAACGCCACGAGTACACGGTATTAAAACTAGGTGCTTTTAACATTACGAGTAAATCGAGCCGTGCAAAAATAGGCTCGTACTTTTGTAACAGTTGTTGATTCACATAGCCACGCCAACTACCGTCAGGATCATGTTCAGTTTCGAGCGGATTGACGGCAACAGATAAGGTATCATTTTCGGCGGATTTACTACCCACACACCATCCTTCAAATACAATAATATCTTTAGGTTCTTCTATTGGCGTCCAATCTTCTTCTGGATATAAATCGTCATTCGCTTTATCAAATTTGGGTATGATGCAACTTTGCCCTAAGGCTAGTTTATTTAATACTTTATTTAACATTACTGCATTATGAGTTCCTGGTACTCCGCGAGTGTGAAGCAGAGGGTGAACTTGTTCACTTAAGGCAGCGCGTATCTCTTTACTGAAATAAAAATCGTCGATGGAAAAGCCAACGCTTGATACTTTTTGGACTTGATTGAAATAGCCAACGAGAAAATCAGTTAATGTTGATTTTCCCGAACCTTGAGCACCATTTACGCCCACAAATAGTGGTCTTTTCGCCTTTTTATGGTGCGAAATAATGTCATCAGCGAGTGGTTTGAACCATTTTAGTGCGCTTTGCCAGTAACTGTTAGTAAGTTTGTGTTCTGACGTAAACTGCTCTTTAAACTGCGCCAATATTGAATCTTGCTCATCTTGCTGCATTCAGCTTTTACCTCTTGCGGCTTCATATACAACTATTTCAAGCTATTGTTTTGTCTTTTTAGGTTAACAACTACAGATATCGTGCCAGAAATCCAATTCACAATTCAAACGGACAACATAATTAGGCTGTCGCAATAAAAGTGGCTCTTCTTGGCGCTGGATAACCCTCAATGGTTTTCTTATGATCTTGAGGATCTAAAAAGTCTATTAGCGAATGGTTTGGCATCCATTCAGTCGTTCGTTGTTCTTCGATAGTAGTATCATTTTCATCTACTAGCCTGACATTGGAAAAACCAACTTTCTGTAACCACTTTATCATAGCTAAACTACTTGGAATGAAATACACATTGCCCATTTGCGCATATCTGTCACTTGGCAGTAGAACCGTCTGGTCATCACCTGCAATAACTAAGGTCTCTAATACTAGCTCGCCCCCTTTGACTAACTGCTGCTTAAGTTGTTTTAAAAATAGCAGAGGATCTAATCGGTGATACAGCACGCCCATAGAAAAAAGGGTATCAAATGCTTTGGTAGCGGGTAACTGTTCTATTCCTAATGGCAAAAAATGTACGTTGGCATTTGGTAGGTAACGCTTTACACAATGAAATTGGTAGAAAAATAAAGTGGTTGGGTCTATTCCTATGACTTGTTCTGCTTGCTCTTGATGCATACGCCAAAGGTGGTAACCACTCCCACAACCAACATCAAGGACACGCTTGTTTGCCAATGATTGAATATGTGGCAAGACTCTTTGCCATTTCCAATCTGAGCGCCATTCCGTGTCTATTTGAACACCAAAAAAGTTAAATGGTCCTTTTCGCCATGGCATAAATTGCTGCAATATAGCGCTGATCTTTTTCTTTTCATTGACGGTCAAAGTTTCTTCATCGCCAATCTGAATGGTATTTCCAATTTCAGTTTTAAAAGGTATAGAAGAAGGGAGTTTTAAAATTTGTTTTTGCCAAACTTTTTGTTTGTCGTGATGCGTCGCCGACTGCCATTCTTGAGCTAATTCAACAAAAGCTGCTAAATGTTTTTGCAAAGGCGTATTTAAAATTGCTTTATAAAAATCAGTTGTCCATTGATCAAAATTCACAGTAATTCGTCAGCCTTTTTTATGTTTATTTTATTGCAAACATGGATGCAAAATTTAAATTTTGGTACCAGCTTGCATAATGAGAAAATCCTGCCTGCTTGAAGCGTGCGTAATGACCATCTTGATTATCTGTAATCATTACATTTTCAAGAGCTGTGCGCTTTTGGCTTATTTCTAGATCAGAATAACCATTTTGACGTTTAAATTCATGATGAATTTCTATTAGCTTGTTGTTTACTAAAGTATCCTTGAACGAAAGTTTTTCACTTACGACTAGTATACCTCCCGGATTTAAAGCGCTATATAATTTGTCGATCACATCTTGACGTAAATTTGGAGAGATAAATTGCAAAGTAAAATTCATGATTATTGCATCACAGGGCGCTATTGTAACTTTTGTTACATCAGCATAAATGACTTCAATATGATGATTAAAATTCCAAGCAGAAATATTCTTTTTACAGCGTTCAACCATAGCTTCTGAATAATCTAATGCTTTAATTTGTATTGATGATTGATTAAATCTTTTTGCAATGGCCAAAGAGGTTGCTCCCAATGAGCATCCAATATCGTAAATTATCGATGTGTTTTTCAAATGGGAAGCTATAATTTCAGGAATGGTTGAAATTATCTTTTGGTATCCTGGAACAGACCTATTGATCATATCGGGAAAAACGTCAGCAACGTTTTGATCAAAGCTAAATGGTGCGATATTTTCGCGTTGAGCAGCAAAAAGCTGATCTTTTTCGGGGTTTTTACCTATGTTTTTCATAAAAATTTTCTTAAAATTTAGATTTTTAGTAATTCCAAACTAAAAGCTACTTTCATAGTAAAGCTAAACTGATTACAATCAAATCGTCGGGAATAAAATTTAATACTATTATAACAATAAAAAACGCTGAATTTTGGGCTGATAAGTTCCTGACGAGTTGGAATTTCAGCATGGACAATAGGAAGAAGTAGTCATTATGCTTAAATTTTTAATTGCAGATGATCATCCCCTTTATAGAGAAGCATTAAAAGCCGCACTTCAGACTGAATTCGATCGTGTTGTTTACCTCGAATCTGACTCGTTTTCGTCTACGCTAAGTGTAATCCGTAATAACAGAAGACTCAATCTTGTTTTATTGGATTTGAATATGCCGGGATGTGAAAATTATTACGGTCTTTTAAGAATTAAAGAAAGTTATCCTAATTTACCAGTGGCTGTTGTATCGGCTTCTGATTCAATCGATGTTATTTCGCAGGTGTTGGAATTTGGTGCAGATGCCTTTATTCCTAAAACAACTCCAACATCAGATTTAATCGTTGCAGTAAAAACAGTCTTAGACGGTGAAAAGTGGATTCCCGATGAAATTCAATCGAAATTAGTTGATGTTGATAACAACACTATGAAAGTTGCACAAATGGTGAGAGAACTTACACCTAAGCAATTTCAAGTGCTTAGATATATCAAGCAGGGGATGATGAATAAGCAAATCGCGGATCAACTGAACGTTACTGAAGCAACAATTAAAGCACATATCAGCATGATATTTAAGCGCTTAAATGTGAAATCGCGAACACAAATTTTAGTCGCTATTGAAAAGCTTCAATTGGATTGATCTTGAATGCCTATTTACCCCGAATAGAGTTACACCGTCACCTTGATGGCAACGTCAGGCCGTCCACAATATTAGAACTCGCGAAAGAGCAAGGGACTGCTTTTGCCAAATATTCCCCCGAACAAATAGAAAAGCTCGTTTATATTGAAGATAAAACCAGTGATCTATTGGCATTTCTTAAAAAATTAGATTATGGCATTTCAATTTTACAATCCCCTAAAAATTGTTATCGCATAGCTTGGGAAAACGTAGAGGATGCATATTCTGAGGGCTTAGATTATGTCGAACTCAGATTTTCTCCCTTTTATATGGCTCAACCCCATCATTTAAATATGCACGAAGTGATTGAACAGGTAATTGCTGGCGTACGAGATGCTACGCATAAATTTGATGTAAAAGTAAATTTAATCGGAATTTTAAGCCGCACCTTCGGTGTAGAAAATTGTAATAAAGAGCTTGATGCGATTTTAGATTCAGCACAGCATTTTGTTGCTGTCGATCTGGCCGGTGATGAAGCGGGATTTCCTGCAAACTTATTCCAATCACATTTCAAGAGAGTCCATGACAAAGGCTTGAAAGCAACTATTCATGCCGGAGAAGCCGCTGGTCCTGAAAGCGTTTGGGATGCAATTAAGTTATTAGGGGCAAGTAGAATAGGGCACGGGGTAAAAGCCATTCAAGATAAAAAACTGATGGGATATCTGGCAGAAAATCAGATTGGCATTGAGTCTTGCATTACCTCTAATTATCAAACTGGAACCTGGATTGATATTGCTACTCACCCAGTAAAAGAATTTTTATCAGCAGGTATTGAAGTCAGTTTGCACACAGATGATCCTGGGGTGTCTAATGTGACATTGACAAGTGAATTTGAACTTGCGAAAACTACCTTGGGTTTATCTGAAAATCAACTAACGCAATTACAAAAAAATGCCTTAGCCCAAGCATATATTTCATCACAAGAAAAAATCGAACTTATAAAAAAAGCCGAATTAAGAAATTTATAATTCGGCTTTTATCCAATTGTTTATCTTAGCTAAGCTGCTTTTTCGGATTTCTTGCGCGTACTTGCTCTTTTAGGTTTTGCTTTCGCGCTAGTTGCCGCAATCAACTCTTTGTCATCAAAATCATCGACATTTATCGTTCTAAGACGTCCAGCTTCAGTGTCTTTTAATAACTGAGCATCTTCATCTGAAATAAGATTTGCGGCCAAAGCCTTGTCTGCTAGTTTATCCAATTCAGTCATTGGCAATTTTTCACCAAGCGACTTACATACTTTGTCGAATATTGGTTCCACTGCTATTACATTGCGTAGCGTGGATTCTAAATCACCGAATAAATTACCAAAGTATTGGCCGTAACCTAAGCGATCTCTAGCGCTAGATGGCGTCTGCAAAATATGCGCTATTTCGTGTTCCACGTCGTCGCTAGGTTTATCGTATCGTTTGCCAAACGGCATAACGATGGCGCGTAAAACAAATCGGATGCCGGCCACTGGGAAGTTGCGAATAAAGTCATCTATTGCAATATCAATTTTATGTAAACTGTCTTGCATTGCCCAGCGCAGCATAGGTAAATCTTCGTGTAATCTACCTTCTTCATCAAAGCGTTTTAGCGTTGCTGAGGTAAGATACAAGTGACTTAACACATCACCTAATCGAGCGGATAAACGCTCTCTGCGTTTTAGACTACCACCTAAAGCGCCCATTGAAATATCAGTCATCAACGCAAGGTTTGCAGAATAGCCTTGCAATGCTCGGTAATATTTAGCCGTTTCGTCATTGAAAGGCGCTCGACTAAAACGATTGCCAGTTAAACTAAACCATAGCGACCGCACAGTATTACTAACGGCAAAGCCAATATGACCCCAAACCGCTTTATCGAAAGATGATAATTGATCGTTTTTGTCTTCTAGTGCTGCGGCCTTAATTTCACTTAATACATAAGGGTGACAGCGCATAGCACCTTGGCCAAATATCATCATATTCCGAGTTAGTATGTTTGCACCTTCCACAGTAATGGAAATAGGTGTGCCTTGATAAGCTCGGCCAAGATAGTTATTAGGACCTAGACATATGCCTTTGCCGCCGTGCACGTCCATAGAAGCGTTCACGCAATCACGCATTTTTTCGGTTAAGTGATATTTACAAATTGCACTAATCACCGACGGCTTTTGTCCTAAATCCACACCAGCGGTGGATAAAGAGGTAACTGCGTCCATCATGTAGGCATTGCCACCAATTTTAGCAAGCATTTCTTCTACGCCTTCCATTTGCCCTATGGGTAAACGGAACTGTCTTCTGATACGCGAATATGCACCAGTTGCCAAAGCCAACTGCTTAACGCCGCCTGCGGCTGAAGACGGAAGGGTGATGCAGCGACCAACTGACAAGCATTCCATTAGCATTCGCCAGCCTTTGCCTGCCATTTTCTCGCCACCAATGATATAACTCAAAGGTACAAAAATATTTTCACCTTTTAAGGGACCGTTTTGAAATGGTGTGTTCAAAGGAAAGTGACGGCGACCAATTTCTAGTCCTTTGGTATCTCTTGGAATTAGAGCACAAGTAATGCCGAGATCTTTTTTATCG
Source organism: uncultured Glaciecola sp. (assembly GCA_947496235.1). Classification (GTDB taxonomy): domain Bacteria; phylum Pseudomonadota; class Gammaproteobacteria; order Enterobacterales; family Alteromonadaceae; genus Glaciecola. Next base: position 131,073 of record CANMCE010000001.1, on the reverse strand, counting down.
CCTAATAAGCCTTCTGGGTCGAACAGCTTAAACGCTAAGCCAACAACAGTCGCAACAGGAGCTAGGGTAATGTAGCGCTTATTGAAAGTTAGTGACATGCCTATCACTTCTTCACCGTCGAATGTGCCTTTACAAATAACGCCTTTATCAGGAATGGCACCAGCGTCTGAACCAGCTTCTGGGCTGGTTAATGCAAAACAGGGAACCTCTTTACCTTCAGCTAAGCGGGGTAAATAATAGTCTTGTTGCTCTTTAGTGCCGTAATGTTGTAGCAATTCTCCAGGACCTAATGAATTAGGCACGCCAACAGTACTTGATAAAACGGCGCTTACACCGGCTAATTTCTGTAGTACACAGCGCTGTGCATAGGCAGAAAACGCTAAACCGCCATATTTCTTTTCAATAATCATGGCGAAGAATTTGTGTTTTTTCACATATTCCCAAATTTCTTCCGGCAAATCGGCGTCGACGTGATTAATCTGCCATTCATTGACCATTGAACAAACTTCTTCACAGGGACCTTCTAAAAAGGCTTTTTCTTCTGCGCTTAATTTCGGTTTTGCAACCCCATGCAATTGTTGCCAATCGGGTTTCCCACTGAATAGTTCACCATCCCACCAAACGGTGCCAGCGTCTATTGCTTCTTGTTCTGTAGATGACATTTCAGGAGAAACTTTTTTATAGAAAGCGAGCAATCGTTTTGAAATGATGTCTTTACGAATGGGTTCGTAAAGTAGGGGAACTGAAACCGCTAAAAACAGGATCCAGCTGAAGATGCCAAGATCGCCAAATAGAGTAGCGATAAATAATGCAACGCCGACTATTGCGACTGAAGATTGCAAAGCATAACGTTGATAAGTAACAACGCCAATAGTTAATAAAATAAAAAGTACCCAAAATAATTCGGACATAATGACTCCAAAGGTCAGACCAGATGCGTAAACATAAAACGATTCTAGTAAAAATTCAAGTATAGGTGAAAAATGAAGCTTTAATTTTCACCTAAAATATTTACGTTAGGGATGAAATTTAGTTTGTATAAAATTCAGAAAGTTGAATGTCGCCCTGTTCTTTGCCTTCTTTAAACTGTTGAAGTCGAACTAAGGTGTAGCCCAGAGAAGGGGCAAACCAAGCGTAGGTGAGGCGTTTATTGGTTTCACGATTGATGCGTACCTTGGTGGCTTCGATTTGACCATAAGGTAATTGTAACGTCTCAGTGTCGAGCACTTGCAGGTCATAAAATCGTTTTTCGCCGCGATAGTTGATAAAATCGTATCTAAGGTCGGTAACTTTGTTTGCTAACTGAGTAGATAGGTCAATTCTAAACAATTGATTATCTAATTCACCTTGCCAGTCATAGGTTTCTTTGTCATCAATAAATATTTTTTGTCTTTCTGCATCAAAACTGACTGACAAACTTTTGTTTCTGCCAGTGCCTGTGCGTAAATATTCATAAGTTTGCGGAATTAACTTATCGCCTTCCACCTGAAAAACGCTTTCTTCGTGACGTTTATCTGATAAGAAAAATTTTGATACTTTAGAGTCATAGACGACTTTGTAAGTATCCTCAGCAATTTTGAATAAATTCAAGCTTGCTTGACCTACATCGTCTTCATCGTGATAAGCAGTGTACTTAGCCGAGAATGTTTTTAATTCTCTATTTTCGTCTGCGTTAGCCTGTACTGCTACTATTAGAAAACTAAGTACTAAACTCAGTATTATCGAAATCTTCATATTGTAATCCAGTCTTTGACAGCTTCTTGTTGTCTAATAATGCGCTATTTTCTTGCATCTTTAATCTTTCGGCACAAAACCAAGAGACAACGAGAGGGTAAATAATCCATTCATTTTGCGCAACTCTTTGCGCCAAGGATGTCTCAGTGTCGTTTGATAGTACCTCAATACGAGATTGTAAGACAATTGGACCGCCATCAAGTTCATCGGTCACAAAATGCACGCTGACGCCGTGATATTGATCGCCATTTTCTAGGGCTCTTTTATGGGTATGAAGGCCAGGGTATTTGGGTAATAAAGAGGGATGTATATTCAGCATTTTGCCGTTAAATGCATTTACAAAGTCTGCGGTTAAAATGCGCATAAAGCCCGCTAATACTACAAGATCAGGTGAGTAAGAAAGGATTTTATCTTTTAATGCTTGATCAAAAGCCTGTCTATCATTAAATGTCTTATGATCAATTAAGATTGCGGGTATATTCGCTGACTCGGCTCTTTCAAGACCAAAAGCATCTGGTTTATTCGAAATGACAGCAACAACGTCCGCGTTTATTTTACCTTCAGCACAAGCATCTATAATCGCTTGAGCATTGCTGCCATTACCTGAAATTAACAGGACAACTTTCTTTTTAGACATTAATCTATAGTAACCTGTTTGTTGTCAGTGTTTTCTACTACAGAACCTATAATCCATGCCTTTTCGCCAAGGGAACTAAGTATATCTACACAGCTATCAGCTATATCTTGATCGACTAACAACACCATGCCCACACCACAGTTAAAAGTGCGATACATTTCATGAGTAGTCACATTACCAGCATCCTGTAGTAAGCTGAAAATAGCTGGCCATTGCCAAGATGTTTTGTCAATTTGCGCACATAAATGCTCGGGTAATACACGAGGAATATTTTCCCAGAATCCGCCACCTGTAATATGTGAAATGGCATTGACTTTGTGTGATTCTAATAGTGCTAGAACGCTCTTCACGTAAATGCGTGTAGGTTCTAATAAGTGTTCTTTTACCGGTTTGCCTTCTAAATCTGCTTCTAGATCAACCTTGGCAACTTCAATAATTTTTCGAATTAACGAATAGCCGTTAGAGTGTGGTCCCGACGATCCTAAAGCAATAATTTTATTGCCAACGGAAACGTTCGAACCGTCGATAACTTCATCGGATTCAACCACACCAACACAGAAACCTGCTACGTCATAATCGCTGCCATGATACATGCCAGGCATTTCAGCGGTTTCCCCACCAATTAATGCACAATTAGACATTTCACAGCCTTTACCAATTCCACTTACCACTTCAACTGCTTTGTCTACATCTAATTTTCCAGTGGCGTAATAGTCTAAGAAAAATAAAGGCTCTGCACCTTGAACTATGAGGTCGTTTACACACATGGCTACAAGGTCAATGCCAATACCTGCGTGTTGCTCCATGTCCATAGCTAATCGCAATTTAGTACCCACACCGTCAGTGCCAGATACAAGCAAAGGTTTTTTGTATTTTTCAGGTAATGCGCACAAAGCGCCAAACCCACCAAGATTCCCCCGAACCTCGGGGCGATGAGTTCGTTTAGTGACAGATTTAATCTTGTCAACTAACTGATTGCCAGCGTCAATATCGACGCCCGCATCTTTATAACTTAATGATGTCTTATTTTCAGTCACTAACTTTTTCCCCTAACAAAAATGCGGCGAAATTTTACCAGTAAGCAAAGAAAATTGACACCTAAACTTAGCGTTAAAATTTGGGGTGCAAATTAGTTAAAAATAACTGAAAATGTATAGGTGTATGAAAAGGAGAAATAAAAAGCGTGCGATTGATTGAAAAGCTTGTACTCATTGCCTCTTTATTGTTTGTAATTTCTAATGTATTTGCTCAAGTCCGCGTAAATACAGCGAGAGTGGAGATTACTGAGCAAAATCGCGGACGCCAAGTCACTCTAGGTCAAGCTGCTTTATCGCAGGTATTTGTTAAAATATCAGGGGATAGAAATATTGTCGAGGCTGACGTGATTAAGCGTGCCATCAAAAATTACGAACAATATTTAATTACTAGCCGGTATGGACAAGAGCAAGATTTCGCGTTTTTTGAAGCTAGATTTAATCAGGAAAAAATAATTCAACTGCTCAAAGTCTCTGGTCTGCCAGTTTGGTCCGAATTAAGACCAAATGCTGTTATATGGCTAGCCAGTAATATTAATAAGAATATTGAATCGGTTTCACAAAATTCAGGCAAAGGCCTAGCTAATACTATTAAAAACACGGCGCAAAGTAGGGGAGTTGAAATATATTTGCCGATAGGTGATTTAGAAGACACCTTGGCTCTAGATGCATTTGATATTTGGACGCAAAATATTAATAAGATTAAATCTCAGTCTTTTAGATATAACGCAGACTTTATTATTAGTGCTTCAATAAATCCTATACGAGATGACCTGTCAGAAGTTGACTTGGATGCCCTTAACCAAACAGCTTCTGCAGAGCAACCAATTGATCCTGAAGAAATAGAAGTCATTGATGAAGTACAAAATCAAATTGAACAACTTGATGAAACCTTCGACTCAATTGAAGACACAGAATCTGATAATGCGATAGAAGAAAACACGGCAGCAATAAAAGAAATTGAAATTCCAGAGGGTGCCAGTCTATTTTTAAATTATGCCATCATTGAAGATACTAAAACCGATGTCGGACGAATTTACGGGACCACTGAAAATGAAGTTACTGCCGAATTAATACATAAATTTGCAGACAAACTGGCCAGACAATTCGCAGTGGTTGGCACTGACACTCAAGAAAGCCAACGCATTATTATTCAAATTAGTAATATCAAATCGCTTCAGTCTTTACATGAAGTTCAAGAGATATTTTCGTCCATGCCAATAGTCCGTTCGGCGCATTTAAAGCAACAGAATGTTGATAAAGCAATTTTTGAAATTGACATGGTAGATCAATTAGATAAATTTCTGACGCTGATTGAAATTGACCAACGCCTAACAAGAGATCTTTCTCAAGAAAACGATCTACAAACAATCTCTTTTTTCTGGAATCGTTAAATTGCAATTAGTGTTACCTGTATCCCCCTTAACTGAACGTCGATTTGAAACCTTTATTATGGGAGATAATGCTCACCTAGTGTCTTCTTTGAAAGAACTAGCAACTATTCATAAGGGCATTAATAACCAAATGCTTTTTATTCATGGTAGTCATGGTCTTGGGAAAACCCATTTGTTGCTGGCGACCTGCGCGTTAGCTGAAAAGCATAAAATAAGTAACCAATATATAGATTTTGCTGAACTTTTAAACTTTCCTCCCGAAGTGCTCGAAATGGCTATTTCTTGTAATTTAATCTGCATGGATAACGTTGATGCAATTGCAGGTCATAGAAATTGGGAAGTCGGTGTTTTTGATTTTATAAATAAATGTCGTGAATTAGGTAATAAGACCCTTATTTTTTCATCTAGTACAAGCGTAGCTTCTAGTCAGTTTTCCCTTCCAGACTTGGCATCTCGACTTACTTGGGGGACTACATTCATGGTGCAGGAACTAAGTGAACCTGAAAAAGCAAAAACAGTAAAATTGTTGGTAAAAAATAAAGGCCTAGAAATATCCGATGATGTTGTCAATTACCTGCTCAAAAGGCACGCCAGAGACATGAACTCTCTTGTTGATGCAATCGAGCAATTAGACAAAGCGTCTTTACAAGATCAGCGAAAGCTCACCATACCTTTTGTTAAGCAAACCCTTAGTCTTTAATCTTTAACTGGATACCATGATGGGGATAATTTTGCTGTTGCAACAACCGCATCTTTCGTTCATCCAGAGGCATTTCATTGAACTCAAACCCATTTGATGTTTGATCAAGTTGTAAGGTTTCAAACCATGGACTACCGAATGAGAATGCTTTTGGGGAAGGTAGGTTGTTCAAGAGTGAGGTCACATCTCCCAATTCTGGGTAGACTTTTTCAACTGCAAATATAGTGCGCGCAGCCAAACTTGGATGACTAATACGGTTTCGCTGCCCCCAAGTAACTTGGTAATTATTATTGTTTTGATTCGCTAAAATACCTAAATCTGCTGCGGCACCTAATCGATGTAACATAATAAAACGTTCAAAAAGGGTCGCGAAATCCTCTCTTTCTGTGTAATAAGCATAAAATGATGGTGCTATGTCAGGTTCAAAAAAGTCACGCACATTTGCTGCGGTATAATTCCTTTGTTGATTGGTCGCCGACTCACCTCCAAACCTAACGTCTGCAAGAGCATGCATTTCACTGGAAGTTAACGGGTACTGGTCATTTAAGATATCGGAATTAGTGCCATTTGCGCGAAAATAGGCTAATGGCGTGGTGCTAGGGTCCATGTTGCTCCAACTGTTGGGAGGAAAAAAGTCATTGGCATGGGCTAGCTCGTGATACATCAGCCAAGAAATGCTGGCCTCTAAATCATAAAAAGTCCGAGGTCCTCGGTTGTTCTTAGGGTATACATTGAGTGGGTAATATGCGTTATTTTTTACATAGCGCCAAAATATTGAAAATTGCAGATCACTTCCAAAGTCACTGCGATAGTCAGGTTGATCATTTAAGGTGTCTCTTTCTGAAGCTGACATCCAAAAATTATTTGCATCTAAGTAGATAGCGCCGGTTGCACTCCAATAAAATGATGGTCTAACATCATAAGAGATAACAATTGCTGTCACGCCTCTGAGAAGGTTTAACATGTCTTGACCAGCAACAGATCCTTCTAAATATTGACGAAATCTGTCACCCATCCAGTCATGGGAAACTAATGTACGATCAAGTATATCCTCCACTGTGGGGGTTGTAGTTTGTGTACCAATGAGCGGTAAATCAGCAAAGGTGCATGTTGGCGTTGCCGGAATTTGATTATTATAAACGCAGGATTCAAGTGCTTGTTTATGCGGGCTGTCGGAATTGTAAGCATGCATATCTTGAGTAACAAAGTAACCATTACTATAAAACAGACCATTTCTATCGAAATTGGTATTTTGAATTAAAACAAAAACCAGATCAGAAGCCTGAGATCCATTATTATAGGTAGCTGACATTTCAAATACGAGCAAAGTGTCCTCTGTAACTTCTGGCGCTTCAAAAAACAAAAAATCGTCTTGTTCTGTAAGTTCACTTATAAGCGGTCCTGCCAATTGCGTCCATTCAATACTCTGTAATTGAAGATTTTCCGCGTTGTGAACGTGCAAGCTGACATTGCCTAATTCTGTCACTGCATGGTCTAGCATAACGCTAGCAGAAGCGCTGCTTTGATTGGAAACGGTAAAATTGATGTCAATAGCTAGACTTGCATTGCTTCTCTGGATATTGGCCCTGAACAAATAATTTCCTGCTTGCGACGGTGTGACACCTATAGTTTTAGAATTATTTGCTAGAATATCCAATGTTGGTCCCGAAATTTGGGTCCAATCTACAGAAAAATTTTGGTTATTTTCGTCTATTAAAACAAATCCCACGGTCTCGCCAATTACTGCGTCTTGCTGTCCATAGACCTGAATGCCGTTACTCACGAAAAGCGGAGAAATTTCCCCAATTGACGGCGGTGTAGGGGCCGGTTGCGGATTATTATCTGTGTTTCCTGATCCACCGCATGCAGAAAGCATTAAAAGACCAATAAAAACAAATAATATTCGCATTTTTAGTTACCTTTACGCTCGAAATAGGCTTTTTCGTCCTTCATGACTTTACTCAATTTTTGTAGGCCGGTTCCTAACTCTTGACCTCGATGTCTAGCAAACAAGCTGCAACCAGCAAACATGGCACTTGCTAAAATTAACTCTATTGTGGCCCAAAGTCTTTGCTCCGGTTCAGCATACAAGGTGGTAATTGCGTGTAAAAAATACCATAACACGATAAAGCAGGCCCATGCATGAGTGTAGGGCTTTGCAGCTATTATGCCTTTTAGAGGTAAAAGTAAAGGCAGAATAAACAAAACAAAAATGAATCCAGCACTGTAGTCGTTACCAGCATCTAAAAGGTAATACCAAATACTCATCCAGAGTAAAAGTAAAAAATGAGAAGTTAAAGCTAACCATCTAAACCTTTTAACTTTGTCAGACATAGGGGTCATTTTGTTACTCCATTTTTTGATGCCCACTCAGACAGTCGTTTGCCCATAGCAAACGCTAGTTTCTGCTCGTCGTTTGATAGTTTACCAGTATCATTAGCAAGATGAGAAACACCGTAAGGCGAACCACCAGTGCGAGTTTCATGTAATTCTGGAAGTGAATAGGGAAGGCCAATTAAACACATCCCATGATGAAATAACGGCAACATCATACTCAATAGCGTGCTTTCTTGACCACCATGCATACTCGAAGTGCTAGTAAAAACACAAGCGGGTTTATCAACCAAGGCACCTTTCATCCAAAGGTCGCTGGTACTATCCCAAAAGTACTTCATGGCCGCTGGCATGTTACCAAAATGCGTTGGGCAGCCTAAAGCTAAACCATCACAGGTAACTAAATCTTGTTTACTTACATAAGGAAACCCTTCGCTAGGTATTTCACTGGCGACTTTTTCGATTTCGGAAGATACTTTAGGTACTGTTCGAATATTTGCACTAGCGCCTGTTGATTCAATACCTTTGGCGATTTCTAATGCCAGCGTTTGAGTACCACCATGACGGCTAAAATATAACACCAAAATATTTGTCATTAAAACAGATCCAGTACGTTTTCTGGTGGTCTACCTATTATGGCATCTTCTATTTTGTCGAGACTACCTTTTATTAAAATAGGACGCTCGAGTAATTTAGGAAATTTAGCAACAGCTGCAATTACTTCTTCATCAGACGAGCTTTTGGAGAGTTTAGCCTCAATAAATTCTTTTTCTTTAGGACGTATCATTTCCAGAGCCGTATCAACGCCTAAGGTAGTGTAAAGAACGTTTAATTGAGCCTCAGTTAATGGCGATTTTAAATACTCGATCACCTCTAAAGGATGATTTTTCTCTTCGACAATTTGTAAGGCTTGTCTGCTTTTCGAACATCTTGGGTTGTGTAACAGTGTGAATTTAGGCATTATTTTCTCCACTGGAAAAAGGGGTTAAATAACATGAAGTCGCGTGCTCTTTTATTTTTTGTTGGAATTGTAGCCTTATCTACGGGATTTTTCATATATTCAACTCAAGCGTACGATTTTCGTACATTAGATAATAAAAAATATTCGTTCGATGACTTTACAGGCGATTATGTCATTGTAAATTACTTTGCAGAATGGTGCGCGCCTTGTTTAAAAGAGGTACCTGAATTAGTTTTATTTCAAAACCAAAAGCAATCTGACGTGCACCTTTTTGCAGTAAGTTACGATACTCTTAGCGAACAAAAACTGTCTAGCATTAAACAAAAATATAATATGGCATTTCCGCTAGTTGCCGAAGTCAAAACAGCTTTTCCGTTTGAAAAGCCCCAATACTTGCCCGCCACCTTTGTCATTAGACCCGATGGGAGTGTCGCCGGCAAATTATTTGGAGAACAGACGGCGCAATCCTTGATTGACAGTATCAATCAAGATAAAGCTATATACTCAAACGCTGAATAGACTCTTGAGCCATCCTCATTTTCTCTATCAGGCCTTTAATTCTCTGGCGCTCTAACACATCACCTTCAGCAAAATTATAGGCAAACTGCAATTCATTGATTGCCAGAGGATAAGCTGAAATAAGCGAATAAATTTGCGCTTGTGTAATATGCGCATCTTTTTTATTTTGCGTTCTTTGGTAAGCATCATTTAACAGTTGATAAGCAACAATGTCATTTTCGTGGACCAAAAGTAGGTCTCGTAAAATTTGAATGCTAGTACCGTAATTTTCAGCCTCCAAATGCGCGTTCGCTAGATTAAGCGCCAATACTCGATTTTGAGGTTTAAATTGCCATAATGGCGTAAGCAAGTTTATTGATTTCGTTGGATTGTTTTGTTTTAGATAAATATCAGTCAATAAATCTAAATAAAATAGATTTTCGCTATCCTGAGATAGCAGTGTTGTGACTAAAGTTTCAGAAGCTGTATATTGCTCGTCTTCAAATAAGGCAATGGCTAAACCATATTGAGCGGCTGATAAATAAACCCCTGTATTTGATTTTACCTGTTGTTGATAGCGAGCGATGGCGTAGTCTGGGTTTAGCAAATAACGTGCATCAATTCTCGCTCTTGCTAATAGGAAAGGGAGACTAGGTGGAAGATTCCGCTTGCCATAAGCGCGTGCACGGGTAACCGTTTCTGCGACTCGGTCATTAGGCAGAGGGTGAGTTCTCAAGAATGCTAATTCGTTTGAACTACCTCTATTTTGTTCGGCCAATCGACCAAAAAACGCCGGGGCACCCTCTGGGTCAAAGCCAGCACGATACAAAATATTTATGCCAATATTGTCGGCTTCTTGTTCATTCTGACGAGTGAAGTTAATCTGTGCTTGTTGATTTCCCGCCATTGACGCTGAAATAGCTGCCATTCCTGCTTCTGCATCTGCCAAGGCAACTAAGATGCTGCCGATTAAGGTAGCAATTTGTAATGGACCACTTCTTTGCTGGGATTGCGCTCTGCGCGCTAAATGTCTTTGCGTAACGTGGGCTATCTCGTGAGATAATACGGATGCTAACTCACTTTCTGATTCTGCTTTTGTAATTAAACCAGAATGTACGCCTATGTGCCCGCCGTAAAAAGCAAATGCATTTAATACTGGATTATTAATTATGAAAAAAGTAAACGGGAAGCGAGTATTATCGGCATTGACCACAAGCCGGTTTCCAATGTCTTGGATGTATTCTTGCAACACTGGATCATTCAGTAAGGGCGCCTGACCTCGAAGTTGACGCATAATGGCATCGCCAAGGATTTTTTCTTTATCAATAGTGAGAGCATCAGAGGCCACTACACCAATTTCTGGTAGCTGATTTTTATTGTTGTGACTAATTTGTGCCAAGCTAGCAAATGCCAGTAAGCTCAAAATTGTACCAGTCCATATTTTGAAAAGTGGCTTTGACATCAAGAATTCCAAAAAGCGCATTATCATTGTTTTATATATTAAAGACATAGGAAGCTATCAATTAGTTTCAAAATATAACCAATAAGTTTGGTCCGGATACAAAAAAATAGCTTAGAATAGGTTATACGAAATTTTATCATACAGGGTTTTATAATTAATGTTTACCGTGTTAGGCGATTGGTATAAAAGAAAGTTCTCAGATCCTAATGCATTAATGTTGCTTCTATTGATACTGTTCAGTGCGCTCATGATGTATTTATTGGGAAATATTCTGATGCCAGTTTTGGTAGCAGTTGTGATTGCATATTTATTGGACGTTCCGGTAACTAAGTTGCAAAATTTAGGGGTTGGTAGGGTATTGTCAACGACCTTTGTAATCGTAGTGTTTTTCTTTATATGCTTCATTACCACAGTGAGTTTATTACCTGTTATTTCAAAGCAAAGTGTTAATCTCGCTAAGGAGATCCCAGTGATATGGGACTCTGCTCAACAGTGGATAGCCAGCTTGCCAGAAAAATATCCCAATACTATTGAAGTTTCCTACATTAATTCCGCAATGGCTGGAATTAATGAAAAGCTAGTAGATTTTGGAGAAACTATAGTGTCGGTATCTTTCAGTTCTTTAGGGACTGTTGCGGCGCTGTTTATTTATATGATACTTGTCCCCTTGATGGTTTTTTTCATGCTGAGTGATAAGCAAACCTTCGTTGATGGGATTAGCCGCATACTTCCTAAAGAGCGCAGATTAATAACCCAAGTGGGTGAAGAAATGAATACTCAGATTGCAAATTATATCAGAGGTAAGGTCATTGAAATTCTCATTGTCGGTACAGTAACGACTATTGCTTTTTCAATATTGGAATTAAGATTTGCTGTGCTACTTGGGGTCTTGGTTGGATTATCTGTGCTGATACCCTTTATTGGCGCAGCCGCAGTGACTGTTCCTGTTGCCATTGTGGGCTTATTTCAATTCGGCCTAAGCGCTGAATTTGGTTGGTTGATGGTAGTGTATTTGGTTATTCAAGCATTAGATGGAAATTTATTGGTACCTCTTTTATTTTCAGAAGCGGTAAGTTTACATCCTCTCTATATAATTATTGCGGTCTTGCTTTTTGGTGGGCTATGGGGGTTTTGGGGCGTTTTCTTTGCAATTCCTTTGGCAACCTTGGTCAAGGCACTGATCACAGCATGGTCTTCCCCTGAAATTTATACCTCTCAAGCGTAAAATAACAAGTGCACTTTCATTAAAGTTGACAGTGCACTTACTTCAACAATTTGGCTAGGCTAGCGCTTCTAACACCACTTGATGATGCTCTTTGGTTTTAAACTTGTTAAATACAGTTTCGATGGTGCCGTTTTCATCGATTAGAAAACTTATACGATGAATTCCATCGTATTCTTTGCCCATAAATTTCTTGAGTCCCCAGACACCAAAAGCGTCAGCTACAGCATGGTCTTCATCCGATAGTAATGAAAAATTAAGTGATTCTTTTTCATAGAATTTTTCTAATCGTTTTACCGCATCTGGACTTATGCCGAGTACAACAGTATTTTTAGCGTCTAATTCAGCTGCTATGTCTCGTAGACCTTGTGCTTGCACTGTACATCCAGGCGTCATCGCTTTTGGATAAAAATAAACCAGTACTTTTTTACCTGAAAAATCCGATAGGCTAACCGGCTGGCCAGTTTGATCATTTAGGGTAAATGCGGGCGCTTTATCACCAGCTTTCAATGTATTCATTGTCTTCCTTTGTAATTTGATGGCTAATTTGTCCGGACAATCCCAGACTGTTCAGTAAATCTTTGACCTTAGTATCGAAAACAATGAGATCTAGATCAGATGGTGCAGACAAAACCATTTTACATTGCAATGTAGTGTTTTGCGCCTTTTGTTCCGTTTTTTGGCGTAATGCACTGATTGATACATTATTTTTTGTCATAAGGTGCGTGACTTTTTGAATAACTCCAGCGGCATCCTGCCCTGAAAATTTTAACAAAATCATCTTTTCTAAATTTTGGCTAACGTGTCCCTTGGTGCGCTTCATCATACAAAGCAACTGGTGGTCCATGCATAATTTTGACACAGCTACTTCTAAGCGATTAATACTTGAACCTTCACCATTGACTATTAAGCTGATGGAAAAATCTTCTCCATAAATTGCGTGCCGAGAATCTAAAATATTACAATGATTGTCATTAATACAACTGGCAATAACACTCAACACGTTCAGTTTATGTGTGCCTAATACGTTAATAATGAGTTCTTGCTGCATACAAAAATGATCCTAACTTCTGGGTGAAACTGCAGTATTCATCTGGTGAAAGTCGATAATTTAATATGTTATCACTAAATAGCATTCTTTATGCTTGTTTTTGTGAATTTAGAACACTACTATTGCGCCATAACAATTTGGGAGTATCTATGTTTAAAGGTAGTTATGTTGCGCTCGTCACGCCAATGCTTGAAGACGGGACAATCGACAACGCTAGTTTACAAAAACTTGTAGAGTTTCATATCGAAAATGGAACCGATGGGATAGTTGCCGTTGGTACTACCGGCGAGTCTGCTACGCTTCCGATGGAAGAGCACATAGATGTTGTTAAACAAATTACTGACTACACAGCCGGAGCTGTGCCTGTTTTAGCGGGTAATGGTGCCAATGCTACAGATGAAGCAATTTATCTATCTAAGCAGATGGAGCATTTGCCTATAGCCGGATTTTTGAGCGTTGTCCCTTATTATAATAAGCCTCAACAAACTGGAATGATTGCACACTTTAATGCAATTGCTGATGCCACAGACTTACCTTTACTGTTGTATAATGTACCAGGAAGAACGGTTGCAGATATGAAAACAGAAACCGTTGTAAGTTTAGCTAAGCATCAAAATATTGTTGGGCTCAAGGATGCTACTGGTAATTTGGCTCGTTTACATGAAGAAAGGGCAGCTCTAGGCAAAGACTTCTTATTGTTAAGTGGTGATGATGCTACAGGTTGCAGCTTTATGTGCCAAGGTGGCGATGGCGTTATTTCAGTGACGGCAAACATTGTACCTGATAAAATGGCAACTATGTGTAAGTTATCTCTAGCGGGTGAGTTTGATAAAGCCAAGGCTGTGGATGACGAAATAGCTGGCTTACATCATGATTTGTTTATTGAGCCAAACCCAGTTGTTCCTAAGTGGGCATTATATAAAATGGGCTTGATGTCATCACCAGTATTACGATTACCTATGGTTCAACCTGAACTATCTACGCAAAATGTAATCGAACAAAGATTATCGAAATTAGGATTAATATAATAAAATGCAAAACCACAAGGTCCTAGTAGTCTTATTGACTATGTCAGCGCTTAGCGCGTGTTCAACATCGCAATCAAGAAAACAGGCTTCAGGTGAATTTGATTACCTTGAAAAATCACTTCAAAGTACATTAGAAGTTCCTCAAGAACTCGATGCACCCGAAAGCAGCACTCAATATGCTATACCTACACTCGAAAGTAGTGCTTCAGGAAAACCATTGATCGGTCCGGAAGTAAGTGTACAGTCTCCTCGCTTAGTGATTCCTCTAGTTGCTGGTTCTCACGTAGAAGAGGGAAGTAGAGACGCTAAGGTATTATTCGATCAAATCAATGATAATGAATCTTTAGATAAAACTATTTGGGACACTGTACTCGCGTATTTAGAGCTTAATCAAATTGGCGTGGAAGAGTTTGATAAGGAAAACAACACCCTTATTACTGATTGGGTAGTTGATAAGAAAGAAATTGAAAGTAGCTGGTACAGTATTTCAGATGAATATATTGAGCACGCTAAACGCTTCAAACTAAGTCTAGAAATGGCGCCTCATGGGAGAACAGCAGCGTTAAAATCTGAATTAGTCGAGTATTTAGATGAAAAAGGTAATTCAATTTTAGTAAATAGAGATCCTTTAGATACCCGTAATGATGAAGTCAACTTCTTAAACTATATAATTGCAGAATACGATTTTGGAATTCGTTTAGAACGAAATCAGCGTATTAATTTAATTAGAGAAGGCTTTGCTTCTGAATTTAAAGTAAGTGAAGACGGTGAACCCATTTATGTTATTGACGCTGAATATGCTAATGCTTGGCCTAGATTACAGCTAGTATTACGTAAAATGAATTTTGATGTGGTCGATTTGGATCAATCCTCAGGCATAATGTTCGTCAAATACAATGGGCCGGATGAATCTTGGTTTTCAAGCTTTTTCGGCAGTGATGAATTGGATTTAGAAGAAGATGACTACAGACTTTCAGTCGAATCTTCTGATAACAAAACCATAGTAACTTTCAAAGATTCTGATAATAACGCATTTTCTGAAGAACTAGCACAATCAGTGTACGCAGTATTTTCAGAATACATGGCGGCTAATGATTTAGATATTTAATTCGGGAAAGCATTAATGCAAAATGTAAATAAAGTCAGTGAGTTATACCGCGGTAAGGCTAAAACTGTTTACACAACTGATCAAGATGACAAACTAATCCTCGAATTCAGAAATGATACTTCGGCATTTGACGGTGAAAAAATTGAGCAGTTGGATCGCAAAGGTGAAGTGAATAATAAGTTTAATCATTTCATTATGCAAAAGTTAGAAGCTGCGGGGATCAAAACCCAGGTAGAAAGCTTGTTATCTGATACAGAATCATTAGTTAAAAAGTTAAAAATGATTCCGTTAGAATGTGTAGTGAGAAACTATGCTGCTGGTTCACTCTGTAGGCGTCTAGGAGTAGAAGAGGGGACTGTTTTATCACCACCTACTTTTGAATTCTTTTTTAAAAATGATGCATTGCACGATCCCATGGTCAATGAAAGTCATGCTATTGCCTTCAACTGGGCAACTCAGGCGCAAATTGATCAAATGAAGGCACTTACATTTGAAGTTAATAATGTGCTTTCACCATTGTTTAAATCTGGCGGAATGTTGCTGGTTGATTACAAGTTAGAGTTTGGTGTTTTTGCAGATGGAAGCATTGTGTTGGGTGATGAGTTTACCCCAGATGGCTGCCGTCTATGGGACGCGGAAACGAAAAAGAAATTAGATAAAGATAGATTTAGACAAGGCTTAGGTTCAGTAGTTGAATCATACATTGAAGTAGCTGAACGGATAGGCTTGTCGCTTTAACGAGTGAATGCTAAATCTGAGGCAAGTAATACAAAAAAGGCTGTTTATAACAGCCTTTTTTAATAAGTTTTCAATTCAACATCTGATTTTGGAATACAGCAACAGACTAAGACTTCATCGTCATCAATAAAAGCGAGAGGATCAATTATGTACTCTATCTCTCCTGACACAAGTTTAGTTCTGCAAGCACCACAAAACCCCTCTCGACAATGAAAATGAACATCAATATTTTGTTTTTCCATTGCAATAAGAAGATTTTCTTCGTTTTTAAACGAAAAACAGGTGTGTGAATTGACACACACCTGCGTTGGTTGCTTATCTTTTACAAACACTTATTTTATAGCTCGAATTCTTCAAAGTCTTCTGAACCTACTTCGCTATCTATCTGACCAACTAAGTAGCTGCTAATTTCTGTTTCTTGAGGAGCTACTTGTACATTATCGGAAGATAAATAGTTATTCATCCATGGAAGCGGGTTACTTTTAGATTCATAAGGTTGGCCTAAACCTATTGCCGCCATGCGCTGGTTAGCAATATATTCAACATATTGGCAAAGAATTTCTTCGTTCAAGCCAAGCATAGAACCGTCTTTGAATAAGTAACTTGCCCATTCTTTTTCTTGTTGCACTGCTAACATGAAAATATCTTTGGCTTCCTGTTCAAGTTCTTTTGAAATTTCTGCCATTTCGGGATCATCTTTTCCTTTGGCCCAAAGATTCAAAATGTGCTGAGTGGAGGTTAAATGAATATTTTCATCCCGAGCGATAAGGCGAATTATTTTAGAATTACCTTCCATTAATTCACGTTCTGCAAAGGCAAAGGTACAAGCAAAAGAAACATAAAAACGTATCGCTTCCAAAGCGTTCACTGAATTCATACACAAAAACAGCTTTTTCTTTAAGTTACGAATGCTAACCTCATGGGTATATCCATCTACGTCATACACGCCTTCACCACGGGTTTGATATAACTGAGTGTAAAAAATTAAATCGTCATAATATTTGGAAATATCAGTTGCACGCTTTTTAATTTCTTCATTGACAACAATATCATCAAAAACGGCGCTTGGGTCGTTGAATAAATTGCGCAAAATGTGTGTGTATGAACGTGAATGTATAGTTTCAAAAAACGACCAGGTTTCTACCCAGGTTTCTAACTCAGGGAGCGAAATAATAGGCAAAAACGCAATATTTGGGCTTCTACCTTGAACAGAATCCAAAAGGGTTTGATATTTTAAGTTGGAGCTGAAAATATGTTTTTCAGCGTCCGTTAATTTCAAAAAATCAACCCTATCTTTGCTTACATCAACTTCTTCTGGTCGCCAGAAAAACGAAATTTGTTTTTCAATTAACTTTTCGAAGATAGGGTGGCGTTGCTGGTCATACCTAGCTACATTCACCGGCTTACCAAAGAACATATGCTCTTGCATAGTATCAACGGGTTGCTGATTAAAAGTGGTATATTTCATTTTGCTACTGCCCTAAAGCTAAATTTTACAAGCGCCGCCGGCACAACCGTCGTCGTCTTCAATGATTTCAGTTTGTACTTCTGGTTTCGCATTTGCTGCAGCCAATTCGGCATCAGATTTATCAGAAGCCCCATCACGTGTATTGTGATAATAAAGTGTTTTAACACCTAATTTATAAGTAGTAAGCAAGTCTTTCAATAATACCTTCATTGGTACTTTATTGTTGTCGTACTTACCAGGGTCATAACTGGTGTTGGCCGATATTGTCTGATCAATAAACTTCTGCATAATCGCGACAAGTTGCAAATATCCATCGTTAGAAGGAATATCCCAAAGTAACTCGTACTTATCTTTAAGATTTTCATATTCTGGAACAACTTGTTTAAGTACACCGTCTTTACTTGCTTTAATACTAATGTGGCCTCTTGGTGGTTCAATACCATTAGTGGCATTAGATATTTGTGATGAAGTTTCAGATGGCATTAAGGCAGATAATGTACTGTTACGAAGGCCGTGCTCTAAAATATCTTTACGCAGCGCTTCCCAGTCATAATGCAATTCTTCATTACAGATATTATCAAGGTCTTTTTTATAGGTATCTATTGGTAAAAGGCCTTGAGCATAGGTGGTTTCATTAAATTTAGGACAAGCACCTTTTTCTTTTGCAAGATTATTTGATGCTTTTAACAAATAATATTGAATAGCTTCAAATGTTTTATGTACTAAGCTATTAGCGCTGAAATCGGAGTATTTAACGCCGTTTTTAGCTAAGTAATAAGCAAAGTTAATAACACCAATACCCAATGTGCGACGGCCCATAGTTGCATTGTAGGCTGCTGGTACAGGGTAATCTTGATAGTCTAACAAGCTATCAAGTGCTCGAACTGATAAATCCGCAAGTTCTTCAAAGTCATCTAGGCTTTTGATTGCACCTAAGTTGAAAGCAGAAAGTGTGCAAAGAGCAATTTCACCTTCAGGATCATCAACATTGCGTAATGGTTTTGTTGGTAATGCAATTTCTAAGCAAAGATTACTTTGTCTAACAGGTGCCACTTTCGGGTTGAATGGGCTATGGGTGTTACAATGGTCAACATTCTGCAGGTAAATACGGCCCGTACTTGCTCGTTCTTGCATGAATAAACCAAAAAGTTCGATTGCTTTAATACGCTTCTTACGAATACTGTCATCGTTTTCGTATTTTACATACAGCTCTTCAAACTTTTCCTGATCTTGGAAGAATGCGTCATACAAACCAGGTACATCAGATGGACTGAACAGTGTGATGTAACCGTCTTTAATCATACGAGTGTACATAAGCTTGTTACATTGCACACCGTAATCTAGATGGCGAACACGGTTTTCCTCAACACCACGGTTGTTTTTTAACACCAATAAGTTTTCTACTTCGAGATGCCAAAGTGGGTAGAACAGGGTTGCTGCACCGCCACGAACACCGCCTTGAGAGCAGCTTTTAACAGCAGTTTGAAAATACTTATAAAAAGGAATACAACCCGTATGGAAGGCTTCACCACCACGAATTGGGCTACCTAAAGCTCTAATTCTGCCTGCGTTAATACCAATGCCTGCTCGCTGGCTCACATATTTCACAATGGCACTAGCGGTGGCATTTATAGAATCAAGGCTGTCACCGGTTTCAATCAATACGCAAGAACTAAACTGTCTGGTTGGCGTTCTAACACCTGCCATGATTGGCGTAGGTAAACTCAACTTAAAAGTGGATGCTGCATTGTAGAAACGGCGGATGTAATCCATTCTCGTTTCTGCTGGATACTTGGCAAACAAGCAGGCGGCAACTAACACGTATAAAAATTGCGCTGATTCGTAAATTTCGCCTGTGACTCGATTCTGTACTAAATATTTACCTTCTAACTGCTTAACAGCAGCATAACTGAAGTTCATATCACGACAATGGTCGAGGAATTCATCCATTTGATTAAATTCTGCTTCACTATAGTCTTCTAGCAAATGTGAATCGTATTTTTGTAAATCAACCATCTTAGTAACGTGCTGAAATAACGTAGGGGGTTCAAACTGCCCATACGCTTTTTTACGCAGGTGAAATATGGCTAATCTCGCAGCAAGATATTGATAATCAGGCGCATCTGTAGAGATTAAGTCTGCCGCTGATTTGATTAAGGTTTCGTGTATCTCTGCTGTTTTAATACCATTGTAAAATTGGATTTGAGCTTTGATTTCTACTTGGGATACGGAAACGTTGTTCAAGCCCTTTGCGGCCCAAGTAACTACTTTATGGATTTTATCTAGATCAATCGGCTCTTGTTGGCCGTCTCTTTTAGTAACCAAAAGATTGTTGTTCATTATTCTTATGCTCTTGTTGTAATGTTATTCCGAATACGTCGGATCTACTTACTAATGTGTAAGCGCACTGAAGAATTAAGGAGATACAACGTTGTTAATTCTTAGTAAGTAGTCAGACACAAGATAATGAGTCTTGAAATGGTTTGCAACCACAATATGTAGTGGTTAGTTGATTTTTTTAGAATGGAATAATTTGGTTAGTAATAGCTAACCCGATAACTCACAATTAAATAGCCTTACTACCGTTGCAAGTTTTTTTCTCTAATTTTTAAGCACAAAAAATTACTTTTTTAGTCCAAAATGTGATTAGTAGAATGGATAAAATTACAACATTCAGTATGTTTTTTATGCGTGCAAATTGTCTTGGATAAATCAGACTTTTTCTGTACTTACGAAATAATTAACATCGATGTTAGATTTCGATAAATAATAGTTATTTAACAGAGGATTGGCATGTAGACCTATCATGTCGTTAACAACTAAATCCGTTGACTCAATCATACCAACAAGTTCCGATGGTTTTATGAACTTTTTATGATCATGAGTTCCTTTGGGGACTAAGCCTAAAATATATTCGGCTGCCACTATGGCCAACGCCCATGATTTGGGATTTCTATTAATGGTGGAAAATATAACCTGTCCGCCTGGTTTCACTAATTGACTTGCAGCCTTAACAATAGAAGAAGGGTCGGGGACATGTTCAAGCATTTCTAAACAGCAAACCACGTCAAACTTGTTACTATTATCCGCAGCAAACTCTTCTGCTGTGGTAAGCAAATACTTAACTTGTACGCCAGATTCTAATTTATGTAGTTTGGCTACTTCTAAAGAAGCTTCTACCATATCTATGCCTGTGACTGATGCACCTTTTAACGCTAGAGCTTCTGCTAAAATGCCACCACCGCAACCTATATCTAAAACTTCCTTGCCAAATAAACCACCAACTTGTGATTCGATATAATCAACTCTTAACGGGTTGATGTCGTGTAGTGATTTAAACGCACCTTCTTGATCCCACCAGTAAGCGGCCAGTTCAGAAAATTTCGCGAGTTCTTCAACGTCGATGTTAGTTGTAGTAGACATATGTTATTTCATAAAAATGGTTGAAAAATAAACAACCTAAGATCTTAGGTCAACACCTTGGTATTATTGCACTTTTTATACATAAATACGAATTCATTACACTTTTATTTATCAAATTTCGAAAGTTTTGTGGTACTATCAGATGTTAATAAAAGGTGATAATAACAAAGTACCAGTTAAAGTAAGAGAAAGCTCCATTTTGATGATGGATATACTCAGAAAAAGACTGTTTACATAAACAAGGACCATGCAGTTTATGACTGACAATGCCAAAGACATTTCCCCTATAAATATTGAAGAAGAATTAAAAAACAGTTACCTCGATTACGCAATGAGCGTAATCGTAGGTAGAGCCTTACCTGATGTGAGAGATGGCTTAAAACCGGTACATCGCCGTGTTCTATTCGCCATGAACGAGCTCAAAAACGACTACAACAAGCCTTATAAAAAGTCTGCGCGTGTTGTTGGTGACGTAATTGGTAAGTATCACCCTCATGGTGACTCTGCGGTTTACGACACTATCGTTAGGATGGCCCAGCCGTTTTCACTTAGATATATGTTGGTAGACGGGCAAGGGAACTTCGGTTCAGTTGACGGTGACTCAGCAGCAGCAATGCGTTACACCGAAGTTCGTATGGCTAAAATAGCGTCTGAACTTTTAGCTGACTTAGAAAAAGAAACAGTAGATTTTGTACCCAACTACGACGGCACAGAATCAATTCCAGATGTGCTCCCAACAAAAGTTCCTAACTTGCTAGTAAATGGATCTTCTGGAATCGCCGTTGGTATGGCGACCAATATTCCGCCACATAACCTTACTGAAGTTATCAATGGATGTATCGCCGTTATCGAAAACCCTGATATCACCATTGAAGAACTGATTGAGCACATTCCAGGTCCAGATTTTCCTACTGCGGCTATTATTAGCGGTCGTCAAGGTATCATAGATGCTTATAAAACCGGTCGAGGTAAGATTTACCTAAGAGCCCGAGCGGAAATCGAACAAGAAGAAAATGGTAAAGAGACCATTATCATCAACGAAATCCCTTATCAGGTTAACAAAGCGCGTTTAATTGAAAAAATTGCTGAGCTAGTTAAAGAGAAAAAAGTAGAGGGTATATCTGCACTTCGCGACGAGTCTGATAAAGACGGGATGCGCATCGTAATTGAAGTAAAACGAAGCGAATCAGCTGAGGTGTTACTCAATCATTTATACGCAAATACGCAGTTACAAAGCGTGTTTGGTATCAACATGGTTGCTCTAGAAAAGAACCAACCTAAAGTCTTTAATTTAAAAGAAGTATTAGAATCTTTCATACTGCATCGACGAGAAGTTGTGACTCGCCGAACAGTATTCGAACTTCGCAAAGCAAGAGACCGAGCACACATTTTAGAAGGTCTTGCTATTGCGCTTGTTAATATTGACCCTGTAATTGAACTGATTAAGCAAAGTCAAAGCCCAGCGGATGCTAAAAAGTCATTGATCTCACGTCCTTGGGAATTAGGCGATGTAGCTGAAATGCTTGAAAGAGCCGGTAATGACGCAGCTCGTCCTGACTGGTTATCAGCAGAATATGGTATTCGAGATGGGCAATATTATTTAACCGAAGAACAAGCACAAGCTATCCTTGATCTAAGATTAAATAAATTAACCGGTCTAGAGCACGATAAGATCCTTGAAGAATATCGCGGACTTATCGAACTCATTGCTGAATTATTAGAAATTCTTGGCAGTGCGGTACGTTTGATGGAAGTAATCACCGAAGAACTAGTTGCTATTCGCGATGAATTCGGAGATGAAAGACGCACAGAAATTACTGCTGCATCTCATGACATCGACCTCGAAGATCTAATCGAAAGAGAAGAAGTAGTAGTGACCTTATCAAGGGAAGGTTACGTTAAGTATCAAAAACTTTCAGACTACGAAGCTCAGCGTCGTGGTGGTAAAGGTAAATCTGCAACCAAGATGAAAGATGAAGATTTCATCGAGCGCTTGTTAGTAGCCAATACTCATGACCATATATTGTGCTTCTCAACACGTGGACGCTTATATTGGTTGAAGGTATATCTACTGCCGCTTGCCAGCAGAAATGCGCGCGGACGTCCAATAGTGAATATCTTGCCATTAGAAGATGGGGAACGCATTACTGCTATCTTGCCAATTAAGTCATTCGAACCAGGTTATTTTGTATTGATGGCAACTCAACAAGGTACAGTTAAGAAAACTGAGCTTACCCAATATTCACGACCACGTGCGAACGGTATTATCGCAGTGAATTTGACTGAAGGTGATGAATTAATTGGTGTCGACCTAACAGATGGTAACAGTGAAATAATGCTGTTTTCAGATGCGGGTAAAGTGGTGCGGTTTGCTGAGCAACAAGTAAGACCTATGGGTAGAACGGCAACGGGTGTCCGTGGTATTAAGCTTATGGACAATGAAAAGGTTGTATCTCTTATTATTCCTAAAGCTGAAGGTAATATACTAACGGCAACAGAAAATGGCTTTGGTAAGCGTACGCCTATTGAAGAATATCCAGCGAAAAGTCGTGCGACCAAGGGTGTTGTCTCAATCAAAGTTTCTGAAAGAAATGGCGCTGTAGTCGGTGCGGTACAAGTGTTAGATACGGATGAGATTATGCTAATTTCAGACCAAGCAACTCTGGTTCGAACACGAGTATCAGAGGTGTCTTTGGTTGGTCGAAATACCCAAGGCGTGCGCTTAATACGTACAGGTGAAAATGAAAAACTTGTTGGCATTCAACGAATAGAAGAAGTGGTTGATGATGGTATAGACATTTCTGAAGACGATGAGCAAACGTCAGAAAATGCGACTACCGAAGCAACAGATAGCACTGCTTCTGAAAACGACAGTGAATCACCAAACGAAGAATAAAATTAATTAGTAAAACGACGGAAATAGGTGATAAGCGGCAACTTTAGCCGCTTATTGTTTAATAGTACTACAGACCATGAAAGATGGTCGCATGAGAAACCTATGCAAAATATTTACAATTTTAGTGCTGGCCCAGCCACTCTCCCTAAAGCCGTGTTACAAAAAGCACAAGCTGAACTCCTTGATTGGAATGGTTTAGGCACGTCCGTCATGGAAGTTAGTCACCGCGGAAAAGCTTTTATGGCTTGTGCAGAAAAGGCAGAACAAGATCTGCGAAAACTGATGCACATTAACGACGACTATGAAGTTCTATTTCTACAAGGCGGCGGACGCGGGCAGTTTTTTTCAGTGCCATTAAATTTGGCTCAACGCGGCGATCTAGCTCAATATTTGTTATCCGGACAATGGTCGCAAATAGCTGTTACAGAAGCTGAAAAATACATGCAAACACAGGTCGTTGCTAAAGTCAGAAAAGAAAACGACTTGTTTTATGTACCTCATCAATCTGAATGGGAAATTGATCCCAAAGCTGCTTACTTCCACTACTGTTCGAACGAAACTGTAGACGGTATCGAAATTAATTGGATTCCAGAAACAGGGGATGTCCCCTTAGTTGCTGATATGTCGTCGAATATTCTGAGCAAGAATATAGATGTGAATAAATTCGGTATTATCTATGCTGGAGCCCAAAAGAATATAGGTCCATCTGGATTAACAGTGGTTATTGTGCGTAAAGATCTTATCGGATTAGCGAGAAAAGATACGCCGGCAATTTTTGATTATCAAAAACAAGCCTCAAATGGCAGCATGTATAACACTCCACCCACTTTTAGCTGGTATTTAGCAGGTTTAGTATTTGAATGGTTGCTAGAGCAAGGCGGCGTTGATGCATTAGAGAAAGTGAATATTCAAAAAGCAGAAACCTTATATTCAGCCATTGATGCTTCTGATTTTTACAGTAATCAAGTGCATCCGGAAAACCGTTCTAAAATGAATGTAACCTTTCAGTTAGCAGATAGCCAATTAGACGAGTTGTTTTTAAAACAATCCAACGAAGCTGGCTTGCATGCATTAAAAGGGCATAGATTTGTCGGCGGCATGCGTGCGAGTATCTATAATGCTATGCCATTAGAGGGTGTTCAGAAATTAGTTGAATTTATGCACGAGTTTGAAAGGGTTAATGGGTAATGGAGCAGTTAACGTTACAGCCTATTTCATCGGTTGACGGTGAAATAAGATTGCCAGGGTCAAAGAGTTTAAGTAACCGAGCGTTGTTATTAGCAGCACTGGCAAAAGGTACGACAAGGGTAACTAACTTACTCGACAGTGATGATATCCGCCATATGCTTAATGCGTTAAATAAACTGGGTGTTGAATTTGAATTAAGAAACCAGAACACTGAATGTTTAGTTAAAGGGTTGGGTGGTAAGTTTTCTTATTCGCAAAAAACAGAGCTATTTTTAGGCAATGCAGGAACTGCAATGCGCCCTTTGTGTGCTGCCTTAGCTTTTAGCGATGTAGATGTTGTTTTAACGGGCGAACCGCGAATGGAAGAACGTCCTATTGGGGATTTAGCAAACGCCTTGATTGAAGCTGGTGCGCAAATTTCATATTTAAAAAATGAAAATTATCCACCTATTTCTATTCAAAAAGCAGATATTAAAACCGACCAATTTACCGTTGATGGCAGCGTATCTAGCCAGTTTTTAACCGCTTTATTGATGGCTGCGCCTTTATTACAAAGGGATATTACCATTTTTATTAAAGGCAACTTGGTTTCAAAACCTTACATCGATATTACGTTAGATGCTATGGCAAAATTCGGCGTAAATGTGGTGAATGAAGATTATTCTAAATTTACAATTACCGCTGAGCAGTCTTATGTAGCGCCTACAGAGTTTGTGGTAGAAGGCGATGCATCTTCTGCATCTTACTTTCTGGCTGCAGCCGCTATTAAAGGTGGTAAGGTGACTGTTCACGGCGTAGGTAAAGCCTCAGTACAAGGTGATAAAAAGTTTGCTGATGTATTAGAAGCCATGGGAGCCAAGGTAGAATGGCAGGATTATGCCATCTCAGTAACCTCAGGACAGTTAAAAGGTGTTGATTTAGATCTGAACCATATTCCTGATGCAGCCATGACCATAGCAACAACGGCATTATTTGCTGATGGACAAACCTGTATAAGAAACATTTATAACTGGCGAGTAAAAGAAACGGATAGATTGTCAGCCATGGCTACTGAGCTTCGCAAAGTCGGTGCAAAAGTAGAAGAGGGCGAAGATTATATTTGTATCACACCTCCAGAAAAAATATTAACGGCTGAAATAGACACCTACAATGATCATCGAATGGCTATGTGTTTTTCTCTAGTTGCTTTAGATGAATCAGCAGGGGTGGTTATTAACGATCCCAAGTGTACAGCTAAAACCTTCCCTAATTACTTCTCAGAGTTAGCCAGCATCTCTCATTAACCTTCTTAGGGCGAATACATACTAATGTATTCGCTTTTTAACATTGCGTTAAAAAACTAGGGCAGTATAATGCCGCCGCGACTTAACTATATAGATAAGAAGACGACGATGGAAAACGTGCCCGTAATAACGGTTGATGGTCCAAGTGGAGCAGGTAAAGGAACTTTAAGTGCAAAACTGGCGCAAACATTAGACTGGCATTTTCTTGATAGCGGCGCTATTTACCGAGTATTAGCGGTAGCGGCTCTGCATCATAATATTGATCTACATGATCAGTCAGGACTTTCGCCACTAGCAGCCGGTTTAGATGTCACATTTGAATCGAGTGAACATGGTACAAGAATAATTTTAGAAGGCGAGGATGTCACTTACGATATTCGTAATGAAGAAGTGGGTAGTGCCGCTTCTCAAGTGGCTGCAATCCCGTTAGTACGGGAAGCGCTATTACGACGTCAGCGAGGATTCGCTCAGTCACCAGGTTTGGTAGCAGACGGTAGAGACATGGGAACAGTGGTATTCCCAGATGCTGTTGCTAAGGTGTTTTTAACCGCCAGTGCAGAGGCTAGAGCAGAGAGACGCTATAAAGAGTTGAAAGATAAGGGGCTTGATGTTAAAATCTCGCGCCTTTTAGAAGACATCAAGGCAAGAGATGAGCGGGATTCGAACAGAATTGTAGCTCCTTTGCGGCCTGCCGAAGACGCTTTTGAATTAGATTCGACCGGCTTGAGTATTACTCAAGTTTTTGAAAAAGCAAAAGAATTTATAGATTCTAAGCTTTATAATGTTTAACCAGCAGCATCAGGATGAAGCTGTATTTTACAACTACCCCGTCACTAAGGAATAGTGCTCGGATTACATGATTAATTAACATATGACTGAAAATTTTGCACAACTTTTTGAAGAAAGCCTACAACAACTAGAAACCCGTCCAGGTGCTATTGTAAAAGGTACTGTAGTATCTATTGATAAAGACATCGTTTTAGTTGACGCAGGTCTTAAATCAGAAAGTGCTATTCCTGCTGACCAATTTAAAGCAGCAGATGGCACCCTTGAAATCGCTGTTGGCGACTCTGTAGACGTTGCACTTGATGCTGTTGAAGACGGCTTCGGTGAAACTATTCTTTCAAGAGAAAAAGCTAAGCGTCATGAAGCTTGGTTAGAGCTTGAAAAAGCTTACGAAGAAAAAGTTACTATCAAGGGTATTATCAATGGTAAGGTTAAAGGCGGATTTACTGTTGAAGTAAACACAGTACGCGCGTTCTTACCAGGCTCTTTAGTTGACGTACGTCCAGTACGTGAAACTGCTCACCTTGAAGGTAAAGAGTTAGAATTTAAAGTAATCAAATTAGATGCTAAACGCAACAACGTAGTTGTTTCTCGCCGTGCAGTTATCGAAGCGGAAAACAGTGCTGAGCGCGATCAACTTCTGTCTAACCTTGAAGAAGGTGATGAAGTTAAAGGTATCGTTAAGAACCTTACAGACTATGGTGCATTCGTAGACTTAGGTGGCGTTGACGGATTACTTCACATCACTGATATGGCTTGGAAGCGTGTTAAACACCCAAGTGAAATCGTAAATGTGGGTGACGAAATCAATGTTAAAGTACTTAAGTTTGACAAAGACAAGTCTCGTGTTTCATTAGGCATGAAGCAAATGGGCAACGATCCATGGCAAGAAATTGCAGAACGTTATCCTGAAGGCTCTAGATTAAGCGGTGCTGTTACAAACTTAACTGACTACGGTTGTTTCGTTGAGATTGAAGATGGCGTAGAAGGTCTTGTTCATGTATCTGAAATGGACTGGACTAACAAAAACATCCACCCATCTAAAGTTGTAAGCCTAGGTGACGTTGTAAACGTTATGGTGCTTGAAATCGATGAAGAGCGTCGTC
Source organism: uncultured Glaciecola sp. (assembly GCA_947496235.1). GTDB lineage: Bacteria > Pseudomonadota > Gammaproteobacteria > Enterobacterales > Alteromonadaceae > Glaciecola. Next base: position 103,022 of record CANMCE010000001.1, on the reverse strand, counting down.
GTATTTCTCTAGGTCTAAAACAGTGCATTGACAATCCTTGGGAAACCTTTGCTAAGTCACACGAAAAAGGTGACAAAGTTACTGGTAAGATCAAGTCTATCACTGACTTTGGTATCTTTATCGGCCTAGACGGTGGTATCGATGGACTAGTTCACTTATCTGACATTTCATGGCAGAAAGCGGGCGAAGAAGCTGTTCGTGACTATAAAAAAGGTGACGAAATTACTGCAGTTGTTCTTCAAGTCGACCCAGAGCGTGAGCGTATTTCACTAGGCGTTAAGCAAATTGAAGAAGATCCTTTCAATAAGTATCTGACAGATAACAAAAAAGGTGCTATTGTTAATGGTACTGTTATCGCAGCCGATGCTAAAGGCGTAACAGTTCAACTTGCAGAAGAAGTTGAAGGTTATATCCGTATCGGTGACCTTTCACGTGACCGCGTAGAAGATGCTAGCGAAATGTTCAGTGAAGGCGATACAATTGAAGCGAAATATATTGGCGTAGATCGTAAGAATCGCGTCGTTAACTTGTCTGTTAAAGCAAAAGATCAAGCGGATGAAAAAGAAGCCCTTGATAAAGTTAACAAGCAAGAAGACGCTGGTTTAAGCGCTATGGCTGAGGCTTTCAAAGCTGCGAAAGGCGAATAATAGCCTTTTAGGAAGAGCGGCTTTTTAGCCGCTCTTTTTTTATGTCAAAATTACAGAGGACGTGAACAATTATGGAGAAGTTAGCTGTGACTAAATCCGAATTGATCGAACGATTAAGTCTTAAAACCGGTAGTTTACAAGGCAAAGAACTCGAAACTGCGGTAAAAGAACTTTTAGAACAAATGGCGCAAACGTTGCAAAAAGGTGAGCGTATTGAGATTCGTGGCTTTGGTAGTTTTTCATTACATTATCGAGCGCCTAGAGTTGGTCGTAACCCAAAAACAGGGGCTACTGTTGATTTAACAGGGAAACATGTTCCTCACTTCAAAGCGGGTAAAGAATTGAGAGAGCGCGTCGATCTTTAAACGTTCGCGTTAGCAAGGATTGGTATGAGAAAAATACTACTTAGTATTTTAGTGGTACTGCTAATTTTATTAGCTATAGTTGTGGGCTCCCGCAACACCGAGATTGTAACAGTCAATTACCTGATCGCTCAAATCGACATGCGATTGTCTACCTTCATGGTAGTTTCTTTGTTGATTGGTTTTTGTATTGGTTTCAGCACAATTCTTACAAGATACCTGAGTCTTAAAGTTAAAATGGGTTTGTTAAAACGCAAGCTCGCTAAAATTAAACAGGACACCTAACCTCAAATGCTTGAAGTTCTTTTTCTTCTATTGCCGGTTGCAGCAGCCTATGGCTGGGTGATGGGGCGCAATAGTTTACGAAGTGCTCAACGCAAACAGTCCAGTATCTTATCTACACATTATTATAAAGGTCTTAATTTCCTGCTATCGGATGAACCTGATAAGGCAGTGGATACCTTTATGAAAATGATAAGTGTCAACAATGACACTGTTGAAACCCATATTGCTATGGGAAATTTCTTCCGTCATAGAGGTGAATTAGATAGAGCAATTCGAGTTCATCAAAATCTCATCAGTCGTGAAGAAATCAATAAAAAGCAAGAAGCATTGGCGCTTGTTGAGTTAGGTACAGACTATTTACTTGCTGGCTTTCTCGAAAGAGCGGAAGGCGTCTTCTTACAACTGTTAGATGATGATAAACATTTCCCAGTCGCACAACGCAAACTTTTCAGTATCTATCAGGTGACTAAGGAATGGCATAAAGCTATTGAATTGGCGAGTCGTAGTTTAAAAATTACGCCAAATGACAATTTCATGTATTTACTACTGTCACATTTTTATTGTGAACAAGCATCTGAACAGCTAGAGCAAAATCAAATTGAAAATGCTGATATGACCCTTAAAAAAGCTATTATGGTGGAAGGCAAAGAAGTAAGACCTTGGTTAGCACTAGGACAATTGGCAATTGAAAAGCAAGAATATGGTCTTGCTATGGATTATTTATCTGAAGTGCCCAAAAGGGACTTAGATTGGTTAAGTGAAGCTATTCCTTATCTAGAAATATGCGCCAGTAAATCTGATGGTTGGGACAAGCTAGAGAAAATGCTTGAACCCTATTGGCAAAAATGTGCGTCTTCATATATTGCAAAAGTTAACATAATTGCGAAACGCGGTGAAATACAGCTTGCGACTGAAACCTTGTTAAAACAATTAAAACAACATCCTACAATGCGCGGATTTAAAGCACTTTTAGCTTTGTATTTGCAGCAAACCAAAGATGAAAATATTCAAAAGAGCATTAACGATTTATTGACGTTAATCGACAAACAGATATCTATCAGACCAAAATACCGCTGTCATAGTTGTGGCTTTTCGGGACGGCAACTCTATTGGTTGTGTCCTTCGTGCAAGAAATGGTCTGTAATTAAACCTATTAAGGGGCTTGATGGTGAATAAAGCAATTTCTCCTGCAGTTATTGTTGCCTTAGATTACGATTGTTTAGAAACTGCCAAAGCATTGGTTGGACAATTATCTCCAAATAAATGTCGAGTAAAAGTCGGCAAAGAAATGTTTACTTTGTTTGGTCCAGACTGGGTAAGATATCTGGTCGATCAAGGATTTGATGTATTTTTAGATTTAAAATTCCACGATATTCCAAACACAGTAGCAAAAGCAGTAGCAGCTGCTGCTAAATTAGGCGTTTGGATGACCAATGTTCACGCGTCTGGTGGTCCTGACATGATAGCCGCGGCAAAAGAGGCAGCTGAAAGTTCACATGCTCAACCTTTATTAACCGCGGTTACTGTTTTAACCAGTATGGACCAGCGTCAATTTACGCCAGTATACGGCGGTGATGACATACAATCTAAGGTGGTAGAACTGGCAACTTTAGCCCAATCATCCGGCGCTGATGGCGTGGTCTGTTCAGCCATGGAAGCTAAAATATTGCGTAGTAAATTAAGTAAGGATTTTAAGCTGGTAACGCCTGGTATTCGTCCTGAAGGCAGCAGTAATGATGATCAAAAGCGCGTAATGACACCACCTCAAGCAATAGCTGCTGGCGTAGATTACATGGTTATAGGTCGCCCAATCACTAAGGCGCAAACGCCTGCATCTGTTCTAGAGCAAATTAACCATTCAATAACACAATAAAAAATGGGACCTTTAAAAGGTCCCTTTGTGTAGTTAACCTATTATTTTTCCAGAGCAATTTCTGGCGATTCATAAGTTAAATTTAATTTATCACCTAACGCATCTTGTACCGCTTTGTAAGTGACAATGCCTTTGTGTACATTTAAACCTGCTAATAAATGAGGGTCTTCTAGCAATGCCTTCTTGGCACCCTTGTTAGCTAGTGCAAGTCCAAAAGGTAAAGTTGCATTATTTAGAGCCATCGTTGATGTTCTTGCAACACCGCCTGGCATGTTGGCAACGCAATAATGCACTACATCATCAACCATATATACAGGATCCTGGTGCGTGGTAGCTTTTGATGTTTCAAAACAGCCACCTTGGTCGATGGCTACGTCAACTAACACTGAACCAGGTTTCATGTTTTTAATATGTTCTTTAGTCAACAGCTTAGGTGCTGCCGCGCCAGGAATTAACACTGCGCCAATTACCAGATCAGCTCTTGAAGAGTAATGTTCAATAGCATCTTCGGTACTAAACACTGTATGTAATCTACCAGCGAAAATATCATCCAATTGACGAAGACGAGTAAGAGAACGGTCTAAAATAGTTACGTCAGCTCCCATACCTATCGCCATCTTGGCTGCGTTGATACCTACTACACCACCACCAATAATAAGCACTTTTCCAGGTGCAACACCGGGAACACCACCTAAAAGTGTTCCACTACCGCCATGCGCTTTTTCTAAATAATGCGCTCCAGCCTGAACAGACATTCGACCAGCAACTTCGGACATAGGGGCGAGTAGAGGTAGGGCGCCTGTGCGATCGGTCACAGTCTCATAAGCAATACAGGTAGCACCTGAAGCTACCAACAATTCTGTCTGCGTCGGATCTGGTGCTAAGTGAAGGTAGGTATAGAGAATTTGTCCTTCTCTTAGCATTTTACATTCATTTGGCTGAGGCTCTTTCACTTTGATGATCATTTCAGCACGTTGAAAGATTTCTTCAGGCCCACTAATCATACTCGCACCTGCCGCTTGATATAAATCATCGGTGAAGCCGATAGCTGTGCCAGCGTCAACCTGAACTAATACTTCGTGTCCATTTGACACAAACTCTTTCACAGCGGCTGGCGTTAAACCAACACGGTATTCATGGTTTTTTATTTCTTTTGGAACACCAATTATCATATTATTTGTCTCTGTCGTTAGGTGGTATATTTAGTATGAATTTTTTATTCTAGCGGATTTTAATTAATTTAAAATTTTGTTTTTTTAACATGAGGCGGTATATTATTTTGTAAACAGCACCATCTGCCAGATTTTATATGCTTGTAAAAACACCTAAACACATAGATCGAATAGACCGTAAAATTTTGTCTGAATTGCAAAGCAATGGCAGAATTTCAAATGTAGAACTAGCTAAAAAGGTCGGCCTATCAGCTAGTCCTTGTCTTGAAAGAGTCAAACGATTAGAAACACAGGGTTATATTGAGAGTTACAATGCCCGATTAAATCCCGAGAAACTGGGAGCTGCAATGCTAGTTTTTGTTGAAATAACCTTAACAAAAACGTCGGTAGACATTTTTGCAGAATTTTCTGCGGCAGTACACGAGCATGAAGATATTCAAGAATGTCATTTAGTCTCTGGTAATTTTGATTTTCTGTTAAAAACGCGAGTCGCGGATATGTCCAGTTACCGAAAACTTTTAGGGGATACCTTGTTAAGGCTACCGGGCGTTAGTGAATCTCGTACTTATGTGGTAATGGAAGAAGTGAAACATACGGCAAAAATCAAAATTAGTATGAAATAGTGATTGAAATTATCCCAAAAAGGTTCCGCTATGTTACTCTATGCAAGCGTTAAGTTATTTAAAAAATATTAATAAGAAAAGTATCAATATGTCTCGTTTATCAGGTGTGCAGCGATTAATCGAAGTCGGCATGATTTTGTCGTGTGGCTTTGCTTTTTTCTTGCTTGTTGCATTAGCATCATTTCATCCTAGTGATCCTGGCTGGAGTCAGGCGGGTTTTGAAACTGAAGTCAATAATATGATGGGAGCCGTCGGCGCCTACTGTGCTGATATCTTATTGTTTACTTTTGGAATGACCGCGTATTTAGTGCCTTTTGGTCTAGCCTTTATTGGTTGGTACTTATTTTTACATTTAAAGAACCCAAAAGAGTTAGATTATCTGACAATTTCTCTGCGCCTAATAGGTGTTGTGTTTCTAATTTTCGGATTTACTGGCATTGCTAGTATCAATTTCGACGATATTTATATGGTCTCTGCTGGCGGCGCCATGGGCGATATTATCAGCAGTGCTTTGCTTCCCCACTTTAATTTTGTAGGTGCTGTTTTATTATTACTTTGTTTCTTTTGCACAGGCTTTACATTAGCGACTGGTATTTCTTGGATGCGAATTATTGATGCTATTGGCGAAGCGACTATTTGGACCACTAAAAAAACCGTGGAAGTGCCAAAATTACTTTCCAATATGTCAGTTAGTACGCCTAGCATAGGGCACAACAAAGAAAAAATTGAAAGTAAATCGACTTCTACAGAAAGTAAAAAGGTAAATGTCACGAGTTTACGACCAGAGCCTTTGGCTGAAAAACGCATTACTCCAGAGTTTGTTATCCCTGAAGAGATATTTGCGGATGAAGAACCTAAGCAGGATAAGAAAGTAGAGACTAAGGCTGAAACAAACGCTAATGAACCTGAGAAAAATGTAACGCAAACTAAAGAGCCAACATTAGATCTTACTAAAAATTCTACAAATCATGCTGCTGATCAAAATATGGCGCCTTTGCCATCATTTGACCTACTTGAACGTTCCGACAAAAAACAAAACCCAATTACCCCTGAAGAACTAGAACAGGTGTCGCGATTACTAGAAGCTAAATTGGCTGATTTTAATATAGAAGCCACTGTAGTGGATGTGCTACCAGGGCCAGTTATTACGCGATTTGAACTTGATTTAGCCCCTGGTGTGAAGGTTAGCCGGATTACCGGCTTAGCAAAAGATCTTGCGCGAGCAATGTCAGCGATTTCTGTACGTGTCGTTGAAGTTATTCCAGGTAAATCCGTTATTGGTTTAGAACTACCCAATAAACATCGAGAAATGGTGCGTTTGAGTGAAGTCATCGAATGTCAGGAATTTCAACAAAATGAATCACCTCTGACAATGGTATTGGGCGCAGATATATCTGGTAACCCTGTGGTAGTCGATTTAGCTAAAATGCCGCACTTATTGGTAGCAGGAACGACAGGTTCAGGGAAATCTGTTGGGGTTAATGTGATGATTTTGAGCTTGCTTTATAAATCAACGCCTGAAGATGTTCGCTTAATTATGATTGACCCCAAAATGCTTGAACTCTCGGTGTATGAGGGGATTCCTCATTTGCTTGCAGAAGTTGTAACCGATATGAAAGAAGCTTCAAATGCATTGCGATGGTGTGTCGGTGAAATGGAGCGTCGTTACCGTTTAATGTCCGCATTAGGAGTGAGAAACCTCAAAGGCTACAATAAAAAAATTGCACAAGCTGCTGCGCGGGGAGAATCTATACCAGATCCGCTTTGGACTCCCGAACAAAGTATGGATCCAGAAGCACCAGCATTGGATAAGTTACCTTCTATCGTTGTAATTGTGGACGAATTTGCCGACATGATGATGATAGTTGGGAAAAAAGTCGAAGAATTAATTGCTAGAATAGCGCAAAAGGCGAGGGCGGCTGGTATTCATTTAATTCTTGCTACCCAGCGACCTTCGGTTGATGTAATAACAGGCTTAATTAAAGCAAATATTCCTACACGTATAGCGTTTCAAGTGTCCAGCAAAATTGATTCGCGTACCATACTTGATCAACAAGGTGCAGAATCTTTGTTAGGCATGGGCGACATGCTTTACAATCCACCGGGAACTAGCGTCACCACTCGTGTTCACGGTGCTTTTGTTGATGACCATGAAGTGCATGCAGTAGTCGCTGATTGGAAAGCTAGGGGCGAACCCGATTATATAGATGAAATTCTTTCCGGCGATACGGGGAGTGAAATACTATTACCAGGCGAACAGTCAGAACAAGGTGATCAAGAATACGACGCTTTTTATGATGAAGCAGTCGCTTTCGTAACTGAAACACGAAAGGTATCGGTTTCCTCAGTACAACGTAAATTTAGAATTGGTTACAACCGCGCAGCACGAATTGTGGAACAAATGGAAGCTGACGGCGTCATAAGTGCAGCAGGCCATAATGGCAACAGAGAGGTTTTAGCACCTCCGCCAGTAAAGGGATAGTATGAAGTATTTAAAAAAATCGATTCTGTTAACACTATGTTTTTTTGTGTCTTTTGTGGTGAGCGCCAAAGATACTGAAGATCAAGCGGCGCTACAAAAAATATTAGCAACATTTACCAGTTATTCAGCCAAATTTGAACAAACCATTAGCAATGCGATGGGAGAAGAGTTACAAAAAAGCTCAGGAACAATCGCATTAGGCAAACCGAGTAAACTACGTTGGCAGGTTACCTATCCAGATGAATCTTTATTGATTGCAGACGGCGAGTCAGTATTTAACATAGATCCTTTCGTTGAGCAGGTTACTATTCTGGGACAAGAGGATGTGATTGCAACTAATCCATTATCCTTATTAATTACCAACGACAAGGATGCTTGGCAATCGGTAAAAGTCGAAAAGTCGGGTGATTTTTTCGTGGTTTGGTCCACGGATCCACAGGCTAGTGTAAAAGCAGTAAAACTAAGTTTTGATCAAAATAATCGTTTGACCAACCTAGTTGCTACTGATGCTCAAGGACAGATTAACGATATTGCTTTTTCAGACATTAAAGTAAACCCTATGTTGTCCCTGAATACGTTTATTCCCGAGATTCAAGACTCGTACGAGATAGATGATCAACGATAGGTAAATGCGTGCATAACCCACTGGCAAATCTTTTAAGGCCCAAGCATTTAGCGGATTATGCAGGGCAGGAGCATATTGTTGGTTCAAATGGTTTTCTAACCGCATTATTGAAACAACAAAAGCTGCCTTCAATGATACTTTATGGGCCACCAGGTTGCGGTAAAACATCTCTTGCCCATGTGGTGGCCAATGAAATGAAGCTTCCATTTACCTTTCTGTCGGCAATCAACGCAGGCGTGAAAGATATAAAGCGTATCGGTGATGCCAACTCAGATAGCTTGATTAAGTCGTCTCACCTTTTGATTGTAGATGAAATCCATAGATTTAATAAATCACAGCAAGACGCTCTTTTGCCGTATGTTGAATCTGGAGACATCATTTTAATTGGCGCTACTACTGAAAACCCTGCATTTTCTATCAATAATGCGTTGCTTTCGAGAGTAAAGGTTTTAAGTTTAAAACCGCTTGATAAAGTTGCATTGAATTCACTCATCGATAAAGCGTTAAATAATTTGGGCGGAATAAACATCAATGCAGAAGGGCGAGAAGCCTTATTAAATGTTTCCAATGGGGACGCTCGAAAATTACTCTCTACTTTGGAAGTCGCAGTTTCCCAATTGGAAAAAGAAACTTCCGATGTTATTGACGATAAGTTAGTGTATGAATTTGCAGGTGAAACTATAGGCGCCTTTAGCAAAGGCGGTGATGAATACTATGATCTGTTATCTGCATTTCATAAGTCTATCCGTGGTAGCTCAGTAGATGGTGGATTATTTTGGTTTTCACGGCTGTTACTGCTCAGTACAGATATTGTACCTATTTGTCGCAGATTACTTGCAATAGCGTCAGAGGACATTGGCAACGCAGACCCAAAAGCATTAACCATGTGTCTAAATGCGTGGGATATTTATCATAGAGTTGGACAGGCGGAGGGCGAAAGAGCTGTTGCTCAAGCTGTGATTTATTGCGCTCTCGCACCTAAAAGTAATGCAGTATATAATGCATTTAAAAAAGCACAGCTGGCTGCAAAAGAATTTATTAATTCGCCTGTGCCTCTACATTTACGCAATGCACCTACCAAATTTGCAAAGGAACAAGGTCATGGCGAAGGGTATGCTTATGCGCATAATTTTGAAAATGCCTATGTTCCAAATTATAGCTATTTACCCGAAGATGTAGATGCTCAACATTTTTATAAGCCCAACGAAAGGGGCTTTGAAAAAACATTATTGGCAAAACAAGCTTATTTAGAACAATTGGATCAATACGAAAAAACAAAAGGAAAGGCTTGAATGGCCAGTATGCAATTATACCTAGCAGTTGCCTTTGGTGGAGCTATAGGCGCCTGTTTACGACTTTTTATACAACAATCCTTTACAAATATGTTGGGGAAAGGCTTTCCTTTTGGTACTCTTGCGGTCAATGTCATTGGCTCGTTTATTATCGGCCTTGTATACGCATTAATTCAACAACAAGCGATAGAAAATCCAGTCCTTAAATCTTTTCTCACGGTTGGAATATTAGGCGCGTTGACAACCTTCTCCACATTTTCGTTGGAGACTCTGGTCATGTTGCAAGACGGTGATTTGCTCAAGGCTGGATTAAATATTTTATTAAACCTTTGCCTATGCATTTGTTGCGTATGGCTAGCACTACAAATAATGAAAGGATAAATTTTACGATGTTAGATCCTCGATTGCTTAGAAATAGCATAGAAGAAACTGCACAAAAACTTAAAAAGCGTGGATTTACGCTTGATATAGAAGCTTATTTGGCGCTAGAGGAAAAACGCAAATCGCTACAAGTAGAAACCCAAGATTTGCAAAATGAACGAAATACTCGCTCCAAAGCCATAGGCAAAGCAAAAGCATCGGGACAAGATATTGCGCCATTATTGGCTGAAGTAGAGTCATTAGGTGACAAGCTAACGGCTGCAAAAGCTGAATTAGAAAAAGTACAAACGTCACTTAATATTTTTTATCAAGAAACTCCAAACATTCCAGCTGATGAAGTGCCAGAAGGTGCTGATGAAAATGACAATGTTGAAGTATTAACATGGGGTGAAATTCCAGAATTTGATTTTAAAGTCAAAGACCATGTAGACGTTGCAGCGAAAATAGACAACGGTTTAGACTTTGAAGTGGCGGCAAAACTTTCAGGTTCTCGTTTCGTCGTTATGAATGGACAGGTAGCGCAGTTGCACAGGGCAATTGCTCAATTTATGTTGGACACTCACACCCAAGAGCATGGCTACCAAGAGGTATATGTTCCTTACTTGGTTAATTCCGATAGTCTTTATGGTACGGGTCAATTGCCAAAATTTGGTGAGGATTTATTTCACACCAAACCAGCCACTGAAGAAGGTCAGGGCATGTCCTTGATCCCAACAGCTGAGGTGCCGCTTACCAATATTGCCCGAGATACTATCCTGCCTGCGGATAATCTACCGTTAAAAATGACGGCACATACTCCTTGTTTCCGAAGTGAAGCGGGAAGTTATGGACGAGATACTAGAGGCCTTATTCGTCAGCATCAATTTGATAAAGTCGAAATGGTTCAGTTGGTTTTACCTGAAACCAGTATGCAAGCGCTAGAAGAGCTAACCGGGCATGCAGAGAAGATTTTGCAAAAACTGAATCTGCCGTATCGAAAAGTCATTTTATGTACAGGCGATATGGGGTTCGGCTCTTGTAAAACCTATGATCTAGAAGTTTGGTTACCAGCGCAGGATACTTATCGAGAAATTTCTTCTTGTTCTAACATGGGAGATTTCCAGGCGAGACGAATGCAAGCTAGATATCGTTCAAACGACATGAAGAAGCCAGAATTACTGCACACCTTAAACGGTTCTGGTTTGGCGGTTGGTCGAACCCTAGTAGCAATTCTAGAAAATTATCAGCAGGCTGATGGTAGTGTAAGAGTACCAGAAGCATTAGTACCTTACATGAAAGGTAAAACTGTTATTAAATAACGCTATAGGCATTTAGCGGGTTTAGGTAAACCCGCTAATTTACTTGCCATCTTTGCCGGTCCATCTGGAAACAAGCGCTGCAAATAGCGACTATTGCCAACATCGGGTCCAAATTTTTCTTTAAGAGATTTCACTAAAATACGGATTGCCGGGCTAGTGTCATATTCTTGATAAAAGTCGCGCACGAAATGTATCACTTCCCAGTGTTGTTCTGTTAGTTGAATACCTTCAAGCTTTGCAAAAGCCTCGGCGACACCTTGATGCCAAAGTGCTTGGTTTTCTAGGTAACCATTTTTATCCAAGGCTAACTTTTCATCTCCAACAATTAATACTGTCATTTTATAGCCTTATAACGGGCGCGTGTTGAGCACATAAATTTACCCATTTCTGATCATCGATAAATTCTACCTGCTTGTTCTTTATGCTAGGTTTAGGTAATCCACTGGCTTGCCAATCTGTTTCTAATACGAATAAGTCACCAGCAAAGTCCTGCAATTTATCTATGGCGTAGATAGCATCCATCATTAGCACTACTAGATTACCCTTTTGATTAAACGGCTGTAGTTGTTCTACATCACTTTTTGACATTAATATAATCATTAAAACACCAATACCGACTGAGCGTTTGAAAGTAAACTGGCATATTCATTTTCAGATAATAGAGATACTTCAATTTCATCCGATAGCATCTCTTGATTGAACTGCTCTGGTAACTGGGTGATGTATATATCATCGATCTCATACATGAGCAGTAGCTTCAATTTCTTGTAAAGATTAACATTGTCTAAGCGGGTTGAAGTCTGTTGCTTAACCAATTGAAGGATCCCTAGACCTGAGAGCACAAAGTGTACATGCGTATCTAAGTTGCTTGCTGATAATGCAGCTTCTAGTGCATCCAATGGTAAGGTATTTCTTAATGGTGACTCAGTGGAAACTATAACAATATAACCCATTAAAATTGCACTCCTATCACTTCTGGTGATTTTAGAGTCGCAAAATAGTCCATCATACCGGTAGGAAAGAAGCCCTGAGCGTAGTTAAAACGAGCATTTCCTTCTTGGTCACATAGTCCTCTTTTTTCTCCAGCCGTGGGACAAACACATAGTTTAAAACCGTGCTCTTGTGCTAAAGCAAGCCACTGCTGTTGAATTCTAGCTAACTCAGTATTATCTCCATCTGCATCAAGCGTTAATAGCGTCCCATCGCCATAAAAAAATACCTGGGCTACTTTATTTCCAGAAGCATAAGTCGCACGACAAAACCTTAACGCATGAGTAGCGTTAGCTTGAGTAGGGGATTGTGTAATAAACAGGGCGAATGTTGTCATTTATACATCTGAAAATTGCTAACATTACGATTATAAACAAAAAAACGCCCCAAGTGGGGCGTCTTTTAATTGCTAATTCATTTTTAGTCGTCTGAAGCGCCTAAAAGTGAAAGTAAAGAGATGAAAATATTATAAATGTTCAAGTATAAAGATACTGTTGCCATAACATAGTTTGTTTCACCACCGTGAATGATACGGCTTGTATCAAACAGTATAAAACCTGACATGATAAATAAGATAACGGCGTTAATCGCAAGAGATAGTGCTGCCATTCCTAAAAAGATATTAGCAATAACTGCGATAACTGCAATCATAAGACCTACAAATAAGAAGCCACCCAAGAAACTAAAGTCTTTCTTAGTGATTAGTACATAAGCAGATAGCGTGAAGAATATTAACGCTGTACCTGCTAATGCTTGAAACACAAGAGCACCAGATCCTGCGGCTACGTAGTAATTAAGGATAGGACCTAAACTTGCACCCATTAAACCGGTAAAGAGGAAAGTAATAGGCAAAGCTGCTGCAGAATTCGCCTTACTCCTCAACAAAAATAACGTTCCAAATGCGGCAAGTGTTAAGACTAAACTCATACCACCGCCGATACCAATCATCATTGCAATTACCGCAGTTATTGCACTGAAGCCAAGAGTTAACGCCAACAGCATATAAGTGTTTCGCAACACTTTGTTAATTTCAATTGCTGGCCTTTCGACCGAAGTAGTGTACATAGTACGCCTGTCCATTTTTTTCTCCGTTTAAAACTTGAGTAATTTACTAAACTATTCTTAGTGTAGTTTTATGGGTTTTGGTTCAGTTTTTCAAGTTAAATCGTAGTCACAAATGTAAAAATTTTTAAATCTGTGCGTTTTATACGCAAACAATCAGCTTTTTATGCAAAAATTGCGGATTTGCGCTTTACAAATGTGTTATAGCTAATTAATATTCGCACCACTTAAGGAGAGCTGGCAGAGTCCGGTTGAATGCACTTGACTTGAAATCAAGCGAAGGGTCAAACCTTCCGGGGGTTCGAATCCCTCGCTCTCCGCCACATTTAAGAAAACCCCGCCATTTGCGGGGTTTTTTTATGCTTGTTTCTCATCAATAATATTTAAAGGTATTAAAAAGCATTCTTTAAATACGGATGTAACCCCTTTAAATAGGCAAAAAAGTATTTCATATTGGATGTTTTTATATAATACTGTAGATGTTTCCATATACGGTAAATAATAACAAACAGGTTCAATTGCGACGTGATCAAGATATTAGTAGTGGATGACCATGAGCTCGTAAGGACAGGGATAAGCCGAATATTAAATGACGTCAAAGACTTTAAAGTCGTTGGTGAAGTTGGAAGTGGGGAAGAAGCGGTCGAGTATTGTCGAAAAAACTCGCCTGACATTGTCCTTATGGATGTTTCTATGCCAGGTATTGGTGGTTTAGAAGCAACCAAAAAAGTACTCAGGTTTTGTGACGGAACCCGAGTGATTTGTGTATCTATGCACAAAGAAAACCCTATACCCATTAAAATTATGCAAGCTGGCGCATATGGTTTTTTGACCAAAGATGCTGAATATAGCGAGATGATAAACGCTATTTATAAAGTATCTAGTGGACAAAAATATATTTCACCTGAAATTGCCCAACAAATTGCCATTGGCCAATTAGATGTTTCCTCAGAAAGTCCTTTTGATCAACTCAGTGATAGAGAGCTTGAGATTACTATGATGTTAACCAAAGGCGTGCGCGTCATTGAAATTGCTAAAAGACTCAGTTTGAGCACTAAAACCGTAAATACCTATAGATACAGAATGTTTGAAAAACTGGGAATAGGTTCAGATGTTGAACTAACACATTTAGCTTTACGTCATAAATTAATTCAAACAAGCGCTTAATGGGGTGGAATGTCAGCTAGCTCGGATTCAACTTTTGATGCTGAACACTTTTTAAAAAATCTTACAACTGCCCCGGGCGTATACCGTATGTATAACGCCGCGAATGACGTTATATATGTCGGCAAAGCAAAAAACTTAAAAAATCGCCTCAGCAGTTATTTTAAATCTAATCATGAAGATCGAAAAACAGCGACTTTAGTTAGCCATATAGCCAATATAGACGTTACCTTGGTTTCCAGTGAAACTGAAGCTTTTCTGTTAGAAAACAACTATATAAAAAAATATCGCCCTAGATACAATGTTGTTTTACGTGACGATAAATCCTATCCCTATATTTTTCTGTCTGAACACAAACATCCTCGTTTAAGTTTTCATAGGGGAAGTAAAAAACAGAAAGGCCAGTATTTTGGGCCTTATCCAAGTGCCTGGTCTGTACGAGAATCACTTAGATCACTGCAAAAGCTGTTTCCAATTCGTCAATGTGAAGATAGTTACTATCGAAATCGTTCGCGGCCTTGCCTGCAATATCAAATGCAGCGATGCAGTGCACCTTGTGTGCAAGGTTATGTGAGTGACGACGAATACAATGCACAAGTACAGCTGGCTACCTTATTTCTTAAAGGCAAAAATACGGCTGTAATTGATTCCTTAGTGAAAAAGATGGAAACGGCCAGTGAATCTTTGAATTTTGAAGCCGCAGCTAAATATAGAGATCAAATTAGTGCGTTGAGAAAAGTACAAGAGCGCCAGTTAATAAGCGCATCTCAGCAAGAATTAGATGTATTTGGTTTTGCCTTTAAAAACGGAATAGCCAGCATCTACGGTATTTTTATTCGTGATAATCAGCTTTTAGGCAGTAAAGCCTATTTCCCCAAGGTGCCCAAAGGTTCATCTGAACAAGAAGTATTTAGTGCTTTTGTGTTGCAGTTCTATTTAGCTGGCAATAAAACCATTCCCAAACAAATTGTTATTCCAATTAAACTAGATGAAATTGATGATATTCAAGATGTTTTGTCGGTGGAAGCGGGGAGAAAGGTGCGCTTTTATGAGGGAGCTAGAGACGAAAAGCGTAAATACTTGGAATTAGCGTCGAAAAACGCATTAAATGCATTAGAAACACAGCAAAATCAGCAATTATCCTTGTTTGAGCGGTTTACTGATTTAGAAGCCATTTTAGAAACCGATTCGCCCATTAAACGAATGGAATGCTTTGATATTTCTCATACTTCTGGTCAACAAACAGTAGCATCCTGCGTAGTATTTGATCGAAACGGACCGTTAAAATCAGATTATAGACGTTTTAATATTGAGGGCATTACGCCTGGTGATGACTATGCGGCCATGGCGCAGGCATTAAAGCGACGTTATAAATCACCAAATAAAGATGCGAAAATTCCCGACCTTTTATTAATTGATGGGGGTAAAGGTCAACTTTCACAAGCTGAGCAACATTTTAAAGATTGGCCGGATGATTGTAAGCCGCAAATAGTTGGTGTTGCAAAAGGCACATCAAGAAAACCTGGCTTAGAAACCCTAATCTTTGCTTATTCGCACCAACAAATTCCAGTACAGCCGGATCAGCCAGGACTGCATTTAATACAACACATTCGAGATGAGTCTCATCGATTTGCTATTACAGGGCATCGAAACCGACGACAAAAGGCTAAAAATACATCAGGATTACAGGATATACCTGGTGTTGGCGCGAAACGGCGACAAAGTTTATTAAAATATACAGGCGGCTTGCATGGGCTGAAAAAAGCCAGTAAAGACGATTTATCAAAAATTCCCGGAATTAGTAAGGAATTAGCAGAAACTATCTATGAATATTTGCATTCATAACGCTAAATGTTTGATAAGATAGCCAGTAGTTAGATTATTGATGTAGATTTATGATTTGGACATTACCCAATATCATCACTATTTTCAGAGTAGTGTTGATTCCCGTTTTTGTTGCGGTGTATTTTTTAGATTGGAAATGGGCGCGTGAACTTGGCGCATTTATTTTTTGGTTAGCCGCTATTACGGATTGGTTTGACGGGTATTTAGCACGTAAACTTAAACAATCGACCGCATTTGGTGCCTTTTTAGACCCTGTAGCAGACAAATTAATCGTTGCCGCAGCACTGGTGATGGTTACGCATACCTTCGCTACGCCACATATTACAATACCCGCCATCATTATTTTAATTCGAGAGATTTATGTATCGGCCTTAAGGGAATGGATGGGCCAGCATGGTGTTTCTGACGCCGTAAAAGTAAATTTGATTGGAAAAGCGAAAACTATGTCACAAATGTTAGCCCTTATTGGACTGCTGTCTGGTTTGGACTATTTTATGGGCTTTCCAATTTATTGGGTATTTTTAGGTAAAATATTACTGTGGATTGCCGCGTTTTTATCGGTATGGTCCATGATTGTATATTCAAATGCGGCATGGAAAGCCCTAAAACGCATTGATTAACACCCAGAAAAGGTTATTTTTACAGCGTTCTGTTTAAAAAATAGCTGAACAGAATAATAATCGAATTTTAGTAGTTGACAGATACATTTATCTCGGTAGAATTCTGCCCACATTTCGAGGGGCTGTAACGAAACTTGAAATGTGAGCAACAAAATATGCGGGAATAGCTCAGTTGGTAGAGCACATGCCTCGTCACGAAGTGATTGACAAGGCTTGGCGAACCAGATGTTGCAAAGAACGCTAGCTAAACAAAATATGCGGGAATAGCTCAGTTGGTAGAGCACAACCTTGCCAAGGTTGGGGTCGCGAGTTCGAGTCTCGTTTCCCGCTCCAAATTTTAAGTCTTTGACTTATAACTTGGAATCACGGCGCTGTGGCAGAATGGCGATGCAGCGGATTGCAAATCCGTACTATTCCGGTTCGAATCCGGTCGGCGCCTCCACTTACTGCTACGGTAAGCACCCATGCCCGGGTGGTGAAATTGGTAGACACAAGGGATTTAAAATCCCTCGCTGATAACAGTGTGCCGGTTCAAGTCCGGCCCCGGGCACCATTTCCTCAAATGTTTATTTGAATTGACATTAACTTTCTATAGTTTGCGTCCTTTATTAGCCTGTGTACAATTAAATCAATACGTTCTTTCTTTGCCATGAACTTTCAATTTTAATGATTATGGTCTAGGTCCAATAATTTTTTCTTAACCTGTAAAAGGAAAATACATGTACGAAGAATATGATGATCAGCAAGAGCTAGAAACGGTTTATCAGAAAGCTAAAAAAGCCCTTGAAGAAGTAATGCCTGACTTCAACGCGCTAGATGAATACTATCATTAAAGAAATGTTTAAAAAACGGTGTAGCCATTGTCCGTTTTGCCAGATCTATCTTAATATTTAACCAGAACTATTTTTCAAATTCATATTTTATTTTCACCGAAAATCAACTACATGTTACACTTGCTCCCGAGTTTACAGGGGTAAGTGTATGTCAATTATAAGCACGCAAGAATTACAACTAATCATTGAAAATAACTATATCTGGCGTAACAAAAACGTTCAGTTATTGTTTACCACTATGGATTCGTCGGGGCCGGGTGTTAAACCTGACATTGTGAAGCAAAACCCTGAAGTTAGAATTCCGAACTCTATTTTTTTTGATTTTCAACATGATGTTGTTGATAAATCTAGTCCTTATTCGAACACCATGCCTTCCTTAGATGAATTTGAAACAGCCATGAATGAACTAGGCATTAATCCAGACAATATTTTGATTGTGTACGATGATTTTGGCAATTTTTGCGCTTCAAGAGTCTGGTTTATGTTAAAGAGTGCAGGGGTCTCTGATGTATTTGTGTTGTCTGGTGGTTTACCAAAGTGGTTGCAAGAAGAACGGCAAGTAACTTCATCCTGTATCAGTGCTAACAAAATCGATTCATTTGTTGCCAAGCCTAGTACAGACTATGTTTTTGTGAATGCTGATGAAGTATTAAGTAATATTGAAACAAACACATATAGCCTGCTAGATGCTAGAAGTCCGGGTAGATTTTCAGGGCAAGAGCAAGAAACTCGCGTAGGTTTGCGCTCTGGTCATATTCCTAATTCCGTCAACTTACACTATAAAAACTTACAACAGGAAAATGGCGAATTTAAATCAATAGCCGAAATTTCACATTTGTTAGCTGATATTGAAAAAGAAAATGGGCTCATATTTTCCTGTGGTAGTGGTGTAACTGCCTGTATTCTAGCGCAAGCGGCAGATATGCTAGATCTGAAACCGTTGAAAGTATTTGATGGTTCGTGGTCGCAATGGGGCAAAGAGCAGCATTTACCTATAAAAACTGGGAGTTAATAATGGGTTTAGATCTTGGTGTTTGGCTTACCATTGCTGTCATGCACGCAGTTGCAGTGGCCAGTCCTGGACCAGACTTCGCGGTGGTGTTAAAGCAAAGCTTGCAGCAGGGAAGAAAGCTAGCGATTTGGACAAGCATAGGTGTGGGTGTTGGTATTCTAGTTCACGTAGCCTATTCTTTGCTGGGTATAGGACTTTTGATCAAAGCCAATCAGTGGATTTACAATGTATTGCTTTACTTAGCCGCGGCATACCTAATTTATATAGGTATTTCAGGTTTGCGGAGTGCTTCATCAGTTGATAATCCTGAAGATCTGAATAATGTAAAAGTGCAAACAACTCAGCAAGCATTTTGGATAGGTTTTATTACCAATGGGCTCAATCCAAAAGCTACCTTGTTTTTTCTCGCTTTGTTTTCTTTGGCAATTCCGTTAGAAACCAGCTTAACAGCTAAAATAATCTACGGATGTTATCTAGCGTTTGCTACAGGATGTTGGTTTATCTTTATAAGCTTTATGACGAGCCACCATAAAATTCGATCACTTTATCAACAAAAGGGTTATTGGTTCGATCGAGCTATGGGGATTGTGTTAATATGCATGGCCATACTACTAGTGGTAAATAACTAATAAACTATGGAAAATCAGTTGCCAGAGAATTCAGTGCCGAATGAAACTATAGATGTAAGAAAACTCTTTGAAAGAGCGCTTGTGCTCAGTAAACAAAATACTTTTACTTTATTCCAAGGGTTGGTCGTCATTTTAGCGGTTACTATGATCTTCTCTGTTTACGTGGTTAATACCTTTAATATAAGCTCTATTGAAGATATACAGAAAATTGAAGATCCAAGTTTTTCTTTAGCATTTTTCTTTTATACCTTAATTATATCCCCGATGTGGGCAGGTATTTTGATGATGTCGCTAACATCCGCTAGAAAGCTAAAGCCAAGTCCATTTCAAATATTCCAATATTTCAAGTTCCTACCAGCACTTGGATTAGTTGCAGTGGTAATTGATTTACTTACCCAAATTGGGCTCATGTTGCTTGTATTGCCAGCATTTTATGTCTATATGGTGTCAACATTCATAGTTCCATTGATTACAGATAAGCAACTTGGTCCACTTAAAGCAGCCATTTTATCCGTAAAGATGACGCACCAGCACTTTAATAAAATTGCGTTGCTATATTTAATATTTTTCGGTCTAATGCTCGCAGGATTTGCGAGCCTTGGGTTAGGCTTTATCTGGATTTTACCGTATATACATAATGTAAAAGCGATTTTGTATCAGGATTTATTCTGTAAAACCCTTACTACAGAGATAAATCGCCCTGAAACTACAGGAGTTTTCGATGCATAAGTTTAAAATTATTGGTATTTCGATATTCGTTTCAGTATTAGTGCTTGCACTCATTTGGTTGGTGCAACCAGAGCCTTCCGAGGTGATGGATATTCCTGAAGTGGAATATTCTGACGACCCTGTACCTAATTTCGCTGAAATCAGCAATGTTAAAGAAAAAAAGAAAGCTTTCTTTGATTATTTAAAACCTGCCATTGCGTCCCAAAACGAATATATTTTAAAAGTCCGGCAAAATATACAAGCCTGGCGGGCTAAGTATGTCGCAGGGGAAGAGTTAACCGAAAAGCAGCAAAGAGAACTTGCGTTTTTGTTAGATGAATATCGCGTTGATGAGGATCAACCTGAACTCGTTATTTTCGACAAACTATTAGCTAAAGTTGATATTATTCCTGCTGAGTTAGTTCTAATCCAAAGCGCGAACGAATCTGCTTGGGGAACTTCTCGCTTTGCTCGAAAAGGTTATAACTTCTTTGGGCTTTGGTGTTTTGTTGAAAATTGCGGCTTTGTACCCAAACGACGCAATGATGGCGCATCACATGAAGTAGCTAAATTTGATAATCTTTCTAGTGCGATGTACTCCTACATGAGAAATCTGAATAGCCATCCGGCTTATAAAGAGCTTCGTACAATTCGCCAAGAACTTAGAGAAAATCAACAAAAAATAGCGGCGACCCGGTTAGTCGAGGGTTTAAGCAAGTATTCGGAGCGTGGTGAAGAATACATTGAAGAATTAAAACAAATGATTCGTATCAACAGGGAATTAATTTCAACGTGAAGTATTTTTTAATTGTAGTTTTAAGTGTGTTTTCTGGTTTAAGTGCGGCGGAAGAACTTGTATTAGAATATAAGAGTTTTTATAGCCATGTACGCAAATTAAATAGTGAAGACACTAATAAATTACAATTTGCCTTTGGTTTGAGACATATAGAAAGACAAACTATGTGCGAAATAACCGAGGCTAGAATAAGTACTGATAAAAAACAGATTCCTATCAATATTACCAGTGAAAACAGATTTACAGTCCCCCTTGAGCGGGCACTGAATATGGTAAATGCAAAAGTCATTTTACAATTGAATGATGCAGCTAATAAATGCGATATGTCTGTTCAATTAGAAACTATTCCAGAATTAGTAAAAAATGCATATTCACAACAGGAATTGACTGAGTTATTCAATCAGTATGCAATTTTCTTTGAAGATATGGGCGGCTTTTTATCTTTTATGATGCCTTCGGTTTCTGGTCTAGTTATTCACTTTGACGATTTGAACTACGAAAAACTCAAATCTGGTCACGAAATCATCAATGGTCGACTTGAATTATCAGAGCAAGACATAAAGGATCTTGTCACCATTGAGTTTACCGAAACGCCATTGCGTATTACTGCGCTCACTCAATCTTCTTGAGTAATATTTAACTGATATTGAATTTGTTGTGACAAACGCTGAACGGCTTTGTATCCTTCAATAGACAGTTCTTCCGCTCTATGAAAATCTAATAAGCCAACATCTCGAAGTTGTGGTTCTATCAAAATATCCGGCGGATCACCCGCTAAACGAGATCTTGTAACTCTCGCTTGCAATATCTCTAACGCAGACGACATTACGCCCATGATCCCAGGTGGAGACTTTTTATCTGATTTTGGCGTCGGGGAGAACCATTGTTTCATAAAACCGGAACTGCCTTTTTCCATGAATTCGTCAGTCCGCTGTTGCACTTCCTCATGTTCATGTTCGAACTTTTCAATCAACTCAGGTCGAAAATCGGCTGATAGGTTTACTGCGATTACGAAATCTGCGCCAAGTTGACGACATTGATTTACAGGCACTGGGTTTACAACCGCACCATCAACTAACCATCGCCCTTCATGTTCTATGGGCGCAAATAGGGCAGGGATAGCACAGGAAGCTTGGATAGCATCATTAATATCGCCTTTATTAAATATGACTTCCTTACCTGAATAGAGATCTGTTGCCACTGCAGTAAAGGGTTTTTGCATAGTTTCAAAAGATTTAGCACAGAATTCATTTCTATGTTTTTCAAATACTTTTTGCCCGCTCGCAAGACCGCCTCGACGAAAGCCGATACCCAACAAGGTAAATACTTGCCATTCAGACAAGGTATTTGCCCATTCTTCAAGTTCATTTAACTTACCACTGGCGTATGCTGCACCGACATATGCTCCAATAGAACAACCTGCAACTACGTCTATCTTAACGCCAAGTTCCTCAAGGGCTTTTATAATACCAATATGTGCCCAACCTCTAGCCGCGCCTGCGCCAAGTGCAATTCCAATTTTCACTTAGTATCCTTACTATTTAATTTCTACTATGGATATAGTAGAAGAATCTTCAATGGGGGAGCGTTGAACAAAATTATCTTCTGTATCAAATGCGGTATCCCCTTGTGCTTTATAATCAAAATTACTTTCTAATTGTTCAAAATCAAATAAATTACGATCCAATAAATGCGATGGCGTAACCGATTGAATTGCTCTGAACATTGATTCAATGCGCCCTGGGAAACGTTTATTCCAGTCTTGAAGCATCAATTTGATGTTTTTACGTTGTAAATTCTCTTGAGATCCACAAAGATTGCAAGGAATAATTGGGAACTGCATGGCTTCAGAATATTTAGCAATATCAGATTCGGCGCAATAGGCCAGTGGACGAATTACCGTATGATTACCATCATCACTGACTAATTTGGCTGGCATAGATTTTAATTTGCCACCATAAAACATGTTTAAAAATAAAGTTTCTAGCATGTCGTCTCTATGGTGACCCAACGCGATCTTTGTGGCACCAATTTGACTTGCAGTGGTATATAGAATGCCACGTCTAAGCCTAGAGCAAAGTGAACAGGTGGTTTTTCCTTCAGGAATTTTATCTTTTACAATGGAGTAAGTATCTTCTTCAACGATACGATACTCAACCCCCAAGGTTTGCAAGTATTCTGGCAGCACATGCTCAGGAAAACCAGGCTGTTTTTGGTCTAGATTAACCGCCACTATAGAAAAGGAAATAGGCGCGACTTTTTGCAAATATAACAAAGTATCTAATAGTGTATAACTGTCTTTGCCACCAGAAAGACACACCATAACCTTATCGCCATCAGCAATCATTGAAAAATCAATAATGGCTTTTCCAGTTTCTCGGCGAATTCTTTTTTGTAATTTTTTAAAACTGTTGGAAGAGGTTGCTAACACCTTTACTCAATCTCAATAACTAAAACACAGCAAAATTATACATTATTCAATAGAAAATAATGTACTTTTTGCTGTGCCTAACTATGAATTAAGGTTTAACGACTAAAGTATCGCAATTCAATTGGTCAATGATGTGCTCGGCAGTATTTCCTAATAAAGCTGCGCTTAAACCACTGCGTCCTACTGAACCTAGTACTAGCATTTCGGCATCTAATTCACTGCACCATTCAGGAATAATATCCTCGGGTAAACCCTCTGCAATATGTAAATTGGATTCGGGAATATTTTCAGTTTTAGCTACCGCTTTCATTAATTCAGTGTGCTTTTCCTTTAATGTTTGATTATAAACTTCGGCTGAGAAGCTAGGTACTTCAACGCTGACATGTATCGGAGCGCCGACAAAAGTGTTTGCTAAATGCAATTCAGCATTTAACGCGCCGGTCAAAGCCTGAGCTGTAGCAACGATTTTGTCGTTGAGTAAACTGTGGGTTTTGTCATTGGCATTGATACTTAATGCTGCGACAATTTTTCCATTGTCAGGCCAGTCATGATCTTTGACCATCAGAACATTCACAGAACTTTCGCGTAATAATTGCCAATCGTGCGGTGTGAAGAGCTTTTGTCCAATTTTTTCATGGGCTTTACAGGATTTAATGATGAGATCACAGTTTTCTTCGGTAGCTAAATTGACGAGTCCTTTATGTACCTTTTTATGCCAAACAACCTCAATATTTACTTCTGCATCCGGATACTGAGCCAAGGCCTTTTGCATTTTTTCCTTTTGGCTAAGCACAAGCGCTTGTTTCATGTCGAATCTTTCTTCAGACGTTAGAATATTCGTCATATCGAAAGTACTGTCGTAAATACATGATACAAGAGTCACCTTGCAGCCATCGACCCTTTTTGCCAATGTTAAAGCTCTAGCGAGTGCCGGTTGTAGTTCGTGGGTATGAGGATCGAAAACGGCGAGAATATGGGTACAAGCAAACATGGTCTATCTCCTTATATTGATACATAGCCAGTATATAAAAAAGAGGTTATGTATAGAACATAACCTCTTTGGGATAGATCAATTAAACTCTAGAAAGTCAGTAACTTATTCGTTTACCGCAGTAAATGGAATGTCTGATTCAGGAAGGCGCTGTTTAAGTCCATCAACGTTTTCAATAGTAATGAGTTTACCTTCGACTTTGATTAAGCCTTCTTTTTGAAATCTAGTCAATAAACGACTGATAGTTTCAACCGTTAAGCCTAGGTAGTTACCAATTTCATTACGGGTCATTGATAAGTTAAATTGTCTGGCAGAAAACCCACGCTCATCAAAGCGTTGTGACAAATGACTGATGAAATGTAATAAACGTTCTTCAGCACTACGCTTGCTCAACAACATCATTAAATCATGATCGTGTTTTATCTCAGCACTCATAAAACGCATAATTTGTTGTCTAAGCTTAGGATAACGAACTGATACCTGCTCAAGTGTTTGATAGGGAAGTTCACACACCATAGCTGTTTCTAAGGCTTGTGTATAACTTTGGTGTAAGTTTTCTTTTAAGGCATCAAAACCAATAATATCCCCAGGGAAATGAAAACCTATTATCTGTTCAACGCCGTCTTTATCACTGACATAAGACTTAAATGAACCAGATCGTACCGCATATAAACTGTGAAATTTATCCCCAGCTCTGACTAATTTATCGTGTTTATGCAAAGGGCGTTTGCGCTCAATGATGTCATCAAGTGATTCTAATTCGTTTTTATTAAGTGCCACTGGCAGGCAAAGATGGCTAAAACTGCAACTTTGACAATGAATGGAAAGTTCAGGTACGTTTGACATTGCGTTTTATAAATGTAGATTTAAGTGACTACACTGTAACGCCAAATTCCTGAAAAAGCAAAATTAATCCACTTAAGAATATGCTCGCAGCTATTAGATAACGACTTATAGGGTGTTGAAAGTAAGGCAGTAAACTTTGTAATCCAAAGCTAATGATCAACAGGGAAGGCAGGGTGCCTAACCCAAAACTAAACATCAATAAAGCGCCTTGAGTAGCACTTCCGGATGCTAGGCTCCAAGTTAAGGCTGAATAAATTAGCCCACAGGGAAGAAATCCCCAGATGGCGCCATATGCAATGGCGTGAAACGGTGTTTTGGCCGGTAAAAACTTCTTACTTAAGGGCTGAATGCGCTTCCAAATAATCTTTCCCGCAGCTTCTAAATGCGACAGCAAACGCCAGATCCCACTAATATAAAATGCCAACAGAAATAAAAAAGCGATGCTGACATAACGTAAAACAGGAACATCAGTTACCAAACTGCTGGAAACAATGCTGCCTAAATATCCGGTAATTGCTCCTAAAAAGGCATAGGTCAATATCCTACCAAGGTTGTAGGCGAGAGAATAAAGTTGTTTATTCGCATTTGGCGGTGTCGCGAAGGAGAACGCTGAAATCACACCGCCACACATGCCGATACAATGCACGCTACCGGCCAGTCCCACTAAAAATGCCGAAAATATAGAAAGGTCACTCATCTATTTTATCAGATGCAGCTTTTTGTTCATTTTTGTCTTTTTCTTTACTTTCAACATCATCGTCAAAAAGGATGCTATAACCTTGACGCTCTAAATCATCAAACTGATTATTTCGTACTGCCCAGAAAAAAACGCCTATGGCTATTGCTACTATAATAATCGCCAAGGGAATTAACACATAAATTATACTCATAGCATCCTCTTAACGCATTAAACGAGTAGAGTTATACACAACAATAATCGAACTTAAGGACATGCCTAATGCAGCTTGCCAAGGACTTAGTAAGCCCATTACTGCAAACGGCAGAACGATGACATTATAACTAAGCGCCCAAATAATATTTTGTTTTATTTTAGTTTTTGTGCGTTTCGCCATGCTTATCAAATCAACCAAGGCATTTAATTTGGGATTGATTAAGATGACATCAGCTGCATTCTTGGCTAAATCAGAGGCGTTTCCGACCGCAACAGACACATCAGCAGCCGCTAATACAGGGGCATCATTAATGCCATCGCCTAGCATTATTAATGATTTACCTTTCGCTTGTTCTTGTTGTACATAATTGAGCTTTCCTTCAGGCGTTTGTTCACCAACGGCGCGATTAATTCCAATCTCTGTTGCAATATTATTCACGTTTTTTTGCTCATCACCGCTTAGAATACATAACGAATAGTCATTTAATTCACTGATCACTTTTTGAGTCTCAGGTAATACTGTGTCGGTAATTAAAAAGGCTGCAACGATTTCATGATTTATTGCAATATACACATTGGCATTAATGGTATCGCAAACCTCTGCATTGTTTAGTTGCGATTTAATAAAGCGTTTAGATCCCACTACCACTAAATTTCCATTCACCTTTGCTAGTACGCCTTGACCAATAGTGATTTGATAATCTTCTAGTTGGAAATCATGGGCGTCAAATCCGTAGTCAAAAGCTTTAGCTATGGGATGTTCAGAGCGTTTTTCGATGAATGTTGCCAACTGCATAACGTAATCTTGTGAGTACTTATCAGACAACATATGTATTTGTTGAATAGAGAATTTACCCTGAGTCAAGGTGCCGGTCTTATCGAATATTATGTCTGTGGCGTTGGTCATTTGCTCTAAAGCATCGGCTCTTTTTAATAATATGCCTAATTTATTCAATTTTGCCATGGCACAAGTTAGGGCAGAGGGAGTAGCCAATCCTAGGGCACAAGGGCAGGTTGCAACTAAAACAGAAATAGTGATCCAAAAGGCATCTGTACTGTCTTGCAGATGCCAATAAATATAAGTTAACGCACTGATCATTAAAACAATAGATACAAAATAACGAGAGAAGGTATCTGCCATTTTTGCAATCTTGGGTTTTCGCGCTAAAGCAACTTCTTGCAAGCGAAGAATTTGATTCATCATGGCAAACTTTAATTGACTAGTCACTTCGATTTCAAGGTTAGCTTGCTGGTTTACGGTACCCGCGTAGACTTGTTGCCCCTGCGCTTTAAATACCGGCTCAAACTCACCGGTTAGCATAGATTCATCAATAGTAGACTGGCCTTTTACAATTTTGCCATCTATTGGAATTGATTCACCTGCTTTGACCAATACATGTTCACCAGCAACAAGCTGTTTAGCTAACACTGACACCCAGTCGTTATTGACTAATTTACTGGCTGTAGCAGGGATTAGTTTAAGCATATTAGAAGATATTTCAGTGGCTTTATGCCGTGAACGGTGTTCTAAGAAACGACTGATTAGCAAGAAAAAGATAAACATACAGATAGATTCAAAATACACTTCACCACTGCCATCATTGACGGCTAGCAAACCGGCAATGTAGGTTGAAAATATGGCAATGGTAACAGGAACATCCATATTAACGGTTCGAGCCTGTATGGCTTTTAGCGCACTTAGATAAAATACACTTGCAGAATAAAAAACGACTGGTGTGGTTAACATTAAGCTCACAGCATTAAAGTAACCTTGTGTTTGCGCATCTAAATTCCCAAACACATCAAAATATTGACCAAAGGCGAGCATCATCACTTGCATGGTCATAATGCCGGCAAGCCCCAGCTTTTTCATGTAACTTTTTTGTTCTTTTTTGAACGACGCTTCGTGTTCATCAGGATGAAAAGGCAGGGAGGCATAACCAATAGCTTTGAGGCGCGCCAGAATTCCTGATAGCTTGGTTTCGCTTTCGTCCCAAGTCACCAAAGCTCTTCTGGCCGAAACATTCACTGAAATTTGTTTTAAGCCTTTTACTTTCGCCAGTTGTTTTTCTATTAACCAACCGCATGCTGCGCAAGTAATGCCTTCAACTGTCAACTGTATTTGTTTATGTTTACCTTGGTCAAATACAAACTCTTCTTGCAATTCAGGTTCGTCATACACAGAAAGTTGAGCCATGGTGTTATCTAAGGCTGAATCGCCACGTGCAGCGGGCTCTGTTCTAAATTCGTAATAATTTGCCAGCCCATTTTCGACAATAGCCTGTGCCACTGCTTGGCAACCCGGACAGCACATGTGGTGTAATTTGTTATTTATTTCAACTGGATATTTATTGCCTTCTTCGTTTGGTAATCCGCAATGAAAACAACAACCTTCAGCAATAGCTATGCTCATTTCACTTTCTACTACTATGGATTAAACTCAACGGCTGACGACTTGGGTAATTCAATGCGTTGTTGAATTTTCCAACTATCATCCATTGGCGTAAGCCTTAAACGCCATTTACCATCGACTGGAAAATCAATTACTCCTCGATAAACGCCAGAAGCATCTCTTGCTAATAGAATTTCTGTATCACGATGGGGTTGAGTAGAGTGGAAAAGATTCAATCTTAAAGCCTCACCGGTTTCAGGCAAGCCTGTGACAAACTCTAATGTTGCATTTTGCGCGTCTATCGCTAGTAGGGTTGTGATATTCAGCTCTCGAGCCCGTTCAATTTGATCCAATCGAAGATTGATTGATTTGCCTTCTTTATAGTAGTCATCCACGACTAAGTGATTAGTGCCGTCGGTGGCAAATTTAACCACTACTGAGGCAACAATCATTGAAGACACTGGAATTGCAATCAAAAACCAAGGCCAAAATTGTTTATACCAAGGCTTAACTTGTTCATTTTGCATATTGTTTTACTTATATCACTACTTAAGATTTGAATTTATACAAAAAAGCCTCGTAAAACGAGGCTTTCCTCTTGGTAATTACTTTACCAAATTAGTTCGAGTAACTCGACTAATTAGATAAGCTATAAACGTAAGATGCTACAACGTGGATTTTATCTTCACCCAAGGTTTTCTTAAATGAAGGCATTACTCCGTTACGCCCATAGTTAAGGGTTTCAGTAATTGCTCGTTTAGAACCACCGTACAACCAAATGTTGTCTGTTAGGTTAGGAGCTCCTAATAACTGATTACCTTTACCGTCCATACCGTGACAAGCAGCACAAACTACGAAGCGAGCTTGTCCAGCATCTACTAATGCGGTATCAGTGTCTGGATGATCACTCAAACTCATAGCATAGGCAACCACCTCGGCAACACCTTGTTCACCTAAAGGCTCTAACCATCCAGGCATAGCGCCTTGACGACCATTTATTAAGGTTTCTTTGATTTTATCGCCGCTTCCACCGTATAACCAATCGTTGTCAGTTAGGTTAGGGAACCCACCTTTTTGACCTCTAGCATCACTACCATGACATTGCGCACAGTTTTGTAAGAATAAACGCTTACCTACTTGTACTGCTTCGTCATTAGTTGCTAATTGCTCCACTGGAATTTTTGCATATTCAGCAAAGATAGGATCAAACTCTTCTTCAGCTTGTTTAATTTGAATTGCATACTCGTTCCAAGCATTACCTTCAATATCAGCTCTAAGCGCTTGTTCTGACTCTTCTAATGATAATACACCTTGGTTTGAGCTCTTCCAGCCTAAAAAGCCTTTATAAGCGCCAAGTCCAGGGTAGGCCGCAAGATATAATACGCCCCATACCATAGTTATCCAGAAAAGGATGGTCCACCAACGTGGTAGTTGGTTGTTAATTTCAACGATTCCATCGAACTCATGTCCCATTTCTTCGCCTTCGGGAACACCTGTTTGGTTTGCAAGTGTCCAACGGAGCAGAAAGAAGCAGCCAGCAATAGAGCCTAGCGTTATCACACTGATCCAAATTGTCCAAAACATACTCATGATTTAAGACTCCTGGTCTTTCTTATTGGTTTTCTCTTGGTTGTCTTCGTCATCGAAAACTAAATTAGCAGCTTCGTCATATTTCTTTTTGTTTCTACTGCTAAAGACCCAAAGGACAATCCCAATAAAACTTACGAAAACGATGACAGTAAATATACTGCCGATAATACCTTGATCCATTATTTTAGATGCGTCCCTAGTGACTGAAGATAAGCAATTAAGGCTTCCATTTCGGTTTTACCTTTTACTGCTTCCTTGGCACCAGCTATGTCTTCATCTGTATATGGAACACCTAACATTTTAAATACTTCTATTTTCTTAGCTGTATCTTCGCCATCTAATGTATTGGTTGCCAACCATGGGTAACCAGGCATGTTAGATTCGGGCACAACGTTACGTGGATTTAGCAAATGTACTCGATGCCATTCATCACTGTAACGGCCTCCAACACGTGCTAAATCAGGACCAGTTCGTTTTGAGCCCCATAGGAATGGACGTTCCCAAACGGATTCACCGGCTACAGAATAATGACCGTAACGTTCGGTTTCAGCTCGGAAAGGACGTATCATCTGGCTGTGACAACCGACACACCCTTCTCGGATGTAGATATCTCTACCTTCCAATTCAAGCGCTGTATAAGGACGTAATCCTTTTACCGGCTCTAAGGTGTGTTGGTGGAACATCAATGGCAAAATCTGCGCTAATGCTCCAAAACTAATTGCCACTAAAACTAAAATAGTTAATAAGCCAACGTTTTTTTCGACTAACTCATGTGGATTTTTCATTGGGCAGCTCCTAATGCAACATCACCTTCTAATTCTTCTTTTGGTGCTCGAATCGTGCGATAAGCGTTGTATGCCATGATCAACATACCAGCAACGACAAACACACCACCAATGAAGCGTACAACATAGAATGGTTTAGAAGCTTCAAGTGACTCAACAAAAGAGTAGGTGAGAGTACCGTCAGCATTGACTGCACGCCACATTAGACCTTGAAGAACACCAGACATCCACATAGCAACAATGTAAAGTACAACGCCGATTGTGGTGAGCCAGAAGTGAACATTAATCAATTTAATGCTGTACATTCTTGATTTATTAAATAACACCGGAATTAAGTGATATAAGCTACCGATTGATACCATAGCTACCCAGCCTAATGCACCAGAGTGAACGTGACCTACAGTCCAGTCTGTATAGTGAGATAAGGCGTTTACGGTTTTAATAGACATCATAGGACCTTCGAAGGTAGACATACCGTAGAAGGACAAGGAAACGATTAGGAATCTAAGTACTGGGTCAGTACGAAGTTTATGCCAAGCACCTGAAAGTGTCATGATACCGTTAATCATACCACCCCAAGATGGAACGAATAATATAATGGACATAACCATGCCAAGTGACTGCGTCCAGTCAGGAAGTGCAGTGTAGTGTAAGTGGTGAGGACCAGCCCAAATATAAAGCGAAATCAACGCCCAGAAGTGCACAAGAGATAAACGATACGAGTAGACAGGACGACCAGCTTGCTTAGGTACAAAGTAGTACATCATGCCTAAGAAACCTGCAGTTAAGAAAAATCCTACTGCGTTGTGTCCGTACCACCACTGCATCATTGCATCAACTGCACCTGCATAAATCGAATATGATTTTGTGAAGGACACTGGGATTGCCATACTGTTACCAATGTGCAGTACCGCAACGGTCAACATAAAGGCTCCTAAGAACCAGTTGGCAACATAAATATGCGAAGTTTTACGAATGATCAAGGTGCCAAAAAAGTTGATTATATAGGCGACCCATACCAATGTGATTAAAATATCAATTGGCCATTCTAGTTCTGCATATTCTTTTGACGCTGTCATACCAAGAGGAAGTGAAATTGCAGCTGCGAGTATAACTGCTTGCCATCCCCAAAATGTGAAAGCGGCTAATTTGTCACTAAATAGCCTTACCTGACACGTGCGTTGCACGATGTAATAACTGGTGGCAAAGAGTGCGCAACCACCAAACGCGAAGATTACCGCATTGGTATGTAAAGGTCTTAAACGAGAGTAAGTAAGCCATGGAAGGTCGAAGTTAAGTGCTGGAGCAAACAGCTGAGCTGCTATCAATACACCTACCGTCATTCCCACGATGCCCCAAACAATCGTCATGATAGTAAACTGCCTAACTACCTTGTAGTTATAATCAGGTTTAACTTGGCTTGTTTCGCTCATAACTGAAAGTTTCCGTGTAAAAATTTTAATTGAAACCCTAAATAAACAGTGTTGAATTACTTAAAACATTCGTCCTAGTTGAGTTGGGCGAGCAAGAAAAGTAAACTCGGCACTATTCGAGTAGAGATAATAAAGTTTTTAATAACAAAAAGATACACAATCTATTTATTGCTTGATCTTAGTCAATAAAGGAAAGTTTACGGTTAATTAATTGTGAAAATAAAATCAATTGCCATCACGGTCACCACCTTGCTATCCCTTGTATTATTAGTACTTTGGGGTAACCAATTTTACAATGTAAACACCGTGTTAAATTCACAAGGAAATTGTCAGTTAATTAATAACCAATGTGCTTTCTCATTAGACCAGCAACGATTAAGCATAAAGTTTGAACAATCACCAATTCCTGAAGAAGAATTGTTCGTTCAATTTGAGCATAGTGAAAATATTCAAATTCACAAGGTGTATGTGGAAGGCGTCAACATGTATATGGGTAAAACGCCGGTTATTTTTGAAGACGCTAATTCGCTGAGAGGGGTATTTTTCCTAGGTAGTTGCAATTTGCCAGAAATGCAATGGCAAATGGTGATAGAAGTGAGTAGGGAAGGACAAACAAATACCAATCAACACTTAATTGTAAACTTTTCTACCGTTCAATAAAAAGGCGAGATAATCTCGCCTTAAAATGACTTTCAACGGTAATTTAGATTTGTGATTGTTGATAATTTTGAATACCAACACGCTCGATTAAACCTAATTGCTGCTCTAACCAATGTGCATGATCGTTTTCAGTGTCATCAAGCAGTACAACTAACATGTCGCGAGACACATAGTCTTTTTCTTGTTCACAAACAGCTATAACTTCTTTTAGTTTGTCACCAACTTCGTATTCTACACGCAAGTCACTTTTGAGCATTTCTTTAACGTCTTTTCCGACTTTAAAACCTGTTCTAGTTTGCATGTCCGGCACACCACCAAGAAATAGCATTCTTTCAATTAACTTGCTCGCATGACCTTTTTCATCATCAAATTCGTGCGCAATGCGCTCGTAAAGTTTGTTTAATCCCCAATCAAGGTACATCTGTGAGTGGATGAAGTATTGATCCATTGCGGCTAATTCATAGCCAAGTAAGCTGTTTAATCCAGCGATAACGCGTTCATTACCTTGCATACTATTAGTCCTCTATTTGTGCTTGCAGATAATTTGCAATGCCCATCTCTGCAATTTGATATTGTTGTGTTTCCAACCAATCAAGGTATTCCTCTTCATCGTCAAGTAGTGAAGTTAACAAATCTCGACTCACGTAATCTTTATGTTGTTCACACAAGGCAATTGCGTCTTTTAATTGAGGAATTTGGCTCTGCTCGAACGTAATATCACATTGGATACATTCTTCGGTATCTTCACCAATAAATAATTTCCCAAGGGCCTGAAGATTCGGTAAACCTTCGAGGAACAAAATACGCTCAATGAGTTTATCCGCTTGCTTCATATCAAGTATGGATTTTTTATATTCAGCTTTATTTAACTTTTCAAAACCCCAATTTTTATGCATTCGAGCATGCAAAAAATACTGATTAATAGAAGTAAGCTCCAACGTTAGAATATCGTTCAGTGCTTTGATAACGGCGATATCACCTTGCATTTTTTTACCTTAAACCATTATGTGTGGAAGTTGGAATCATTAAAGGGTAAGCATACTACATGATATAAAAAAATACAAAATTCTTTATATTTCAGCAATTTATAAGGATAATTGTTCGCATTTGTGATTAGATTTAGATGCTTATTGAGTTGCTAGATCAGCCTTTTGACGATTAATTATGGCTAAACTTTCTTCTGCAAAACCTAAACCTGCATCATTGAAGAAGTTGAAAACTTCGTCAACGCCTTTATCTTGCAAGGGTTGAATTTCGTCTTCATAGCGAGCAATAGCGGCGATTTTACCCATGTAACCGGCATTTCTTAACTGATTGGTGACATTCGATGAATCTTCAATTGACGGTAGGGCGAGTAAAACTAACTTTAAGTTAGATAAATCCAGGTTTTCCCATAAATCGATGTTTTCACCATCACCATTGATAGCGTTTAAACCTTCAGATTGTAGCGCTTTAATTTTTTGGACATCGGCATCCATGCCACAAACAGCAGTGCCTATTTGTTGTGATAGTGCGTGAAATGCTCCTTTACCAACACGCCCCATGCCCAACACTATGACCTCAACGTTATTAAAATACGGGTAAACATCCTCGGATAAGGGGCGAGTGCGTTGATACCTATGCAGATAATCCTTAGATTTACGATAAATATCATGAGATTTGCGATAGAACACACTAGTTACCACAAATGAAAATGAAACGGCCATAGCAATTATTACTAACCAAGCATCCGTCATCATCTGCATATTCACTGCTACAGCCGCGACAATTAGCCCAAACTCGCTATAGTTTGATAGTACAGAACCAGTCAAAAAAGACGTCCTGGCACGTAAGCGCAGACCGGCGAACAAGAAGAAAAACAGTGCAAATTTAAAGGGTATAATAAGGCTTAAGCCTAAGGCGATTACCGTCATATCTATGGTGGGTAAGGCTTTTAACCCAATGGATAAGAAAAAACAAATTAAGAACAGATCTTTAAAACTTAATAAGGATTTGGCTAGCTCTGCTGATTTTACATGGTTCGCAAGTAAAATCCCCATGATCAAGGCGCCTAAATCGCCTTTAACACCAACTAATTCAAATAGCTGATAACCACCCAAAGCGGCTACAAAACCACAAAGAGGTAACAATTCTCCGTGTCCTGCTTCCTGCAAAAGCTTTTTAAGTAGAGGGGCCAGAGGAATAAGGGCTAACAAGCCTATTGCATAAATTGATGGCGCCTTACCGGTGGCAAATACAAGAAACATAACCGCAAATATGTCTTGCATGATCAAAATACCGATGGCGACCTTACCGTGTCTTGTACGACTTTCTCCACTTTCTTCTAAAATTTTAACCACACAGACGGTGGAGCTAAAGGACAAGGCAAATGCGATTAATGCAACTTGGGCGAGGGATAAACCGGTGAAGTAGGGAAGACCTATAGAGGCAAGCAGAGTTAACACACCAGAAATTATCGCTATCCACAAACTGGTATGTAAAACAGCCCCCACCCAAACTTCACGCTTTATGAGATCTTTAATATTGAGTTTAAGACCAATAGTGAACAACATTACTGTTATGCCTAAATCAGCAATGGTGTCGATTGTAGGAGTATTAGAATAACCTAATGCATTTAATACAAAGCCAGCCACCAAAAATCCTACAAGTGGAGGTAAGTGTATATATTTACATACAAAACCGCACAAAAATGCGATTAAAATGAGAACGAATTCCATTAGGCGCTTAGACTCAAAAGGCTAAAAATGTTTTATTAATTAAACCTTTAGTTGTCCAATATAGCAAATAAATTTTACTTATCCGGCGGCTAACCTAGCAATTTCATTATCATTTAATAAATGATCAAAGGCACGTATAAATCGCTTAATATAATATTGCGGTATCTTTTCCATTTTTTCTAACGATTTTAAAGTAGAGAGTTTGCAATTAAGTTTATCGGCGATACAACTTAACGGAATCCCATGATTACTAATAAATCGAATGAATTCACGTCCTGTCATAACTTCACTCCTATATCAATTGCTCAACATCAAATTAACATCAATAACGCACGTAAAAGTTTTAAAACTAATACGCTGGTATTCTATTTTGTCTTAGAGAGGAAATTTTTAATATCGTTCGCAGTTTTTTCAGGAATTTCGAACATTGGCATGTGACCAACGCCTGGATATATGATCAATGGCGCTTGATGTGTGAGTTCTTGATAGAAATCCGCATTTTCTAATGGCATCATCTTATCTTCTTTTCCCCACAGAATAAGTACATCATCCGGAGAATTCGAAAAGGGTAATTCGAAAAACTCATTGATGTTAAAAAAGTCTTTAAACATATGAATAAGCTGCTGATTTTTATCTATATATTGACTTTTTGCGATAAAACTAAGCACTGATTTAGGAATAAAAGGCATTTTGGCCATTGTTAACCCATAAAACTTTATGACTGTACTTTTATCCTTATGAGCAAAAGGATTAGCGCCAAGCCTATCCAATTCGATGGCAAACTTTGTTTTAGCGCCCGCAGGGTCAATTAAAACGGCCTTGGTAAACTCTTTGGGTGCTTTATCGTGCAGGATCATTGCGATCATGCCGCCCATTGAGTTCCCGATAACACAAATATTTTGAAGTTTTAATTCTTTGACCAATGTTTGACACATCTCTGCTTGTGTAAAGGCAGAGTAATTAGTTGAAGGCGAATAGGGGGTATCTCCATGACCTAATAAATCCGGTACAATCAAACGATAATCTTTCGTAAGATATTTAGCAATTCTGTTCCACGCATTCTTATCAGCACTAAAACCATGGAGCAATAATAATGCTGGGCTTTTTATATTTTCGTTATCGTAATAATCAATAGGAAGCCCATTTATCGATATTTGTTTTCTTGTTAATTTCGCACTTTTAGCTTCTAACGCATTAAAGATTTTATAGGTATATTTACCTAAAATTTCAAAATTACTGTACATTATTAACAGCCAAACAATACAAAGAAAGATAATAAAATAAATTATGGTCATGCTATAGATTCTTTATTTTTAGGCTATTACGACTGTTACGCATAACTAGATATTATTAAAATCAGTTTAATGGGTATAGTAAATATTGTATATATTTAAAATATTTTGATTAATGATAACCAAAGATAAACAACTATATCATCTGCAAGAGGTTAATCTGGACTAAACAAATTGGCCTCTAAATAATTGTATAGTGTTTCTGTATAAAAACTTTCCAACAAAGGCGAATTACACGCCATTATAAGCGTTCCGATTAATCTAAGCGGCCCGGTTTCAACTGGGTAATTTTATACCAAATTATTTTATATACTTTTTATAACTAAAAAAAATTTCAACAGCTGCGAGTCAAAGACATATTGCCTCATATCTCAACAACTGAAATCTTTTAAACTATATAGTTTGTGATAAAAGAAATATTCATATCCAAGAAGCCAAACATTACCAATCGATAACTTCAGAAATTCTTAACGTCTGGGTTTTCTGTTTCGTAAGAATTAAATAAAACCTAGTACTTTTTATTTTTCTACGCATCTTATTCTTATTTTCCAAATCCATCAAAAGTAGGGCATTTAATTAGTTGATAAATATCATTAACAGGCTAAACCTAATAACATGTGGATAACATTTAATTTAACATAATATACATTATACGCAATTAATTAAATGGTGGATAAATAGTGGGCTGTAATTAAGTTAATTAAATCAATGAATTAAACGCTCAATACCAGGCACGCCTCACGCGTACCTGGTCTCTCACGTTTTAACCATTTAATGTTATGCGGAACGTTGTGCAGATGAATGGATCAAGTTTTTAGTAAATGCCCATCGAGGAATATTAGCTGGCGTTGCTTCAAGGATGCGGATCATCGGTACCACGTTGTTTTCTTTTTGATGTTCTGAGCATGGCGCAAGATCGATATTGATGCCGTAGCTTTCAAGTTCTTTCCGATGATAATAATAAGTGCGTTTTGACATGAGCGATCGTAAATCATGACCTTGTGCCCATAATGTATATGTTGATTTCAATTTGTTTGGTAATTGATTTACCGTTTCGTTTGAGAGCTTAATTTGATCAGTCATATTTATTTTATCCAGATATTCTTTAAACAATTTTTCTGTCAGCTCTGGCGTCAATGTAGCTGCATGTTTAATACCTAATTTCGCCAATTCTTTGGATAATAATCTAAGTTCAATTCGTAGTTTGTTATCAGCCCAATCTTCAATACCTTGATGTTTTAAGGCGTCAGGTAAAGCGCCTGTTTTAGTACTTAATTCTTCTCCTTTAGCATACAGTTTTATAGCCCAGCGTTCTGAATTTTTTCCGAAGTATAAAGTTCCACCTTTCATGGATGGTCGTCCATGACGTGTTTTTGCTTTAAATTCTAAGGCTCGAATAAACGCTTGAACGTCAGCGCGTTTAGGTAATTCATAGGAATAATTAATATCAACTATACCAAGTTCATAATCACCGTTTTTAATCGCTTGGTATTCTTGGAGTGTCGGTTGGAAATTGAATTGATTGCAAATAACTCTAAATGTATCGAACATCAATGAAACTAAGTCATCCGAGCCAAATACGTTGTGACCTTGCAAGAATTTAGAAGGGTTTCCACTTATCCATAAATGAGTGGCATTACCCTGCCCGTCGCCGCCAATACTCTTAAATGAAATGCGTTTGTCAAAGCTACCGATAGCTTGCTTTCGCTTAAGTATTCGCCATGCTACTTCGCCATCCTCATCGATAGAAACAACTTCACCACCGTTTAAAGGTGAATGTTTAAAAGGGATATGTACACGCGCCCAATCTATCAATGAATGTTCCTAAAATAGTGCAAATTTGGCACAAAAGTCGGGTATTACTAGACTCCCGACTTTGTTCAAATAACGCTCACCAAAAAGCTGTCAATAGTCATTTAAAGCCAATCTTATTGGCTTTATAAGTACATGTAAACATGTAGGGCTAAAAAATGGGTGTATGCTAGTCATATAAAGCCAAAAATACGGGTGTGCAATGTCAATTAGTAGCAATTTGAAAGCAATCAGAACTAAAAAAGGAATGACGCAAGGCAACCTTGCTGAGAAAGCCGGAATAGAGTTAACACAAGTATCGAGAATTGAACGTGGAGCATCAGAGCCAAAGCTTGAAACTATTAAACGATTAGCTATTGCGTTGTCCTGTACAACAGATGAATTAATCATGGATGAAGCCGTTGAGACTTCAGAATATATAAAACGAACTGTAAAGCGTATCGCTGATTTAACGCCACTTAGGCGCTTTGTGATATTGAATATTATTCATAG
Organism: uncultured Glaciecola sp.; assembly: GCA_947496235.1. Taxonomy (GTDB): domain Bacteria; phylum Pseudomonadota; class Gammaproteobacteria; order Enterobacterales; family Alteromonadaceae; genus Glaciecola. The sequence continues at coordinate 63,990 of CANMCE010000001.1, read as the reverse complement.
CTATTGCAATGATAATGACACGCCAGAGCCATCGTTGTATGAAACTAAATCTGAAGGTGAATATGAATATATGCGAATGCAGTATGCCAAAGATGCTCTTATTGAAGATTTAGATACCATCAAAAATATAAGGGAAGAACTCGATGTAGAGCTTCATATTTGCGAGGAAGATTTAGCCCCTATTCCCACTGACGGGAATTTGTGACGGGGTAGTAAAAGTCTCACCCATGAGAATTTATGACGCTATCAGTCAAGACAAAAACTTCGTTTTTGTGGGTTAATCAAGAGGCGAGCCAAATTCATTGGTTATTTAAAAAACACTTGGCGCATTATAAGGATGTTGCTTGTTACTAATCGCAGAGGTTACCGCTCGTACCTCGCTACCATGCCCTACGGGCATTACTTTTATTAAGGTGATTTAAAATGGATAATGAAAAAAAGTGCTTTGTAATTATGCCTATAGCGGATATCGAACCTTACGAGGAAGGTCACTTTACTAGAGTCTACGAGTACTTAATTAAACCGGCATGCATCAAGGCTGGGTTTACTCCAGTAAGAGCTGACGAAGTAGCTTCTTCAAATTACATTGTCATAGATATTATGGATAAAATATATCATAGTGATTTGGTTTTATGTGATTTAAGTGGGAAAAACCCAAATGTGCTATATGAATTAGGGGTGAGACAAGCATTCAACTTACCGACAGTGTTAATCAAGGATAAGCAAACTAATCGGATATTCGATATACAGGGAATGAGAACCTATGATTATGATGAATCTTTGAGAGCCGATAAGGTTAAAAAAGATGTACCTTCAATTAGCTCATCAATAATTGAAACTGTAGAAAACAAAGGTAAGGATGTAAATTCCTTGATTAAAATGCTATCTATAAAACCAGCTGAAATATCTAATGAAGTGGAACTTTCAGGCGATTCAAGTGTTATTCTTTCCGCAATTAATGATATAACAAGTCGATTAACTAAAATTGAGAGTGCAGTAACTGTAAAAGGTAGTGCATTATTAAGCCGTTTCGATAGAGAACGCCAATCTTGGAAAGATAGAGAAGTTACTCTAAGTGCTTTAAATGGTTTACGTAAAGGTAACTGGAACGGCTTTAAACAAAATGATCATTTACAGTTTTACGACAGCAATGGACAGTTGATAAAAGGAACTGTAACTGAGCTGAATTTAGATTATTTGCTTCTTCTAACCCCTAATAATACGATAATAAACATTGATTATGACTCTCCTGTATACAAAAAATTAGAATACCAAGAGCCTTATTAGATGTGATAAAAGACGTAACATTAAATACTGAGCAACAATTATTATTAGTAAGAATGCCATGCAGATTGCGAGGTACTTACATCACTTGGTTGCTAGGATTCGACCCTTATTTTTTAATGAGCCGAGAGACTTACTACCGTCACGCTAAAGAACTTTCCCAAAAATATGGGGTAGAAATACGTAAAAAATCGCCTTACTACCTGCCCCCAAATACAGACTAATTAATATACATTATACGCAATTAATTAAATGGTGGATAAATAGTGGGCTGTAATTAAGTTAATTAAATCAATGAATTAAACGCTCAATACCAGGCACGCCTCACGCGTACCTGGTCTCTCACGTTTTAACCATTTAATGTTATGCGGAACGTTGTGCAGATGAATGGATCAAGTTTTTAGTAAATGCCCATCGAGGAATATTAGCTGGCGTTGCTTCAAGGATGCGGATCATCGGTACCACGTTGTTTTCTTTTTGATGTTCTGAGCATGGCGCAAGATCGATATTGATGCCGTAGCTTTCAAGTTCTTTCCGATGATAATAATAAGTGCGTTTTGACATGAGCGATCGTAAATCATGACCTTGTGCCCATAATGTATATGTTGATTTCAATTTGTTTGGTAATTGATTTACCGTTTCGTTTGAGAGCTTAATTTGATCAGTCATATTTATTTTATCCAGATATTCTTTAAACAATTTTTCTGTCAGCTCTGGCGTCAATGTAGCTGCATGTTTAATACCTAATTTCGCCAATTCTTTGGATAATAATCTAAGTTCAATTCGTAGTTTGTTATCAGCCCAATCTTCAATACCTTGATGTTTTAAGGCGTCAGGTAAAGCGCCTGTTTTAGTACTTAATTCTTCTCCTTTAGCATACAGTTTTATAGCCCAGCGTTCTGAATTTTTTCCGAAGTATAAAGTTCCACCTTTCATGGATGGTCGTCCATGACGTGTTTTTGCTTTAAATTCTAAGGCTCGAATAAACGCTTGAACGTCAGCGCGTTTAGGTAATTCATAGGAATAATTAATATCAACTATACCAAGTTCATAATCACCGTTTTTAATCGCTTGGTATTCTTGGAGTGTCGGTTGGAAATTGAATTGATTGCAAATAACTCTAAATGTATCGAACATCAATGAAACTAAGTCATCCGAGCCAAATACGTTGTGACCTTGCAAGAATTTAGAAGGGTTTCCACTTATCCATAAATGAGTGGCATTACCCTGCCCGTCGCCGCCAATACTCTTAAATGAAATGCGTTTGTCAAAGCTACCGATAGCTTGCTTTCGCTTAAGTATTCGCCATGCTACTTCGCCATCCTCATCGATAGAAACAACTTCACCACCGTTTAAAGGTGAATGTTTAAAAGGGATATGTACACGCGCCCAATCTATCAATGAATGTTCCTAAAATAGTGCAAATTTGGCACAAAAGTCGGGTATTACTAGACTCCCGACTTTGTTCAAATAACGCTCACCAAAAAGCTGTCAATAGTCATTTAAAGCCAATCTTATTGGCTTTATAAGTACATGTAAACATGTAGGGCTAAAAAATGGGTGTATGCTAGTCATATAAAGCCAAAAATACGGGTGTGCAATGTCAATTAGTAGCAATTTGAAAGCAATCAGAACTAAAAAAGGAATGACGCAAGGCAACCTTGCTGAGAAAGCCGGAATAGAGTTAACACAAGTATCGAGAATTGAACGTGGAGCATCAGAGCCAAAGCTTGAAACTATTAAACGATTAGCTATTGCGTTGTCCTGTACAACAGATGAATTAATCATGGATGAAGCCGTTGAGACTTCAGAATATATAAAACGAACTGTAAAGCGTATCGCTGATTTAACGCCACTTAGGCGCTTTGTGATATTGAATATTATTCATAGCTATTGCAATGATAATGACACGCCAGAGCCATCGTTGTATGAAACTAAATCTGAAGGTGAATATGAATATATGCGAATGCAGTATGCCAAAGATGCTCTTATTGAAGATTTAGATACCATCAAAAATATAAGGGAAGAACTCGATGTAGAGCTTCATATTTGCGAGGAAGATTTAGCCCCTATTCCCACTGACGGGAATTTGTGACGGGGTAGTAAAAGTCTCACCCATGAGAATTTATGACGCTATCAGTCAAGACAAAAACTTCGTTTTTGTGGGTTAATCAAGAGGCGAGCCAAATTCATTGGTTATTTAAAAAACACTTGGCGCATTATAAGGATGTTGCTTGTTACTAATCGCAGAGGTTACCGCTCGTACCTCGCTACCATGCCCTACGGGCATTACTTTTATTAAGGTGATTTAAAATGGATAATGAAAAAAAGTGCTTTGTAATTATGCCTATAGCGGATATCGAACCTTACGAGGAAGGTCACTTTACTAGAGTCTACGAGTACTTAATTAAACCGGCATGCATCAAGGCTGGGTTTACTCCAGTAAGAGCTGACGAAGTAGCTTCTTCAAATTACATTGTCATAGATATTATGGATAAAATATATCATAGTGATTTGGTTTTATGTGATTTAAGTGGGAAAAACCCAAATGTGCTATATGAATTAGGGGTGAGACAAGCATTCAACTTACCGACAGTGTTAATCAAGGATAAGCAAACTAATCGGATATTCGATATACAGGGAATGAGAACCTATGATTATGATGAATCTTTGAGAGCCGATAAGGTTAAAAAAGATGTACCTTCAATTAGCTCATCAATAATTGAAACTGTAGAAAACAAAGGTAAGGATGTAAATTCCTTGATTAAAATGCTATCTATAAAACCAGCTGAAATATCTAATGAAGTGGAACTTTCAGGCGATTCAAGTGTTATTCTTTCCGCAATTAATGATATAACAAGTCGATTAACTAAAATTGAGAGTGCAGTAACTGTAAAAGGTAGTGCATTATTAAGCCGTTTCGATAGAGAACGCCAATCTTGGAAAGATAGAGAAGTTACTCTAAGTGCTTTAAATGGTTTACGTAAAGGTAACTGGAACGGCTTTAAACAAAATGATCATTTACAGTTTTACGACAGCAATGGACAGTTGATAAAAGGAACTGTAACTGAGCTGAATTTAGATTATTTGCTTCTTCTAACCCCTAATAATACGATAATAAACATTGATTATGACTCTCCTGTATACAAAAAATTAGAATACCAAGAGCCTTATTAGATGTGATAAAAGACGTAACATTAAATACTGAGCAACAATTATTATTAGTAAGAATGCCATGCAGATTGCGAGGTACTTACATCACTTGGTTGCTAGGATTCGACCCTTATTTTTTAATGAGCCGAGAGACTTACTACCGTCACGCTAAAGAACTTTCCCAAAAATATGGGGTAGAAATACGTAAAAAATCGCCTTACTACCTGCCCCCAAATACAGACTAATTAATATACATTATACGCAATTAACTAAGTGGTGGATAAATAGTAGGCTGCAATTAAGTTAATTAAATCAATGAATTAAACGCTCAATACCAGGCACGCCTCACGCGTACCTGATTTTAAAAAGTGTAAAGTTTGAGAAAAGAAAATTATTTACGTTATGTTTGTGAAGCTACTTATTCGTAAACCGGTAGCAACTGTTCTATTAGTTGTGTTTGAATTGGCGCTGTACCGTCGTTAATATTTTTCACGCCCATGTCTTGGCCAATGGCTATTCGTAATGGCAAGGATTCAGTTTGTTCTACTAATTTGAGTAACTGATCAGCAACGTTTTGCGCGTTGGTAGTTTCTTCTCCCTGTGAAAACATATCTTTAAACATGTTCAATAATTTTTCGCCGCCTTGAGCAAGATTTCCATATTCTAATTTAATCGCATCTTTTGGTGATGGCGATGAACTTACTAAGTCTGTCGCATGGCCACTTGGCTCTACAATGCAGGTATGAATGTTAAATTGAGCTAACTCGTAGTGCAAAGATTCTGTGTATGCTTCCAGTGCCCATTTAGAAGCACAATATACACCAAAATAAGGAATTGCTAATCGGCCTGCGCTGGAACTTAAGTGAATTAACTTACCATTTTTACGCTTTCTCATGGCTGGTAGAACTGCTTTAGTACAATTAATAGCACCATATAAATTTACAGAAAAACATTGCTGAACTTGCTCTTCGGTAAAGGCTTCTGTAAGGCCTACAGGCATAATTCCTGCGTTGTTAATTAACACATCTATATGGTTATTGTTCTCTATATATCGAATGACCTCATTACATTGATTGTTATCAGTAACATCCATTTCGATTGGGTAAATACTACCTGAAACCGAATTATTTAATGATCTGAAAAAATCCGCGCCTTCCTTATTACGTCCGTTTATTTCGCGCATTCCGGCATAAACGGTATGTCCGTGATTTACTAGCGTCTTAGCCGTTAAAAATCCTATGCCTCTACTGGCACCTGTTATGAGAATAGTTTGTTTGGACATATTAATTTTCCTGTTTAAAGATTGTTTTCATAAATAGTTGTAGCGGCTCATCATTTCCATGAGCCTTCATTCTTGTTAATGCGCCACTCCATGCATTTAATAGCCAATCCGCAGCTTCTTGTTTGGTTAAATGAATTAGATTTAAATGAGATAAAATGTCTTGATTAAGCTGTGGCGCTATTTCTGCACCTAACTCTTTCCATTGCTGAAAAAGAATTGCTTGTGCATCAATATCTTCGTCCGCCATTTCCGTGGTGAGATTACACATTAGGCAGCCTTGGGAATATTGTCGTTTTTTCATTTCATCTGTAGCACCTTCAAAAAATCCTTTTAACCTTTGAATAGGCGTTAGATTTGGATCTGAAAAAACAGTGCGTGCATATAGAAGTTGTTTTTGGTGATAATGATTTGCTACTGACATAGCGAATTCATGTTTACTCGAAAAATAATGGTAAAAGGACCCTTTAGGTATTTTTGCCGCTTTTAAAATGTGGTTTATGCCTACTTGGGCATAACTTCCCTGCCTTATTAAGCTCTCTCCTACCTCTAATAAATTTACTTTCGATGAATCATAGAGTTGTTGATTTTTAACTCTTGCCATAAGAACGCCCATTAGTTAAACCTGCCACATTAATAACAGACCGGTCTAATAATTATATTATTGCAAAGAGATGTAAAAAAATTGACTAGTAAAGGTTTAAATAGAGGGTTTTAAGGTGCTACAGGATACGAGGCGTAATAATAATTTTGAAATAAAAACGGCTACGTTGATAGTAACCGTTGAGAAGAATCTAACAGATTTTCTTAATGTAACCTTGCATTTAACTCATCAATGACTTCTGCCCATGCCGCATCCTCGACTATAGCTTCTTTTAAGAAAGCACTTTGAGATTCATTCCAATAAGGCGCCTTATGCAGATAAACATTGTCGTTTAGTCCTTTATGCTCTTCTATAAAGGCATCAATTGCAGCTTGGTCATTTTTCAATCCAAGTTGTTGAAACAGATCTTCGATACTGGGTTGTTCGGTTAACATAATGATTCCTCACTTTTTGCTTTGGTAATGTTTTAAACGCAAATCATTGAGAATCCGATCATAGAATTCAACTTTCAAGCACTGTTAGTCGTTTTAAAAAAATGGCAAACTCCCCTACTATATTTTTGTAATTAACACCTGCTGAGAACTAAATTATATGAAAGTTGCTTTTATTGGACTGGGTGCTATGGGTTTTCCTATGGCTGGGCATCTCGCACACAATGGCTTTGACACTGTTGTTTATAATCGAACCACCAGTACAGCTGAAAATTGGATTAATCAATACCCTGGAAAACATGCTCTAACGCCAGCAGACGCTGCACTAAATGTGGATGTGGTGTTAGTTTGTGTGGGCAACGACGATGATGTTCGAAGTGTATTTTATGGTGAACAGGGAATCCTACATACTATAGGCAAAGATACAGTGGTTATTGATCACACAACTACCTCTGCCGAATTGGCAAAAGAGTTATCCAAAGCCTGCGCTGAAAAACAAGCTAAATTCTTAGATGCCCCCGTTTCAGGTGGGCAAGCTGGCGCTGTAAATGGAAAACTCACAGTAATGCTTGGTGGTGAGCAAGCTACTTATCAAAAAGTGATTCCTGTATTTGATACCTATGCTCAAAAACATGCGTTAATGGGCAATGTTGGCGCTGGCCAAATGACAAAAATGGTGAATCAAATATGTATAGCGGGTGTCGTACAAGGCTTATCTGAAGCTATTCATTTTGCTACTCAAGCAAATTTGGATGTAGAAAAAGTTATTGAGGTGATTTCTAAAGGTGCAGCACAGTCATGGCAAATGGAAAATAGAGCGTCCACTATGGTGGAGAACAAATTTGATTTTGGTTTTGCAGTAGATTGGATGCGTAAAGATTTGGATATAGTGTTAAATGAAGCAAAGCGTAATGGGAGTCATTTACCTGTAACAGCCTTAGTTGACCAATTCTATTCTCAAGTGCAATCAAACGGTGGTGGCCGTTTCGATACTTCAAGTTTAATAACCTTACTTAATAAATAAACAAATAAATAACCAGATAATAAACAAGGTAACCTCAGGGTTACCTTGTCTCTCTAACTAACTAATCCATAAGTTTTTGCATTAAAAAGGTGTATTCTAATGCGATTCGTTTTGCTGTCTCATTTAAATCTGCGCCGGCAGCATGACCGCCATCAATATTTTCGTAATATTCAAAAGAATGTCCGTATTGCTCCAATAAATAAGCCATTTTTCTTGCATGCCCAGGGTGGACACGATCATCTTTAGTTGAGGTAACAAAGAAAATAGTAGGATACTCTCCTTCCTCATTTACATTATGTAACGGAGATATTGTCTCTAAAAATGCACGTTCTTCAGGGATTTCTGGAGAACCATACTCCCCTACCCAACTAGCACCTGCTAAGAGCTTATGATATCGAAGCATGTCTAATAAGGGCACCTGACAAACCACTGCATTAAACAAATCGGGGCGTTGCGTGTACATGACGCCCATTAACAAACCTCCGTTTGAACCGCCCATAATGCCTAATCGTTGAGTAGAAGTTACCTTGGTATCTATTAGATCTTGTGCAACCGAAATCATGTCATCATAAATGGTTTGACGTTTCGTTTTTAACCCTGCTTGATGCCACTTAGGACCGAATTCTCCACCTCCACGAATGTTAGCCAGCACATAAACTCCACCATTTTCTAACCAAAGTTTGCCTCGAGTTCCGCTATAACTTGGCGTCAAACTTACCTCGAAGCCTCCATAGGCGTATAGCAAAGTTGGTGAAGTACCGTCTAACGGAATATCTTTATGATGAATTATAAAATAGGGGATCATAGTACCATCGGTAGATTCTGCCATCTTTTGATCAACCACTAAATCTGAAGAATCAAACCGTTCAGGGGCCGATTTAATCACTTTAGAAGTATTTTCCACCACATCTACAATCAACTGTTGATTAGGTTTGATAAAGGTATTTTGATTGACAAAAATGGTATCTGAGGAATCAGAAACCGAACTGACACTTAGTGTTCCTGTGCCAGGAATGCTTAGTTGCTCTTTTTGCCATTTACCGTCAACAAAATCCATCGCATATACTTTGCCAACCACATTTTCTAATGCGGTGACAATCACTTTTGATTTAGCGATAGACGAGCCAGATAAGGTTGCTCTTTCTGTAGGCTGATACACTATTTGTGCATTTTGTACAGATTGATCCTCTAACCACTTTTTCATATCAAAAGAAACTAGCGCGCCTAGAGGCAAAGTAAGATCTTCATTGATTTTCCAGTCTTGTTTTAAATCAACTAACATCTGACCTTTAAAAACACCAGCGGGTGTCGCTTTGGAAGGAATCGGTAATTTTATTTGTTCACTGCCTTTTAACCAGAAGAACTCTGAATCGTAGAATGAACTATATTGATATCCAATTAAAATATCAGTCTCATCATCTATTTCAAAAAGGCTTGCGCCAGCAGCTACGTCTGTAATTTCGCCAGAGAAAATGGTTTTTGCGTCACTTAAAGCGCTCCCTCTTTCGAGTACTTTAGACACACTTGGATAACCGCTCTCGGTTAAACTATTATCGCCCCAGTCAGTACCCACAGTGATTGTATTTATATCTATCCAACTCACATCACTTTTGGCTTCAGGAATGAAAAAACCATTTTTAACAAAAGCTTTTTGGTCTCGATCAAACTCCCGAATTTCAACAGCATCTTTACCGCCATTCGACAGTGACACTAAACACCTAATGTACTCAGGCTCCAAGCAGGTACTGCCTTTATACACCCAGTTTTTGTCTTCTTTTTCATTTAACGCATCAATATCTAGCACAGTTTCCCAATTTGGAGACGCTGTCTGATAACTTTCTAAGCTAGTGCGACGTAATATACCTCGTTTACTGTTTTCACCTTGCCAAAAGTTATACACATAGTCGCCTTGCATATTGCCATAAGCGACTTTATCTGTGGCGTTTACGATTTCTAAGGCTTCGTTTTGTAATTCGGAAAATCGTTCGTCGCTAGTTAGTTTACTTAATGTTTTTGCATTCCAGTTATTAACAGTCTGTAAGGCTTTTTCACCTTCTACTTCTTCAAGCCACAAGGGAGCTGGTTCTTGTGGTTCCGCTAGGGTTTCTCGTTGTACAACTTCTTTAACGTCTTCAGGTTTTTCACTACAAGCAGCGAGCGTGGAAATGATGCAAAGGGCGAGCAGATGTTTGGTCATGAAGCTTCTCTCGTTGTTTATTAATATTAGCAGTTTATTCAGATGTAACCGTAAATTTAGATCACAAACCGGTGTTTTAACTCTACCTTAATAGTTTGTTTGCATTATGCCAAATAAATTAAACAGTTAAGCTCATATTTAAATACGAATTCATTTGCAAAACATAATTGCAAACATATTTATTTGCATTTATACGCTTTCTCTGTATGATGCAAATGAATATAGTTAAATTGGGCTAGATAATGCTGATAGCTGTCGAAACCTCCGACATAGTTGAAAGTACCAAACTTTCCGCACAACAGTACGAGCAAGTAATTGCAATTTTGACAGAACAATTAGTTTCAATGTCGCAAAATTATAGTTTTACGTTTGAACAATTTCGTGGAGACGCCTTTCAAATCACCTACAAGCGTCCTGAATGTGCCATGTTAGTGCTGTTATTGGTACGATTGCGTATGATGTATGCAATTGAAAAAAGTCCAATTTATCTTACTCAATCTTTAGCCATCGGGAAGCAGACAATTTCAAATAAAATGGGACCTGTCTACATTTTATCAGGGCGTACATTAGATAAAGTTAAAAGTGGTGACCTAGCATTAGTGAGTTCACAAAACCTGCAAAGTGTTGATTTAACCTTATCTACTAAATTTTTACACAATGTCATTAATGGTCTCACCCAAAAACAAGCAGAAGTGTTATTTATGTATGTATACAGTGGTTTTACAGATCATCAAACCATTGCAGATATGCTGTCTACTACCCGCCAGAATGTGAGCACGCACCTTGCGAGAGCCAACGCTGAATTAGTTAAAGATTATCTAATGACCTATGAAAACTTAATTTTGGAACAAGCCGCATGCTAATTTTCTTTAGTCTTTTGTGTATTCATTTTGTGGCGGATTTTTTTCTGCAAAAAGACGCATGGATTCAATCAAAAATTAAATTCAAAATAAAAAGTATTGGATTGTTAAAGCACGTTTTAGTGCATTTAGTACTCAATGCAATAGTCCTGTTCATTCTTTTAGATGGCTTTGCCCTGAACTATTTTATCGCGCTCTTTACTATAGTGTTAACCCATTATGCAATTGATATATGGAAGTGTTATCAGGTCTTTTCCATTCGTGCGTTTTTAATTGATCAATGCGCCCATATCCTAATTTTGTTCGCTGTTAGCCTTTATTTAAATAATCACAATATGGCATCTGTAATAAGTCAGAGCCATCAGCTACTGAACGTACAAACCTTAGCGGTTATAACGGCTTACATTTTTGTTAGTCGCCCATTATCTTTTGTTATTCAATTGACCCTAAATCCTTACACCAAAGTACTGACCAAAGATAAAGATAATCAAGGTTTGGAAAATGCAGGCGAATGGATTGGCATTTTAGAACGCTTTTTAGTGTTAACTTTCATTTTAATCGGTCAATATTCCGGAGTAGGTTTTCTACTTGCTGCAAAAAGTGTCTTCAGATTTGGGGATATGCGACAACAAAAAGACCGCAAGCTAACTGAATATATAATGCTCGGAAGTCTTTTAAGTATTGGAACAGCGCTGATTGTTGGTATTGGTGTTAGCCAAATATTAGCGTAATTATGCGGTTTATTTGGATTTGAAATTTGCTGTCTGATTGTGCTTGTTTCGTCTGCACCGCTCAGAACAGTATTTAACATCTTCCCAGCATCGCTCCCATTTTTTCCGCCAACTAAATGGAAGACCGCATACAATGCACGTTTTTTGAGGTAAATCAGACTTCTTCATTTTTGCTCATGCGCTTTAAAAAATCTTCGGCATCATCGTACATTCTATTCACTTTGTCCTCATCCATTTTAGATAATGTATTGTAAATCATGGACATTCTGTGATTGTTAGAGAGTTTTTCTTTATGACGAATCAAAAAGTGCCAATACAAATAATTAAAGGGACAAGCTTGCTCTCCCGTCTTTTCTTTTACTGAATATTCGCAGTGCTGACAATAATTGGACATCTTATTGATATAAGAACCACTGGCTGCATAGGGTTTACTAGCAAGCTTGCCACCATCTGCAAATAGTATCATGCCGCTCACATTGGGCAGTTCCACCCACTCATAGGCATCCGCATAAACGATTAAATACCATTCGTTTACTTCTTTAGTGGAAAGACCAGCCAATAAAGCAAAATTCCCCAAGACCATAAGTCTTTGAATATGGTGTGCATAAGCATTATCTCTTGTTTCTGTAATGCATTGTTTAAGACAGTTCATTTTGGTGTCTGCGGTCCAGAAAAACTCAGGAAGCTTTCGCTGCGCTAAGAAAAAGTTTTTGCTTAAATAATCAGGCATAAAATGCCAATAAAACCCCCTTACGTACTCACGCCATCCCAGTATTTGGCGTATAAATCCCTCCACCGAATTCAATGGTGCACTGCCATCATGATAGGCCTGTTCAGCAGCTTTAATGACTTCCATGGGCATTAACAGTCCTGTATTTATGTACAAACTAAGATGCGAGTGATACATCCAAGGCTCTCCCTGAGCCATTGCATCTTGATACTTACCAAAAGCGGGTAATCGATTTTCTATAAAGGATGATAAAACGTTAAGGGCTTGTTTGCGGGTAACGGCATAATGAAAGTTTTCAATATTACCGAAGTGGTCTGAAAAGGTATTAGTAACCAATTCAATAACTTCTTGTGTGGTGTCATCAGGTTTAAAACTATCGGGCTTAGGAAGTTTATGACCTTTTGGTAAAGACTCCCTGTTTTTTTCATCATAATTCCATTTACCGCCGACAGGTTCACCTTCATCTAGAAGAACCTTTTGTTGTTTACGCATTTCGCGATAAAAATACTCCATTCGCAGTTGTTTTCGTCCTTGAGCCCATTCTGAAAAGAAGGCTTTATCTGCGATAAATCGGTTGTCTGGCGTAATTTCTACTTTCACATTTAGTTTATCATGCCAGCATTGAACGTCTTCCCATAGCCTGTGTTCACCTGGATGTGCAATGAAAATATTATCAACCTCGTGAGCATCACAGAACGCTTTGACTTGCTCAAAAATACTACCCTTGTTGTCGTCATCTAAGTATTTGGTGTAATGCACCTGATAATTAGATTCTTGCAGCTCTTCAGCGAAGTGACGCATAGCAGAAAACACAAAGGCTATTTTCTTCTTATGATGTTTTACGTAACTAGCCTCGTTTTTTACTTCTGCCATCAGCACCCAGTCTTTTTTGGGTTTTATTTTATCTAAGGAAGATATCTGCGTTGAAAGCTGATCACCAAGAATAACACATAGATTTGCCATAGCAGACTAGCCTTTTATTTGATTAAAAGCATCTAATGCTCTGTTACGCGAATCTTTTAGGTCCACTAAGGGCTTGGGATAATCTTTTCCTAATTCAATTCCGGCGTCTTGAAGTACTTCTGGTGGTGCTTCCCAAGGTTTGTGTATGTATTTTTTGGGAAGTTTGCTCAATTCTGGACAATATTGTTTAACGTATTCGCCTTCTTTATCAAATTTTTCTCCCTGAAGCACTGGATTAAACACTCTAAAATACGGTGCAGCATCTGCACCTGAACCAGCGACCCATTGCCAACTCGCAGCATTACTGGCGCTGTCAGCATCGAGTAAACAATCCCAAAACCACCGTTCTCCCTGGCGCCAATCTAACAGAAGATTTTTTACCAAATAGGAACCCACAACCATTCTTACCCTATTGTGCATATAGCCGGTTTTCCAAAGCTCCCGCATACCCGCATCCACTATAGGAACGCCAGTGTTTCCTGTTTGCCAAGCTTCGAGTTCAATTTGATTAGTACGCCAAGGGAATTTATCAAATTTCTGGTTATAATTTTTTTCACCAATATCCGGAAAGTGATAAAGCAGGTAATAAGAAAACTCTCGCCAGCCTATCTCGCTTAAATAGGTATCGACGCCTTTACCGGAGGTGTTGCCATGAAAGGCCTCGTGTATGGCATACCAAACTTGATTAGGTGAAATTTGACCGAAGTGTAAGTAAGGTGATAATCGACTTGTCCCTTTAATTGAGGGAATGTTGCGGTCATCAGCATAATCAGTTATTGCATTTTTTATAAATATCTGAAGATTTTGACCTGCGGCTCTTTCAGATGCTGTCCACTGCTTTGCAATTTCTTCATCCCATGAAATGGTCGGTAAAAGCTCTAATTCCTCAATTTGCTTTTGCGAATTTACATCGAGTCCTTCAGAAATCTTCGGTTTTACGCGTTCTAGTGGATATCGTGGTGAGGGCTGATTTAAGCAGCCTTTACGATAGTAAGGTGTATATACTTTATAGGGTTCACCTGATTGATTTTTGACTTCCATAGGTTCCCATAACAATGAGCCATTAAAGCTGGCGACTACTACGCCCTGCTCTTTAAAGTGCTCTTTGATTTCTTGGTCTCTTGAACGCGCCCATGGCTCGTACATGCGGTTCCAGCATAGATACTTGGCATCAAATTGTTCGATAAGGTCACCTAATATTTCTTTAGGCTTACCTTTTTTTACGATGAGTTTGTTATCCAAGGAAGATGAAAGATCCATTAAGGCATGATGTAACCACCATTTTGAAGCCCCGCCTGGCTGATATTTTTCATCTAAAGTTTCGTCATAAATAAAAACCGGTATCACCGAGCCTTTTTCGCAAGCTGCTGCTAACGCAGGATTATCATTTAAACGTAAGTCTTGTCTAAACCAAACTATGGTATTGGCCATGTAAATATTATTCTCCAGTTACTTATGCTGATATTTACTCTAGTTAGGTAAAAAACGATCGAAATTAACGCCATGGAGGTAAAACACAGAAAGAAAATAGTTGCCTTGGATTAAACGTGAAAAGTTTACATTGGTTTAGGTTCGACTTAAGACTTGATGATAACGAAGCGCTTATTACCGCAGTTGAACAAAGCACACAATTAGTTGCAGTCTTTGTTGTGGAACCTAAATGGTTTATTAAAAATGCGTATGATTGCGTAGCTATGGGGAAACATCGTCTTGCATTTCTGCAATCCTCATTAGTAGATTTGCGAAAAAGACTGAAGGATGTGGGTGTAGATTTGTTTGTTTTGCAAGGCGATCCTGTTGATCTTATTCCTGACTTTATCAAACAAAACCAAATTCAACATCTAAGCCTTGAAAAGCACTTTGGTTATAACGAAGTTTCTCAGGTTAACTTACTTAAACAAAAGCTTACTAATATCAGTTTTACCCAAAGCAATTCTCACTATCTTTTTAAGCAAGATAACCTTCCTTTCGCATTACCCGACATGCCTAATGTATTTTCGCCGTTTAGAAATAAAGTAGAGAAATATAGCGACCCAAGAAAACCTTTGGAATTTCCTAGTAAAATTAATGTAGCACCGATGGAAGTTAAATTAGAAGGGATGCCCATATACGAGTTTGGGATGCCTAAGGATCTTGACTATATTGGCGGAGAAAAAGGAGCTCAACTAAGAATACAAGATTACTTTTTTGAAACTGATAGCTTACAAGAATATAAACAAACACGTAATGGTCTCGATGGGTGGGATTTTTCTAGTCGGCTATCTGCCTATTTGGCGCTAGGTTGTGTATCCCCTGCTCGAGTGCTAGAAAAAATCAAAGAATACGAGCAATCGAGAATAAAAAACGATTCCACCTATTGGCTGTTTTTTGAATTATTGTGGCGTGAGTTTTTCCATTGGTCCCATTTAAAGCACGGTAAAGACTTTTTTCACTTTGCAGGCATTCAGCAAAAAGTACCTAACACTAATCATAGCGACGAAAAGTTCAATAGTTGGCGACAAGGTAAAACAGGATACGCAATTGTAGATGCTTGTATGCGACAACTGAATACGACTGGTTTTATGTCAAATAGAGGTCGACAGTTAGTTGCCAGCTGCTTTGTCCATGAATTAGGCCTTGATTGGCGCTACGGCGCTGCTTTTTTCGAACAGCAACTGATTGATTTTGATGTGGCGAGCAATTATGGCAATTGGCAATACCTTGCTGGCGTTGGCAGCGATCCCAGAGGACATCGACAATTTAACTTAGAAAAACAAACTCAAACTTACGATCCCGACGGACATTTTATAGCGAAATGGAAAAGCAAATAGAGACAGGTTTTTCAGTGGTTTGGTTTAAACGTGATCTTAGATTGTTAGATCATGAACCGCTTTTCAACGCTATTAAATTGCAAAAACCCATTTTATTGGTTTATTTGGTCGAACCCCTACTGCTGGAAGATCCTCACATGGATATTCGACATTGGCGATTTATTTACCAGTCACTTAAAGATTTAAACTCACAGTTACAAGCGTTTAATACATCTATTCTGATTGTAAAACAGAATGCAGAGAATCTATTCAGTTGTTTACACCGTCTTGGCATGCGATGGCTATTTAGTTATCAAGAAACTGGCACCTTGAATACTTTTCAACGAGATAAAGCCGTAGCAACTCTTTGCAATCAGTTAAACATAAAGTGGCAGGAATCTGATTATGGCGCAGTCCGAAGACGCTTATCCAATAGGAATGACTGGAGAAAGTATAGAGTTAAAACCTTGTCCACAGCTACCAATGACCCCGACTTACAGCAAGCTCAATGGGTTGAACATCAAGCAATAAATATCGAACGCTTTACCACACCACAATCTTGGACTGAAAAAAATCCAGTTTTTCAATATGGTGGCGAACAAGCTGCTTGGCATACGATGCGCGACTTTTATAAGGAACGTGGTAGATCATATTTCGGAAATATAGGTAATCCAAGCATAGCTCGCAGCAGTTGTAGTCGATTATCGCCTTATTTAGCATGGGGAAACTTGAGTATTAAACAAGTCTGGCAATATAGTTTGCAACATAATGATCGAAAAGGTTGGCAAAAATCCATTTCTGCTTTTCAAGATCGTTTACAGTGGCGCTGTCATTTTATCCAAAAATTTGAATCTGAATGTGAGATGCAAAGCCGTCCCTTGAACAAAGCCTATGAAGCCTATCCGTATGATGAAAGTAAACAATCAAAAGAAAGTTTGCAGGCATGGAAACTTGGTAAAACCGGTTATCCCATCATTGATGCAAGTATTCGAGCGTTAGAACAGACGGGATATGTAAATTTTAGAATGCGAGCTATGCTAGTCAGTTTTCTTACTCATCATCTTAATGTTGACTGGCGCGAAGCTGCGATATTTCTTGCACAAAAATTTCTCGATTTTGAGCCGGGCATCCATTACCCTCAAATTCAGATGCAAGCAGGTGTAACAGGCACAAATACACTACGTCTTTATAACCCTGTCAAACAATCTCAAGAAAAGGATCCAGATGGCGTTTTTATAAAACGCTGGGTACCGGAATTATCTCGATTACCCACTGAATATATTCACGAACCTTGGAAAATTCCGCCGTTAGACGCTCAGATATTAGATTTCGACATTCACAGAGATTATTTTGCACCTGTCATTGACCTTGAAGAAAGTAGTAAAAATGCGCGATTAAGGCTTTGGGGTTTCCGCGATAGAAAAGACGTTCAAGAAGAAGCTAAACGTATTCTTAAACTGCACTCAAAACCAGGTTCAAACTCAACGCGATAGTTTAGTGCGCCTGTAAATACTCTATAGGATTAATAAAAAACGCCTTTTTATGACCTTGTGTACTATCGTCAATTCTAGAGGGATTTGGAATGAGATTCCGGACAGAATAATGCAGGTGCGCCGGTTTTCCTTGGGCGTTTCCAGTGTTTCCAACTTCCCCAAGCTTTTCACCGACATTCATGAAAATCCCAAGGTTTTCATCTAGCGAATCCATGTGGGCAAAATAATGAATACGCCATTTGGGGCCAAGTGCAAGAACTACCTTACCGCCTTTATTTATTTCACCTTTAAATAAAATGACTAAATTCGTAGACGCTAATACGTCTTCGCCCTTTTTAGCAAAGATATCCATTCCTTTATGTACACCTGAACTTCCCCAAGGTTCGTACCAAAAGGTATCTTTGTTCCAGTCAGCAGACGTTGCACCTTGCACTGGAATTTTTTTCGGTTCAGGTAACGCATAGCCCGTAGCGACAAATAATATTGAAAGTGATAAAGAAGTTATTAAGGCTTTCACCGAGTCAACCTTGTTAAAAACACTTTAATTCTGACTGCCGCTTTTCAAATTAGTGCCATTTAAATTTAAGTTGAAGTTTATAGAATTTTATTGTCCTGATGGTGGCATTAAATCAATCCCAGTTGCTGTCCCTATAGCACCCCATAGTACACCAACTATAGCATTCCACACTTTTTCAATGGTGGCCATTAAAAGGCCACGTAACGTTTTTGCAAAATTTAAAGCCATATCTTCAAGGGAGTCTAAGAAAAAATCTCGTAAATCTTCATCTATATCCCCTGTTAACACACCATTCGCGATAAGCTCTGCTTGTTTTGCCAAGGCTGTTAATTGGCGCTCAGAGAAACCTCGTAATAAACTCACATCTTGGTTAATGACTTGCGAAGCTGCTGACTTCATGTCAGAAATCAGTTGGTTTAAATCCAAAGACATTGGTTACTCCTTTATTGAGCTAAGAAAGATTCATATGTTATGGCTTGATCCATTGAGATTATAAAAGCATTTCTAAAAGCCATTACAGCACCCGGTTTTAATCCAGTCTTACAGTCAACTTCTTTCATTTTAGCTATTATACTTGAAGCATGCTCTAGTGAGACAGCGCTTGGAGCTATATCTTCTGCTAAACTGCCAACACCTTTAGACGCCAAAAATGCATTTACCTCTTCGGTGACTGAGTTTTTTGGTACAGGCCGAGCTTTTGATTGCAAAGATAACGCATCTAAATTTCCAATAACCTGATTAAAATGTTGAGCTCTAGATCCACAGTTGAGCATGTCAGTGCCTGCCGATACTGCTGCAAACAACTCCAACGCTTTAACATTTGTTTGCGTAACTCCAGTGAACAGTGCTTGATCATATCTTGGTGTTAACTGTGTTGTGCAAGCACTAAGATAGAATATACAAAGGACCCATATTCCGATGGATTTCAAAAATAATTTTGTTGTCATTAACGCCTCCATAATGCCTTATTCATCGAAGTAAACTTAGCTGACTATTCTTGACTATCATTTTGTTTTTGCGCGATAAACTGTTTTATTTTTCGTTTCTTATCATCATCTAACAACCATTTGTTAAGAAACTTAATTTGCCCATTCTTGTACGCTGCGTAAGTTATGCGTAACGAATTACTGATGATTTCACTGTCCGTCCACCCCGTCTTTTCCGCAATGATTTTATAATTTTCTTGCGCTTCTGGTGTGATATAGCCTCGCACCATTTTTCTTCCAAGTGATTTTTGTTTTTCTCGAAATCTTTTTTGTTTTTCAGCATTCGCTTGTAATTTCTTATTTGCCATTTTTATTTCTTAATAATTGCCTTGAAAAACGTTAATTCGTGGTTTAAATACTACTAAATTCTTATTTATTATGACATAAAGTATTAAATTTTCATGAATATTAAAGAAATATACTGTTCAGAGTTGTTTAGCGTACAAGTGTACGCTAAATTGCGCACTCTACATAAAGGTGAAGTATAAAGATGACAAATAAAAAGAATAGTTTTGATAGAGAAGATCTATTAGCCTGTAGTCGTGGTGAAATGTTTGGACCAGGTAACAGCCAATTGCCAGCCCCTAATATGCTAATGATGGACAGAATAACCACAATAACTGAAGAAGGTGGTGAGTTTGACAAGGGATACATAGAGGCTGAACTTGATATCACACCAGATCTATGGTTTTTTGATTGTCATTTCCCTGGTGATCCAGTAATGCCAGGTTGTTTGGGCCTAGATGCAATGTGGCAGTTAGTTGGTTTTTTCCTCGGCTGGTCAGGTGGTCCTGGTAAAGGAAGAGCTTTAGGTGTGGGCGAAGTAAAATTTACTGGGCAAATATTACCTACCGCGAAAAAAGTCACTTACAGAATAGATTTTAAACGCGTGATTAAGCGAAAACTGTTTATGGGTATGGCTGACGGTTCAGTGTCTGTAGATGGAAGAACTATTTATACTGCAAAAGATTTAAAAGTAGGATTATTTCAAGACACTTCTGCTTTCTAATATAAAATGCCCCGGTTATTACCGGGGCAAAAAAATCTATTATTATTTAACGAGGCGTCAATCCCACTTGCCTATCACTAAGGGCCTCTCGCCATCCACCTAACCACTGAGAACGTGCATCCGATGTCTGAAACGGACACATGTCTTTTGATCTGCCATTGATTCCCGCTTGGTAACCTTTTGAATGCGCTCTACTCAACTTATCTCTTTTTTGTCTTTTCATTAAGAACCTCTCTTGGTTATTTTGAAGTGAGATATTTGGAAACTGCATGGACAATTTCCAACCTCAATTAACTTGATACTCTTATCTGAATACTTATGCAAGGATGAAAATTAATAATAGGTATAAAGACTAACCAACTTATTGTTTTTACGAGAAAATTCTATTAGGAACAATTTTAAATAAATGTTTAGTTATTTAGTTTCTCAGGTTATAAAAAAAGCCACTAATGTGGCTTTTTTGTGTAAATTCAACGACTAGTATTTCTATGATTTAATCTTTCTTCGAAAGACTGAAATAACTAATAAGCCTAATGCAATAAATAAACTATTACTCGCACCTTGACGTTCAATAGTGTCATCGTCTTCTGAACTACAATCAGAAGGCGCAGCACCAGTCGGATTTAGAATTACACTAACCACAACATCACCAGTGTCAGTCTCATCAGAAATCAACTCACCCGTTATATCCTTACGTGGACGGTTTATTTGAGCATCTGCGATAATTTGGTTTTCGTCATTAATATCATTTGCCGAAATAATAAAGTAAGGAGAATCGCAAGGGAGCAGATCATTCAGATTAGTGAAAGTGTCATTATCAATATCATACAAAAACCCGGATACTTTCCGCGTGCTTGGGTCTAGTACGTCGGACTCAGCGTCCCCTACCACTAAATTATTGTTATTAATCGCTCTAGGATAAGTTGTTGAAGTCACAAAAAATCCATCAGGTAACCTTAGTTCGTCGGTTTGACGATTAAATACAAACATTCTATTACGAATGATGTCATTAACAATTTGCGGATAAAAACCAACCACATAATCATTGTCATTGATGCCCATTGCATAACTCGCTTTGATCTGGTCAGATTCAAATAACCGTTCAGCAGCGCCATTTTCAAATGCTGTAGCAACCGCAATCAGACCGCCTTCTCGAGGTGTATCATCTGTGGTTGTAAAACCCACCATAACGCCATCGTTATTGATATCTGTAACACGAGTATACATATTCAGTGAAAACTCTTCTGGCGTATGTAACAGATCAAAGATCTGTGTGGATAAAATATTACCGTTAGCGTCAAGCTGCCAGAGTGTTGGACGCATATCTAGGTGGCTCGTCGGAATGGACTCTAATTCTGTATTACGATTATTTCCAACCAAGAAGCCCGTGTTTGTGAGAAATGCCTGAGCAAAATTATTGGTGTTATAAAGCAGATAATTACAAACTTCTAATGGTAAGTCTGGTCTTATTTCAGCGTCTTCACAGTTATCTAGTAATTCTGTAATAGGGTCTGATGCACCAACAGAACTAATACCTGCAACTTGTAGGTTATCATTTATGGCTGCCGCAAAACTAAACCCGCCAGCGCGTGCAAATTCAGGGACAAGTTCAACTACATTTTCACCTACTTGAACAAATCCACGCTGGGCAAAATTATTTACCACATAAACTTGTTCGGCGTCATTTTCGTCTACATAGTTAACAACAGAATATGGACCTGCCATGTTACCCACGATATGTGTGCCATTAACATTGTCTGTTGCTGCCGTTAACAATGAATATGTATAACCATTGGTAGCTTCCGTCTCTGTATCAAAACCATTAACATAGCTAACCTCAGTACCATCTGAACTATAAGCCAAGACGTTAGACAATTTTTGTAGCCTTACATCACCACTAGTAGATGCGGCTGTTAAGTCTTGATAAACAATCGAAAGGTCGTTTACGTTAAAATTACCTTCGGCTGCAGCGTCTGGATCGGACAAACCAAAATGGTTATCTGGATCAAATAGTGATAGATCAATAGGTGGATTGTATCTTACTCGTCCAGTACTTAATGTCATCCCTTGGTTATCAATCGAAACTGCAAAGTGTTGATTAACAGTGTCAGAGAGCGGAATTTCTTGAACTTCATATGAGGCTGCATAAACAGCACTGGAACTGGCAAGAAGCATTGCGCTTACTATTGGCGTTAATTTCATTAAATATCCTGCTACTACGCGTTATTGTTTTTATCTTCTAACAATTGCCATCGCTCAAAACTTGTGTCCAGTTTTTCTTCTAGCAATGCCAATTTATCTAAAATCGGTTGAGTTTCACTCACATCTTGTTGAAAAAAGTCAACTTGGTTTATTTGACCTTGAATCTCACTAATTTGAATTTCCAAGTCATCTATCAGCTTAGGTAATTCGGATAATTCTCGCTTTTCATTAAACGAAAGTTTCTGAGACTTAACCGCCACATTCGATTTATTTTCACTGATATTTTCCGTTGTTGGTACATTTTTTACAACGGATTTTACAACTTGCTCGCTATCACGTTGCTGATACCAAGCTTCAACGTCCGAATATCCACCTACAAACTGACGGATAGTACCATTATTTTCAAACGACAGACAGCTTGTCACAACGTTATCAATAAATACCCTGTCATGGCTGACTAAAATAAGCGTGCCTTGATAGTCAACCAGCAAAGATTCAAGCAATTCGAGCGTTTCGACATCCAAATCATTTGTTGGTTCATCCAATATTAACAAGTTGTTTGGTTTCAGCATCAAGCGTGCGAGCATTAGCCTGTTTTTTTCACCACCAGAAAGTGCTTTGACGGGTACGTTTACTCTTTCTGGCGTAAACAAATAATCTTGTAAATAGCTCATTACATGTCGATTATTACCGTTAATGACTAATTCTCGCTTACCATCTGCGACTGTATCTATTACGGTTTTTTCTAAGTCGAGCTGGCTTCTATGTTGGTCAAAGTAAGCGACTTCAATATTAGTACCCCGAATGATTTCACCCTGATCCGGCGTTAATTCACCGAGCAATAATTTTATGAAGGTTGTCTTTCCTGAACCATTTGGACCAATTAGCGCTAGTTTGTCACCTCGCGCAATAAGCAAATCTAGATTATCTACAATTCGATGATCACCATACTTGTAACTTACATTTTCAAGTTCAAATATACGTTTACCACTTTTTTGCCCAGTATTTGATGATATGACAGCTTTTCCGGTGACATTACGACGCGCTTTAAATTCTTCACGTAGTGCTTTGAGTGCCCTAACCCGTCCTTCGTTGCGAGTTCGTCTAGCTTTGATACCCTGCCTTATCCAGACTTCTTCTTGGGCTAACTTTTTGTCAAACGCATTGTTATGTTGGAGTTCTACATCTAAATCTTCTGCTTTGCGCACCAGATAATTGTCATAATCGGTGTCATAAGAAGTGACTTTACCACGATCAATATCAAGGATACGAGTTGAAAGGCGTCTTATAAAAGCCCTGTCATGGCTAATAAATACGGTAGTGCCTCTAAAGTTCATGATGGTTTTTTCTAACCACTTTACCGTATCAATGTCTAAATGGTTGGTCGGCTCATCTAATAACAAAATATCAGGATCTTGCACCATAGCTCTAGCAAGCGCAGCTTTTCTACGCCACCCGCCTGATAAACTGGAAAGATTTTGATTTGCATCTAATGCAAATTCAGTCAACAGTTGATGAATTCGTTGTTCCAACACCCATGCATTCTTGGTTTCTAACTCGTCTTGCAGTACTTGCAACTTATTTAGTGCTTCTTCAGTTGGATTTTCTGCTACCACTGAAGTTTGAGTATTATAGCGTTTAATTAGATCCGCATTATCTGCTAAACCTTCCGCCACATAGTCAAAAATTAAAACATCGGTGCGCTGCGGTGGGTCTTGTGATAACCGAGATATCTTTACATCTCTGGATTTTAATAATTGACCATCATCTAATGGAATTTCACTGGCAATAACTTTAAGTAAGGTCGATTTACCACTACCGTTTCTACCTAAAATACATAGACGTTCACCTTCATGAATATGTAAATTTGCATGATCTAAAAGCGGTGGCTGACCAAAAATTATAGAGCCATCAATAATCTGTAAGAGATTCATGCTAAAAACCTATTTAGCTCATCAAGATCAAATGGCCACCCCAGTTCAGCGCCATTATCATCGCGTTTTAAAACAGGAATTCGTACCGCATATAGGTGATAAAAATCTACGTGTTCACGAATATTCACTTTTTTATATTGCACAGGCGAGCTTACGTTTTTCAACAATTCTTCTGCATCATCACAGAGACTGCACTGAGGGCCAGTAAAAAAAGTTAATTGCATTTTGTTAATATCCAACAGCTATGAATTTTCGCATTTCGCTGAAAATCAAAAGGAAGTGTTTTATCACTTATATTTTTAATATCAAAACCTAGAGCTTTTATTTCTTCTTGCTGTAATTTAAAGGTTCTTAGGTTAGTACTAAAATAAATAAACCCATTTTCATTTAATAGATTTGCCACATCAGAAATTAACGCTAAATGGTCACGTTGAACATCCCATGTGGATTCCATGCGCTTTGAATTAGAAAAGGATGGCGGATCTAAAAACACCGCATCAAACTTCGCATTATCTTGTTGCTTGGCCTTTTTCACCCATTCCAGACAATCTGCTTGTTCAAAACTGTATGCGCCTTTTAACTTGTTCAAAGCAAAGTTGTCTTTTGCCCATTGAATATAAGTATTTGACATATCAACAGAAGTAACAGATTTTGCTCCCCGTAATGCCGCATGCACTGATACACTGCCGGTATAACAAAACAGATTCAACACATTTTTCCCTTTGACTTGGCTAGCAAACATTTGTCTTGTATCTCTATGATCCAAGAATAAGCCGACATCGAGATAGTCTTTGGGATTTATCCAAAATTTCGCTTGGTTTTCTTGTACAACAAAGCGTCGGTTTTGGTTGTTAACTTTTTGATATTGTTGCTGACCACTTTGCTTTTCTCTAAGCTTTATTACCAACTTGTAGGCGGGTATAGAAAGTAACTTAGGTAACACTAGAATAGCGTGCTGCAACCGTTGTTTAACCACAGTTTCAGGAATACTTTTTGGCGCTTTGTATTCTTGTAAGATAACCCAATCAGCATATACATCTATGGCAAAATTATAGTTGGGCAAATCTGCATCATATAAGCGATATGCCTGAGTATTTGCAGTTTTTAACCATTTACTTAATTTTTGTTGATTCTTTTTGATGCGATTTGAAAACTCGTCATTTTCAATTTTGTCTTGGTAAATCTCTAAATTATCACCCTGCATATTATACAAGGCAAATTCACAAGCTAAACTCCCATTATATAATTGGTAGCGTTTAGCGCTTTTTAATTTCAAAGCTTTCAGTAAGGTTTTATCACTGCATAGCAAACAGACTAACCAATCGGCGTAGGATTCTTTTAAATGCCGCCCGAGTTCATCATATAAGGGTAACATGGTTGTAAATTCGCCCAATCGCTCCCCATAAGGCGGGTTAGAGACCACTATACCTGGTGCCGTTGTCGGAAAATACTGCAATACATCGACCTGTTTAAATTCAATTAAGTGTTCAACATTAGCTCGAATGGCATTTTGTTTTGCTTGTTCAACTAATACAGTAGATAAGTCTGATGCGTAAATTTCACAAACCTTGTCAGTTTTAATATTCTCTTGAGCTTTTCCTAGGTGCATTTGCCATTTGCGCTTATTGTGCCCTAGAAAGTAATCAAAGCCCCAATGTTCTCTATGTAAGTTCGGTGGGATTTTTGCCGCATACATAGCCGCTTCTATGGCAATGGTGCCTGAACCGCACATAGGATCTAATAGGGGTTTATTAGTCTCTGACGTCCAACCGCTACGATACAGCATTGCCATGGCAACATTTTCTTTTAACGGTGCATCGCCAGTATCTAAACGATACCCTCTTAAGTGCAAACTCGTTCCACTCATATCAACACAAATGTCGGCTTTATCTCTAAAAACACGGACTTGGATATGAATTTTGGCATTTTGCTTATCGACGTTTGGGCGTCTGTACCCCTCTTCTTGAAAGCAATCGACAATAGCATCTTTGGATTTTTGACTAATGAATTGGGTATTCTTTAATTCTCTGTTAGTTCCTTTGGAACTAATTGCAAAATCGTGTTCTGGAGCAAATACCATAGGCCAGTCAATATTATTTACCGTATTGTACAAATCATTCGCATTGTCAGCTGGACCACTGGCTAATACCCAAAGCACACGGTTCGCTAACCTTGAATGTAAACACAAGGCATAGACATCATCTAAACTGCCCTCAAATCGACATTGTCCAGGTTTTATCTTTATATCTTGGCTTCGGATCTCAGGACAAATTTCGCTGATTTCTTCCCGTAGAATTTCTTCTATGCCAGACGCTGTGGTTAAAATAATATTAGGCATTCACTAGCTCTTTTATTAATTTGGGGCCTTGATAAATAAACGAAGAATATATTTGCAATAAACTAGCCCCTGCTGCATAGCGTTGACGAGCATCTTCAGCACTACTAATTCCGCCCACACCCACTATGGGCATTTTTCCTTGCAATGCTTGGTGTAATTGCTGTGTCACTGTTTGGCTTTTGCCTGTTAAAACAGCACCACTTAATCCACCCATTTCATCGGCATGCTGATGCCCTTTCACTGATTCTCTATCTAAGGTCGTATTTGTTGCGATAACGCCGTCCATGTTCGAATTAATCAAAGCATCGGCGATTTGTTGGATCGCAATCTGGTCATTGTCAGGTGCAATCTTGACTAATAAAGGAACGTATTTACCACTAGCATGTTGAAGTTTAAGTTGCTCTTCTTTTAACCCGTTAAGTAACTTATCTAAGGCTTCTCCAAATTGAAGATTTCGCAAGCCAGGGGTATTTGGCGAAGAGATATTTATGGTTACATAAGATGCATGGTCGTATACCTTGCGCAAACAAGTTAGATAATCAGATAATGATTCGTCTTCTGGGGTGGTTTTATTTTTACCTATATTGATACCCAGAATGCCGTTATATTGGCATTTTTTGACTTGTTCGACTAAGTAATCAACCCCTTTATTATTAAACCCCATGCGGTTAATAATGGCTTGATGTTCGGGCAGTCTGAATAAACGCGGCTTATCATTACCCGATTGAGGTTTGGGTGTCACTGTACCTACTTCAATAAATCCAAATCCCATGGCTGAAAAAGCATCGATGCACTCTCCATTTTTATCCAAGCCAGCAGCCAATCCAATAGGATTCTTAAATGTTAACCCAAAGCATTCAACCGGCTTATCTGGAACTTCCTGCTGATACAATTTACGTAGGACATTATGTTGGGAGTTTTTAAGAAACCCCATGGAAACATCATGACTCCACTCGGGATCACATTTTAGTAAGGTTCTTTGAACGATAGAATACACAGTAATCTCATAAAAAAGCCCTGCATTGCAGGGCTAACTTGCAATTTGCTCGGTATTTTAATGGTTTGAGCCAATACTTAACAGCATCAATTCACGTAAAGCGACAGAAAATTTGGCAAATTCGTGATTTTCAGATGTTTTGAACTCTGTCATCATGTGATACCAGCGCTCTAGCTTGGCTTGATTTTCTTCAATCCAACTTTGCAATATTTTGTCAGCATCTTTTTGATCAGGTGCTGAATGCAACAATACTATGGTTAATGCACGTTGTTGCCAATCAAGCTCCTCTCGATAAGAGGCTCGCGCAAGTGCTTGCCAGTGATTAGATACCGATTGATTATTAATTTGACGTAAAAACCAATGTAGTTCAAATGCATGGCCTAATTGATAATATAATCGAGCTACTAGATCGACGCTTCGATTTTCCTGCTCAGCAATATGTGCCAAGTCTAAGGATGAGAATAAATTACTTAAGCAAGCTATGCGCAAGGCATCCGCTTCTTTGAGATTATTCTTAACCAAAAACGCTTTGCGCTCTTCAACTTCGTCAACTTCTTCTTGGACTAAGAAATTAGTCAGATTTTTACTCACAACGTCAAAGGCTTTTCTATATTTAGATATGGCATCTTCAATAGAAAGTTCTTTTTCACCATGACGTAAATACCAGCGACAAGTACGACGAAGCGTGCGGCGCATCTCATCAAGTAGTTCTAGTTGTAAATTCGCATCAATCTGGTTGTCTAAATCTTCAACCGACGACCATAGTTCGCCCATATTAAATATGCCTTTCACTATGGTAAACGCGTTAACGATATCGACAATGCTGCTACCTGTCTCTTCCATAATGCGATAAACAAAATTTAAGCCCATGTCGTTCACTACTTCATTGGCTAATTTGGTCGCAATAATTTCAGCACGCAATGGGTGAAGTTGCATTTGTTCGCTGTATTGTTTTCCTAATATTGGCGGAAATGCGCTTATCAAATGCTGATTAAAATAAGGATTGTCTGTAATCTCTGATACATTAAACCTTTCTTTTAACACCATTTTTCCGTATGCCAGCAAAACCGATAGTTCAGGGCGAGTTAACCCCTGGCCTGATGCTAGACGTTCAGAAATTTCCTCATCTCCAGGAATAAACTCTAATTCCCGATTCAATGCACCTTCTTTTTCTAAACGATGAATAAAGCGCAATTGTTCTTTGATTAACTTTACGCCATCTAGTTGGGTGATCGAAATTGACTGTGTTTGGCGATAACAGTCATTCAAAACGATGCGTGCTACATCTTCCGTCATGTCATATAACAATTTATTTCGTTGCTTGAGGGTCATATCGCCGTTGGCAACCAAGGTATTCAACAAAATCTTAATGTTGACTTCATTGTCCGAACAATCAACACCGCCCACATTATCTATAAAGTCGGTATTAACTCTTCCACCTTTGGTCGCGAATTCAATTCTGCCAAGTTGGGTTAAACCAAGGTTTCCACCCTCGCCTATAATTTTCGCCTGAATTTGGCTGCCATTTACACGCAGACTATCATTCGCTCTATCACCAACCTCTGAATGTGATTCTTTGCTGCTTTTAACATAAGTACCAATGCCACCGTTCCATATCAGATCTACAGGCATTTTTAGTACATTATGAATGAGCTCATTGGGTGTCATGCTAACTTGTCTGGTACCCAACCAACGTTTCATTTCAGCGGTTAGTTTTATTGACTTGTCACTGCGTTTAAACACACCGCCGCCTCTTGAGATTAACTTCTTATTGTAGTCATCCCAAGTCAGTGAAGGATCTTCGAACAATCGTTTACGTTCTTCATAAGATTTTGCAGGGTCTGGGTCTGGATCAAAGAAAATATGCATATGATTAAATGCACATATAATTTTCGTTTGTTCAGACAATAACATGCCGTTTCCAAACACATCTCCAGCCATATCGCCAATACCTACACAAGTAAAGGGTGTGGTTTGACAATCAATACCAATCTCGCGGAAATGACGTTTTACCGATTCCCAACCGCCGCGCGCTGTAATGCCCATTTTCTTATGGTCATAGCCAACACTACCACCAGAGGCAAAAGCATCGCCTAACCAGAAGTTAAACTCCTGAGAAATACCATTAGCAATATCTGAAAAAGTTGCCGTTCCTTTATCCGCTGCGACAACCAAATAAGGGTCATCTTCATCAAGTCTTACAACTTGTTTTGGCGGGACCACCTGACCATCAATAATGTTATCTGTGATATCTAACAAGCTACGGATGAAAATCTTATAGCAGGCTTGTCCTTCTTGCTGCATGGTAGCCCTGTCAGCATTCATAGGCATGCGTTTACAAACGAAACCACCCTTTGCTCCCACAGGCACAATAACAGTGTTTTTAACTTGTTGAGCTTTTACTAAGCCGAGAATTTCAGTTCTAAAATCTTCCATTCTATCGGACCAGCGTAATCCACCTCGAGCGACCTTACCGCCGCGTAGATGAACCCCTTCAACTCGTGGCGAATACACAAAGATTTCAAACTTAGGTAATGGCAGTGGCATTTCAGGAATTTCAGCTGGCAATAATTTAAACGAAATATAAGCCTTATCGCAGCCCTGCTCGTCTTTTTGATAGAAATTGGTTCTCAATGTTGCTTTTATCAGGTCTAGATAGCGACGAATAATACGGTCGTCGTCTAGGTTAGACACGGAATCAAGCATTTTGAGAATAGATTCTTCAGTACTTTCAATTTTCTTTTGGGTTGACTTGCTTTCTGGATTGAAAATTTGATCAAAAAGGTTAATTAAAAGCTCTGCAATATCGGGATAGCAAGCTAGGGTATTAGCTAAATAATCGATACTGAACAAAGAACCAATCTGACGCATATACTTGGCATAAGCTCTAACTATGGTGACTTTTCGTCCTGGTATTCCTGCGCCTAGAATTAACCGGTTAAAGGCATCATCTTCTAGTTGTGCAGACCATACGTCAGCAAAGGCTTGTTGGAAAAGTTCTTGAGCCAACTCCATATTGAAGTTTTTGCCGCCTTTGTGCAGCATGCTAAAGTCCATTATCCAGTGTACACTGCCATCTTCGCAGGTCACTTTATAAGGGCTTTCATCCACCACTCTCAAACCAAAGTTTTCCAACATTGGGAGCACATCAGACAAATGAATAGGTTCATTTTTATGATACAGCTTTAACTTTACTGCATCACTTTCGTCTGACTCTTCTTGAGGACGATAAAATAGAATATCTAAAGGCTTATCATCAGAAAGGGTCTCAATACGTTGCAAATCAATAAGCGCAATACTCGGTAGGTTTTGCTCCTCGTAACTGTTTGAGAATGCGTTATCGTATTTTCGTTTTAACTCTCGGCCCTTTTCTTCGCCAAAATAAGAGACAATTTTAGTGTTTAATTTATCTTGCCACGATTTGGTCAACTCGATGATGTTCTTCTCAATCTCTTTCACATCAATCTCCATGTTATTATTTTCTACGCGGGCAATATAATGGGTTCGTGCGTACACGGACTCGGAAAAATAGGTGGTAAATTCAACTTCCCCAACGGCATTCAGGGACTTTTTCAACAGTGCTTGAGTTTCACGTCTGAGTTTAGTGTTATATCGTTCTCGTGGCACATACACCATACAAGAAAAGAAACGCCCGAACGCATCACGGCGAACAAAAAGACGACTAATACCTCTTTCCTGCATTTGAAAAATACCCATAATAATTTGCGACAATTCATTGTCTGGTGTTTGGATAAGTTCATCCCTTGGGTAAGTTTCAACAATGTTTACAAATGCTTTATATGCATGGGTACCAACTTCAAATCCGGCAATAGCGCACATACGGTCGATTTTTTCTCTCAACATCGGCAAATCAGTTGCGCTGCTGTTGTAGAAAGAAGCAGAGTAAAGACCTAAAAATCTATGCTCACCACATACATTCCCTGCGTCATCAAACTCTTTAACACCAATATAATCAAGATATGCTGGGCGATGTACCCGCGATAATGAATTGGTTTTAGTTAAAATTAATGGATTGTGGGAAAGCGCTTCTTCTCTAGCACTTGCAGGCAAATGAGACAATAATCGAACGCGGTCAGACACGCTCTTCTTCATCAACCCTAGGCTTGAGTCGTTCACTGGTACCCATTGATGATCGCCTTCAATAGGTTTTACTTGATAGTATCTATATCCCATCAGAGTAAAGTTGTGATCATTCAACCAATTTAAAAATGTTTTACCTTGGGCCTTTACTTCTGCCGAAGCCAAGCTATTTGATTGTTCAAATTCCTTTGTTACTTCAGCTAGCTTAGTGCGCATGGGTTTCCAATCACTCACTGAGAGTAGCACATCGCTCACCACTGAATGCAGCTCTTGTTTAAGGCCTGTTATATCTTTAGTTCTAGACTGGCGATCTATTTCAATGAAAAAGACAGTTTCAGAAGAATCAGATTTCTTTACGTCAGCCTTTTCTTTAAATGCAGTAACCTTGTTATTTTTATCTCTGGTTAAATGCAATGGTGTGTGGAGTAATAAATGAGATGTAATATTTAGACGATTGATGGCCATTCGCACCGAATCAACTAAAAACGGCATATCATTCACAATAATTTCGATAATGGTGTGAGAAGATTGCCATCCATGCTTTTCAATATCAGGGTTATAAACCTTAATTATCGGCTCGTCAGGGCTTTTTTCTTGCAATAGTTGCCATAGACTCAATACTGAGCCATAGAGGTCACTATCACTGCGTCCTTGTAAATCTTCAAAGGACATATTTTTAAATAGCAGTTTACTGAACTGCTGAATTAAAGACGCTTTATCTGTAGGAAGTTTATTGTTGATAAGTGAAAAAACATTTTCCAATAACACCGAATGTTGATGTTTGGTAGCTGTCATATGTTTCCTAATGTGGTTCTGTCGTTAAAAAAGTTAATTACAATAAGTCTAGACTATAAATATAGTATTTGTGTGACTTTAGTATCGGATATTTTCCTAAAATTATTAGTGGTTTACCAGTTTTTATTAACGCAAAATTTACAACTTGAATAGCTATTGTCATTTTTTGCATAAAAAAAAGGCCGCTAGGGCCTTTTCTAAATAATTACGCAAAAAAAGTTTTAGCGGGCTTTGTACCAGAGAATTCTGGCCAGCGCTGGTAAGACTAAAATTGCGCCTAACATGTTAACAACGAACATGAAAGTTAATAAAATTCCCATGTCCATTTGGAATTTTAAGGTCGAAAATACCCATGTGCTTACACCTATGGCCAAAGTAATACCAGTAAATAACACTGCACTACCTCTTTCCTTTAATGCCTCGTAATAAGCTTGTTGCACACCAAGACCTTCACGTAATTTACTGGTCATAGTAGACAGAATGTAAATCCCATAATCCACCCCTATTCCAACGCCAAGGGCAATCACCGGTAATGTGGATACTGTAAGCCCAATTTCTAGGAAGGTCATTAATGCCTGTGCTAATACAGATACCACATAAAGTGGGATCACTACGGCTAAAGTAGCTCGCAGTGAACGGAAACTTAACAAACAAAGTAAAATAACGGCGCCAAATACGTAGTACAGCATAGGATCTTGAGAAGCAGAGACAGCTTCATTGGTTGCAGCCATTACGCCGACAGGGCCTGAAGCTAATCTAAATTGTAGATTCTCAGAGCTGTATTCTTGGCTAATTCGTTTAACTTCACTAACCACATTATCAATAGTTTCAGCTTTATGATCACGCATGAACAAAATCACGGGCATGGCAGAGCATTCTCGGTTCAATAAACCCGAAGACGTATTTACGCGAGAAACTGATTGCACCATGGTGGCTTGGTTACGTGGTAACACTTGCCATTTTGGATTCCCTTCGTTGTAGCCTGCGTTCACTTTTTTAGCAATAGATGCCAATGAAATTGTGGATTGAACACCGTCCACGTTGTTCATTTTCCACTGGAAATCATCTATCGCTGACATCACATCATATTCAGTACAAGCGTTAGGGGTGGTTTCAGCAATCACAGAAATATAATCCACCGTAATTTCATATTTATCTGTAATTAAAAAAGTATCCTGATTGTATCTGGAATCTTCATGCAAGGCTGGTGCTCCTGCATGCAAATCACCAATTTTAAGTTGTTGTGACTGATAACTTCCAAGGGCAAACAGTATTGCGGTTACAAGGATAATTCCAACTGCTAATTTTGGTGAAGCACAGTTAGCTACCTTTTCCCAAATACCTGAATCCTTGTCTTTGTGTCGATCAGCATGCTGCTTAGATAATTTTACGTAAGACATAAGTACAGGAAGCAACAATAGATTGGTGAGAATAATGACTGCAACACCCATAGACGCAGTGATAGCCAGTTCACGAATAATACCAATATCGATGACTAACAGCGTCATAAAGCCAACGGTGTCAGATAATAATGCAATACCACCTGGTACTAACAAGGTTCTAAATGCATGTTGTGCAGAAACCTTCACTTCCATACCCTGCGCCACTCGTTTACCAACGGCGTTTATCATCTGCACGCCGTGACTCACTCCTATTGCGAAGACCAAGAAAGGCACAAGGATAGACATTGGATCTAGGCCGAAGCCGAACACCGTGAGTAGTCCAAGTTGCCATACCACCGCAATAAATGAGCACAACAACGGCAAAAATGTCAGCATAAATGAGCGACAGAAGAAATACACCATGACAGCAGTTATAGCGATTGCGATGGCAAAAAACATTACAACGTCTTTAGCACCATTGGCCACGTCGCCAATCATCTTGGCAAAACCTATAATATGAATTGATACATCTTCACTTTCATATTCAGCACGAATTTTGGTTTCTAGTGCTTCAGCTATCTTTAACGTATCAAGTGCCACGCCAGTTTCAGGATCAATTTCTAACAATTGAGCTGTGACCATTGCACAAGAAAAATCATTTGCAACCTGACGCCCTACAATGCCGGCTTTATCAACATTCTTCTGAACAAGATCTAGCGCGGATTGTTTTTTAGAATCAAAATCAGCGGGAATGACAGGACCGCCGGAAAAGCCACCTTCAACTATTTCGGTAAAGCGTGTTGACGGGGAAAAAAGCGACGTTACGGATGACCGATCCACACCATTTATAAAAAACAATTGGTCATGGACGTTTTTTAAAGTATCAAAAAACTCTGTATTAAATATGTTGGAGTTAGTATCACAAACTGAAACCAATACGTTATTAGCACCGCCAAAATTTTCTTTATACTGCATATATGTATGCATGTATTCATGATTTAACGGGATGTTTTTGGTAAAACCAGCATCTAATTTAAGCTGAGATGCTTGATAAGTAAGAAATACTGTCGTTGCAATAAAGGCTAAAATGACAAGTATTCTATGACGGAAGAGAAATTTTTCACATGTATCGATAAAACTATTCATAAATTATTTTGCCAATGAAACCGATTGAATACCATTGGCGGTGATAGCCAAGAGTTGATCATTTAAAATAGCTGCATTTGAAATAGATGAAGAAATATCTGTTTCTACGAGTGTTAAGGCTTTATGAGCACTGCAATTATCATTATTCGCTGGGTGTAATTCGTCAGAAAATAATTGCTCAGAATCAATGTTTAAAACAACGCCATTATTACCCACAGCAAATACTGAGTCCTCATCAAAAACGATTGAATTTAACGAGGTCGTAAGACAAGTTTCTATTGATGTCCAATCTTCATCATTGCGTTTGACAAACATTTTGCCTCTTAAACCAACGGCAATAAACAGGTTTTCTTGTATCGCTTTTACATCAAACAATGAACCTTGATAGTCGATATCATATCTTTCCCAAGATTTTCCCAAGTCTTGACTCACAGCGAGCAAACCACCCTCACCAGCCAGCAAAAGCAAATCACCCGCCTGATTTATACGATTAAAATTAGGGATAATATATGACAGTTCTTCGTTATAAAATTCAAGGTCGTCTTTAATACTGTCTAAATAATCTAAATCGTCTGCAGTTAACACTGAAGCATGTAACTCGGGGGTCCAAGTTTCTCCGCCATCAAGCGTGCGATAAAACATGCCATAGCCACCGACAGCAATTCCATGATTTTGATCTAAAAACATTACATCCAAAAACGGTCGTTCTAACGATTTATCGGAAAATTTTATTGACCACTTATCAGCGCCTTGGGTAGATTTCAAAATACTCGCATCATGGCCTACAGCCCAGTATTGATCTTGTATTCCAAATACCGCGGTTAATGTAGCAGTAGTTGGCACTTTGACTTGTTCAAAATCATTTACTTGGTTATCAGAAACAAGAATATGCCCTCTCTCTCCAACAATCACTGTTTGATTGGCAGAGTTAATATCGAGTAGCAATGACTCTTTTACTAGAGGCGCTAAATAGGCTTCATCGGCTCTAACACTTGCAAATACCAACAAAGCTATTACAACAAAAAAACTATTTTTTAACACAAATTACCTTCTTTAAATGCAAAAACGGTTGGCAAAAGCCAACCGAACTTTTACTAACGTATGCCTTGTCGCCTCAGCGCAGATTGAGTGAAATCTCGATCTTTCAGCTCTTCTTCAAAATCATACATTGTTTCTTCATTATCCAAACCTAAGGCCAGATAACGACGTGAATTTAAATCATGATAAACATCTAGTGTAGACCAATGTGTAGGCACATCATAATAGTTAACACCATAAGCCAATGCTACACGGTATAACTCGTTTCTGTTGTCGTACATATCAGCAACATGTACTTGCCAGCTGTCTTCATCAATGTAGAACACGCGTTTTTGATAAATGTGTCTATATTCGTCTTTTAAGGTTGCTTCAACTACCCAGACTCTGTGCTTTTCATAACGAGTTAAGTCTGGATTAATGTGGCCAGGCATTAAAATATCAGAGTACTTTGCTTTATCACTATGTAGTTTGTAGTTGTTATACGCAATATATAGCTCTTTTTTGCCTTTTAGTTCCCAATTGTAACGATCAGGCGATCCATTAAACATATCAAAGTCGTCTGTGGTTCTTAGACCGTCAGCCGCTGTTCCGGGGGCATCATAAGCAATATTTGGCGCAGCAAACACTTTTCTTTGCCCAGTATTATAGGTCCAAGCCATGCGTGGCTTTTTAATTTGATCAACGGTTTCATGTACTAGCAATACAGTACCAGCTAGTCTTGCTGGGAATGTTACCGACTGCATAAACTTAAACAAAATATTGTCTTCAACCAGCTTGTCCGCGGTCATTCCCGTTTCTGAGTACTTGATCAGCAATTTTTCATCAAATCCTATAACGTTATAATCACCATTTGCTGTCACAGCAGCTTGACCACCATAACGTTGTACTGATTGTCCACGATAACGTAACAAGTGATTCCAAATAGCTTCTAGACCGTTTTGCGGAATAGGGAATGGAATACCAATGGCCGCCCCTTTTATGCCATTACCAGCATTTAATAACTCGGCACTAGTAGCATTTGCTTTAGTTGCTTCATACACAAATTCAGGGTTTGATGCCGTTCTTCTGGTTTCATAAACAGGCATCTTGAAAGTATCAGGATATGCTTCAAACAAAGCAATTTGCCCATCACTCAAACTGTCTGCATATTCTTTATAGTTTGCACCAGTGATAGTGAACTGAACCTTGTCCTCTGGAAAGGGATCAATATGGAAATCACCTTTGCTATAACCGGCTGGAGGCGTTGTAATTCCGCCTGTCCATGCAGGGATACTGCCATCAGCATTACCCGCTTTTAAGCCTCCTAGAGGCGTTAATTCATTTCCAAGCTTCGCCGCTTCTGTTTCTGAAACTTTTGCAATAGCGGTACTACTGGCTAAAGTGATTGCAATACTGGCTGCAATAACACCTAAATTCTTGATCATATTAATGTCCTTAAATTGCATACTTAATATTAAATGAAGCAAAGTCTCTGTCTGCTAACGCATTTGTCGTACCTATGCCGCCCCAAAACGCACTGTAGGACGCTGTAAATGACCATTTACTTAAATAGTCAAAGGTAAATGACAAATTAGCTGACTTGCTATCTTCAAGGAATAAGAACAATGGATCCGGCGTAGTTCCTTCAACATCGTGAGAAAACGTTGCTCTGGCTCTTAGATTGATACCGGCAAACACGTTATTAAAATCTGCAATGGCTAATAGTCTGTATCCCCACGCATCGTCTGTTGCGAATGGGTTTTCTTCTGGACCATCAGAAATCCCCGTATGTAATCCTTCACGGTAATTATTGGTACCCGGGATAGGTTCTAAAGAAGGCGTTCTTGACGTACCTGGTGCATTCAAACGAATAACACTAGGGTCAGGAAAGTCTTCAACCTTTACATAACCTGCTTCTCCTAACAATATTAGGTTATCAGCACCTAACGTAGGCCCTAATACATGAGACGCAGTAAACTGCATTTGGAAGGTATCAGATAATAAAAAACCTTCCGCAGTTTCACCTGGACCTACCGAGCGCCCAATATTATTTAACTGGGAGATGCCTAAAAGCTCTGGTCTCAGACCAGCCTTAGCCAACTGTTCTGGATTCCCCATATATAGGAGTTCGATGTCATCTATCTGTAAAGGTTCATCCATACGGTAAGAAAATTCACCAGAAAGTGCTGTAGTGCCCACATTTGTATTGAAACTTAAGCCCACTAATTGAATGTCTTCTGGGTATACAAATCTAGCTTCTGTAAAGGCACCAAGCTGGGTCACTGTATCTCTGGTAACGCCCTGAGTCGCAAGCAAATTCAAATCAGCTTGAATACTTTGCGGTGTAAAATCAGACGCGATTCCTGAAATTAAAGGTCGCTGACTATGATAATTGATGAAATACAAACCAAACTGGGTAAAGTTTAAATCTTCTGCGAACCAACCTAATTTGACACCATATTGGCCAGAATCGCTGGCATAATCGTGTGCATGCACGCTTGGTGCTCTTACTGTTACACGCGTTGGATATGCGAAATAAATCGACGTTGCTTGTTCAGGTGTAATCATACCTGCACCTAACGCGGCGCCAAGGTCGTTAAGTTGTGTTATTAAAGTGTCAGCATCCATGTCAGCATAGCTACCAAAGCCAAACTGAATGTTATTAAATGAACCACCTTCCCCAGCAAAGTCATTAGTTGCGAAGTAGCTACCTGCTACAGGCAAACGTGATTTCTCCCACTCGTACTGATAATAAGCTTCAACGCTAATTGTATCTGTAACACCTATTGAACCGTATACCATACCAACGGGAATGAATACTTCTTTCAGTTCTGCACCCGGAGAGCGAGCACGTGTAACATCCACTGGATTTGTTGTGTTAATGCCGTGTTGAATAAAGGTACTTTCACCCCATGCTACAACCTGATCACCTAAACGAAGTGATACCGGCATGTCGCCTGCGTAAAAGTCTGCATAGACAAATAAATCTAAAAGTCTGACGTCTTTACAAAGCTCAGACGCTGCTCTGCTGTCTCTACAAGGATCAAAACTGTTACCCGTAATTGGATTTTCCCAGTCTCTATCGTTATCCATTAATTCGAAATCGTAAAAATAGAAACCACGCGCAAATAAACCATAATCTCCATAGCGCATATCAAGTTCGTGCAAACCGATAACTTGGGTTGAAAATGCCTTGCCTTGGTCAAAGTTTAAGTCGCCCAAATCACCATTGGTTGAATAAGCGCCCTCGCCCAAAGACCAAACATCAGCGTTTGGATAGATCGGATTAGTTGCTGGGTTATAACCTGTCCAATTGAATTGCGGGTCGTTTGCGTGTCCAATTAAACTGAAGTCTCTCGATTCTGCTCTTATACTAGTCGCTAGCGTAAATGTAGAATCAAGTGTTACTTCTAAATCTCCGAAATTCCAATTTGCCGCATTTGAACTAAAAGATGCAACTGCCAGTGCGGCAGCTACACCTAATGCTAATGTCGTTTTGTTGTGTGCACTAGGCTTGTTTGACATGCGATTACCTTCTCCAAAATAAATAACCGTCGCTACACTCAGTGTAGTCACTAGTATTAAATTAACAAAATGATTACATCATTTTGACTCAATCGCAAGAACTAATCGTACCAGTTGTAAATAAAACATGAAATTTTGCGATATTAAGCTTTAAATGGTTATTTTTTAATCTATTTTTACTAGTTTTTTAAAATTATTGTTGGCATCAACGGTCAATTGATAACGACCTTTGATGCCAGATGGGGTGAGTAAATTGAGTATGTGTCGCTTTTCGAGTTGCAACCTTTTCCCATTAATATCATTCACCACAACGTATTTTATGCTGTGATCATATAAAGATTTGCACTCTAAATAGTTCATTGAAATATCAAAAATAAAGGTTTTCAATTGTAAAAAACACCCTTATATCTAATTTTTAATCAGTGCCTTACTGGTTTTTTCAAATAAATCCTTGCTTAAACCTTTGGCATTAAAAATCCGTTGTAGTTGCCCTTCCATTAACTCTCTATGCTTTGTTGCGTAACGCTTGAATTGTAACAACGGCGTTATCAGTCGGCTCGCCACTTGAGGATTAATTTTATCCACCTCAATTATCTTGGAGGCTAAACATTTATACCCTTCGCCGGATAATTGATGAAAGCCAGCAATATTATAATGCCCAAACGTACTGTAAAGAGCCCGTATTTTGTTAGGGTTTTTAGGAATATAAGCGCTATGAGCTTCTAACAATGTAATTCTAGAAAGTATGTCCTCTCGCTCTGTTGTTGCGTGCAACGAGAACCATTTATCCATAACCACAGAATCACTGCCATAGCTTTCTTCAAAGGCTTGCATAAGATTATCAAACACATCAAGGTTAATTTGCTGGGCCACCTTCAAACAATTGAGTTTTTCCGTCATGTTGTCTGATGTTTTATATTTGTTAGTCAACCATTTTAAGCTTTGTGATGCTGTTTTATCATTCAAACCTGCAAGTAGCAGCCAGGCTTTATTGGCTTTTCGTGCATGCACTTGGCTTTGCTCATACGCGTAAGCGCTTTTTGTTTCAGTTGCGAGCACTTTTTCAAAACACTTCTCACCAAGCGCGTTGGCAAACCTTTCATTCACTTCTCGTATAGCGTTGTGCAAAGATAATGGATCGATTTTTTGCAAACCAATTGATAATGATTCAAAACTTGGCAAGGTAAGTATTTCTGCAATGACATCGTCTGAAAGCTCGCTATTAATAAGATAGTCTGCCAGTGCATTAATATCTTCATCTATAGATTGCTGGCTTTGGTTATACAAGGCTAGTATGTGAGCACTGTAAAGGCGCTGGGCAGCATCCCATTTAGCATAGTCAGAAGATGAGAATTTAACGATATCTAGTAATTCTGCATTAGTGTATTCATAGTCCACTATCACTGGGGCTGAAAAATTATCATTTAATACAGGTACTACATCTGTGTAAGAAGTATTTACTTGTACTTTCGCGCTATCGACTACCAAGTTATTCTCAGCACTGTTGGCAACAAGATGCTCATTACCAGATTTATCGATAACGCTCATTGCTAACGGGATAAATAAGTCTTGCTTGTCTTTTTGATCAGCGGTTGCAGGATTTTGTTGTGAAATAATAAATTCTGTTCCATCACTATCAACAGATTTGACCACGCTGATTAGCGGTGTTCCACTTTGCGAGTACCAACGTCTAAATTGGGTTAAATCAACTTCTGTGACGTCTTGCATAGCTTGAACAAAATCATCACAGGTAACAGCCTGACCATCGTGACGTTTAAAATAAAGGTCCATCCCTTTTCTAAAACCATCAACGCCTAGCAATGTGTGTAACATACGAATCACTTCTGCACCTTTGTCGTAAACGGTAACTGTGTAGAAGTTGTTCATCTCCATGACTTCATCAGGTCTTATGGGGTGACTCATAGGGCCTGCGTCTTCGGCAAACTGATATTCTTTTATTACTTTGACTTGAGAAATTCGTGTTGATAATTCACTGCTCATATCTGCACTGAATTTTTGATCTCTGAACACGGTTAAACCTTCTTTCAAAGACAATTGGAACCAGTCTCTGCAGGTCACCCTATTTCCAGTCCAGTTGTGGAAGTATTCGTGAGCTATAATAGATTCGATATTGAAATAGTCTTCATCCGTTGCAGTAGCAGGTTCGGCCAACACAAACTTTGAATTAAATACATTCAAGCCCTTGTTTTCCATGGCTCCCATATTAAAGAAGTCGACAGCAACAACCATATAAATATCTAAATCATAAGCAAGTCCAAACGTATCCTGATCCCATTGCATCGCACGTTTTAAGCTATCTAGGGCGAATTGACCTTGGTGTTTGCGTCCTAGCTCCACATAGAGTTGCAACTCAACTTCCCGCCCTTCACTGGTGGTAAAGTGGTCAGTTAACAAATCAAAATTTCCAGCCACTAATGCAAATAAATAACTAGGTTTTGGGTGAGGATCGTGCCAAACCACAGTTTTTTGGGTATCTTTTATCTCTTCTGACACTAAGTTTCCGTTTGATAAAAGATAAGGATAGCTAGCAGCATCAGCTGTAATAGAGACCGTAAATACCGATAAAACGTCAGGACGATCTAAATAATAAGTTATTCGACGAAAGCCTTCAGCTTCACACTGTGAACAAAAAGTGTCTTGAACAAAGTACAAACCCTCTAAGGTCGTATTACCCGCTGGGTTTATCAAGGTTTCGATTTCTAGTGTAAAGCTGTCTAGGTCGGCATTGATTTCTAAGTAGTCTGTGGCAACTTCATAGTCTTTTCCAGCAACTAAAAGCTGCTCATTCACCCTGACTGTTTCTAAAATTAGATTTTCACCGTCTAACTTTATTTTCTGTGCTTCAGGGTGGTTACGCGTGACCTTTAAACTGGATGTAACCTTGGTTTTTTCTGGAGAAAGAGAAAATGCTAAGTGAGTTTCAGAAATAACATAATCTGGCGCTTGGTAATCCAAGCGCTTTTTACTAATAGCGACAGACATAGTTTACCTACTTATGTACGATTTCAACTTGAGGCGGTTCTAATCTAAGTATTTTAATACCGAATACTGCATATACAACTGCAAGCACTGGATTGATCAAATTAAAGAACGCATAAAATAGATAATCTAGAACACTTACACCTAATACGCTTTGCATGAAGGCTCCGCAGGTGTTCCAAGGGATTAGCGGCGAGGTAATGGTACCACCATCTTCTAGACTGCGGGAAAGGTTCAATTGGTCAAGTCCGCGCTTCTTAAACTCTTCCTTATACATACGGCCAGGCATAACGATGGCAATATATTGATCTGCCGTGACCAAGTTGGTGCCGATACACGTCAATATTGTTCTGGTTACCATAGAACCGGCTGAAGTTGCGCCTCTTAGCACATAGGTAACAATAGATTTTAACAATCCCACTTTTTCGAGCACAGCACCAAAAGACATGGCACATATAATGAGCCAAATAGTGTTGAGCATGCTAGACATGCCGCCTCTTGAAATCAATTCATCTAGATTGTCATTTCCTGTTGCAAATTCAACTCCGTCAAATAGAGCCGTCCAAACCACCATTAGACTTTGAATAAAACCGCTGTGTTCGGTGTCTAAAAGGTTCAGTACCACGTCATATTGAAATATTAAAGCCCAAATACCACCAAGAATTGCGCCAATGGCAATTGCAGGAAATGCGGGCATCTTATTGACCGCTAACAATAACAATACAACCAATGGCACTAGGTTGTACCAACCAATGTGAAAATTTGCTTCTAATAATTCTCGCATTTCATCAATACGAGAACTCGTGTCTATAGTGTCAGATTGCAAACCAAAAATAGTAAACAAAATCAATGCGATAACGAAACTTGGTACCGTAGTCCACAACATATATTTAATATGTTGAAATAAATCTGTGCCAACAACCGCCGGTGCTAAATTTGTAGTCTCTGACAAAGGTGACAATTTATCACCAAAATAAGCCCCAGAAACTATGGCTCCCGCAGTGATACTTAATGACATGTCCATGCCTGTAGCGACACCAATTAAGGCTACACCTATGGTTGCAGCAGTTGTCCATGAACTACCGATGGACATAGCAACAACAGCACAAATTAGACAAGCGGCAGGATAAAACCAACTTGGATTAAGAAGCGACAACCCATAATAAATCAAAGTAGGAACAGTACCCGACAACATCCAAGTACCGATCAGTGAACCTACGGCTAAAAGTATTAAACATGCGCCTAACGACATCGAAATACCCGCGATCAGCCCTTCTTCAATGGATTTCCAGGTATACCCGTTTTTCAAACCAATGATAGCGGCTGTGAACATTCCGATAAGCAGTGCAATTTGGTTTGGACCATAAGAAGAATCTTCACCAAACAAATACACTGAACAACTCATGAGTACAATCAGTAAAACTAACGGAATAAGAGAATCAATGAGACTTGGTTGTTTTGGTTGTTTACTCATGAATTAAAATACCGACAAATAGAAGTTAATGGCAATCAGTCCTGGGCAAATAAACTTGATATACCACGGCCATACTTTCCAGAAAATACGCTGTTCAGCCATAGCATCGCCTTTTTGCAACTCTTGAAGAATCTCATTTCGATTCCAGACCCAACCAGCAAATATACAAAGCACAAGCCCAAGTAATGGTTGGCTATATTCTGTGGTGATGGTAATTACAAGACCAAATAAGGCATCGAAATTGTAGACAATGACTAAGCTTATGAGAAACACTACCAAAGTTAGTAGCATAGTAGCTTTAGGACGTTGCATGCCTTTGTTATCGACTAAGAAAGACACAGGCACTTCTAACATGGAGATAGAGGACGTTAAAGAAGCGATGACCATGAGTAAGAAAAATCCAGATGCCACAACAGTGCCTATGTAGCCAATACTAGAAAATAAAGAGGGCAAA
The DNA here is from genome assembly GCA_947496235.1 of uncultured Glaciecola sp. Classification (GTDB taxonomy): domain Bacteria; phylum Pseudomonadota; class Gammaproteobacteria; order Enterobacterales; family Alteromonadaceae; genus Glaciecola. The sequence continues at coordinate 19,575 of CANMCE010000001.1, read as the reverse complement.
ACTTGAAAAATCAAAGTAGGACCGGATAGTAAAGTACCATCATCAGCGTATATGGGAACTGCATTCTCCAGTGCCACATACATAGCAGGGATTATCAGCATACCCGCTAGAATAGCAACGCCAATATCTACCAGAGCGACAGAGGCGCCAAGTTTAGGCAGGCTTTCATGTTGTTGCACGTAAGAACCATAAACCAACATGGTACCCACACCCAATGACATCGAGAAAAATGCCTGCCCCATGGCGTCTAACATTAGTGCTGGATGAAAAACCTTTTCAAAGTCAGGAACTAACAGCTTTTCCCAGCCTTTCATAGCACCAGATTGAAAACTGACATAAATAATTAAGCTGATTATCAAAATCAACAAGGTTGGCATTAAGCGTACAGACCATTTTTCAATACCGCTACTTACGCCACCGATAACCACTAAACAAGTAAAAACTAAAAATACAGCCGTAAAAACAAGGTTGCGACTAATAGAATCAGCCGTAAGCCAACCAAAATCGAGTGAAAATATTGAGGAAATTCCATCAACGAAATATGCAGTCATCCAGCCGGCAACTATGCTGTAGAAGGCCAGGATCAAGATTACGGTGATCGCGCCAACACTGCCTGTTAGCGTACCTAAAAAGTTTCCTGATATTTTGTGAAGCGCGTCGATCATATTGGCTCGCTTGGCGCGGCCTATGATTAACTCTGCCATAAGCACTGGATAGGCAAGTAGAAATGCCATAACCAAATACATGAGAATGAAGGCAGCTCCTCCATTCTCAGCGACTTTGGTGGGGAAGCCCCATATATTGCCAAGCCCAACGGCTGACCCAGCTGCAGCTAGAATAAATCCTAACCGAGAAGAAAAATGTCCTCTCGATGCCATAGTCTGACCTCTTTTTATTTTTATTATTTTGTTACGTTGAGGTTACTATTTCTTTTCCCAGATAGCTACTATAACTAGATGTTTAATGCGTAGCTTCCAGACTCAACCATATCCAATGTTATATTTACCGCTTCCGTTAAGAATGGGTCTATCTCGTCTAACTGTTCAGGTAAATCGTCATCTAACGATTCTACCTTTGTTAATCCTAAACGCTCTAAACGCTGGTTAATGCGTTCAAGACGCTTAGCATCGTGTTCTTTATCCTCAGCAATTCTTTCAGAAGCCACTAAAGAGATAAAGTTTTTATCCTTATTCTCTTTGTATTCTTTGATATCTTCAAAAATATACTGGAACTCAGGATTTTTTAATGTTCTCGCATTGTGCTTTGCAGTCAATACATCAATCATGCTGCTGCTATTGGTCAATTGAGAATATTTTGCTTTATCAATGCTATCCCAAGGTAATGCATTTTCTTCTTTGCTTTCACCCCACTCTTCAGGTTCGATTGGGCTTGGGTATAAAATATCCGGCTTCACACCTTTATGCTGTGTACTACCACCACTAATGCGATAAAACTTCGCCATGGTATATTGTACTGCGCCTAATTTGTTTTCAAAGAAATCATAAATACGCGCTAGCGGTCTGTGTTGCTGTACCGTTCCCTTACCAAAGGTTTGCTCACCAATAATAATGGCGCGGTTAAAGTCTTGCATTGCAGCGGCGAAGATTTCACTCGCAGAAGCGCTATATCTATCAACTAATACTGTAAGTGGACCGTCATAGCTGACTAAACCATCTCTATCATGATTTATTTCAATTTGACCGCTTTCATGACGAATTTGCACAACAGGACCTTTTTCGATAAATAATCCTGATAAGGCAATTGCTTCCGGTAACGAGCCACCGCCATTACCTCTTAAATCAACAATCACGCCTTGTACATTTTGCTCTTTTAATTCATCAAGCAGTTTAATAACGTCCGTATGCAGATTATGGTAGAAAGATGGAATTTCAATCACACCGATCTTTTTACCGCTGTCTGTATCTAAAACATCTGCTTTTGCTGCTTTATCTTCAAGCTTAACCTTGTCTCTGGTAATCGCGATTTCAATCACATTTTTGCTGTCATTGCCACCTTTTTGAACTTGCAAACGAACCAAACTACCTTTAGGTCCTTTAATGAGCTCAACGACTTCGTCTAGACGCCAGCCAACCACATCAACATAAGTTTCTTCATCTTCTTGGGCAACTCCCAAAATACGGTCTTCTGGTTTTAACTGGCCATTTTTGTCAGCAGGTCCGCCAGCAACTACGCTTACCACTGTGGTAAAGTCTTCTTCATTACGTAAAACCGCACCAATCCCTTCTAAAGATAGGTTCATATCCATTTGGAAACGTTCAGTATTTCGAGGAGACAAATAGCTAGTATGGGCTTCAATGCTTCGCGCATAAGAATTCATTACCGTTTGAAACACGTCTTCACTATTTGTTTGCGTTAATCGACGAATGGCTCGCGTGTAACGTTTATCCAAAATGTCTTTAATTTCTTCAGGGGTTTTATCCGCCAATTTCAAACTTAAAGCATCGTATTTCACCCGTTGGCGCCATACTTCGTCAATTTCGTCTTTAGTGGTCGGCCAGTCAGCGTCTTCTCTATTGTAGAAAAACTTATCCCCTGACTTTTCAAAGTCAAAGCCTTTATCTAATAATGATAATGCATACTCAAAACGCTCTTTTCGGCGTTCGAGATTTAGCATATACATTGAATAAGCTATTGATAAATCGCCAATTCTTACTGCTTCGTCAAATTTAGTTCTAAACTCTTTAAAACTGTCGATATCGCTGGCTAAAAAGAAATGCTTATTATTATCTAATGAGTCAACATAACGTTCGAAGATTTTTTCCGACAATGCATCATCAATGTCAATTTTCTTGTAATGTGCTCGGGTAAATGTGCTGGTTATGCGCTTAGCGGCTATAGAATGCTGTTTTTCTTGCTCCAATACGGGAAGAACTAACTCATCTTCCGTGACTTCTGGCTCCATGGCAATCGCTACACTGCTGACAGTGAGCATTGTCACTAATGAAACATGGTGAAAAATATTTTTCATTAAAGGTTTACGGCGCATTAACCTACCTCTCTTAACTTTTTGAAACGGTTCTTAACTGGTCTTGAGTAACTTTGACCGACATACCAGAATTAAGTTGCACAAAAACCCCATCTTTTGAAACTTCTGTCACAACTGCTGGCATAGGTTGTTTACCAACCTTTACTGACACGACCAATCCAACCTTCAATTCATCGTCCGCAATTTTATTAACGGCCAGGCGTTTCTTCTTATGAGTTATATTCGTATTGTCTTTGCTGTCTGGCTTTTTAAATGAACGAGGCTTTTTATGTTTAGGCGGGCTAGACTTAGCTTTCTCTTGCTTTTGCTGTTGACGTTTTTCCGCTGCACGTTGTTTACTTTCTTTTAACTGCACAGCCGCATGTTCAGCATGTTCTGCTTCTACTAAGTCGCCGTCTATTCCATCTAAATCTATTCTTGCACTACCTTCTTTAACTGAAGCCAGATATTTCCAGCTACTAGTATAGTGCCGCAAGCTCATTCTTAATAGTCGTTTACTGACAATCTCAGAATCATCCAACCTTTCGGCTAGATCTTTAAATATTCCAATTTTTAGTGGCTTCACATCACCATCTAGAGTAAAGCATTTTGGAAACTGGGAACATAAATATGCCAGTGTATCTTTAGTGTTTGATAACTTTTCTTGAACCATTTTTGAATTATGAACTAAATGTCTTATTGTCCTTGTAGATTACAGCATTATTTCAGGTATTTGATTGATGGTCTACCCAATCTACTAAATCTTCTATATCAATGTTCACAATTTCTGTATTTAGATGCCAAACTTCCCAAACATTCTGTAGTCTCTGTTCAAGGGTATGGGGATCTATATCATCGTCGGCTTTATCATAAGTAAGATGTAATATTGAATTTAAACATTCAGATGCCTCATAGGGATCATCATGTCTATCTTCCATGTCCTCAGGTGTACTTAAGTGAACATGAATATCAACTAAGTGTTTCATATATTTTATTGCCCTTTCGCAATCACTGATTCTATTAGCCTAGCAACTTTTTCTAACACGACTTTATCGTCTTCGGAAAAACGACCGACCATGGGCGAATCTATATCTAAAACCGCATATACTTCAGAATCTTTACAGATGGGAATTACAATTTCGCTATTAGAGGCTGCATCACAAGCGATATGACCTTCAAATTGATGAACATCTTCAACTAACATTGTTTGATTTAGCGCTGCTGCTGTTCCACAAACGCCCTTCCCTAGAGGAATTCGAATACAAGCAGGTTGTCCTTGAAAAGGACCTAACACTAGCATGCCATCCTTCATTAAATAAAAGCCAGCCCAATTGATCTGCTCCATTTGATTAAACAAGATAGCGCTAATATTCGCTAAATTTGCAATAATATCCGGTTCATCCTGGGTTATGGCTTCAATTTGTTGATAAAGACTCATGTCACTGCTACTCAAATCTAACATTTTATTGTCCTAAAAATTAGAGCATGATAAACAGGCTCTAGTGCGTGATAAACGACCAAAGGTCGTCATAGTGGTGCAAAATACCAACTGGATTGTGCTGTTTTAAACGCTCTTCATGATGTACACCGAAGGAAACGCCTAATCTAGGCATATCTATGGCTTCAGCCATTTGCATATCATAAACAGTATCACCTACCATCAACACCTGAGATGCAGGCACATTCCAATGGGCAATTAACTTTTCAAGCATTTGAGGAGAAGGCTTTGATTCAGCTTCATCCGCACAAATGGAAGTATCAAAATACTGGCGACTATTTGTAGCATCAAATGCTCTTTCCAATCCCCGTCTTGCTTTACCGGTAGCTACACCTAATACACAGTGCTTTTGCAATTGATGTAAGGTTTGTTGCACTTTCGGAAAAAGAGGACATGGTGTTTGGTCTGTCGTAATAAACACTTCTTTATAATGCTGAGCGACCTCTTTAGCCTGTTCGCCCTGCAAATTAAATAATTGTTGAATCGCTGGAATAAGCGAAATGCCGATAATTTCGTGCACATTTTCCGCAGATGGAATGGGTAGGCTCGCACGTTGCGCGGCATGTTGCATGCAACTCACGATTTTAGCGGCTGAATCCATCAGCGTGCCATCCCAATCAAAAATAATATGAGAATACTTCATTAAAAACTTTTCACTGCATTATTGAGTTGATCATCATAGTCAGCGGTAAAGGTCATTACCTCTTCACTCACCGGATGAATAAAAGTCAATTGATAGGCATGTAAACATAATCTATTACAGCCTAAAGACTTAACATATTTGTCGAATTCTTTATCGCCATATTTGTCGTCATTCGCGATTGGATACCCGGCATGCAGACAATGAACGCGAATTTGGTGTGTTCGCCCTGTAATTGGTCTAGCTTCCACCAATGACATTTTCTCATGGGTTTTTAACAAGGTAAATTTAGTTTTACTTTCTTTACCATTATCATTCACCATGACCACACGTTCGCCCCCTTGCAGGGTATTTTTCTCTAATGGTGCTTCTACTACTCTCAAATTGTGCGGCCAATTGCCTTTGACTAACGCGTGATAGACTTTGTTCATCTGCTTGTTTCTAAGTTGTTCATGCAAATGTCTAAGGGCTGAGCGTTTCTTTGCAACGAGCAAACAGCCAGAGGTATCCCGGTCAATTCTATGCACAAGTTCAAGATACTGATGTGCCTCTCGTGAGGCTCTTAACCCTTCTATAACACCTGATTTAACGCCGCTACCACCATGTACAGCCACACCTGAAGGCTTGTTAATTACGATTATTCGATCATCTTCATACAAAATTGCATCGCTGAGCATTTGCGCAAAGCCTTTTGAAATTTGCCCTTCCGGTGGTGCGGTTTCTAAACGAATAGGCGGGATTCGAACCTCATCGCCAATTTGCAGTTTGTAATCTGGTTTAGCGCGCTTTTTATTTACCCGCACTTCGCCTTTACGCAAAATTTTATAAATTTTGCCTTTGGGTACTCCTTTTAATTGCAGGGTAAGAAAATTATCCAGGCGTTGCAGATGATTATCTTCTGTAATGGTCACAAATTGTACATTTTGAAATTGTTCAGTCATTTAACACTTAATTTTGTAAAAAAGATTGACGTTTTCATCTTAAAAACGTAGGTGTTGGTATTTTTGTGTGATATTATCGCATTGCTTATTGGAATACCTAAAAAATTTTTGAGATCAAATGGTTATTAGACTCTCAAAAGCTGAATATCAGGTAGCATTCAATCGTTAAAAACACACAGTAAATTGAATGTTAAGCAAGAATGAATTTATTTAGCAATGGCCAATATAAGATAAACAAATTATCAGGCTGATTGCTGTTATGTATAAAAAAGACCTAACTGTAAAGTAACAGTATAATGGCTTAAAAAAGAGCCATGTAAATAAAGATTAAGTAAGTTACTCGTAGTAAAAAAGTTCACAGTCGGGAGACTCTGTGTCTACTTTCTGTTAGGTCTGTTGTTAAACAGAGTTAGACAATATGAAGCGTATGTTAATCAACGCAACTCAGCAAGAAGAGTTGCGTGTAGCCCTTGTAGATGGCCAAAAACTCTACGATCTTGATATAGAAAGTCCTGGACACGAACAGAAAAAAGCGAACATTTACAAAGGGGTTATCACTAGAGTTGAACCTAGTTTAGAGGCCGCATTTGTTAATTATGGCGCTGAACGTCACGGATTTTTACCCCTCAAAGAAATTGCTCGCAGTTACTTCCCCAGTGGATACAAATTTGAAGGTCGCCCTAACATTAAGGAAGTTATTTCCGAAGGCACTGAAGTTATTGTTCAAATTGATAAAGAAGAAAGAGGTCAAAAAGGCGCAGCGCTGACAACCTTTATTTCTCTTGCTGGAAGTTATTTGGTATTAATGCCAAACAACCCTCGTGCAGGCGGTATTTCTCGTCGCATCGAAGGTGACGAACGTACAGAGCTTAAAGCCGCTCTTAGCGAGCTAGATGTGCCTAATGGCATGGGATTGATTGTAAGAACCGCAGGTGTAGGCAAATCTCCTGAAGAATTGAAGTGGGATCTTAGTGTTTTAAAACACTATTGGGAACAAATTTCAACCGCTGCGGATACACGTCAAGCTCCCTTCTTAATCCATCAAGAAAGTAATGTTATCGTTCGCGCGATTAGAGATTATTTGCGTCGTGACATTGGCGAAATTCTAATCGACGACAAAACGGTTTTCGAAGAAGCTCAGCAACATATTTCTGTTGTTCGCCCTGATTTTGTAAATCGAGTAAAGATGTACACAGGTGATGTGCCTTTATTCTCTCATTACCAAATTGAATCCCAAATAGAGTCAGCGTTTCAGCGCGAAGTAAGACTTCCTTCTGGCGGTTCAATTGTTATTGACCCTACAGAAGCGCTAACGTCTATCGATATCAACTCTTCACGCGCCACCAAAGGCGGCGACATTGAAGAAACGGCACTGAATACCAACTTAGAAGCAGCCGATGAAATAGCGCGTCAATTGAGATTACGTGACCTTGGTGGTCTTGTGGTTATCGACTTCATCGATATGTCACCTGTAAAACACCAACGTGAAGTCGAAAATCGCATGAAAGATGCGGTTAGAGCAGACAGAGCCCGTATACAATTAGGCAAAATTTCTAGATTTGGCTTATTAGAAATGAGTCGTCAACGTTTGCGCCCATCTCTTGGTGAGTCAGCTCATACCGTATGTCCAAGATGTGATGGTCATGGTACTATCCGAGGAATTGAATCTACAGCGCTAGCTGTACTTCGCATCATTGAAGAAGAAAGTATTAAAGACAACACAGGGCAAATCGAAGCGCAATTGCCAGTGTCTGTTGCAACTTATTTACTTAATGAAAAACGTGATGCTGTTCAACGCTTAGAAAAGCGCCAAAAAGTGAGTTTAATCATAATTCCTAATCCGAATTTAGAAACGCCTAAATTCCAAATTTTACGTCGTAAAGTTGCAGATGTTACATCTGAAGTGAGCTACAACCTTGATCTTGTGCAAAAAGATGAAGAGACAATAGTCACCAATGCTGACGCGGTAAAACGCGAGAAGCCTGCCCTGTCTGGTATGACTGCGCCAACTCAAGCGCCAGTAGTTGTCCAGCAAGAGAAAAAATCTCCAGGACTTATTGATGGCTTAGTGAAGTGGTTTAAAGGCTTGTTTGAAGAAGAGAAAAAACAAGAAAGCAAACCTAAGCAGAACCGTCGCGGCCAACAAAACCGTAATCAAAAACGCCGTCAAAATAATCGTAATAAGCAAAACAGACAGCGTAAACAGCAACAAGATAAGGTGGCTAAAGACACTGAATCTAAAGATAAAAACGAAGATCAAAAAGAGACTTCGGCTAAGCCACAAGAAAACAAACAAAATCAACGTAATACTCAACAACGTAAAAAGCCTGCGCAACGCAGAAATCGTCGTCCTGAACGTCAATCCGTAAGGGTTAAAGATGACAATGAAACTGCGAATAAGCAAGCGGTTGCTGCAACCAACACTGAAAATGCTCAAGTTCAGGGGAAAGAAAACAAAAAGCCAAAAGCCGTAGCAAATGAATCTCAGAAGGAAAAGGCTCAAGCTCCTTTAGAAGAAGCCCTTGTTCCTGCTGTAGATGATCAAGGTCTTGAGAAACAAGAAGCAACAGTTTCTGCAGATGCTAAGGTCGACACATCGGCAGACAAGAGTGCAGAGAACAAAGTTGAATCTAAACAAAGCGAAGAAATTGTGGCAGCAGAAACTAAAGCTACAGAACAGACTTCTGAAGCCAAGTCTGCAGAGACGAAAGATTCGCAAGATGACACCGAAGAAGCAGCACCTGCTCGCAATCGCTCGAGACGTAGTCCTCGACATGCTAGAGCTGCTGGTCAAAAGCGCAAACAAAAAGAAACCGATGCTGAGCCCGCTACTCAAGAAGTACCCCAAACCACAGAGGTTGCTCAGGCTGAGTTGGCATTTGACGAAATAAGTGAAGATAAAGCCGCAGAGGCTGCAGTTGAAACTGCTACTGTGGAAAGTGAAAATGCTACAGAGACTGCGCCTGAACCTTCGAATGATGTGCCAGTTCAAGCTGAAATCGCACTTGAAACTGAGGTAGTAGAAGCTGCTGAAGTGAAAACTGAGGTTTCTGAAATAAGTATCAAGCCTAAATCTTGGCATTTTGTATCTCATCCTATGGCACAGCCAACCAGTATTGAGATGCCAGAAATGAATGAATATTCAGAAATGTCTAACGAAAAACGTGGTGAATTAGCAGGAATTCGTACACCGGCAATCATTGCTAACGCTACTTCTAATGCTAGTGCACCAAGTACAAATCCGAGTAATTAATTAAGGTTACTCGCGATTAATACAAAATAAGACACAAAAAAACCTCCTATTTGGAGGTTTTTTTACGCTTGTCTTCTACTTTCCATTTGCCATCTTGATACCATGCAGACCAGCCTGTGGCTTTTTGCTTACTATCTTCAGACATAATATATTGTTGCTTAGTTTTACGGCTATAGCGCACTATCGCAGGATTTCCATCCGGGTCCTTCGCTGGTGCATCTGCTAAATAATAAAACTTCGGAGAAATTCTATCTCTAAACTGCTTAAGCTCTTGAACTAGAGGCGCTCTTGTCTCTCTGGATTTCGGAAAAGTTGATGCCGCCAAGAAAATCCCTGACGCGCCATCTCTTAACACAAAATACCCATCAGATTTTGTACACGGCAATTCTGGAAGATGGACCGGATCTTCTTTTGGTGGCGCTGGTTCGCCATTTTTCAGTAGTTTACGAGTGTTTTTACAATCGTCGTTGGTACAACCAAAATATTTCCCAAAACGGCCATTCTTTAATTCCATATCACTGTGGCATTTATCACATTCAATAACAGGACCATCATAGCCTTTGAGTTTAAAGTCGCCTTTTTCGATTTCTGTACCTGGACAAGCCGGCGAATTACCACAAATATGCAAACGATTTTTTTCATCAACTAAATAGCTATCCATTGCTGTATCGCAAATTGGACAACGTTTTTTAGCGCGTAAAGCCTCAGTTTCAAGCTCTTCTTCTGATGCATTGACCACTTCGTCGCCAGGCGTCAAACTCATTGTGTTGGTGCAGCGTTCTTTAGGCGGTAAGTTATAACCAGAGCACCCAAGGAATACACCGGTAGAAGCAGTGCGAATATTCATTTGACGACCACATTTATCGCATTCGATATCCACAGGCACGGCCTGATTGGGTCGCATCCCACCTTCTTCGGCTTCTTTTTCAGCTAATTCTAGTTTGGCTGAGAAATCTGCATAAAATCTGTTGAGTACTTCTTTCCAACTTAGTTCACCTTGGGCGATATCATCAAGGTATTGCTCCATGTTGGCGGTAAAGTCGTAATTGATTAGGTCTGCGAAACTGTCCACTAGGCGATCATTTACAATTTCACCCATCTTCTCAGCGTAAAAACGCTTATTTTCTAATTTAACATAACCACGATCTTGAATGGTTGAAATAATATTAGCGTAAGTTGAAGGTCGCCCTATTCCACGTTTTTCCAACTCTTTGACCAAAGAAGCTTCATTAAATCTTGCCACAGGCTTAGTAAAATGCTGTCTGGGCAATAATTGTTGAAGTGATAGTTTGTCACCTTGTTGCAAATTGGGCAGCTCAGTGTCTTTGTCGTCTTTTTTCGCAATTTGAGGTTGTACTTTTGTCCAACCATCAAAAATTAATACACGCCCTTTAACCGTTAATTCGTAATCTTCACCGGATTCAGGTTTAGCCAGTACTTTAATGGTTGTGGCATCATACTTTGCATTCGTCATTTGACAGGCAACAAATTGTCGCCAAATAAGCTCATACAAACGTTGAGCGTCGTTTTCCATATCAGATAAGCTCTGAGATTTAATCTGAACGTTAGACGGTCTGATAGCTTCGTGTGCCTCTTGAGCGCCCTCTTTGCTACCATAGCGAAGAGGATTTGCCGGCAAATACTTATCACCGAAATTCTTATTTACATATTCTCGACATGTCGCAACTGCTTCTTCACTCAAATTTGTTGAGTCTGTACGCATATAGGTAATATGGCCTGCCTCATACAAACGTTGGGCTAGCATCATGGTTTTCTTAACACCAAATCCCAGTCTTGTGCTTGCCGCTTGTTGTAACGTAGAAGTTATAAATGGCGCTGAAGGCTTGCTTTGAGTGGGTTTAGACTCACGACTAATAACACTGTATTGGCTGGCTTTTAATTCGGCTACAGCGGTATCGGCTTGCTGCTTATTTACTGGTTTAAAAGCTTTACCTGCATGTTTGGCAACCAGCATTTTCAAAGCATCGCCCTGAGCAGAATTTAAATCAGCATGAATATCCCAAAATTCTTCAGGTACAAAGGCTTTAATTTCTCGCTCGCGTTCTACCACTAGTCTAACGGCGACTGATTGCACACGACCAGCAGATAAGCCACGAGCAACCTTTTTCCATAAAAGTGGCGACAACATGAAACCTACGATTCTATCTAAGAATCGTCTTGCTTGTTGTGCATTTACTCTATCTGTATTGACTTCGCTTGGGTGCTTAAATGCGTCTTGAATGGCTGTTTTGGTAATTTCATTAAAAACAACACGTTGAAACTTTTTGTTATCACCTTTTAATAATTCTTTAAGGTGCCAAGCAATTGCCTCTCCTTCTCTATCCAAATCCGTTGCAAGATAGATTTGATCAGCGTTTTTCGCTAGCTTCTTTAATTCGTTAACTACCTTTTCTTTTCCCTGTAGCACTTGGTAATGCGCTTCCCAGTCATTCATTGGGTCCACGCCCATACGATCAACTAGCTTTTGGTATTCATACTTTTTTAGATAGTTTTGTTTTTTGGTATCAGTAAGCTGATTTAATTCCTTTGCTGGTTTTTTAGGCGGTACCTTGCCTAAAGACTTAGTCGGAAGATCCCGAACATGTCCAACACTGGATTTCACAATAAAATTGTTACCTAGATATTTATTTATTGTTTTTGCTTTTGCTGGTGATTCTACTATTACTAATGATTTACCCATTAAGAGAGAAAACCTTATATATTTTAGGTGCTTGCTAGAATTTTTATCTATAGTTTGGCAAGCAACGGGTTAATTTTCCTTTTTTAACATATATCTACAAAGTGAATAGAAAACAAGCTGTTCTATATAAATATCTATTAAAAGTTACAAAAGTCATTGTTTTATAATGAGTTTTCTATTGTTAAATATTGGCAAACTAAATTAAAACCGTATAATCGCGACAAAATTTGTGTATTTATCCACCGCCTAGTAGCGTTTATTCAATTTAATAGGAGAAAACAATGACAGCAATTGAAGCAAATTTTGATGGTCTAGTTGGGCCTACACATAATTATGCAGGTCTCTCCTATGGGAATGTTGCTTCTACCGCTAACGCGCGGGCGAATAGTAATCCGAAGCAAGCCGCTCTGCAAGGGTTAGAGAAAATGAAGGCCCTGAGTGATTTAGGCCTGATTCAAGGCGTTTTGGCCCCTCAAGAGCGTCCGGATACTCATACTTTACGTCGTTTAGGATTTACCGGGAATGATACTGAAGTCTTAGCAGCAGCTTATAAAAAAGCCCCGCATTTACTAATGGCATGTAGTTCTGCCTCTAGTATGTGGACTGCGAACGCTGCCACAGTATCCCCTAGTGCTGATACTGCTGATAATAAGGTACATTTTACGCCTGCAAATTTGACTAATAAATTTCACCGCGCCATTGAACCGAAAGTGACAGGCAATATTTTGGCGGCGACCTTTGCTGACGAACAGTATTTTTCACATCATAAACACTTACCAGACAATGATCACTTCGGGGATGAGGGCGCGGCTAATCATACAAGATTTTGCAGTGACTATGGCCAACAAGGGGTGGAATTCTTTGTGTTTGGTAAATATGCGTTTGATGGTAGCAAACCTATGCCGCAAAAATTCCCAGCGCGCCAAACCTTTGAAGCTAGTCAAGCGATAGCTCGATTACATGGCTTAAAAGAAGAGAAAACCGTATTCGCTCAACAAAATCCCGATGTTATTGACCAAGGTGTATTTCATAATGATGTAATCGCTGTGGGCAATAAAAATGTTCTTTTCTATCATCAACAAGCATTTTTAAATACCGGTGAAGTACAACAACAGTTATTGAAAGCCTATGGTTCAGACGACTTTCACTTTATTGAAGTTAGCACTCAAGACGTACCTATTATAGATGCCGTTAAGAGCTATTTATTCAATACTCAACTGGTGAATCTGCCTAACGGAGATATGGTCATTATTGCACCACTTGAATGTCAGCAAATTCCTAGCGTAAATCAGTATCTCGAAAAATTGGTGGAATCTAATTCACCGATTAAAAAAGTCCACTTTTTTGATGTTAAGCAGAGTATGCAAAATGGAGGCGGTCCTGCTTGTTTACGCCTTCGTGTTGCTATGAATAACGAGGAATTAAATGCGGTTAATTCCGAGTGCATCATCACTGATAGAAAATATTTACAGCTTTGCCAATGGGTAAATTCGCACTACAGAGATCAACTTGCACCTCAAGATCTTGCTGATCCACAACTATTAAATGAATCTAGAACAGCGTTAGATGAATTAACGGGAATTTTAAACTTGGGTTCAGTTTACCCGTTTCAAAAATAAAAAAATCCCGTTTTTAAGCGGGATTTTTCTATAACTTCATTATTAATCAGTGTTAAAGCAGGTTAATAAACTTTGACCAAATGGGCTATTTGGTGGGCTTATACCTTCTGCTTTTAACTCTTCAGCAGCGACTGATAATGTAAAGAATTGGCTTTCAGACGCTTCTGTACCAGATGACTGACCTGAGACTACTATCTCTAGTTTTACCCAAGGCGCAAATTGTCTTGGATAACGCACCTCAATTGTCGCTTGACCAAATTCGTTGGTACGTGAAACACCATCTTTAAACGATACAACAGCAACGTTACCTGGGGTTAATTGTCCATCACCATTGCGGTCTTCTCCTGCATCTAATCGGTTGTTACGAATAATGAAATCTTCTGAAGGACAATTGATATAGGTATTTTCTAAATACGTTGGTGATAAAGGATTGGTATCATACAACACCCAAATTCGATCGTTTGCATCCCAGTTCCAATAACCTTTGCGGTAAGCGTTTTCCATGGTTGGGTTTGCAGAAGCCGTTAGTTCCGCATTGGCTACAGGACGACCCGCTGCATCAGTGACAAACACAGCAAACTCTTTTAAGTAGGTAGAATTATCTGGTTTTTGAATAATAGTACCCGTACCTAATGAGATATCAAAGGCTCTGTCACCTACGGTTAAATATGCATCGCCAGTAACGCCACCTGTAGCAGCACGAATCAAAACACCATCTTGAGAGCTTACTGCATTAGACGTATAAACTGTTGAGGCTATACCATTTGAATCTGTAGTGGCTCTGTTAGGCGAAATACTACCGCCAGTATCATCTGTCACTATAGTGAAATCAACTTCAGCACCTTTTACAAGGTTACCCAATTGATCACGGACTATTGCTGTAAAGGTAGAGGTTTGTCCTTCTGGACCAATTAAATCAGGCGTTGCATCTACCGAAACACTGTGGGGAACAGTAGCGATAAATTCAATGCTGGTTCTGGCACTCACAGTTTGACCATTGCCATCAGTACCAATAGCAGAAATTGACGCAGGTCCGGCAAAAGATGATGAAATATGTACTGTTGCAACACCAAAAGCATCCGTAGTTGTAACATTGGTTGGGTTGCCCCCCACAGTTATATTACCCCGAGACGATGTTACTTCGATATTACCATTGGCATAAGGAAGCCCATTTTTAAACCAGCGAATTTCAAGGGGTGCTAAATCACCGAGCGGTATATCCTCTGAGGGCACTGATGAGAAACTAAAATCGTCTTGTTGAATATTAATTCGAAATTGAATGTTTGTATTTAAGGCAGAAGCTGTCACAGCAGCATTTCCTGCTTGTGACGAAGAGAAATCCACACTGACTTGACCACTGCTGTCTGTCATTGGATTTCCGTCTGCATCCGCGGGAACAGGATTAGAAATTGTACCTATGTCTGATGAAATGCTAACAGGCGTATTAGGTATTCCTCTACCATCAGAATCAGACACCACTATGGTTAAAGGCGACACATCATTGATAATAATGGACGATGGGCCATTAACTAAAATTTCAGTACCAACTACTTTTATATCTAAGGTTTGATTTAGGTTTGCCGCGTTGGCCGTAACTGTAATGGTTCTATTTTCTGGGTTATTTTGCGTTGACAAGCGTGCTCTCGCTGCGCCGTCTTCCCCAGTTACGGAATCCACAACAGTTAAAGATGCATTATTGTTCACTGCAAATGACACTGGTATGTCGCTTAACAATATGTTGTTATCGTTTTTGACAATAGCCGTAATAACCACTGTATCGTTGCCTGATGAAGGCAATTGGACCTTGTCTGCGAACAATTCTATTGCTGTCGGCTGCTGTTGCTGTGAGCCTGCTGATGTAAAACCTATACTTTCGGTTACTGTAGAATCAACGCTAGCAGTAATATTTGCACTGCCGGATAAATCATCAACATAAATCGCAATCCTCGCAATGCCGTCTGTACCGGTTAATGCAGAACCTGCGTCATTACCAAATCTCGCTAAACCAGCTTTATCGAAGGTAAAGGTTACCACTTTGTTGGAAACTGGGTTACCATCTTGATTAGTAACGGTTGCAAGTAGCGTTAACGGAGAACCATCACTGACTTCCGACGCTGTATTTCCATCTGCATCTACTAAAGAGAGAGCCAGAGTGAGAGTTTGTGGTGTGGCACCTGGATCTGGTGTTGGAGTGCCGGTTTCAGAACGGCTTAAAGGTTCGCCGCCACCGCCACATGCCATAAGCATGCCTAGTAGAAGGGTAAACCAAATTGTGCGAATACAGTGTTTCATTTTGTTAACCTATGTTATAGATCGATTTGCAAGCGTTGGTATAAATCAACATATAAAATAACAAAGAGTCTTTTGCTTTTAGACGGTTGTTGTTAACCTTTGGTATTAAGACACATAACCAAAATAAGAAGGTCTAGGTATGTCCAGTGCGACAAAAAAAACAAATTTAACTCTCAGAATACTTATCGGCATGTGTGCTGGAATCATAATAGGACTTATCCTACAGTTTATGAGGAGCACCTTTGGTGACGGAAAAGATTTAGTTATCTCATTGTTTGGGTTAGATTTTTCTGTCTACGGTTTTTTTGTGGAAAATATTTTTCACATCGGCGGCACTATTTTTGTCAACAGTTTAAAGATGCTGGTAGTACCTTTGGTATTTGTATCCTTAGTCTGTGGTGTTTCGAGTTTATCCGATCCAAAAAAATTAGGTCGACTGGGCGGAAAATCCGTTTCTTTATACTTATTAACCACTGCTATTGCCGTAACTGGCGCTATTGTCGCAGCGTTACTAGTTAAACCTGGCGAAAAATTTGATATAGGTGCGGATGCGGTTTTTGAACCCAAAGAAGCACCAGGTCTAGCTCAAGTCATCATTGATATGTTTCCTTCGAACCCGATTGCCTCAATGGCCGACGGCAATATGCTACAAATTATTGTATTTTCAATACTTGTTGGTATCGCCATGTCTTTGGCAAAAGAAAGTGGGACTAAGGTCAGACAGGGATTTGAATTTCTAAATGACGTAATCATGAAAATCGTCACTATTATAATGGAACTTGCACCTTATGGGGTGTTCTTCTTAATCGCAAAGCTCGCCAGCACCTTGGAATTCAATGCATTCTATAATATTGCTAAATATTTTATCTTAGTGTTTATACTGCTTATATTGCACGGCATTATTACCTACCCAATCTTGCTCAAAGTATTTACTGGCTTAAACCCAATAAAATTAATGATAAAAATGAAAGATGCAGCTTTGTTTGCATTTAGTTCATCCAGTTCAAACGCGACCTTGCCGATCACTCTTGCTACAGCAGAAAAAAAATTGGGGGTAGATAATAGTGTAGCCTCCTTTACTATTCCCTTAGGTGCGACTATCAACATGGACGGTACTGCTATAATGCAAGGCGTTGCCACTGTGTTTATCGCACAAGCTTATGGTGTAGACTTATCAATGGCGCAATTGTTAATGGTCATATTGACTGCAACACTTGCCTCTGTGGGAACTGCTGGTGTCCCTGGTGTTGGACTAATAATGTTAGCTATGGTGTTACAGCAAGTTGGATTACCTGTAGAAGGCATTGGCCTGATCATAGGGATTGACCGCTTACTTGATATGACAAGAACTGTGGTTAATATTACCGGTGATTGTACCGTGACTTGTATAGTAGCTAAGTCTGAAAAGTCATTGGATGAGGATATTTACAACAACATGGATCTTGAAGATGAGATAGCAAGTGACGAGCTCCAACACCTAACTGAAAAATCTTAATGTAAATGCAATGCAGGCCGTAATTTAGCGGCCTTCCTTGCCGGATATATAGTAGCAAGATAGCCGATAAAAACCGCAAATAAGAAGGTCACCAACACATTCCACCAAACCAATTGTGATGGAATGGTACTGGTAAAATACACACCTGAATTAAGTACCGATAATCCCGTTGTTTGCTCAATAAAATTCAGAACATCAGGCAAAAACAGCGATAGCAATATTCCAACTAGACAGCCAAACAAGGATCCAAGAAAAATACTTCTAATACCTCTTAACACGAACACTTGGCGTATTTGTGTTTCTGTGGCGCCCATGGTTTTCAGTATCGCTATAGCTTTACTCTTTTCTTTTACCGACATCACCAAGCTGGATACAACGTTAAAGCAAGCTATACAAATCAACAAAGCTAATACAATGTAAATCACGAAGCGTACAAGTTGAATATCATAATAAAGGTGCCCGTTCATTCTAAACCAACTAGACATGTAAATAGGTTGGTCAAACTTGTAACCGTATTCACGCACCAAGGTTTGCGCTTGAAATGGGTCTTCTAACACAAATTCAATGTGGGTACTTGCACCGCTATCCAATGCCAAAATTTTATTCAGGGTATTTGGGTTTACTATCCCTAAACGGTCGTTTAAATCCCCTATGGCATCAAAACTTCCAATTACCTCGAACCAATGGGATTTTGGCGTTCTAAACTTTAAACTGTCATCCGTTTCTGGGATCAAAAGCTGAACCTTATCGCCCATCTGGATATTTAGATTGCTAAGTACGTTATGGGCAAGATAAATTCCGTCAGGCGAAGATTCTAACTTACTAATATTTATACTGTTGGAGAATTTATGTTGCCAATAGTTAGGTTCTCCTCCAATGATTTCCAAAGACTTAAAAGCGTTTCCATATTGCAACAAGGCAACGGCCCTATTCACTTGATAAATTTGTTCCACTCGATCATCCGCTTGCACAGCTTGTTTAAAGGCTGGCGATAACTGAATACCATGTTTTTCTATTTGAATAAATTCAGCGTGAGGTACTAGTGAAAGCAAGGAGGTTTTTAATTCTCTTTCAAAGCCATTCATTACACTTAAAAGTAATATTAATGCTGCACAGCCTACACCAACACCAATAGCCGATAGTTTGGTGACAAAGCCAATAAATCCATGCTGTTGTTGATGGCGAAAACCTTTGGCGAGAAAGCGACTAAAATAGTGCATATTCGTTAATCTCACTTCGCATTAAAATTACCATTGCGTAAATGCAACGTTCTATGCATTTGTCCGGCAAGACCTTGGTCATGGGTGACCACAATAAAGGTAGTACCGAATGAATCATTAATTGATTTAATTAGTTCAAATATCGACTCACTGGTATCAGCATCTAAATTACCTGTGGGTTCATCGGCCATAATTATGCTGGGTCGATTAATCAATGCGCGCGCAATGGCGACTCTTTGGCGTTCACCACCAGACAATTGATAAGGTCTATGTTCGGTTCTATGTTCTAGTTTTACCTGAGAGAGCAACTCTTTTGCTTCATCTAAGGCTTGTTGTTTTTTTGTACCACCTATCATTTTCGGCATAGCAACATTTTCAGCTGCGGTAAATTCAGGTAATAAATGATGAAATTGGTATACAAAACCTAGATGTTTATTGCGAAAATTGGCTTGTTCTTTAGCCGAGAGTTGGACTAAATCTTGATCTTGAAAATACACTTTACCACTATCAGGCTCATCCAACGTACCCATAATTTGCAATAAAGTACTCTTTCCGCTACCGGAGCTACCCAAAATAGCGACCAATTCGCCCGCATTTATCTGTAAATCAACGCCAGACAGAACCTGAACACTTTGAGCGCCATCGTGGTAACTTTTACAAATTTGCTGACAGTTTAATAGGGGTTTGGACATGATAGAACACTTACCGCGTTTTTTGCCCATATGTTATATGAAAAATACTTTTAAAACAAAGCATTAATGGCGGAGTGGACGGGACTCGAACCCGCGACCCCCGGCGTGACAGGCCGGTATTCTAACCAACTGAACTACCACTCCAATGGTAGGGTGTTTTCTGGCGGAGTGGACGGGACTCGAACCCGCGACCCCCGGCGTGACAGGCCGGTATTCTAACCAACTGAACTACCACTCC